>JAEWBY010000032.1 GCA_023390905.1 Pseudomonadota bacterium | reverse complement strand
GTGTTCATCGCGACGACTTCGCTCGGCTCCGCACCGACCACACCCGCCAACGCATCGCGCACGAGCCCGTGATACGGCATCCACGGCGCAGGTTCGAGGAAGTGGCCTTCGACCGCATCGCGCGCCCATTTGTCGAGCACTTCCTCGACCATCGCGCGCGCGCCCTTCGGTTGCAGGCCGAGCGAGTTGCCGCAGAAATACGCCTGCGGCGCACCGTCGTGCAGCGGGATGTGGAAGTCGTCGCGGAAGGCGCGCAGCGGGTCGGCGGCATCGAGGGCGCGGATGCGGTCGATGTCGAAGAGGGCGTCGGTCATGTCGAGTGCAATCAGGCGTTCGCGAAACGCGAGGCGTGCAGCCCCAGCCATTCCAGCGCGGTGCCGTGGTAGAGGCGGGCCTGCTCGGCTTCGTTCAACGCGAGCGCGGCGATGCCGGCGCCGGGTTCCTGTTCGCCGAGCGGGAAGGGATAGTCGGTGCCGAGCATCACGCGGCGCGCACCGCAGGTGTCGAGCAGGTATTGCAGTGCGCGCGGGTCGGCGACCCAGGAATCGAAATACAGGCGCGAGATGTAATCGCGCGGATTGCGCGGATTGTCGGTGGCGACGAGGTCCGGGCGCATGTTGAAGCCATGCTCGATGCGGCCGATCGTGTACGGGAAGCTGCCGCCGCCGTGCGCCATGCAGATGCGCAGGTTCGGCAAGCGTTCGAGCACGCCGCCGAAGACGAGGCAGCACGCGGCGCGCGATTGCTCGGCGGGCATGCCCACGAGCCACGGCAGCCAGTACTTCGGCATCGACTCGCTGCCCATCATGTCCCACGGATGCACGAGGATCGCAGCGCCGAGTTCGCTCGCCGCTTCGAAGAACTCGAACAACTCCGGCGCGTCGAGGTTCCAATCGTTGACGTGCGAACCGATCTGCACGCCCTGCAGGTCCAGCTGGTCCATGCAGCGTTCGAGTTCGCGGATCGCGAGCGACGGCGATTGCATCGGCACCGTGCCGATGCCCGCGTAATGTTTCGGATACGCGCGGCAGGCTTCGGCGGTGTGGTCGTTGAGGGCCTGGTGCAGTTCGAGCGCGTGGTGCGGCTTGGCCCAGTAGCTGAACATCACCGGCACCGTGCTGATCACCTGCACCTGCACGCCGAACTTGGCGTAATCGGCGATGCGCTCGATCGGATCCCAGGTCTTGGGCCAGATCTCGCGGAAGAACTTGCCGTCCTTGTAGATGCGGTGGCGTCCGTCATCGCCGTGGTGGATCACCGGAAAGCGCACGTCACCGTATTTGCTCGCCAGGTCGGGCCAGTCGCGGGGCAGGAAATGCGCGTGCGTGTCGATTTTGAGCATGGCCGCGAGTGTAGCCGACGGTCAGGCGGGCGGCATGCTGCGATGCCGTGGATACGCTTGCGGGCGCTTCACGTGCGACCACGTGGGTGAATGGCCGATGGAGCCGAAGCCCTCCGGCACGGAACGACGTCGCTTTCAGGTATCGGGCATCACGTAGCGGGCGGGGGCGGGGTTGAGGTGCCCGCATGCCTCGCAGGTGCGCAGTTCGCGCGAGGAGTAGAAGCGATCGAAGACCGGGGGAAAATCCGTCTCGATGTTCTTCAGCGCGAAGTACTCGTCGTAGAGCTTGTGGTTGCAGCGTTCGCAGAACCACATCAGGCCGTCCTGCTCATGCGGCAGTCGGCGGCGCTCGATCACCAGTCCGATGCTGTCCGGCATCCGTTGCGGCGAGTGCGGCACGCGTGCCGGCAGCAGGAAGGTTTCCCCGGCACGGATCGGAATGTCGCGCACGGCGCCGTCTTCCTGGATTTTCAGCACCATCTCGCCTTCGATCTGATAGAACCATTCCGGGCCTTCGTCGTAGTGGTAGTCGGTGCGCTGGTTCGGGCCGCCGACCACCATCACGATGAAATCGCCGGCGTACACCACCTTGTTGCCCACCGGCGGCTTGAGCAGGTGGCGGTGTTCCTCGATCCAGGCGTGCAGGTTGAGCGGGCCGGGCAGCATGTCAGCGATCCTCGGGCAGGGCGGCGATGCACTTCAGTTCAATGGCGATCGGCGTGGGCAGAGAGGTGATGCCGAGCGTGGTGCGGCAGGGCGCGCGCGCCGGCTCGGGAAAGAACTCGCTCCACACCTGGTTGTAGATGCGGAAATCCCGCGCCATGTCGGTGAGATACACGGTGACATCGGCCAGATCTTCCCAGCGCGCGCCGCTGGCTTCGAGCACGCTGCGCACGTTGGCGAACACCGCCCGCGTCTGCGCTTCGATGTCGTAGCTGATGAGGTGGCCGTCGGCGTCATGGACGTTGCCGACGATGGCGTTGGTCGCCGGATCGCGCGGGCCGATGCCGGACAGGAACAGCAGTCCGCCGACGCGCCGCGCGTGCGGATACGCACCCACGGGCGCGGGGGCGCGATCGGCGTGGATGCCTTCAGTCATCGAACTTCATCCGTGGCGGAATGCCGGCCAGCGCGCGCGCGTAGACCGGCTGCAGGGCCTCCTGGGAATCCACGTCCATGCCCAGTTCGCGCACGCGGCCGTCGAACAGGCTGTAGACCCAGCCATGCACCGACAACGGCTGCCCGCGCGCCCAGGCATCCTGCACGACGGTGGTCTGGCAGACATTGAAGACCTGCTCGATCACGTTGAGTTCGCACAGGCGGGCGTGGCGCAGCGATTCGGTATCGACCTCGCCCAGCAGCTCGGTGTGCTTGGTGGCGACATCGGCGACGTGGCGCAGCCAGTTGTCGGCCAGGCCCACGCGCGCGCCGGTCAGCGCCGCATGCACGCCGCCGCAACCGTAGTGGCCGACCAGCAGGATGTGCTCGACCTTGAGGATGTCGACCGCGAACTGGATCACCGACAGACAGTTCAGATCGCCGTGCGACATGACGTTGGCGATGTTGCGGTGGACGAATACTTCACCCGGATCCAGTCCGAGGATCTGGTTGGCGGGCACGCGCGAATCGGAGCAGCCGATCCACAGATAGCGCGGGGATTGCTGTTGCGACAGGCGCTTGAAGAATCCCGGATCTTCATGCTTGATCCGTTCGGCCCATTCACGGTTATTGCGCAGCAGGTCTTCGAGATCGCTCACGGGCGGCTTCCGGTTGAGGGCGGGGCGCTTGCGCGCCGCCGGGAACTGCCGGCGGCAGTCGTGGTGTCAGTGCGCTTAGTTTGCGCCGAAGCGGCAAGTTCCGCCAAGCGGAAGACGCTTCATCCGCCCGTGGGCACGGTGACATTACGGGCGTCGGTGAAGAAGCGCATGGCGTCCGCGCCGCCTTCACGTCCCAGCCCGGACTGGCCCATGCCGCCGAACGGCGTGCGCAGGTCGCGCATCAGCCACGTGTTGATCCAGACGATGCCGGCCTGCACGCGCGCGGCGAGCCGATGGGCGCGGGCCAGATCCCCGGTCCAGATCATCGCCGCCAGTCCGTAATCGCAGGCATTGGCCAGGTGCAGCGCTTCCTGTTCATCGCCGAAGGATTGCAGGGTCGCCACCGGGCCGAAGATCTCTTCCCGGTTGCTCGCGCAGTCCGGGCCGAGCCCTTCGATGAGGGTCGGGCCGATGAACCAGCCGCCGCGCGCAGGCCGATCCCCATCCAGCAGGAAGCGACCGCCGTCCTCGCGCGCACGTTGCAGGCAAGCGCTGACCTTGTCGAAGTGCGCCTGCGAAACAAGCGGGCCGAGATCGGTGGATTCGTCGGAAGGATCGCCGAGCTTCAGCGCACGCGCGCGTTCGACGAAGGCGTCGCGGAATTCGTCGAGGATCGAGCGTTCGATCAGCAGGCGTGATCCACACAGGCAGATCTGGCCCGAATTCTGGAATGCGGAACGCACGATCAGATCCAGCTGCCCGCGCCAGTCGCTGTCGGCGAACACGAGGGTCGGGTTCTTGCCGCCCAGTTCCAGCGACACCTTCTTCAGTGACGGCGCGGCGAGCGCGGCGATGCGTTGGCCCACGCGCGTGCTGCCGGTGAAGGACACCGCCTTGATGCGTGGATCGGTCACCAGTGGTTCGCCCACGTCCGGACCGCCGCCATGCACGATGTTGAGGACCCCGGCGGGAAATCCAATCGCGGCGGCCAGTTCGCCCAGCATCGTCGCGGTCAGCGGCGTGACCTCCGAGGGCTTGGCCACGACCGTGTTGCCGGCCGCGAGCGCGGGCGCGATTTTCCACGTGAACAGGTATAGCGGCAGATTCCACGGCGAGATCGTCGCCACCACCCCCAGCGGCAGCCGCAGCGTGTAGTTGAGTCCTGCCTCGCCGTGGTGCGACTCACTGCCGAACTGCGTTGCCGCGTGCGCAAAGAAGCGCAGGTTGGCGATCGCGCGCGGGATCTCGACCGTCCGGGCCAGGCGGATCGGCTTGCCGGCATCGCGTGATTCGGCGCGTGCGAAATCCTCCAGCCGCTGTTCGAGCGCGTTCGCCAACCGTTCCAGCCAGGCCGCGCGTTCGGAATTGCGCAGCGATGACCAGCCGGGCTGCGCGCGTTCGGCGGCGGCGATGGCGGCGTGCACGTCGGCCGCGTCGCCGTCGGCGAGCCGTGCGTAGGTGGTGCCATCGGCGGGCGCATGCACATCGCGCCAGCGGCCCGAGCGCGCGGGCCGGGCCTGACCGTCAATCCAGTGCGTCAGTGTCTGCATGCGCCCAGCCTAGCGCGTCCGTGTGCGAGGGCGTGTTGCGCTGCGATGCCGCGTAATCAGATTGAATGCATGCGCCCGCCATCGACGGCCAGGCTCACGCCGTTGATGTAGCCGGCGGCGGGCGAGGCGAGGAAGGCGATGGCGGCGGCGATTTCGCCGGCTTCGGCGAACCGCGCCGCCGGAACGGTCGCCAGCATGCCGCGCGCGACGGCCGCTTCGTCCTGGCCGGTCGCGGCGCTGCGATCGGCGAGGATCTGTTCGAGGCGGCGTGTGCGCGTGTAGCCCGGCAGCACGTTGTTGACCGTGATGCCGTCGCCGCCGAGTTCGCGCGACAGCGTCTTGGCCCAGCTCGCGACCGCCCCCCGGATGCTGTTGGACACGCCCAGGTTGGGAATCGGTTCCTTCACCGAGGTCGAGATGACGTTGACGATGCGGCCCCAGCCGGCCGTGCGCATCCCCGGCACCAGCGCCTGTGCAAGCAACTGGTTGGCGAGCAGGTGATGGCGGAAGGCGTCGAGGTACTCGACCGCCGATGCATCGATTGCGCGCCCGCCCGGTGGACCGCCGCTGTTGTTAATCAGGATATGGCAGGGCTGATCGCGCAGATGGGCCAGGAGCACGGCCTGCAACCCCGCGTGATCGGCCACGTCCGCCGTGATCCAACCATGCTGCTGGTCGCCGTGCGTGCGCGGCAGCGATTCGGCCACGTCCTTCAGCACCTCAGCGCGACGCGCCAGCACGGTGACGCTGGCGCCGAGCAGGGCCAGTTCGTGCGCGGTGGCGCGGCCAATGCCTTCGGATGCGCCGCAGACCAGTGCGCGACGGCCGGAGAGATTCAGATCCATGCGGGTTCCCAGCGTTTGCCGCAGTGTAGATCAGTCCGCGCGGACGCCGGAGTGAAGCGCGCTACGGGCGTCGCGCAAGGCGATCGCGCATCAGGTGCGCGACTTCGTGCTGTCCCAGTCGATCGAGCGCATCGGCGGCGCCGGTCACGTTGGCATCGGGATGATTCTGCGAGAGCTTGAACTTCAGGGCGATCGCATCGACGTGCAGGCGGAACCCGACGATGCCGCGCAGTTGCCGGCGATGATCCTCGCGTTGGATCTCGAACCGCCAGTCCTGGCCGACGCGCGCTTCGTGGTGCCGGCTCAGTCGATCGACCAGATCGCCCAGTGCAGCTTCATCGTCGAAGGCTTCCAGACGGCCGCGCAGATGCGCGACGGCGTAATTCCAGGTCGGCACGCGCGCGGCGGCCTCCTTGTCGGCGTACCAGCCGGGCGACACGTATGCGTGCGGGCCGTGCACGATCGCCAGCGCCGCGCCCGCATGCCGCGCCTGCGGATTCGGCCGGGCCCAGTGGCCTTCCAGCCGCACCTGATCCTGCGAGCGCCGGTACAGCACCGGCAGGTGACTGGCGAAGGGCAGGCCATCGGCATCGACCGTGATCAGGCTGATGAAGGGATCCCGCTCAATCAATCCATCGAGCGCGGCAAGATCGCTTTCGGCGAACGCGCGCGGGTTGTACATGTTCAGGCGCGCGCGCCGAGCGTACGCACCATCAGCGGGTGCAACGCTTCATCCGAATCGGCGCGCGGCGGCGCCACTTCCCGCAACGAGAAGCCGCGCGCGAGCGCGTCGTCTTCGTCCAGGCCCTCGTAGGACACGAAGTCCGCATCGAGCAGGGCCGAACGAGCGCTGTCCTCGCTGTCATAGGTCAGCGTGTTGCCGTCGCTGTCGAATACCTCGGCGGTGCCGGCTTCGCGCACGCGCAGCCGCGCCCAGATCAGCGTGCGGCCGAGCGCGGCCAGGTACCACGTGTCGTGGGCCGAGTCCTGATTCATGACATCACCATCGAAATGAGCGCCAGCAGTCCGGACAGCGCGAGCGCGCCGACCATCACCAGCAGGGAAATGCGCGCAGGCGTCGCCAGTCCGCTGAGCGAGGCGTCGCCGGCTGCGCGGTAATGCGCGGAGAGCAGCCAGCGCAGGGCCTCCGGCTTGAGGAATGCGCCTTCACCCCAGTGCGCGGCGAGCCCGGCATGGCGATCACGCACGTGCACCAGCGTCAGCGGCCAGAAGATGACGAACGCGGAAAACCCCGCGATTGCCACGCCGACCAGGCAGAGAGCGAAGAATAGAAGCATCGGCTAGCTCATCCACTCAGGTTGCACGCCGCGCCATCCGATCCGATGTCCGGCCATCAGAACTCGGCGCTGCCGGGCGCGCGGGGGTAGGGGATGGCGTCACGGATATTGGACAGGCCGCAGACGTACACCACCAGCCGCTCGAAGCCGAGGCCGAACCCCGCGTGCGGCACGCTGCCATAGCGGCGGAAGTCGCGGTACCAGCCGTAATGCGCCGGATCCAGCCCGAACTGCGCCATGCGCGCGTCGAGCACGTCCAGGCGCTCTTCGCGCTGGCTGCCGCCGATGATCTCGCCGATGCCCGGCGCCAGCACGTCCATCGCCGCGACGGTTTTTCCGTCGTCGTTCAGGCGCATGTAGAACGCCTTGATGTGCTCGGGATAGTTCATCACCACCACCGGGCGGCCGACGTGCTGTTCGGTCAGCCAGCGCTCGTGTTCGGTCTGCAGGTCCAGGCCCCATTCGACCGGGAAATCGAACTTTTTGCCCGACTTCTGCAACAGGCCGATCGCATCGGTGTAATCGATGCGCTCGAACGGCGCATTGATGAAGGCTTCCAGTCGGGTGACCGCATCCGGCTGCACGCGTTCGGCGATGAAGGCCATGTCATCGGCGCGCTCGTCGAGCACGGCGCGGAACAGGTACTTGAGGAAATCCTCGGCCAGATCCGCGTCGGCGGCGAGATCGGCGAAGGCGATCTCCGGCTCGATCATCCAGAACTCGGCCAGATGGCGGGTGGTGTTGCTGTTCTCGGCGCGGAAGGTGGGCCCGAACGTGTAGACCTTGCTCAGCGACAGGCAGTAGGCCTCGACATTGAGCTGCCCGGACACGGTCAGGAAGGTTTCCTTGCCGAAGAAATCGCGCGAGAAATCCACCTCCCCCCTGCCATCGCGCGGCAGGTTGGCCAGATCCAGCGTGGATACGCGGAACATCTGGCCGGCGCCCTCGGCGTCGGAGGTGGTGATGATCGGCGTGCTGATCCAGTAGAAGCCGCGTTCGTGGAAGAAGCGGTGCACCGCCTGCGACAGGCAGTGGCGGATGCGCGTCACCGCGCCGAACAGGTTGGTGCGCGGACGCAGGTGCGCGACTTCGCGCAGGAATTCCGGCGTCATCGGCTTGGGCTGGATCGGATAGGTCAGCGGTTCCTCGACCCAGCCGACGATGTCGATCTGGCTGGCCTGGATTTCGAACGACTGCCCCTTGCCCTGCGACTTGACCAGCGTGCCGCGCGCCACGACCGCGCAGCCCGGCGTCAACCGCTTGATGTCATCGAAATTGGACAGCGCGTCGGTGGCCACGACCTGGATCGGAGCGAAGCAGGAGCCATCGGTGACGTTGACGAAAGCGAGCCCGGCATTGCCGCGCACCGTGCGCACCCACCCGCGTACCGTTGCCTCGCCGCCTTCCGGGATCTTGCCCGCAAGCGCATGTTCGACGCTCACCACCGTCATGACTTGAATCCTTCCGTAACAGAACTATCTATGGAACGAGGAGTTTACCGGAGCGGCGGGCGAGCCGTCGCGCGGCGACTATAATCAACCGCTCTGTCTGGAGAACCGCATGGCCATCACCTTGACCCCCGTCGCCCTGGAACGCGTGCGGCGTTTCGTCGAGCAGACCCCGGGTGCGCTCGGGCTGCGCTTCGGCGTGACCCGCACCGGTTGTTCGGGCTGGGGCCACGTGGCGGATCTGGCGCGCGAACAGAATGCCGACGACACGGTGTTCGAGTTCGAGGGCGTGCGGATCCTCGTCGATGCCCAGAGCCTGCCCTTGGTCGATGGCACCGAGATCGATTTCGCCAAGCAGGGCCTGAGCGAGACGTTCCTGTTCCGCAATCCCAACGCCACGGCCGAATGCGGTTGCGGCGAGAGCTTCACCACGCAGGCCGACGCGGCCTGATGCGCCGGCCCTGACCGGCGCTCGATGGCACTGCCGATCCGGCATCGGTGCCGCTAAGCTCTCCGGCTTTGCCCCGGGGAGATTCCGATGATCCGATCCTTGTGCCTGGCTGCACTGCTGGCGCTGCCTCTGGGCGCGCCGGTGTCCGTGCACGCGCAGGAGGCTGCCGGCAAGCATGCCGCGCTGGAGGCCCTGTTCGCCGCGGAATGGGAACGCGGCCTGCGCGAAAATCCGGAGAACGCCAGCTACAACGGTGATCCGCGCTACAACGATCGCTGGAGCGATCGCAGCCTGGAAGCAATCGCGCGTGTCGAACGCGAGGACCGCGATGCCTTGCAGCGCCTGCACGCCATCGGCCGCAGCGGCCTGAGCCCGGCCGATCAGCTCAATTACGACACCTTCGAATGGAACCTGCAGCAGGCGGTGGCGCGGCAGCGGTTCAAGGAATACCTGCAGCCGATCACGCATCAGGCCGGCGTGCAACTGGCCGATGGCATGTCCGAGATCGTGCCGTTCGCCAGCGTGGCCGATTACCGCAACTGGCTCTCGCGCATGGCGAGCATCGACACCCAGGTCGATCAAACGCTGGTGCTGATGCAGCGAGGCCTGGCCGAAGGCTACATGCCGCCGCGCGTGCTGATGGAACGGGTCAAGGCGCAGATCGCCGCGCAGATCGTCGACACGCCGGTGGACAGCCCGTTCTATCGACCGTTCCGCAAGTTCGCCGACAGCGTGCCCGAAGCCGAACGCGCCGGCCTGCAACGACAGGCGCAGGCGCTCATCGCCGGCGAAATCGTCCCGGCCTACCGCAAACTGCTGGCCTATTTCGAACAGACCTACCTGCCGGCCAGCCGCGACAGCATCGCCATCACCGATCTGCCCGACGGACAGGCTTATTACGCGGCGCTGGCGGCGTACTACACGACCACCTCGCTGACCCCGGCCCAGATCCACGCCATCGGCCTGGAGGAAGTGGCGCGCATCCGCGCGGAGATGGAGAAGATCAAGGCGCAGGTCGGATTCCAGGGCGATCTGCAGGCGTTCTTCACCCACCTGCGGACCGATCCGAAGTTCTTCCACCGCACGCCGGATGAACTGCTGCAGGCGTACGGCGCGCTCGCCAAGCGCATCGATCCCGAACTGGTGAAGGTGTTCCATACCATTCCCCGCTTGCCCTACGGCGTGCGGCCCATTCCGGACAACGTCGCGCCCGACACCACCACCGCGTACTACCAGCCCGGCGCCAGCGACGGCAGCCGCGCCGGCTTCTACTACGTCAATCTCTACCGGCCCGAGATGCGGCCGAAGTGGGAAATGATGGCGCTGTCCCTGCACGAAGCCGTGCCGGGCCATCATTTCCAGATGGCGCGCGGCATCGAATTGCCGGAGCTGCCGATGTTCCGCAAGACCGCGTATTTCGTCGCCTATGGCGAGGGCTGGGGCCTGTATGCCGAGCGGCTCGGATACGACATGGGCCTGTATGAGGACCCCTACGATCGTTTCGGCCAGTTGACCTACGACATGTGGCGGGCGGTGCGGCTGGTCGTGGACACGGGCATGCATTCGATGGGCTGGAGCCGAGAGCGCGCGATCGCCTATTTCAAGGACAACGCCGCCAAGACCGATCAGGACATCGTCAACGAGATCGACCGCTACATCGCCTGGCCCGGGCAGGCGCTGGCCTACAAGATCGGCCAGATGAAGATCTCCGAGCTGCGCGAGCGCGCCTCCACGGCCCTGGGGCCGCGATTCGACCTGCGATCGTTCAACGACGAAGTGCTCAACACCGGCTCGGTCCCGCTGGACACGCTGGAACGGCACATCGACGCCTGGATTGCGGGCCAGCGAGGCGGCTCGGCCGGAAAGTGATTCGCACCGGGAACACGAGCGGGGGCGGGGCAATCGCGGTTCCCCGCTCCCGGCTCCCGGCTCCCGAACCCAGCTTGCCCGCAAGTCATTGACCTGCCATAATTTCCGGCTCCTTGCCGCCCTCGGGCCGGCAAGGCCCTTGCTCCACCGCGTCCACGACGACGGGGAGCTGTCCGCCCGGCGCTGTCCGGGCCAACATCCGAAAGGTAAAAACGATGCGTCACTATGAAATCGTGTTCCTGGTCCATCCGGACCAGAGCGAGCAGGTGCCGGCGATGATCGAGCGCTACAAGGGCCTGGTCGAAAACGGCAGCGGCAAGATCCACCGTCTGGAAGACTGGGGCCGCCGCCAGCTGGCCTACCCGATCCAGAACCTGGTCAAGGCCCACTACGTCCTGCTCAACATCGAAGCCGATCAGTCCGTGCTCAACGAGCTGGTGGAACTGTTCCGCTTCAACGACGCGATCCTGCGTCACCTGGTGATCAAGCGCGACGACGCCGACACCGAACAGTCCCTGATCATGAAGAACAAGGACGAGAAGGGCGACAAGGCCGAGCGCGGTGAGCGCCGCCGTCGCGACGATGAGGAAGGCGAGAGCACTGAAGCGGCCGCCGACTCCGACAACGCTGAAGCTGCCTAAGGAGCCCACTCATGTCCAAGTTCTTCCGTCGCCGCAAGTTCTGCAAGTTCACGGCCGAAGGTGTGAAGGAGATCGACTACAAGGATCTCAACACCCTGCGCCAGTACCTGACCGAGACCGGCAAGATCGTTCCGAGCCGCGTCACCGGCACCAAGTCCCGCTACCAGCGTCAGCTCGCCACCGCCGTCAAGCGCGCGCGTTTCCTGGCCCTGATCCCGTACACGGACAACCACGACGTCTGATCCGGTTCTCCGGAAGAACCTGCTGCCTGCAGCAGGTTCGCATCGGGAAGGCCATGCGGCTTTCCCGGCGTCTTCCCCGTCCTATTCGGACAGCCAGCGTTGCGGCGCATGCGTCGCTAACGAATAACGGAGCAATACGATGGAACTGATTCTTCTGCAGAAAGTGACCAACCTCGGCGTCCTCGGCGACAAGGTCAGCGTCAAGCCCGGCTACGGCCGCAACTATCTGGTGCCGCAGGGCAAGGCCGTGCCGGCAACCGCCGCCAACCTGGCCGAGTTCGAAGCCAAGCGCGCCGATTACGAAGCCAAGGCCAAGGCCGTGCACGACGAGGCCGAAGGCCGTCGCGCCAAGCTGGAAGGTGCGAGCGTGACCGTCAAGGCCAACGCCTCGACCGAAGGCAAGCTGTTCGGTTCGGTGGGTCCGCGCGACATCGCCGATGCGTTCACTGCTGCCGGCCTGCCGCTGGAAAAGAGCGAAGTGGTGCTGGGCGAAGGCCCGATCCGCAACGTGGGCGAGTACGAAGTGATCGCCAAGCTGCACGCCGACGTCGAGACCACCATCAAGGTGATCGTCGAAGCCGAAGCCTGATCCGGCCCCGGCAACGTCATCCGAACGGGCGCCGCGAGGCGCCCGTTTTGTTTGCTGGAAACAGAAGACCGAACGGGATGGGCTTTCCGGTGCTGCCGAGCACCATGGACCGCCGGCCGGCCGCCGGACGCGATGCCGGCCCGTCGCGCTCCCGATGCAGGCGCGCAGCCGTCGCGGCCCGTGAGATTCCCACCGGTTATCCACATGGTTATCTGCAACTGCCTGCAGGCGGAGCGACTACCATGATTCGTCCCGCTTTCCCTGCATCGTGAACCCAGGAGCTGTCCTTCCCCATGTCCGCCCGGCCCGGTTTCCGCCACGATTCCCACGACGCGCGCATCGAGCACCTGCGGGTTCCGCCCAATTCGATCGAAGCCGAACAGGCGGTGCTCGGCGGCCTGATGCTCGCCCCGGAAGCCTACGATCGCATCAACGACAAGCTGACCGACAAGGACTTCTACCGTCGCGATCACCAGCTCATCTATCGCGCCATCAGTGAACTGGCCGAACGCAATCGCCCCTACGATGCAGTGACGCTGGGCGAATGGTTCGAATCGCAGAACCAGCTCGAGCAGGTCGCCGGCGGCGCCTATCTGGTCGAACTGGCCAGCAGTACGCCATCGGCGGCCAACATCACCGCGTACGCCGAGATCGTCCGCGACAAGGCGGTGATGCGGCAACTGATCGATGTCGGCACCGACATCGTCAACGATGCCTTCCAGCCCGAAGGCCGCGAGAGCACCGAACTGCTGGCCGTGGCCGAGCAGAAGGTGTTCGCCATCGCCGAGGCCGGCGCGCGCGGGCGCACCGATTTCGTCGGCATGAACACCGCGCTGAAGGATGCGTTCGAGGTCCTGCAGAACCGCTTCGAGAATGGCGGCAACGTCACCGGCCTGCCCAGCGGCTACACCGAATTCGACGAGATGACCGCCGGCCTGCAGCCCACGGATCTGATCATCCTGGCCGCGCGCCCGGCGATGGGCAAGACGACCTTCGCGCTGAACATCGCCGAGTACGCCGCGATCAAGTCCAAGAAGGCCGTGGCGGTGTTCTCGATGGAAATGTCGGCCGCGCAGCTTGCGCTGCGCCTGATTTCATCGAACGGCCGCGTCAATGCCACGCGCCTGCGTACCGGCCAGCTCGAGGACGAGGACTGGAGCCGCGTCACCAGCGCCATCCGCATGCTCAAGGAAACCAAGATCTTCATCGACGACACGCCCGGCCTGTCGCCCGAAGTGCTGCGTTCCAAGGCGCGCCGGCTCAAGCGCGAACACGATCTGGGCCTGATCGTCATCGACTACCTGCAGCTGATGTCGGTGCCGGGCAACAGCGAGAACCGCGCGACCGAAATCTCGGAGATTTCCCGCTCGCTCAAGGGGCTTGCCAAGGAACTCAATGTGCCGGTGATCGCGCTGTCGCAGCTCAACCGTTCGCTGGAAACGCGTACCGACAAGCGCCCGGTGATGGCCGACCTGCGCGAATCCGGCGCCATCGAGCAGGACGCGGACATGATCGTCTTCATCTACCGTGACGACTACTACAACAAGGAAAATTCGCCGGACAAGGGACTGGCCGAGATCATCATCGGCAAGCAGCGTAGCGGCCCGACCGGATCGTGCAAGCTGAAGTTCTTCGGCGAATACACCCGCTTCGACAATCTCGCGCACGATTCGATCGGCAGCTTCGAATAAGCCGCATGTCCGTCGCCATCGTCTGGTTCCGCAACGATCTGCGCCTGGACGACCATCCGGCGCTGCGCGCGGCGCTGGACGCCGGCCATGCGCCGTTGCCGATCTACATCCATGCGCCGGAGGAAGAGGGCGCCTGGGCGCCGGGGGCGGCCTCCGATGCCTGGCGTCACCGCTCGCTGGCGGCGCTGGCCGCTGATCTGCACGCGCGCGGCTCGCGCCTGCACTGCGTCCATGGCCCGACGGCGGACGCATTGCAGCGCATCATCGCCGACACCGGCGCCGAGGCGGTGTTCTGGAACCGCAAGTACGAGCCGGCCACGCAAGCGCGCGATGCCGCGCTGAAGAAGCAATTGCGCGGGCAGGGGCTTGCAGTGGAGAGCTGCAATGGCGCATTGCTGTTCGAGCCCTGGGATCTGGCCACCCGGCAGGGCGGTCCGTACAAGGTGTTCACCCCGTTCTGGCGCACTGCGCTGTCACGCCTGCAACTCCCGCCGCCATGGAATGCACCGGCACGCTTGCCGGCGCCACCGCGCCTGTCCGATGCGGTGACGCTCGATGCGTTGGGGCTGGAACCCCGGCCGCGCTGGGATGAAGGCTTCTGGCAAACCTGGCACCCCGGTGAAGCCGGCGCACGCGAGGCGCTGGAGATCTTCGTCGACGGCGCACTGCGCGGCTATGTGCAGGATCGGGACCGCCCGGATCGCATCGGAACTTCGCGGCTGTCACCACATCTGCATTTCGGCGAGATCGCGGTGTGGCGCGTGGTCGACGCCGTGCAGCGAGCACGCACGGCCGCCACCGCGGCCGACATCGATGGCTTCATCCGCGAACTGGGCTGGCGGGAATTCGCCTATCACTTGTTGCATCATTTTCCGCATACGCCGGATGAAAACCTCAATCCGCGTTTCGAGCACTTCGACTGGGCGCGCGCCGATGCGGCGTTGCTGCATGCGTGGCAGCGGGGACGCACGGGCGTGCCGATCATCGATGCCAGCATGCGCGAACTGTGGGCCACCGGGTTCATGCACAACCGCGTGCGCATGATCGTCGCCAGCTACCTGTGCAAGCACATGCGACTGCACTGGCGGCACGGTGCACGCTGGTTCTGGGACACGCTGGTGGATGCCGATCTCGCCAACAACACGCTGGGCTGGCAATGGACGGCCGGCACCGGCGCGGACGCGGCCCCGTATTTCCGCGTGTTCAATCCGGTCAGCCAGGCGCAGCGTTTCGATCCGCGCGGCGAGTACATCACGCGCTGGTTGCCCGAACTCGAAGCGCTGCCGCCGGCGACGCGCTTCGCGCCGTGGGAACACCCGCGCGCCGCAGCGCTCGCACCGGGCTATCCGGCCCGGCCCATCGTGGCGCTCGCCGAGGGACGCGAGGCGGCACTGGCTGCCTATCGGAATACCGTCGATCACTGAGGGGCCGTCGGCCGCCCGCGCGACTTCCGTCCCGTAGCTGAACCGGCGCGCGCGTCTTCGTGCGTCCTTCACGTCGAGTTGGCCGACACTCATCGCCCGGTCGTTATGTTGAGGCCGCTGACGCGGGCATGGTGCCCGGACGAGGAGATGTCGAATGAAGCCACATGCCACCAAGACCTTGCTGATCGCGCTGGGCGCGAGCCTGATGCTGAGCTCCTGCGCCAGCTATACCGGCCAGACCAGCGATCCCAATGATCCGAATCGCACGCGCACCGGCGCGCTGATTGGCGCGGGCATCGGCGCGGCCGTCGGCCTGCTCAGCGGCAGCGACGCTACCGAGCGCCGTCAGCGCGCACTCGTCGGCCTGGGCGTGGGCGGCCTGACCGGCGGCGCGATCGGCGCCTACCAGGATCGCCAGGAAGCCGAACTGCGCCGCCAGACCGCCGGCACCGGCGTGGATGTCAGCCGCGATGGCGACGTCATCAAGTTGAACCTGCCCGATGGCGTGACCTTCGATTTCGGCAAGGCCGAGCTGAAGTCCCAGTTCTATCCGGCTCTCAACAACATCGCCAGCACCCTCAAGCAGTACAACCAGACGATTGTCGAGGTGACCGGCCACACCGACAGCATCGGCACCGATGCGGTGAACCAGCGCCTGTCCGAACAGCGTGCGTCGGCGGTGGGCAACTACCTCATCGGCCAGGGCCTGATGCGCGAGCGCTTCGAAATCGTCGGCATGGGCAAGCGCTATCCGATCGCCAGCAACGACACCGATGCCGGCCGCGCGCTCAACCGCCGCGTGGAAATCCGCTTGCTGCCGGTTCGCTCGTAACCGTAGCGATTGATGTAAAGGAAAGGCCGCGAAAGCGGCCTTTCCTGTGTGACGCCGCCGCAGGAGATCGCTAAGCTCGCACTTCGCAATCAATGCAGGCAGAACGCGGTGAATCAGGAGTTCCATGCGCCCTGGCGGCGCATTGGTCTGGCGGTGGTGGGGATGGTGCTGTTGCTGGATGCGATCGTGCTGATGGTGTGGAAGGGCGCTTTCAGTCTGGGCGTGACGCTTCCGGCCGCGCTCGGCGCATGCGCCCTGCTGCTGGCCTGGCGGTGGAGCTTCTTCGCGCGTTGGCGCTCGGCCGGCCGCATGCGCACGTGGCTGTGGCGTTGTGGATGGGCGGCGCTGGGCCTGTGGTCGATCTCGGTGCTGGCGTTCTTCTGGTCGATTGCGAATGCGGATCAGGATGGCCGGCTGCAGCACGCGCCGGCGGCCATCGTGATACTGGGGTCGGGCTCGCCGCGTTGCGAGCCTTCCACGATGCTTGCCGCGCGACTGGAAGAGGGACTGGCGCAGGCACGGCGATGGCCATCGGCGCCGATCGTGGTCAGCGGCGGCGTGGACTATGGATTGTCCTGCAGCGAGGCCGGGCTGATGGCCGATTATCTGGCGGCGCGGGGCGTGGCGCGCACCCGTCTGTGGCTGGAAGACCGCAGCACCAGCACGGATGAAAACCTGCGCTTCAGCCGCCTGGTGTTGCAGCAGCACGGGATCGACGAGGATGCCAGCGTCCTGCTGGTGACCAGCGATTTCCATCTGGTGCGTGCCAAACGCATCGCCGCCAAGGCCGGGCTCCACAGCGTCATCGGCGCAGCCGCACCGACACCGCTGTACATGCGTTACAACGCATGGCTGCGCGAATATTTCGCGACCTTCAGCAGTTGGGTGCTCGGCGAGTTCTGATCGTCGGTCCGGATCAGAATCCGCGCAGCGCGCACTCGCGATCCAGCCGCCGGGCATCCACGTCGCGGCTGTAATTGGCCGCGACCTCGGCCGGCAGGCCTTCGATGAGCGCCTGGTAGATCCCGAGCCGCTTGATGCGTTTTCCCAGCGGGCCGCGCACCTTGTTTTCCTCGGCGACCATGCCGGCGTACAGGATGGTCAGCAGTCGATCCACCTGCAAGGCGTCACCGCCATAGGCGGCCGACAAGCCGGTGATCCACGCCAGAACGCCGGCGTGCGCCTGATCGCCGGTGCGTTCATAGATGCGCACGAAGTCCTCGTACAGGCGATACGCACCATGCACCTGGGCCAGGCGTTGCAGTTCCTCGAAGTACCACGCATCGCGCGGCGCGAAGCGCTGCGCGCCCGGCACGGTCAGATACACGCACCAGTCGTCGAACTGGCCGCGATCGAATTCGATCAGCGATCCATCGGACAGGGTCTTGAAATGCCGCTTCATCGCATCAGTGGTCGGCGGCGAACTGATCGGCGAGGGCATCCGTGGCCTGCACCAGCGCATCGACGATCGCCGGATCGGCGGCGCTGTGGCCGGCCAGCACGACCTTCAGCGCGGCTTCCGGCCAGGCGCGCGCCAGGTCGTGTGCGCTCTTCATCGGGCAGATGATGTCGTAGCGGCCGTGCACGATGGTGGCCGGAATGTGGCGGATGCGATCCAGATCGCGCAGCAGTTGATCCGGCTCGAGGAACACCTGATGACGGAAGTAATGCGCTTCGGCCCGCGCCACGTTCAGCGCGGTCTGCGCCTCCTCGAACTTGCCGTCTTCATCCGGGTCATGCACCAGCGTCGTGCTGCCGCCTTCCCATTCGCTCCAGGCACGCGCGGCCGCCAGACGCACGGCCGGGTCCGGATCGTCCAGCCGTCGCCAGTACGCTTCGACCAGCGCATCGTGTTCCTGCTCGGGAATGTGGGCCAGATAGCGTTCCCAGCGCTCGGGAAAAATCGCCTGCGCGCCGCCGTCGCGTTCGTTGAACCAGCGCAGTTCCTCCGGCCGGCCGAGGAAGATGCCGCGCAGCACCAGCCCCAGCACGCGTTCCGGATGCCGTTGCGCGTAGGCGAGCGACAAGGTCGATCCCCATGACCCGCCGAACACCACCCAGCGCTCGATGCCCAGATGCGCGCGGATGCGTTCGATGTCATCGACCAGATGCCAGGTGGTGTTGTCGCGCAGTTCGGCCGCCGGCGTGGAGCGGCCGGCGCCGCGCTGATCGAACAGCACGATGCGATAGCGCGCCGGATCGAAAAACCGGCGATGGAAGGCGGACAATCCCGCGCCCGGGCCGCCATGCAGGAACAGCACGGGCAGCCCACGCGGATTGCCGCACTGCTCCAGGTAGAGCGTGTGCAGCCCGTCCACGGGCAGCATTTCATGGTGGAACGGCTCGATGTCCGGATACAGCTCGCGCACGGCGGAAAACTCTCTGAGCGAATGCCACAAGAGTACCGCAGCGTGCTGTCGGGCATGCATGCCGATCGCGTGGCCGGGCGTCGTGCCTTTAACTGAATCGGCCGTGCTGTCAACCCGTTTCGCTGGAGCGGGGAGGTTGCCACAATCGAGCTTCGTCCTTGGAAGTCCGAACGATGCAAGACAACAATTCCCGGCTGGCCCTGCAGATCGCCAGGACCATCGCCGCCGAAATCGGCGCGCAGACCGCGCAGGCGCGCGCCGCGATCGCGCTGCTCGACGAAGGCGCGACCGTGCCGTTCATCGCGCGCTATCGCAAGGAAGTCACCGGTGGCCTGGACGACACGCAACTGCGCAATCTGGAAGTGCGCCTGACCTACCTGCGCGAACTGGAAGATCGGCGCGCGTCCGTGCTGGCTAGCATCGAGGAGCAGGGCAAGCTCACCAACGAACTGCGTGCGGAAATCGAGGCGGCCGACAGCAAGGCGCGGCTGGAGGATCTGTATCTGCCGTACAAGCCCAAGCGGCGCACCCGCGCGCAGATCGCGCGCGAGGCCGGGCTGGAACCACTCGCCGATGGACTGCTCGCCGATCCCTCGCAGACGCCGGAAATCGCGGCGGCGGGCTACGTCGATGCGGAGAAGGGCGTGGCCGACGTGAAGGCGGCGCTGGAAGGTGCGCGCGCGATCCTGATGGAACGCTGGGGCGAGAATGCCGCGCTGGTCGGTGAACTGCGCGAATGGATGGGCGAAGTCGGCGTCATCCGTGCGCGCGTGGCCGAGGGCAAGGAAGACGCCGGCGCGAAATACCGCGACTATTTCGATCACGCCGAGCCATTGGCGAAGATTCCCTCGCATCGTCTGCTGGCGCTGTTCCGCGCACGCCGCGAAGAAGTGCTGTATCTGGATCTGGACCCGGGCAATGACGCCGAAGCCGGACACCTGTTGGCCGAGGGCCGTGTCGCCCGACATGCCGGCGTGTCCGCGCAGAACCGGCCCGCCGACAAGTGGCTGCTCGATGCCTGCCGATTGACCTGGCGCGCCAAGCTGCACATGCATCTGCTGCTGGATCTGTTCAACCAGGCGCGCGAGAAGGCCGAGGCCGAAGCCATCGCGGTGTTCGGCGACAACCTCAAGGATCTGCTGCTGGCCGCGCCGGCAGGCCCCAAGGCCGTGCTCGGACTGGATCCGGGGCTGCGCACCGGCGTGAAGGTCGCCGTGGTCGATCGCACCGGCAAGCTGGTCGATACCGCCACCATCTACCCGCACGAACCCAAGCGCCAGTGGGATCAATCCCTGCATGCGCTGCGCGCGTTGTGCCTCAAGCACCAGGTGGAACTGATCGCGATCGGCAATGGCACGGCCTCGCGCGAGACCGACAAGCTGGCCGGCGATCTGATCAAGCTGGCGCCGGAACTGAAGATGCAGAAGATCGTCGTCAGTGAAGCGGGTGCGTCGGTGTATTCGGCGTCGGAGTTCGCGGCCAAGGAATTCCCGAACCTGGACGTATCGCTGCGCGGCGCGGTGTCGATTGCGCGCCGCCTGCAGGACCCGCTCGCCGAGCTGGTGAAGATCGAACCCAAGGCGATCGGCGTGGGCCAGTATCAGCACGATGTCGATCAGTTCCGGCTGGCGCGCGCGCTCGATGCGCGCGTCGAGGATTGCGTCAATGCGGTCGGCGTGGACGTCAACACGGCCTCGGCCGCATTGCTCACGCGGGTGTCCGGGCTGTCCTCGACGGTGGCCGAGAACATCGTCGTGCACCGCGACGCGAACGGCCCCTTCCGCAATCGTCGCGAACTGCTGAAAGTGGCGCGCCTGGGCGAGAAAACCTTCGAGCAGTGCGCCGGCTTCCTGCGCATCGCCGATGGCGATCAGCCGCTGGATGCATCGTCGGTGCATCCGGAAGCCTATCCGGTGGTCGAGCGCATCCTGCAGCGAAGCGGACGCGGCGTGAAGCAGATCATCGGCGATGCGGCATTCCTGCGCGGTGTGCGTGCCGAGGAATTCACCGACGAGCGTTTCGGCGTGCCGACCGTGCGCGACATCCTCAAGGAGCTGGAAAAGCCCGGCCGTGATCCGCGCCCGGAATTCAAGGCCGCGCGGTTTGCCGATGGCGTGGAGGACATCAAGGATCTGCGCCCGGGCATGATCCTGGAAGGAGTGATCAGCAACGTGGCCGCGTTTGGCGCGTTCGTCGACATCGGCGTGCACCAGGATGGCCTGATCCATATCTCGGCGCTGGCCGACCGCTACGTCAAGGATCCGCGCGATGTGGTCAAGGCCGGCGACATCGTCAAGGTGCGCGTGCTGGAAGTCGACATCCCGCGCAAGCGCATCGCGCTGACACGACGGCTGGAAGACGCACCGGCGCCTGCCCGCGAAGAGCGCGCCGCATCGCCGGACCCGCGTGGCGCGCAGCCACGCCATGGACGGGATCGCGGGCGGGAACAGCCGCGCGGTGGCAACAACTCCACGCGATCTTCCGCGCCGCCGGCCGACAACGCACTGGCCGCCGCGTTCGCGCGGGCGCGCAACAACCATTGACCGGAGCACGATGATGGCCAGGACCGAAAAGCAGAAGATGCTCGCCGGCGAGCTGTACATGGCCAGCGACGCGGAAATCCAGGCCGATCAGGCCGCCACCGGGGCCTGGCTCGTGCGCTACAACGCCGCGCTCGGTGCATCGGCCCAGGCGCGTCATGCGCTGTTGAGCGAACGCTTCGGTTCAGTGGGCAGGAACGTGGTCATCCGCCCGCCATTCCATTGCGACTATGGCTACAACATCCATCTGGAAGATGGCGTGTTCCTCAATTACGACTGCGTCATTCTCGACGTGGTCGACGTGCATATCGGTCAGGGCACGCAGATTGGGCCTGCGGTGCAGATCTACACCGCCGATCATCCGCGTGATCCGGACACGCGTCGCAGTGGCGCGGAATTCGGCCGTCCCGTTCGTATCGGACGCAATGTGTGGATTGGCGGCGGCGCCATCCTGTTGCCGGGCGTGACCGTGGGCGATGATGCATTGATTGGCGCGGGCTCGGTGGTGACGCGCGATGTGCCCGCAGGCGCGACGGTGGCGGGCAATCCCGCGCGCGTGGTCGCCAAGCGCTGAGTGCGCCGGCTTCAGGCGCTCAGCAAACGACGCGCCAGCAACGCCCGCAGATCGCGCCGGCCATCGACGAGCAGATGGATGATCAGCTCATCGCCGTCGATGCGGTAAATCAGCCGCCACGGTTTGAAGAAAATCTGGCGGTATTCGCGGATGCCGAGTTCCAGCAGTTCCGCCGGGAAATTACCGCGTTGCGGAAAGTCGGACAGTTCCATGGTCACTTCCAGCAATTGCTGGAGCAGTCGATCGGCCACCGTTGATCCTTCAGATCGCAGCAGATGCGCATGCAGCGCTTCCAGATCCCGTTCCGTACCGGCGGTGAGCAGGACCCGATGGCTCGAAGGTTTTCGGCTCATTCCTGCGACTTGGCCCGCAGCCTGGCCACTACATCGGCGACCGGAGTCAGCTTGCCGTCGGCGGCCTCCTGCTGGCCCAGTGCCAGGATTTTCAGCAGAGCCAGTGTCTGCTGGGTTTCCTCCCACGACGCGACATCCTGCAGGACGGCCTTGGCTTCGCCGTTCTGTGTGATCAACAGCGGCTCGCGGCTCTCACCGATTTCGGCAAGCACTTCGGCGGCATTGGCTTTGAGATAGCTGATGGGTTTGATTTGCTGGGAATAGGGCATGGCGGCATCCATTCGAAAGACCGAATATGGTCTTTTTGTGGTCCGAAGGCAAGGCCGCATTCATCTTTTCACCCTTGGATTTCACCTTTTTTGGTGAAAAAATCTCCGGGTGAGCCTGACCCTGACCGCCCGACAATCCGCCATCCTCCAGGTCGTGCGCGAGCATCTGGCTCGGCATGGCGTGGCCCCGACGCTGCAGGAAATCGGCCAGGCCGTGGGCATCGCCCACGTCAGCGCGGTGTTCAAGCACATGGAGGCGCTGGAAAAAAAAGGCTGCCTGATCCGCGATCCCAGTCGCCCGCGCGGCATCCGCCTGCTGGGTTCTCCCGCCGGAGAAGGTGATGCGATCGCGTTGCCGGTGGTGGGGCGGGTGGCCGCCGGCCAACCGATTCTCAGTGATGGCGAGGTGGAACGGCATCTGTGGGTGGATGGCGGGCTGTTCCGACTGCGTCCGGATTACCTGCTGCGGGTGGAAGGCGATTCCATGCGCGATGACGGCATCCTCGACGGCGATCTGGTCGGCGTGCACGTCACGCCCGAAGCACGGCACGGGCAGATCGTGGTCGCGCGGCTGGGCGATGAAGGCATCACCATCAAGCGCCTGCACCGCACCGCGAACGAATTGCGGCTGATGCCGCGCAGCGCCGGTTATGCGCCCATCGATCCGGATCCCAGCGAGGATTTCGCCATCGAAGGTCTGTACTGCGGCCTGATCCGGCAGGACTGATGGGCACGGTCGTCGCCATCGACTCGCTGCTGGCCGCACAGACGCTGTGGCATGCAGGGCGCAGCGCCGTCATCGGCGGGGAATGCGAACCCAGCGGACATGCCGCGCTCGATGTCCTGCTGCCGCAGGGCGGTTGGCCGCGTCGTGCTTTGACCGAACTGCTGCTGCCGGCCGATGGCATCGGTGAGCTGTCGCTGCTGATGCCCACGCTGGCGCGCCTGACCCAGGCCGGGAGCACCGTGGCCGTCATCGCGCCGCCGTATGTGCCCTATGCCCCGGCGTGGCAGGACGCAGGCGTGGCGCTGGACAACCTGGCGATCATCGACGCCACTCCGCGCGATGCGCTGTGGGCGTTCGAACAATGCCTGCGCAGCGGCGCCTGCGAAGCGGTGATCGGCTGGCCCGAACAGGCCGATGGGCCGGCATTGCGACGCCTGCAGGTGGCCGCCGATAGCGGGGATTGCCTGGGCTTTGCCCTGCGGGATCGCCGGCATGCGGCCAATCCTTCACCGGCCGCGTTGCGGATTGAATATGCGCGTTCGACAGACGGCGGCTGTGCCTGGCATGTGCGCAAATGCCGTGGCGGCCATCCTCCGGCGCGCGGCTTCGCGCTGGAACGGCATTGAAGCGCGCGCATGTTGTGGGCCTGCCTATTGCTGCCGCAGCTGGCGCTGGACGCCGTCCTCCGCCGTCGGCCTGATCCGCAATCACCGCTGGCGCTGGTCGGCGGGCCGGCGCAGTTGCGTCATCTGCATGCGGTCAATGCGAGCGCGGCGGAGGCCGGCCTTCGCGCTGGCATGCGGCTGACGGCCGCCCATGCATTGCTGCCGGATTTTTCGATGGTCGATTACGACCCGCAATCCGAATCCCGCTGGCAACGCTTCCTCGCCAACTGGGCGTACCGGCACAGTTCGCTGGTCAGTGCGCAGTGGCCCGGATGCATCGTGCTGGAAGTGCGCGCGAGCTTCCGCCTGTTCGGTCCGTGGCCGCGCATGGAGGCACGGTTGCGAGAGGAACTCACCGGCCTGGGGTTCAGCCATCGCATCGCGCTGGCGCCCACGCCGCGCGCGGCGCATGTGTTCGCAGGTCTGCGCGACGGGCTCGCGTTTTCCAATCCGGCCGCGATGATGCAGACGCTGGATCGCGTGCCGGTGCGCCGCGCGCGCATGCCGGGCGATGCCGGCGAACGCCTGCACCGGATGGGCATCCGCGATCTGCGCACGCTGCGGCAGTTGCCCCGCGACAGCCTGCGGCGGCGTTTCGGCCTGGACGTGCTCGAACATCTGGATCGCCTTTACGGTGACAGCGCCGACCCGCTGGAGTATTACGCGCCGCCGGATTATTTCGACGCGCGCATCGAACTGGGCCACGAAGTCGAGACCCATACCGCGCTGCTGTTCCCGCTGCGCCGCCTGATCGGGGATCTGTGCACGTATCTGTCGATCCGCGATGGCGGCGTGCAGCGTTTCCAGTTGCGGCTCGAACACGAACACGGCCACACCGAGGTGGACGTGGGACTGCTCGCGGCCGAACGCGAACCGGCGATGCTGTTCGAACTGACCCGCAATCGCCTGGAACGTGTCTCGATCGAACAGCCGGTGGTGGGCGTGCGCCTGCTTGCGCGGGAATTGCCGCCGTTCGTGCCGGCCGCGCGCGATCTGTTCGATCAGCGTGCGCAGCAGGCGATGCCGTGGGAACAACTGCGCGAACGGCTGCGCGCGCGCCTGGGCGACGAATCGGTGTATCGCGTGGCGGCGGCGGGCGATCCGCGTCCGGAACGGGCCTGGCAGCGCGTGCACGATGACGCGCATGCGTTCACTGCCGCGCCCGCGCGCCCGCCACGCCCCTCCTGGCTGTTGCCGCGCCCGGTGCCGTTGCGCGATTCCCGGCTGCGCATCGTGTCCGGACCGGAACGACTGGAAAGCGGCTGGTGGGATGGTGACGACGCCCGCCGCGATTACTACGTGCTGGAAACTTCGCAAGGCCAGCGTGCCTGGGCATTCGCCGCGCCCGGGGAACGCGATGGCTGGATGCTGCACGGATGGTTCGCATGAGCCGTCACGAAGAACGCGGTGATCATCCCGGTGCGCAGATCCCGCGTGCGTGGCAGGTCGCGCAGCGCGTGGGCCTGCAGGCCGCCAACGATGATGACCTCACGCTGGAGGATGGCTTTCCGGCGTATGCGGAACTGCATTGCCTGTCGGATTTCTCGTTCCTGCGCGGCGCCGCCGATGCGGAGGAACTGTTCCTGCGCGCCAAGCGCTGCGGCTATGAAGCGCTGGCGATCACCGATGAATGCTCGCTCGCCGGCATCGTGCGCGCCTATGAAGCCTCCAATGCCACCGGGCTTACGCTGGTGGTCGGCAGCGAATTCCGCCTGACGTGCGGGCTGAAATTCGTGCTGCTGGTGGAAACGCATGCCGGTTACACGCGGCTGTGCGAACTCATTACCCACGCCCGCAGAAGCACCAACAAAAAAGGCACCTACCGGCTGACTCGGCAGGACGT
Organism: Pseudomonadota bacterium; assembly: GCA_023390905.1. Lineage (GTDB taxonomy): Bacteria > Pseudomonadota > Gammaproteobacteria > Xanthomonadales > Xanthomonadaceae > Pseudoxanthomonas_A. Next base: position 5,840 of record JAEWBY010000032.1, on the reverse strand, counting down.
GGAACGCGTACTGGACGATCATCCCGGTGAGGCCAGTGGCCTGTTCGCGTTGTGGATTCCCGGGCAGGAACCTGATGCGGCGCAGGCGCGCTGGTTGCAGATGCTGTGGGGGGAACGTGCGTTCCTGGCGGTGGAACTGCATCGCGAACAGGACGACGATGCGCGCCTGCGCCGGTTGATGGCCTTGTCCACCGAACTGGGCATGACCGCAGTCGCTTCGGGCGACGTGCACATGGACGTGCGCCGTCAACGCGTGCTGCAGGACACGATGACCGCGATCCGCCACACCCTGACGCTGGCCGAATGCGGCCAGCATCTGTTCCGCAATGGCGAGCGGCACCTGCGCACGCGGCGCGCCCTGGGAAACATCTACCCGCATGCACTGCTGGAGAACGCGGTGCGGCTGGCGCGGCGGTGCAGGTTCCATCTCAAGGAAGACATCCGCTACGCCTATCCCGAGGAACTGGTGCCGGAAGGGCATACAGCAACCAGTTGGCTGCGCGTGCTGACCGAGGAGGGAATGAAGCAGCGCTGGCCCAAAGGCGCGCCCGAAAGAATCGTCCATCAGATCAATGAAGAACTGGACCTCATTGCAAGGAAGAAATACGAAGCGTTTTTCCTGACCGTCCAGGACATCGTCCGCTTCGCGCGATCGCAGGACATTCTCTGCCAGGGACGCGGTTCATCGGCCAACTCCGCCGTGTGCTTCGCGCTCGGCATCACCGTGGTCAATCCGGTCGAGACACGCCTGCTGATGGCGCGCTTCCTGTCGGAGAATCGCAACGAACCGCCCGACATCGACGTCGATTTCGAACACGAACGTCGCGAAGAGGTTCTCCAGTACGTCTACAACAAATACGGCCGCGAACGCGCCGCGCTGGCCGCCACGGTCATCCGCTACCGCGGCAAGAGCGCGGTGAGGGATGTGGCCAAGGCATTCGGCCTGCCGCCGGATCAGATCGGACTGCTTGCCGAATGCTTCGGCTGGGGCAACGGCGAAACCCCGATGGACCAGCGCCTGCGCGATGCCGGCTTCGATCCGGACAATCCGCTGATCCTGAAAGTGCTGTGGATCGCCGATCAGCTGCAAGGTCATCCGCGCCATCTTTCCCAGCACGTCGGCGGTTTCGTGATTGGCAACACGCCCTTGTCCACCGTCGTGCCGGTGGAGAATGCGGCGATGAAGGATCGCACGATCATCCAGTGGGACAAGGATGATCTGGAAACCCTGGGCTTGCTGAAAGTCGATTGCCTGGCGCTGGGCATGTTGACCTGCATCCGCAAGGCCGTGCAGTTGATCGAACGCCATCGCGGTTGCAGGGTCGATCTCGCACGGTTTCCGCGCCGTGACCGGCACACGTTCGAACTGATCCAGGCGGCCGATACGGTCGGCGTGTTCCAGATCGAATCCCGCGCGCAGATGAGCATGCTGCCGCGCCTGAAACCGAGGACCTTCTACGATCTGGTGATCGAGGTCGCCATCGTCCGCCCGGGCCCGATCCAGGGCGACATGGTGCATCCCTATCTGCGCCGCCGGCAGGGAAAGGACCCGGTGACGTATCCCTCCGAGGGGGTGAAGGAAATCCTCGGCGCCACGCTGGGCATTCCGCTGTTCCAGGAACAGGTGATGGAACTGGTCATCCACGCCGGCTATTCGGAGGCCGAAGCCGATGGCCTGCGGCGTTCGATGGCGGCATGGGGGCGGGGCGGGGACATGGAGCCGCACCGCGTGAAGATCCGTCAATTGATGGAAGACAAGAACTATTCCTCCGAATTCATCGATCAGATCTTCGAGCAGATCAAGGGATTCGGTTCGTATGGTTTTCCGCAGAGCCATGCCGCGTCTTTCGCGAAACTGGTCTACATCAGTTCGATGCTCAAGCGCCACGAACCGGCCGCATTCGCCTGCGCGCTGCTCAATTCCCAGCCGATGGGCTTCTATTCGCCGAACCACATCGTGCAGGACGCGCGGCGAGGGAAGGGCGCGCGGGAGGGCGTGGAGATCCTGCCGGTCGATGTGACGCGCAGTGACTGGGACAGCACGCTGGAAGGCGGGCATCACCGCACGGGTGTGGATGACGGAGGACAGGCCGCGATCCGCATCGGCCTGCGGCAGATCACCGGTCTTTCCGAGGCGGTCGCCGAGCGGATCGTGATGGCGCGCCGGCAGCGGCCGTTTTCGGATGTGCAGGATCTGTGCCTGCGCGCGGACCTCGATGAAAAGGCCCGGCATGCGCTGGCCGAAGCCGGTGCGCTGCAATCGCTGGCCGGGCATCGCAATGCCGCACGCTGGGCCATGGCCGGCATCGAGCGGCAGCGTCCGCTGCTGCCCGGCAGCCCGGACGAAACCATCGTCGAACTTCCCTTGCCTGGCCGCGCCGAGGAGGTGCTGGCCGACTATCGCAGCGTAGGCCTGACCCTGAGCGCGCATCCGATGTCATTGCTGCGCGAACGCATGCGCCGCCAGCGCATCATGGACTCCCTCCAGTTGCGCGATATGCCGCACGGGCGCGGCGTGCATGCGGCCGGCATCGTCACCCAGCGGCAACGGCCCGGCACGGCCAAGGGCACCATCTTCGTCACGCTCGAAGACGAACACGGCATGGTCAATGTCGTGGTGTGGTCGCATCTGGCCGTGCGCCAGCGCAAGGCGCTGCTCGGCTCGCGCCTGCTGTCGGTGCGCGGCCGCTGGGAGCAGGTGGACGGCGTTCAACATCTCATCGCACAGCATCTGGAGGATCTGAGCCATCTGCTCGGTGAACTCAACACGCCTTCGCGGGATTTCCACTGATGGAACTGTTCGCCGATTCGGTCATCCAGCTGGTCGATGATGCGCAGGGCGGCATCCGCTACTGGCCGGATTTCGTCGATGAAGCGCTGGCCGCGCACTGGTTCGAACAATTGCACTCGCACGCGCGATGGAGTTCGATGCAGCGGCCGATGTACGACCGCGTGGTCGATGTGCCGCGCCTGCTCGCCTCGTATGACCTCGAAGAACTTCCCGAGCGCCTGCCGCTGGCCGACATGCTGGTGCGCGTGCAGGCCAAGGTCCCGGCCCCGTACTCGCGCGTGGGCATGAATCTCTACCGCGATGGCAATGACAGCGTCGCCATGCACAGCGACAAGCTGCACATCCTGCGCGAAGGCTACCCGATCACGCTCGTTTCGCTGGGCGCGCCGCGCCGCATGCTGATCAAGGCCAAGGCTCCCGGCAGCAAGGCCGTCGCCATCGACCTGATGCCCGGCAGCCTGTTGTCGATGAGCTACACCGCACAGCTGACCCACGAGCACGGCATCCCGAAGACCAGGCGGCCGCAGGGCCCGCGCATCAGTGCGGTATTCCGCGTCCGCCCCTGATCACCGGCAGCCATCTTTCGGTGCGCGTGGTTTTCCGGATTTTTCAGGAGGGTCCGCGACACGATCAGCACCGTTCCCGGGACCGTGCGGTGAACGAACGCCCAAGAAAAAGCCCGCCGGAGCGGGCTTTCTGATTGGTGGAGGTGGGCGGAATTGAACCGCCGTCCGAAGGCACTCCATCCCCGGTACTACATGCTTATTCCGCCGTTGGATCTCGCTCCGGGGCAGCACGGCGAACAAAGCGCACCCCGGAACCAGCCTGTTTTGGGTTGACCGGAGGCTGACAGGCAGCGGCCTCCGGCGATTCCGTGATAATGACCTTACGCTGCGAGCACGGACACAAGCAGTTTCAGGGCTTAGGCCTTAAGCGGCCAGAGCGTAGTTGTCGTCGTTGGCAACTAGAGTTTTGCCGCTGGATTTACGAGGAAAGCTGCCCCCTCGGCATGCACCAGGCAACTTCGCAACCCCCGTCGAAGCCAGTGCACCCCCGGGGAAAAACAAGTTCCTGACCGGTGCAGTGTAGGGGCCAGGGGCAGGGCACACAAGCTCGGGCGCTCGCATGGTGAAGCGGCCTTCATGCGGATGAAGACGCCGTTCCATGTCCTGGTATGCATACAGGACGCGCCGACGCATCCTGTTTTCCGGCTTCCGGCTTCCGGCTTCCGGCTTCCGGCTCCCAGCCCTCAAGCATCCTTGTTGTGCTGGCGCATGACCCGCGCCTTCTCGCGCGCCCAGTCGCGCTCCTTGCTGGTGGCGCGCTTGTCATGGCTCTGCTTGCCCTTGGCCAGCGCCAGTTCGGCCTTGACCTTGTTGCCCTTCCAGTAAAGCGCGGTGGGGACCACGGTGTAGCCGTCGCGCTGGATCCGGCCCATCAGCATGTCGATTTCGTGCCGGTGCAGCAGCAGCTTGCGGGTGCGGCGGTCGTTGGCGACGACATGCGTCGACGCCTGGATCAGCGGCGTGATCTGCGCGCCGATCAGGAACAGTTCGCCCTGCAGCACCACCGCATAGGCGTCGCCGATGTTGGCGCGGCCGGCGCGGATCGCCTTCAGCTCCCAGCCCTGCAGCGCCAGGCCGGCCTCGAACTTCTGTTCGAAACTGTATTCGTGGCGCGCGCGCTTGTTGAGTGCGATGGTGCCGCCGCCGTTTGGCTTATCCTTGCCGTTCTTCTTGCTCATCCCGCCATTCTCGCCGATCCGGACCCGCCGCGGTGCGTCCGGACCGCACGGACCTTTCGATGCCCGTCATCCTGCGCAGCGCACTCGTCGAACACTCCGCCTCCCGCATGTTTGCGCTGGTCAATGACGTTGCCGCCTATCCGCGCCGCTTCGACTGGTGCCGCGAGGCCCAGGTGCTGGAGGAGGGCGACGGCCGGTTGCTGGCGCGGCTCGACCTCGGGGTGGGGGGATTCCATACCTGGTTCACCACCGAGAACCTGCTGACGCCACCGCACCACATCGACATGGAGCTGCGCGACGGCCCGTTCCGCCACCTGCACGGGCGCTGGGCGTTCCATGCGCTGGACGAGAGCGCGTGCAAGGTCTCGCTGCGGCTGGACTTCGAACCACAGAACCGGCTGCTGGGCCCGGCCCTGCAGCTGGGCATGCAGGGACTCGCCGACCGCATGGTCGATGACTTCGTGCGCGAGGCGGACAAGGGCGACGACTGATGCGCGTGCAACTGGTGCGCGCATGGCCGCATCGCTGCGAAGCGGTCGAGGTCGAACTGGACGACGGCGCCTGCGTGGGCGCAGCGCTCGATGCGGCGGGTTGGTCGCTGGACGCCGGCTTCGTGGCGCTGTCGGTGTTCGGAGTGGCCGCCGGGCCGGAAACGCGGCTGCATCCGGGCGACCGCATCGAGTTGCTCAGGCCGCTGCAATGCGACCCCATGCAGGCGCGCCGGCTGCGCGCGGAAAAGGCGGCCGCGGAACGCGCGGCGCGGCGCCGCTGACGCGGCGCGGCTCAGCGGCCGCGCTTCTTGTCCTTGTCGCGGGCCAGGTTCGGGCCGAAGTAGCGGACGGCGTTCTTGGCGAGTTCCGAATCCTGCTCGGGGAAATACTCGCCCTCCCAGCGGGCCAGCTGGCCATTTTCGAACCACAGCGTCATCGTCTTCACCACCGGATCGCCGGTGCGGCCGATGCGCTGGCTGGCCACGTAGTCCCAGCGGTCGTGGTGGAACGGATCACGCACGGACGGCGTGCCCAGGAGCGCCATCACCTGCTGCCGATCCATGCCGGCCTGCAACTGGTCCACCGCCGTCTTTTCGAGCAGGTTGCCCTGGAAGATCGGCTGCCGGTACAGCAGGCCGCAGCCGCTCACCAGAAGGGCCGCGAGGAGGAGGGGAAGCAGCTTGCGCATCGGCGAGGCGGGGCAGTGGCGGAAGCGCCGATGATACACTCCCGGCACGCTGCATCGACCGGTTCGCGCATCCACGCGCACCACCCGGCGGCGTCGTTCACGCGCGGGTGCGCGGCCCGGATTCAG
>JAEWBY010000013.1 GCA_023390905.1 Pseudomonadota bacterium | reverse complement strand
GCCGCGGGCCGGTGCGCATCGAGTTGCCGACCCGATCAATCGTAGACGACGGGGCGGACCGCCGGCCGCGTGAGTAGGCTCACGACCGCGGCGAACAGCGTCCCGCCGATGATCGACCAGATGATCGGGAACGCCTGGCCGCCGACCTCGACGGCGAAGATCTCCGGCAGTCCGGTAGCCCGTTGCAGCCAGACGCCCACGAGCGCGCCGATGAACCCGATTGCGATGGCGACGAGCAGCCCGCCGCGCGAGAAGCCCGCGATCGCCTGGGCAATCGCGCCGCAGATCGCGGCGATCAGAAGCAACAGCAGGAAGTCGATAACCGTCATGTTGTCTCCTCCCGAAAGTTTGGACGGGGCGACTCGCCCTCGTTCGCGGAGGGGATTAGTGCAAGCGGTGTGCCAGACGCCCGCCCGCGAGGTTGGGACAGAGTGTCAGTCTGGCGAAGTGAAGCCGCGGGCTTGACTCCCGGCAGGGACAGGGTAGATATTACTTCAACGTCGAAAGAACTCGGAACCGAACCGTGTCGACCCACACCTCCACCACCGCGATCGCCACCCCCGCCGCCCGGGCGTGCGCAGTCGTTATTTCGGTCGTGGTCATTACCACTGGGTGAACGGGGTCGGCTTCCGCACAGCCTGCACGACCCCGGAGCATCGCTTCGGGGTTTTTTCGTTTGGAAGCTGTTTGCTCTTGGCCGTTGGCTATTGGCAAGCAGGCAGGCAGAGGTCTGGGTCCGGCTCACAGCTAACAGCCAAGAGCGAACAGCCATGAAAGTCGCCATCTACGACACCACGCTCCGGGACGGAAGCCAGGGCGAGGGGGTGAACTTCTCGCTCCAGGACAAGCTGCTTCTCACGAAGCGGCTCGACGAGATCGGCGTGGACTACATCGAGGGGGGATACCCGCTGTCCAACCCGAAGGACGCGGAGTTCTTCCAGGCGGTGAAGGAACTGCAATTGTCGCACGCGAAGGTTTGCGCCTTCGGCATGACGCGGCGGAAGAATGCCCCGGCGGAAACCGATACCTGCCTCAAGGCGCTAATCGCCGCGGAGACGCCAGTCGTCACCATCGTCGGCAAGACGTGGGACTTCCACGTCACGAACGTACTGGGCACGACGCTCGAAGAAAACCTCCAGATGATCGCGGATTCCGTAGCGTTCTGCAAAGGGCAGGGGAGGGAAGTGTTCTACGACGCGGAGCACTTCTTCGACGGCTACCGCGCCAACCCGGGGTACGCCATCCAGACGCTCCAGGCCGCCGCGGCCGCCGGCGCGGCGACGGTGATCCTCTGCGACACCAACGGCGGGACGATGCCGGAGCGGGTCGCGGAAGTCGTTCAGCACGTGAAGCGGGAGCTGAGTTGCGAGGTCGGCATCCACTGCCACAACGATTGCGAACTCGCGGTGGCGAACTCGCTGGCCGCGGTGCGGGCCGGCGCGACGCAGGTGCAGGGGACGATGAACGGCATCGGCGAGCGCTGCGGGAACGTCGACCTCGTCAGCGTGATCGCCAACCTCGCGCTGAAGTACGGCTACGACGTGCTGAGGCCGGAGAGCCTCACTCGGCTGACGGAGGCGTCGCGCTACGTCTACGAACTGGCGAACATGAACTTTCGGTCGGGGCAGCCGTTCGTCGGCCAGAGCGCGTTCGCCCACAAGGGGGGGATGCACACGCACGCGGTCGCGAAGGACCCGACCACGTACGAGCACATCCGCCCGGAGATGGTCGGCAACGAAAGACGGATTCTCGTCTCGGAACTGTCGGGCCAGTCGACGATCCTCACGAAGACCGCAAAGTACGAGATCACCCACGACAAGGCGCTGATGGCGAAGATCCTCAACGAGGTTCAGGAGCTGGAGAACAAGGGGTACGAGTTCGAGGCCGCGGAGGCGTCCTTCGACCTGCTCGTGCGGAAGGTCGCGAAGCTCCACAAGCCGTGGGAGGTCCAGGATAAACTCGCGCTGTACAAGCAGTGGTTCGAGCGGATCAGCTACCGGGTGAACATCGAGGCCCGCGAGGACGGCGAGCCCGTCACGGAAGCCACGGTGCGTGTAAAGGTCGCGGGCGAGATCGAGCACACCGCGAGCGAGGGCGACGGCCCCGTGAACGCGCTCGACGGCGCGCTTCGCAGAGCGCTCGTGCGGTTCTACCCGCGGTTGAACGAGATGCAACTGGTGGACTACAAGGTGCGCGTCGTGAACCCGCGAGCGGGAACCGCGGCCCGCGTGCGGGTGGTCATCGAATCGCGCGACGGCACCGACATCTGGGGCACGGTCGGGGTGAGCGAGAACATCATCGAAGCCAGTTGGTTGGCGTTGGTGGATTCCATCGAATACAAACTGTTCAAGGACTCAGAAAGGCAAAACTAACCACAGAGACACGGAGGCGCAGAGAAGGCAGTACAGAGAGTTTCGATTCAAACTTCTCTGATCTGCTCTGTGACTCCGTGTCTCTGTGGTTCGTTCCAATGGAACCAAGCATGGCGACCGAACTTCCGAAGGCATACGACCCGAAAGAAGCCCAGCAGAAGTGGCTCTCGTACTGGGAGGGCAAGGGCTACTTCCACAGCGACCCCGATCCCAAGCGCAAGCCTTACACCATCGTCATCCCGCCGCCGAACGTGACCGGCGCGCTGCACATGGGGCACGCGCTGAACAACACGCTCCAGGACGTGCTGATCCGCTGGAAGCGGATGCAGGGCTTCAACGCCCTTTGGATGCCCGGCACGGACCACGCCGGCATCGCGACGCAATCGGTGGTGGAGCGGCTTGTCTTCGCGCAGGAGAAGAAGTCGCGCCACGACCTCGGCCGCGACGAGCTCGTGAAGCGGATCTGGGACTGGAAGGACCGCTACGAGGCCCGCATCCTCGGCCAGCTCCGCGAGATCGGCGCGAGCTGCGACTGGCGGCGCACGAGGTTCACGCTCGACCCCGTGTGCGCGCGGGCCGTGCGCGAAACCTTCTTCCGCATGTTCAAGGACGGCTACATCTACCGCGGCAAGCGGCTGGTGAACTGGGACACACACCTCCAGACATCGGTGGCCGACGACGAGACCTACACGGAGGACACCAAGAGCGGCTTCTGGACGTTCAAGTACCCCGTGGACGGAATGCCGGACACGTTCATCTCCTTCAGTACGACGCGGCCCGAGACGATGCTCGGCGACACCGCCGTGTGCGTGCACCCCTCCGACGAGCGGTACAAGCACCTCATCGGCAAGTCGGTGCTTCAGCCTCACACCGGCCGGAAGATTCCCATCATCGCCGACGGACAACTCGCCGACCCCGAACTCGGCACCGGCTGCGTGAAGGTGACCCCCGCGCACGACCCGAACGACTACGCCTGCTGGCAGCGCCACCCGGAGATCGGGATGATCAACATCCTCAATTCGGATGGCACGATCAACGAGAACGGCGGCGAGTACGCGGGGCTGGACCGCTACAAGGCCCGTGAGGCCGTGACCAAGCGGATGGAGGAACTCGGCCTCTACGTGGGGAAGGAAGACCGCGTGGTGCCGCTGAAGTTCAGCGACCGCTCGAAGACGCCCATCGAGCCGTACCTGTCGGACCAGTGGTTCGTGCGCATGACCGACCGGGACGACGGAAAGCCCGGCCTCGCGCAGATGACGATGGACGCGGTGACCTCGGGGCGGGTGAAGTTCTTCCCGGAGCGCTACGCGCGTTCGTACCTCGACTGGCTGAGCGAAAAGCGCGACTGGTGCATCAGCCGCCAGTTGTGGTGGGGCCACCGCATCCCGGTGTGGAGCCGGACGTTCGCCGACCACAAGACGTTCGAGGACACGCTCGCGGTAGAGGCCGGGGTGTGGGCGGCCGCCGGCGTGGCGTGGACGACCCAGGAC
>JAEWBY010000098.1 GCA_023390905.1 Pseudomonadota bacterium | reverse complement strand
TCGAAGTTGACGAAGATGAAGCCCTCCCACACCTCGCAGCGCACCGGCTTGAGCGGGTAGTCGGCCTTGTCGACGTCGAAGAACTCCTGCTCCTGCTGAATGAAGGTCAGGTCGCCTTTGAGGTCGTAGCGCCACGCGTGGTACTTGCAGACGAACTGGCGGCAGGTACCTGAAGTCTCCTCGCCGGGGTAGTCGTTCCACACCAGCTTGTTACCGCGGTGGCGGCAGAGGTTGTAGAAGGCTCGGATCTGCTCGCCGTCGTTGACGATGATGATCGATGTGCCCGGGCCGACCGACGGCAGCTCCCGGGTGATATAGCTGCCCTTCTTCGGAATCAGCTCCACGCGGCCCATCTGTAGCCAGGTCTTGCGGAAAATGGCCTGCTGCTCCAGTTTCCAGTGCGCGGGGTCGATCGAGTCCTCGTAATTGACTGGTGCCGTGCCGAGTTCGGGCCAGTTCTCAGTCCAGCTGCCGGCCGCCGGCTTCGGGAAAAATGCCATGGAATTGTTACCTCTCCTGGTCGGGTTCTACGCCAAAGGTGTTGATCGCCATGGCGAGTGCGCCATAGCAGCCGATTGTGAAGACGAGGTCCATCAGCTGACGCTCGTCGAGGTGGGACGACAGGGCTGTCCAGGTGGAGTCGGAGACCACCGAGTCGCGGTGCAGCTCGTCTACCGCCGCCAGTACTGCGCGGTCGAATTCATCGACGGCCTCGCCGCGTTCGATGCCGGCGATCACGTCGTCGGACAGGCCCGCGTCGCGACCCATGGCGACGTGATGACGCCATTCGTACTCGCAGTTTGAGAGGCGGGCAACGCGCAGGACGACGAACTCGCGAAGACGCTCAGGCAACGTCGTGCCGTACAGCAGATGGAAGTTGAACCGGAGGAACGCTCTGGCCAGCTTGGGGTGGCGCAACAGCGTGCCGACCAGGTTTCCGGCCGTGTCGGGATTGCGGAGCTCGGCCGGCATCAGGCCGGAAAGGGCCTGTTCGGCCACGCCGTCCCACTGGTCCGCGGGCAGTGGGGCTAGTCGCACTGCCGGACTCCTCTCGCTCATGAGAATCAGGTTCTCATATTTCGCCAGTAGATTTCCACTTTTCGATGCGGCCGTCAACGGAGCGCGCCAGAATCGCCGACCGGTGGAGCGCTGGAGTATCCCGCACGGCATGGTCTGCCAGCATCGATGTGGATGACGAACATTGATTCTCGCTGACGGAGAAGCTAGTTTCCTTAGAAGGAGAACTAGAGGCCGATGTCACGTGCTTCCACTCGGGAGGGTGGGAACGGAAGGAGCGCCGTCATGAACCGTGAAGACATGATTTTGATCAGCGTGGATGATCACATCGTTGAGCCGCCGGACATGTTCAAGAATCATTTGTCGAAGAAGTATCTGGACGAGGCGCCGCGGCTGGTGCACAACGAGGACGGTTCGGACACCTGGCAGTTCCGTGATGTGGTGATCCCGAATGTGGCGCTCAATGCGGTGGCGGGTCGTCCCAAGGAGGAGTACGGGCTGGAGCCGCAGGGCCTGGATGAGATCCGCCCCGGGTGCTGGCAGGTCGATGAGCGGGTCAAGGACATGAACGCCGGCGGGATTTTGGGTTCGATGTGTTTCCCGTCGTTCCCGGGTTTCGCGGGCCGGTTGTTCGCCACCGAGGATCCGGAGTTCTCGCTGGCGCTGGTGCAGGCCTACAACGACTGGCATGTCGAGGAGTGGTGCGGGGCGTATCCGGCCCGGTTCATCCCGATGACGTTGCCGGTGATCTGGGATCCGGTGGCGTGTGCGGCGGAGATCCGTCGTAATGCGGCGCGCGGGGTGCATTCGCTGACGTTCTCGGAGAACCCGTCGGCGATGGGCTATCCGAGTTTCCATGATTTCGAGCATTGGAAGCCGATGTGGGATGCGCTGGTCGACACCGACACCGTGCTCAACGTGCACATCGGGTCGTCGGGGCGGTTGGCGATCACGGCACCGGATGCGCCGATGGATGTGATGATCACCCTGCAGCCGATGAACATCGTGCAGGCGGCGGCGGATCTGTTGTGGTCGAAGCCGATCAAGGAGTATCCGGATCTCAAGATCGCGCTGTCCGAGGGCGGCACCGGGTGGATTCCGTACTTCCTCGAGCGTGTCGACCGCACGTATGAGATGCATTCGACGTGGACCGGTCAGGACTTCAAGGGCAAGCTGCCCAGCGAGGTGTTCCGGGAGCACTTCCTGACGTGTTTCATCGCCGACCCGGTGGGTGTGGCCACCCGTCATCAGATCGGGGTGGACAACATCTGCTGGGAAGCCGACTACCCGCACAGCGACTCGATGTGGCCCGGTGCCCCTGAGCAGCTCGACGAGGTCCTGACGGTCAACAGCGTGCCCGATGACGAGATCGACAAGATGACCTATCAGAACGCGATGCGCTGGTATCACTGGGACCCGTTCACCCACATCCCCAAAGAACAGGCCACCGTCGGGGCACTGCGCAAAGCCGCCGAAGGCCACGACGTCTCCATCCAAGCCCTCTCCCACCACAAGGAGGGCGAACGTGGCGGCGGCGCAGGAAGTCTCGATGCGCTGAATGCCGCCGCCCGCGGCAACTCCGGCGCCGACTAGCCACCTACCGCTCGCGCTAGCCCCCACCGCTCGCGCTAGCCCCCACCGCTCGCGCCGAAATTGCATTCCAGCAGGCGTCCACTCGAACTT
>JAEWBY010000075.1 GCA_023390905.1 Pseudomonadota bacterium | reverse complement strand
GAGTAGCCCATGCCGGCGTGGATCTGCACCGCCTGGTGCGCGATCCACATCGCCGCCTCGGAGGCGGTCAGCTTGGCGACCGCGGCCTCGGTGGTGAAGCGCTGGCCCTGGCCCTTGAGCCAGGCCGCGCGCAGCGTCAGCAGCCAGGCCGCGTCGAGCTTGCACTTCATGTCGGCGATCTTGGCCTGGATCATCTGGAACGATCCGATCGGCTGGCCGAAGGCCTGGCGTTCGCGCACGTACTCCAGGCTCGCCTCGTAGGCGGCGCGGGCGATGCCGATGGCCTGCGAGGCGATGCCGATGCGGCCGGCGTCGAGCACGCCCATGGCGATCTTGAAGCCCTGGCCCTCCTCGCCCAGCACCTCGTCCGGCCGCACGACGTAGTCGGCGAACTCGATCTCGCAGGTGGCCGAGGCGCGGATTCCGAGCTTGGGTTCGGTCTTGCCGCGGTGGAAGCCGGCGCGGCCGGTGTCGACCATGAACGCGGTGATGCCGCGCGCGCCCTTGTCGGGGTCGGTCATGGCGAACAGCACGATGTACTTCGCGACCGGGCCGGAGGTGATCCAGCTCTTCTTGCCGTTCACGACGAAGGTGCCGTCGGGCTGCTTCACCGCGCGGCAACGCATCGCGGTGGCATCGGAGCCCGATTGCGGTTCGGTCAGCGCGAACGCGCCGATCGCGGTGCCCTCGGCGATCGCGCGCACGTACTTCTGCTTCTGCGCCTCGGTGCCGTATTTCAGGACGCCGTTGCAGAACAGCGAATTGTTGACCGACATGATGGTCGAATGGGCAGCATCACCGGCAGCGATCTCGATCATCGCCAGCACGTAGGCGATCGGGTCCATTCCCGCGCCGCCGTATTCGGCCGGCACTTCGATGCCCATCAGGCCGTTCTCGCCCAGCAGGCGGATGTTCTCCAGCGGGAATTCACCGGTCTTGTCGTGGTGCTCGGCGCTCGGGGCGATCTTTTCCTCGGCAATCCGGCGCGCCACGTCCTGGATCATCAACTGCTCTTCGGTGAAAGCGAAATCCACGAAACATCCCTCAGTGCGTGTGTGAATACCAATTGTAACCCGCACCCTTCGCCGCCGTATGCCGGCTTGACCGCAAAGCCTTGTCCGGCCGACAATATCTTTATATCGCGATAGGAAGATATTTATGGATCTGGAAGCCTGGTCGAGCCGGCTCAAGGTCTTCGCCGACGCCACCCGCGTGCGCCTGCTGGCGCTGCTGGCGCGTGAAGAGCTGACCGTGGCCGAACTTTCCGCCATCACGCAGTTGGCGCAGCCGCGCGTGTCCACGCATCTGGCCAAGCTGAAGGAAGCGGCGCTGGTGCGCGACCGCCGCGCAGGCGTGTCGGCCTATTACCGGTTTGACGAGGACAATCTGGATCCGGCGCAACGCGATCTCTGGCGGGCGCTGAAGGAAGGCAGCGACGATCCGCTGCTGCGGCAGGACGCCGAACGCGTGCCGCTGGTGCTCGCCAGCCGCGCGGCCGATCAGAACTGGGCCGATTCGGTGGCCGGCGACATGGAGCGCCATTATTCGCCCGGCCGCACCTGGGAAGCGCTGGCGCGCACCGCGCTGCCACTGCTGGAGACCGGCGACGTGCTCGACATCGCGTCCGGCGATGGCGTGCTCGCCGAACTGCTGTCACCGCATTCGCGCCGCTACGTCTGCATCGACACCAGCGCCCGGGTGGTGGCCGCGGCCGGCGAACGGCTGCGTCGATTCCCGAACGTGGAAGTGCGCGAAGCCGACATGCATGCCCTGCCCTTCAAGGACGCCAGCTTCGATCTGGTGGTGATGATGCATGCGCTCACCTACGCGCAGCGCCCGGCGCAGGCCGTGGCCGAAGCCGCGCGCGTGCTGCGCAAGGGCGGCCGCCTGCTGCTGAGCAGCCTGGCGCGGCATGAACATCGTGCGGTGGTCGAATCCTACGGGCATGTCAATCTCGGTTTCGCGGAAAAGGAACTGCGCCGTTTCGCCGAGAAATCCGGACTGGACGTGGTCAATGCCGAGACCGTGACGCGCGAGCGCCGGCCGCCGCATTTCGAAGTCATCTCGCTGCTGGGAGTCAAACCATGAGCACGCTGCCCTGGTTGCATCCACAACGCGCCCTCGCGCTGCTGCATGCACTCGAACACCGCATCCTGATCATCGATGGCGCGATGGGCACCATGATCCAGCGCCACGGCCTGCAGGAAGCGGACTATCGCGGCGAGCGCTTCGCCGATGGCTGCGATCGCCAGCACGCGCATGTGCATGGCGAAGCCTGCGGGCACGATCTCAAGGGCAACAACGATCTGCTGCTGCTGACCAGGCCCGAAGTGATCGCCGGCGTGCATCGCGCCTACTTGGATGCCGGGGCGGACCTGATTGAGACCAACACGTTCAACGCGACGTCCGTGAGCCAGGCCGACTATCACCTGGAGCATCTGGTCTACGAACTCAACAAGGCCGGCGCGGCGGTGGCGCGTGCCTGCTGCGACGCCGCCGAAGCGCTGACGCCGGACAAGCCGCGCTTCGTGATCGGCGTGCTCGGCCCGACCAGCCGCACGGCCTCGATCAGCCCGGACGTGAACGATCCGGGCTTCCGCAACACCAGTTTCGACGAACTGCGCACCACCTATCGCGAAGCCATCGACGGATTGATCGACGGCGGCGCCGACGTGCTGATGGTCGAAACCATCTTCGATACGCTCAACGCCAAGGCGGCGCTGTTCGCGATCGAGGAGGCGTTCGACGATCGCGGCGCGCGCCTGCCGATCATGATCTCCGGCACCATCACCGACGCCTCCGGCCGCACCCTGTCCGGCCAGACCGCCGAGGCGTTCTATACCTCGATGGCACACAGCCGTCCGCTGTCGATCGGCCTGAACTGCGCGCTCGGCGCGAAGGATCTGCGCGAGCACGTGGAGACGCTCGCCAACGTCGCCGACGGTTACGTCAGCGCGCATCCCAACGCGGGCCTGCCGAACGCCTTCGGCGAATACGATGAAACGCCCGCGGAAATGGCCGAAACGCTGCGCGAGTTCGCGCAGTCGGGCCTGCTCAATCTGGTCGGCGGCTGCTGCGGTACCACGCCCGACCACATCCGCGCCATCGCCCAGGCCGTGCGCGACATCCCGCCGCGCCGCCTGCGCCAGCCGCTGTCGCAGGCCGCATGAGCACGCCGGCACAGGACATCAACATGGATCACCCGAACCCGCCATCCGTACGCCACACGCGCCTGTCCGGCCTCGAGCCGCTGGTCATCACGCCCGATCTGTTGTTCGTCAATGTCGGCGAGCGCACCAACGTCACCGGCAGCGCGCAGTTCCGCAAGCTGATCAAGGAAGAACGCTACGAGGAAGCGGTGGAAGTCGCGCGGCAGCAGGTCGCCAATGGCGCACAGATCCTCGACGTGAACATGGACGAAGGCCTGATCGATTCGGAGAAGGCGATGGTGCGCTTCCTCAATCTGATCGCTTCCGAGCCGGACATCGCGCGCATTCCGGTGATGGTCGATTCGTCCAAGTGGAGCGTGATCGAGGCCGGCCTCAAATGCCTGCAGGGCAAGGGCGTGGTCAACTCGATTTCGCTCAAGGAAGGCGAGGACGCCTTCATCGATCACGCGCGCAAGGTGCTGCGCTACGGCGCCGCCGCGGTCGTGATGGCGTTCGATGAAACCGGACAGGCCGACACCTGCGCCCGCAAGGTCGAAATCTGCACGCGGGCCTACCGTATCCTCACCGAGCAGGTCGGCTTTCCGCCCGAAGACATCATCTTCGATCCGAACATCTTCGCCGTCGCCACCGGCATCGAAGAACACGACAACTATGCCGTGGACTTCATCGAGGCCACGCGCATCATCAAGCGCACGCTGCCGCACTGCCATGTCTCCGGCGGCGTGTCGAACGTGTCGTTCTCCTTCCGCGGCAATGAGCCGGTGCGGCAGGCGATCCATTCGGTGTTCCTCTACCACGCCATCCAGGCCGGCATGGACATGGGCATCGTCAATGCCGGCGGCCTGCCGATCTACGACGATCTGGATCCGGATCTGCGCGAACGCGTCGAGGACGTGATCCTCAACCGTCGGCGCGACGCGACCGAGCGCCTGCTGGAGATCGCCGATCGCTACAAGGGCCGCAAGGGCGAGGCCAAGGTCGAGGATCAGGCATGGCGCGGCAAGCCGGTGCGCGAGCGTCTGGCGCATGCGCTCGTGCACGGCATCGACAGCTTCGTCGATGAGGATACCGAAGAAGCGCGCCAGCAGGCCGCGCGTCCACTCGATGTCATCGAAGGGCCGCTGATGGACGGCATGAACGTGGTCGGCGATCTGTTCGGCGCTGGCAAGATGTTCCTGCCGCAGGTGGTCAAGTCCGCGCGTGTGATGAAGAAGGCCGTGGCTTACCTGCTGCCCTTCATCGAGGCCGAGAAGCTGCGCACCGGCGATGCCGGCAAGTCCAACGGCAAGATCGTCATGGCCACGGTCAAGGGCGATGTGCACGACATCGGCAAGAACATCGTCGGCGTGGTGCTCGCCTGCAACAACTTCGAGGTCATCGATCTCGGCGTGATGGTGCCGGCGCAGAAGATCCTCGACACCGCGCGCGCGGAAAACGCGGATCTGATCGGATTGTCCGGCCTGATCACGCCGTCGCTGGAAGAAATGACCCATGTCGCCCGCGAGATGCAGCGCCAGGGCTTTTCCACGCCGCTGCTGATTGGGGGCGCCACGACCTCGCGCGCGCATACGGCGCTGAAGATCGACCCGCATTACCAGGCGCCGACCGTGTGGGTGAAGGATGCCTCGCGTGCGGTGGGCGTGGCGCAATCGCTGATCTCGCGCGACATGCGCGAAGGTTTCGTCGCCGCCAACGACGCCGACTACGCGGAAATCCGCCAGCGCCATCGCAATCGCGGCGACGCCAAGCGGCTGGTGTCCCTGGAGAAGGCACGCGCGCAGCGCTTCGATGGCGGCTGGGACGACTACACGCCGCCGCCGCCGCGCACGCCCGGCGTGACGGTGCTCGAGGACTATCCGCTGGCCGAACTGATCGAGTACATCGACTGGACGCCGTTCTTCCAGGCATGGGAACTGGCCGGCAGGTACCCGGCCATCCTTACCGATGCGGTCGTCGGCGCACAGGCCAGCGAGCTGTATCGCGATGCGCGGGCGATGCTGGATCGCATCGTCGCCGAGCGCTGGTTGCAGGCGCGCGGCGTGTTCGGACTGTGGCCCGCCTGTTCGCGCGGCGATGACGTGATCCTGCAGACCGGATCGAGCAGCGAAACCCTGCGGTTCCTGCGCCAGCAGGTCGACAAGCCGGTGGACCGTCCGGACTTCTGCCTGGCCGATTTCATCGCGCCGCAGGAGTCCGGCAAGGCCGACTGGATTGGGGCGTTCGCGGTCACCGCGGGCATCGGCATCGATGAACATGTGGCGCGCTTCGAAGCCGGTCATGATGACTACAACGCGATCCTGCTCAAGGCTCTGGCCGATCGCCTGGCCGAGGCATTCGCGGAGCGCCTGCATCAGCGCGTGCGGACCGAGTTCTGGGGCTACGATGCGGACGAGTCGCTGGACAACGAGGCGCTGATCGGCGAACGCTATCGCGGCATCCGCCCCGCCCCCGGCTATCCGGCATGCCCGGAACACAGCGAGAAGGCCACGCTGTTCCGTCTGCTCGATGCGCAGCGCAATGCGGGCATGAGCCTCACCGAAAGTTTCGCGATGCTGCCGACGGCGGCGGTTTCGGGCTACTACTTCAGCCATCCGCAGAGCCAGTATTTCGTCGTGGGCCGCGTATCCAAGGAACAGGCGGAAGACTATGCGCGCCGGAAGAACGTGAGCCTCGCGCAGGTCGAGCGCTGGCTGGCGTCGAATCTGGATTACGACCCGGAGTGATGGACATTACAATCGCGATGGAAAGGCCCGGCGCTGCCGGGCTTCTTTCATTGCAATCTGGCGCGCCTTCTTCGACGATCAGGGGCACGCCGTCCGCTCTGATTCCCTGCATGTCCGCATCCGCCACCGCCTCCGACAATGCGACGTTCCTGCTCCGCCATGCCGCGCCAGGACGCATCGGATTGTGCGGTGGCCGCGACTGGATCAACACGTTGATCCGCAAGGCGCAGGCGCCGCTGACCGGCGACGGCCACCGCAGTCTGTGGGCGCACGCCTTCATTTTTCTCGAGCGGCGGGTGGATGGCCACTGGTGGGTGCTGGAGTCGGATCTGGACCTGCGCTACCGGCAGATCCGGCTGGGCGTGCAGGAGAACCGCATCGATCGCTATTTCGATGAGGTGATGTTCCCGAACCTTGCGGTCCTGGATTTTGGTCTGGATGCATCGCAGGTCCAGCGGGTGCAGTGCGCCGCGCTGGATCTGCTGGCGGGGCTGTCGAGCTATTCGCTGAGCGAACTGGTGGGCACCCTGTTCGCGATGCACAGCACGCGGCTGCGCCAACGGCAGAATCTGCTGGCCAAGGAAGGCGCGCTGTATTGTTCGGCGCTGGTGCAGCATTGCTACGCAGCCGCTGGAATCGAACTGCTCCCCGGCGTACCCGGCAAGAACATCGCACCGCACGATCTGTATGAATCGCCCCTGCCCCATCAACGGCATGCGCTGATTCGCGATCTCGGCATCTCGCACCTGCGCCGCTGGGCGCACGAAGCCGGGGAATGGCTCGATGGCGAGGAGGAAACCGCGTGATCCACTCGGCGGCCAACCGTGTGCCGATGGCGCGGCTTTCCAGCTTCTACCTGGCCTACTACGCGGTGCTGGGCGCTTTTACGCCCTACTGGGGACTCTTCCTGAAATCGCGCGGGTTGCAGGTCGGGGCGATCAGCGTGCTGATGAGCCTGTGGTACGCCACGCGCATCATCGCGCCCAGCACATGGAGTACGCTGGCCGGTCGCTCCACCCGACCGATTCGCTGGCTGCAACTGGGCTGCGCGTTGTCGCTGATCACGTTCGCGACGTTCCTGCTGCCGTTGGGATTCCTGCCGCTGTTCGCCGCCATGTGCGCCTTCTGCTTCTTCTACAACGCGGTGATGCCGCAATTCGAAGCGATCACACTGGGCCATCTGCAACTCGCGCCGCAGCGCTATGGTCACGTGCGGGTGTGGGGATCGATCGGCTTCATCGCCGTGGTGGGCCTGTTCGGCCCGTTGCTGGACTGGCTCGGCAACGGCCGATTGCCATGGCTGATGCTGCCGTTGCTGCTGGCGATGCTGTGTTCGGCGTACGCCAACGAGTACGCGCGCGCTCCGGAGAACGAACGCGAGCAGGAGCCGCAGGGCTTCCGGGAACGCCTGAAACAGCCGCAGGTCATTGCCTTCTTCGTGGCCGCATTCCTGGCGCAGGTGTCATTCGGACCGTACTACACGTTCTTTTCGATCTATCTGGACGAACACGGTTATTCGGCGTCCGGCCTGGGCTTGTTCTGGACTGTGGGCGTACTCGCGGAAATCGCGGTGTTCTTCCTGTCGGCGCGCATCTTCCGCCGCTGGGACGCGGGGCGGGTGCTGGCGCTGGCCATGCTGAGCGCCGCGCTGCGCTGGTGGATGACCGCGCTGTGGCCGGATCAGCCAGTGCTGCTCGCAGTCGCGCAACTGACCCATGCACTGAACTTCGGCGCGTTCTTCGCCGCCGTCATGCAATTGCTGGCGCACTTCTTCCCCGGCCGCATGAATGGCCATGGACAAGGCGTCTTTTACGGGCTGTCGTCCGGCGTGGGCGGTGTTGCGGGCGCGCTGCTGGCCGGCCAGCTCTGGCGTTTCGGCGGCGAAGTGGCGTTTGCCGCAGGCGGCTGTTTTGCGCTGATCGGCGCGATCATCGCGTGGCGTTTTCTGGTCGCAATACGGACGAACGGCTCAGGCTAATCCACAGGCGTCAACAGCGAAACACTCACCAGACCAGGTCGTCAGGCACCTGGTATCTGGGGTCGGCATAAGGATCGTCCTGTGCGGGTGCATCGGGATCGACCTTCAACGCGACGCATGGAGCGAAGATGGATTCGGCTTCGGCGAGCAGGGCGGCGGTGACCAGCAGGTAACGGCCGTTGAGTTGCACGACGCCCAGTTCGCCGGCGTTGAGCGCCTTGAGCTGGGCTTCATTGACATAGATGCGCTTGATCTTGCCGCCATAGGGAAAATGGCGCGCGATCTCGGCCTCCGCGTCATTGAGCGCCTTGTCCTTGAGCAGGGTCTCGAGCCTGGCCTTGGCTTCGCGGCGCTGGCGCGCTTCTTCCTGCTTGAGGCGCTCGGCTTCGATTCGCTCGTCCTTCTCCTTCTGCGCGCGAATGGCGTAGGCCTTGGCGAGATCGATCTCGCTGCCCTGGCGTCGCGCCGGTCGCGTGTCGCCGGGCTTGCCCGGACGGACTCCGCCGCGATCCGGTTTGGCATGCGCACCCGGACGCGCATTCGCAGGCGAACCCGGCTTGCGCGGGTTCGGATTCTGTTGCGGCTTGCGCTCGGGCTTGGGCGCGGCCTTGAAGCCCAGCCCCAGGAGTTGATCGCGGAGGGAATCGCTCATTGCGGTGTTGGCGTGCTTCGCGCCCGAACGCGGCGCGCTGCAAGGGTATCAATAATGGGGCGGCGGGGGTTCGTCGACCGGATCGGATTGCAGTTCCCCACGCAGCTTGCGCAGGTCCGCGAGCAGGTTCATCAGCAACTCTGTATTGCGGCCGCTCTCGGCCCGCGCATCGGCGAGCGCATCGCTCAGTTCGACCATCGATTGTTCCTGGAACGTCAGCCGCGTTTCCAGTTCCACCAGCCGCTGTTCGAGCCGGTCCTGTTCGGACCGGCCGGAGGGAAACAGATCAGTGGCCATGGATCGAACGTCCGCGCCCGATGCCGTAATACGCCAGGCCCGCCTGCTCGACTTCTTCCGGGTCATAGAGATTGCGCCCGTCGAAAATCACCGCGTCCTTCAGCTTGGTCTTGAGCCGTGCGAAATCGGGACTGCGGAACTGCTTCCATTCGGTGACCACGACCAGCGCATCGGCCCCTTCGAGCGCGGCATTGGCCGATTCGCACAGCACCAGATCCTTGCGCTGGCCGAAAATGCGGCTGGCTTCCTCGTGCGCTTCCGGATCATAGGCGCGCACCCTGGCGCCGCCTTCCCACAACTGCTGCAGCAGACGGCGGCTGGAGGCTTCGCGCATGTCGTCGGTGTTCGGCTTGAACGCCAGGCCCCACACCGCGAAGGTGCGGCCACGCACGCCTTCGTCCTCGCCCACGTCGAAGTGACGCTGGATCAGTTCGAACAGATGGCCCTTCTGTGCGTCGTTCACCGCCTCAACCGCATCCAGCAACCGCGGCTGATAGCCATGCTGCTGCGAAGTGCGCGCCAGTGCCTGCACGTCCTTGGGGAAGCACGAGCCGCCGTATCCGGCGCCCGGATAGATGAAGTGCCAGCCGATGCGCGGGTCCGAACCGATGCCCTGGCGCACATGCTCGATATCCGCACCCACGCGTTCGGCGATGTTGGCGATCTCGTTCATGAAACTGATCTTGGTCGCCAGCATCGCATTGGCGGCGTACTTGGTCAGCTCGGCCGAGCGCACGTCCATGACGACGATGCGCTCGTGGTTGCGGTTGAACGGAGCGTACAGGCGCTTGAGTTTTTCCACCGCTCCCGGGTTGCTTGCGCCGATGACGATGCGATCCGGCCGCATGCAGTCCTGCACGGCGTCGCCTTCCTTCAGGAATTCCGGATTGGAGACGACCTCGTAGCCGATCTCGATGCCGCGCGCCTGCAGTTCTTCAGCGATCGCGGCGCGCACCTTGTCGGCCGTGCCCACCGGCACGGTGGACTTGTTGACCACCACGGTCGGGCGCTCGATGTGCCGCCCGATCGTGCGCGCCACGGCCAGCACGTATTGCAGATCCGCACTACCGTCTTCATCCGGCGGCGTGCCGACCGCGATGAAGACGATCTCGCCCTGGCGGATGGCCTCGGCCGCATCGGTGGTGAACTGCAACCGGCCCGCGGCGTGGTTGGCCTTCACCATCGGCTCCAGGCCGGGTTCGTAGATCGGGATGATGCCGTTGTTCAGTCCTTCGACCTTGGCGGCATCGATGTCGACGCAGATGACGTCATGGCCCACTTCGGCCAGGCAGGTACCGGTGACCAGGCCGACATAGCCTGTGCCGAAAATCGCGACTCGCATGCGGGGCTTCCGTTATGAATTTCTGGGGTTATTGCAGGATGCCCATCAACTCGACGTCAAAGGTCAGCGTGGCGTCGGGTCCAATCTTGCCGCCGGGCGCGCCGTCCTTGCCGTAGGCCAGGTCGCTCGGAATCCAGAAACGGTACTTCGCGCCCACCGGCATCAGCGAAACGCCTTCGGTCCAGCCGGGGATCACCTGGTTCAGGCCGAATTCGGCCGGCTGGCCGCGATCGTAGGAACTGTCGAAGGTTTCGCCATTGAGCAGCTTGCCCGCGTAGTTGACGCGCACGCGGCTGGAGGGCGTGGGACGGGCGCCATTGCCCTCGCGCAGGATCATGTACTGCAGGCCCGAGGGCGTGGTGATGACGCCCTTGACGGTCTTGTTCTGGGCGAGGAACTTGGCGCCTTCCTCGCGATTGCGCTGGCCGGCCTGGCTCTGGCGGCGGACCATGAAGGCCTGCAGCGTGGCCTGCGCCTGTTCCGGCGACATCAGCGGCGTGCCGCTCTGGGAGAACGCGGTGCGCACGGCCTGCATGAAGACCGGCAGATCGATCTCTTCCTTCAGCTCGGCCAGCGACGGACCGACCATGTAACTGCCGAACATCAGGCCGACCTTGTCCTTGGCCACGGCCGGCGGCTGGCTGCCCGGCGGCATGCCGGGAATGCGCTCGCCCTGGCTGACTGCCACGTTGATGCGCAGCGCCTCATTGGTAGCCTGCGCTTCCTGCTGGCTGATCAGCGGTTGACCGCCGTCGAATGCGTTCTTCACCGCGCGCTCGAACGAAGGCAGATCCACGTAGGCACCGACCGGCGCGAAGGACTGGCCGACATCCACGCCGATCGCGTAGCTGAGCTTCTCGCGCTCAGTGGTGAGCGTGGTTTTTTCCTGTGCAGACACATTGCCTCCGAGCGTCGCCGCCATGATTGCCACCCACGCGGCGATGCCGCGAACCGACCGCTTCATTCTTCTGCTCCTCAGACGTGCGCCGCAGTGCGAGCGCCAAAAAGCCATTGTCGCATGCATGCCTGTCCGAGGTGGAGTCAGCGCGCAGGCTTGCCCAGTTCGCGTTCAATCGCGGCGATGACGCTCGGATCATCGGGCGTGACCTTGCTCGGGAAATTGGCCACGACGCGGCCGTCGCGCGCGATCAGATACTTGTGGAAATTCCAGCCGGGCTGCACACCGGTCTGCGCCTTGAGCGTGCGATACAGCGGCGTGGTTTCCGGGCCGACGACGTGCACCTTTTCGAACATCGGGAACTTCACGCCGTAGGTCAGCGTGCAGAACTCCTGGATTTCCTTTTCCGAACCGGGCTCCTGCCCGCGGAAATCATTCGAGGGGAAACCCAGCACGTTGAAGCCGCGCGCCGAGTACCGCTGCTGCAGGGCCTCCAGCGCTTCGTACTGCGGCGTGAAACCGCATTTGCTGGCGGTGTTGACGATCAACAGCACCTGTCCGCCGTATTTCTGGTTCAGGTTGATCGGTGTCTTGCCGGCCAGCGGACGGTAGCTGACGTCCAGCACGCCCGGCCCGGAGGCCCCCGTGGCGGTACCGATGCCAGCCACCATCACCAATCCAATCAACAACTTGCGAATCATGTCGAGGCTCCGCGGGGATCGAGCGCGAAGTATGCCTTCAGTTGGGTAGGAAAACTGCCTTGCCCGCTTGACCGGCCGTGTTTTGGTGTTATAGTTACATACAACACCACTCACCCAATGAAGGGGGGTACCGCGATGAACCCGAAACTGCTCAACACACTGTCCGGTCTGGCGGCCTGCGGTGCACTGCTGATCCTCGGTCTGCTGTGCGACGGCGCCGACGCCCGCCGGAGCGCCAGGGAAGGCAGTCCGCTGGCGACCATCGACGCGGCCATCGAAGCCGGCGCCGCCGAAGCCGAAGCGCCCAAGCGCCGGGCGCGCCGCGCGCGCGCTTCGCTGTCGATGCCCTACTTCTCATTCGCGCAGTCACTGCGCCCGCGGGGCTGACCCATGGCCGATATCCAGTGGAGCGATGGCGCTCCCATCTACCGCCAACTGAAGGATCGCGTGATTGCCATGATGCTAGACGGCGTACTCAAACCCGGCGATGCCCTGCCCTCCGTCCGCCAGGTGGCGGCCGAGTACCAGCTCAATCCGATCACGGTCTCGCGCGCCTACCAGGAACTGGCCGATGAAGCCGTGGTGGAGAAGCGTCGCGGCCTGGGCATGTTCGTCACCGAGGAAGCGTCGAAGAAGCTGCTCAAGAGCGAGCGCGAGCGCTTCCTGCATGACGAGTGGCCGGGCGTGGCCGAGCGCATCGAGCGCCTGGGCCTGTCGGTGGAAGAACTGCTTCAAGCCAAGGGGACCAAGTGATGAATGCCGTCATTTCAGAAGCCGTGGTGTCCGCCCACGGCCTGCGCAAGGAATATCGAAACAAGGTGGCGCTGGACAACACCCAGTTCGAGATCGAGACCGGCAAGATCATCGGTCTGATCGGCCCCAACGGCGCTGGCAAGACCACCGCGCTGAAGGCGATCCTCGGGCTGATCCCGTTCGAGGGCGACCTGAAGGTGCTGGGGCTGGATCCGCGCAAGCAGCGCGAGCAGCTGATGAACGATGTCTGCTTCATCGCCGACGTGGCGGTGCTGCCGCGCTGGATGCGGGTGAAGGAAGCCATCGATTTCGTCGCCGGCGTGCATCCGCGCTTCGACCGCGCCAAGTGCGAACGCTTCCTCGCCAACACCCAGCTCAAGCCCGGCCTGCGCGTGCGTGAAATGTCCAAGGGCATGATCGTGCAGTTGCACCTGGCGCTGGTGATGGCGATCGACGCCCGACTGCTGGTGCTGGACGAACCCACGCTGGGCCTGGACATTCTCTATCGCAAGCAGTTCTACCAGCGCCTGCTGGAGGACTATTTCGACGAGCAGAAGACGATCATCGTTACCACCCACCAGGTCGAGGAGATCGAGCACATCCTCACCGACGTCATGTTCATCCGCGATGGAAAGATCGTGCTGACCGCGCAGATGGACGAAGTGGCCGATCGCTACACCGAAGTGCTGGTGTCCGCCGACAAGGTCGAACAGGCCCGCGCACTGCGGCCGATCGATGAGCGCGGACTGCCCTTCGGCAAGACGGTGCTGCTGTTCGACGGAGCCTCGCGCGAACAACTGGCCGCGCTGGGCGAAACCCGCAATCCCGGCCTGGCGGATCTGTTCGTCGCCATCATGAAAGGAACCTACGCATGAATGCCGCCAACTCGACTCCTGCCACGCAGGCGACCGCCTTCAAGTGGCTGCTCAAACGCGAATACTGGGAAAACCGCGGCGGATTCCTGTGGGCCCCGGTGGTGACCGGCGCCATCGTCACGCTGCTGACCTTCATCGCCGCGGTGATCGGGCTGATCAAGTTCTTCCAGTTCAAGAAGGACGCCGGCTTCAACCTCAACATGGACAGCGACATGCTGGAGCACGCGCGCCAGTTGGGTTCGGTGGGCGACGGCATCCTCATGGGCGGCATGGGCCTGACCCAGATCGTGCTGGCGTTCGTGGTGTTCTTCTACGCCCTGGGCACGCTGTACGACGATCGCCGTGATCGCAGCATCCTGTTCTGGAAGTCGCTGCCGGTCTCGGACACGCAGATGGTGCTGTCGAAGGCCACCTGGGCCCTGATCCTGGCGCCGCTGCTGTCCATCGCCATCGGCGTGCTGGTCGGCATCGCGCTGTGGGTCATCGCGGCTCTGTCGATGGGCGTGATGGGCGTGCCGGCCGGCTGGGCGATGTTCACGCATGCGCATCCGCTGAGCGTGATCGGCAATGTCGTCTCGACGGTTCCGCTGTACCTGTTCTGGGCGCTGCCCACCGTCGGCTGGCTGATGTTCTGTTCGGCCTGGTCGCGCAGCAAGCCGTTCCTGTGGGCGGTGCTGATTCCGGTGCTGGCGTGCGTGATCATCAGCATGCTGGGCATCCTGGGTATCGACATTCCCTACGGTCCGCTCTGGTACACGGTTGTCTATCGCGGTCTGCTGAGCGTCATGCCGGGCACGTGGTCGCCGCGCAGCATGAGCACGCACGCCCTGGAAGGCCAGGACATCAATACCCCGGCCGATCTGGTCCGCATGATGAACCTGGGCAACAACTGGCACGTGTTCACCACGGCCGATCTGTGGATCGGTGCGGTGGTCGGCGTGGCACTGATTGCCGCGGCCATCTACCTGCGTCGCTGGCGCGAAAGCGAGTAAAAGGACCGGCCCGCCGCCGGGGGGCAGCGCCCCCCCCCCCCCCCCACCCCCCCCCCCCCA
>JAEWBY010000031.1 GCA_023390905.1 Pseudomonadota bacterium | reverse complement strand
GCACAGAGGTGCCGATCGGCACCTCTGTGCATGACAAAGCGGTGGTCGCCGGCGCGGGAGGGCCCGTCAGACGTGTTCGCCGGGGAGCACGCTCGCCTGCTCGAACCAGGCGAGCAGCTGCTCCTCGTCGATGTCGTCGTCCTGGTGGATGTCCAGGTAGCGGACCTCGGGGTGCTTGGCCGCCTTGGGCGGCTCGGGATCGAGCGACGTCCCGCGGAAGAACTGCACCTGGACGTAGTTCGTGTAGCACCGGAACGCGGTGAACCAGCCGTCGCCCTCGTTGCCGTAGAACGGCTGGTTCCACTTCACGGCCTTGTGCACGTCGGGCACCGCGCGGACGATCAGCTCGTCGAGGAGCTCGCCGATCGGACGCTTCCACTCGGGCATGGCCGCGATGTACGCCTGCACCGGCTCGTCGCCCTCTCCCTTGGGGATCTGCGGGTTGCCGCCCGAGAGGAGCTTGGGCTGGTCGCCCGCCTTTCGGGTCGAGCTCTGCTTCCTGGTCGGCATCGACGCTCCGTTCGGTCACCCGCGGACCCCATGGGCTCGGGCCCGCCCCGGCGGAAGAATCTACCCAGGGGCCCTGCCGGATGCGCTCGACGAGACGACGCACACGGGCACTCGACGCCGTACGATTTGAGCTCGTTCAGTACATCGCACACCTGCGAACTGCTGACCGCCTCGCGGTCGGCCGGGCAGAGGTCAGTGCCTACTCGTAGAACGCGTAAGGGTTCAGGATTGGCCCCGTCAACAAGCCGTCTCGTTGCGCGGTCGTGAGGTGTGCCGCGTCGCAGACCTCGTCCCAGTCGCGTCGGATGATGTCGACCTGTTGATCGCCGACCTCGCGTCCCTCGTCGCTCGTCAGGTGGTAGGTCGGCGCCGCTTCGATCAACGCGGCGATGCGACTTTCGCGCCCACTGTCGCCATCCCCAAAGCGTGGGTGGTGGGCCACCTCGCCGGTACGCGGCTGAGGTGACACGTCGTAGGCGGGGGTGAGCGCGAGGCCGTCGGCGAGGATGAACGCGGCGTGGTTGCGGGCGTGGTCGTCGGTGTTGCCGACGAGGATGTTGAACATGATGCGCGAGAACAGCTCACGCAGGGTCGCATCGGGCTCGATGAAGTTCGCTCGGATCTCATCGGCCAGCTCGACGTAGGAGAAGTGCTGCGCAGCGACGATCGTCTGCATCGACAGGATCGTGGCCGCGGACACGACTCGGCGTCGGGCGCCTGCAGGCGATCGGTCGAAGCGCTCGACGAGCAGGACCCCGCGGTCCATCGACTCGACGAACCGAACGGGAGCGACGTCGAGGCCGGCGCGGCGTGCGAGCTCCATCGCGATGTACTCCGACTGGGTCCACAGGAAGTTGTCGCTCCGCCGCGAGAACTTGGCCAGGAGCTTCACGCCGTCGTCGTCGATCAGGGCCTTCGGGCGGGCGCCGCCGAGCGGAGTGCCGTTGACGAGTGCCGCGGCAAGGTCTGGGTCGATCGTTCCGCCCTCGTCGATCTTGTCGGCCGCGGTCATGAGTTGCTCGAGAGGAGCGTGCACCGGCGCCCGGGGGACGTAGTCGGTCGCGCTCGCCTGGAAGTCGATGGCGCCGACCCGGTCCGAGCCCGACTCGAGCAGGTACACGAGGGGATCGAGGTCGGCGCCGACGACGCCGAGGTTGGCGTTGATGACCGATCGTCCCCATGAGTCCGGAGCCGCGTCGTCGATGCACAGCGGCATCGGGCCGTCGAGCGCCTCGTGCTCGAAGTCGTCGAGCGGCAGCTCGGGCCCGTAGATCGGGACTGCGTCCGGTCGCTCGAGGTACGAACGTCCGTAGCTGAACACGTAGCGGTCGTCGCGGCGGTCCAGGCGTCCGCACACCACCGGCTCGGTGGCGTCGGGCAGCCAGATCCAGACGTAGGCCGCGGTCGGCGCGTCAGAAGTCATTGCTCGCCTTGCGTCGGGCGCGACCGCGCTGGGGGAGCAGGGCCAGCTCGTTGCGCACGACCTGGCCAACGAGGTCCTCGTTGCCGCCGAACAGCTCGACGCCGACCAGTCGTGCAGCTTCGAACACGGTGCCGATCGCCACCGACGGGTTCCCGCGTTCGATCTTGGTGATCGTCGGGGTGGACACCCCGACGCGCTCGGCGAGGTTTGCGACGCTCCAGCCCCGCCGAAGCCGGCCGGCGCGAACCGACTCGCCGAGGATCTGCACGGCAGCTCGGGTCCCTCGTGAGATAGCCATGGAAAGAATGTTACGAGTTATTGCCGATAAGCCCAACTATTCTTGCCAACTCCAGGAACGCGGCCGACGGGCCGCCCTGGCTGGTGCCTCAATCGTCGAACGAGCTGGCGAGGTGGCCGATGCGGAGGTTGTCGTCGAACTCGGCCGGGTCGAACGCTTCAGGGTCGAATTCGCCGCCGTTCCACTCGATCAGCTCCGCGTGGCGGGGGTGGGACGGATCGGCGATGGCGACGAGGAACTCCTCGTAGCCCCAGGTGCCGCCGCAGTCCTCGGGCGGGCACGCCCGCTTGCCGGCGATGCAGGCCGGAACCTCGTCCACCTCGCTGCGGGCGACGATCTTCTCGACGTGGACGTCGTGGTCCCAGTCGTCGCCGAAGTCGTAGACGTAGCGGAACTTGTCGCCCTCGGCGGCCAGCTTGTCGAGTCGGTAGCGGGCCTCGTCGAGCACCTCGCTCGAGTCCCAGTCGGGATCGGGGACTCCGTAGTCGCGACCGCCGATGCGGAACTCGTGCAGGTGGGAGCTCCGCCACCCGAAGGCCGCCTGGATCACGTCGTGCACCTCGTCGAGGGTCGCCGATCCTTCGACGAGCACGCGACGCCAGATCGGCGGCGTGATGCCGCGCAACGTCACCTCGAGCTGGAACACCTTGCCGGTCCCGGCCTGCTTCCTGGCGCTGGCCCTGCGAGCGTCGTGCGCCGCCTTCTTGGGTGACATCGGCTCCGGTCCCTGGCCCCGCTCGTCGCTGAACAGGGCGATCACCTGGGCGAGCGGGTTGCGCTCGTCGGCGCCGGTCGGGTCGGTGCCGAGCACGACGGCCAGCTCCCGTCCCGGTGTTCCGGCTCGCTTGTCGAGCGGGCCGACGATGACGTCGGACATCCGCATCGACAGATCCTCGAGGTCGAGACCGCCGTTCGTCACGAGCACCTCACCCAGATACGCGAACTCGTTCATCACGCCCAACACCTTGCGGTCGTTGGTCGGAGCGAGACGCACCTCGCTCATGGCTGAGCGTTCGGCGGCGATGGTCTCCTCCGGCACCCCCTGCGCCCGCAGGGCCGACTCGATGGCGTCAGGGATGCGATCGAGCAGCGTCCTGGCCGGCGCCAGGGGCACGTACACCGGCAGGAACGTCCGGCTGTTGACCAGCAGCGCCACCTGCGGCTTCCAGAACAGCGCGTTGACGAACCAGTCGCCGAGCACGGTCGTCGACTCGTCGTCAGAGCCGGCGGCCGGAGCGGACTTCATCCGGTCCCGCAGCTTCTTGGTCCCCCGGACGATCAGCATCGCCCGAGCTTTTCACGCGTGGGTTCTGAACCAGAGCATCGCTCACAGCGTCGTCGCTTCCGCGGCCTCGCCGAGGCTCGCGTCGGTGCGTTCTCGCTTCGCACGCTCACGGCACGTCGGGCCGTCGGCGGCCGGGTCTGCCGACCCGGCAACGCTGTGACC
>JAEWBY010000021.1 GCA_023390905.1 Pseudomonadota bacterium | reverse complement strand
CCCTGACCGGAGTCAGGGCTTTTCAATTGGAGGCCTCAAGCGGAATCGAACCGCTGTAAACGGATTTGCAATCCGGTGCATCACCACTCTGCCACGAGGCCAAAATTTCAAGCGGACGTTCGCAGTCCGCTGCATAACCACTCTGCCACCAGGCCGATGGCGATTGCGCGAGACTGGCGCAATCACGGCGCCATTTCAAGCGCCTTACAAAACAAAACCCCGCGAACGGGGTTGTGTTCTGAATATGGAGCGGGAAACGAGACTCGAACTCGCGACCCCGACCTTGGCAAGGTCGTGCTCTACCAACTGAGCTATTCCCGCGTGGTGAAGTTTGAAATTTTACCGGTATCCCGCGAACTGTCAACTGCCTTTTTTTCGTCGGCCCGCAGGATCGGCCATGCCGCATGCAGGTACTGGAAGCCGGACCACAGCGTCAGTATAGCGGCAATGGCCAGCAGCCAGTCACCCAGGTGAAACACCCACTCGCCCAGCCAGATGTCCGATCGCCGGATCGGCCCAGGCGTGGACGCGTACAGCAGGCACCCCAGCGCGACCATCTGCACGATGGTCTTGATCTTGCCGATCGTGGCCACTTTCACGCGCGCGCGCTGTCCGAGTTCGGCCATCCATTCGCGCAGCGCGGACACCGCGATCTCGCGACCGACGATCACCGCGGCCCAGATGGCCATCCACATCGTCGGGTTGTCCTGCACGATCAGGAACAGCGATACCGCGACCATCAGCTTGTCGGCCACCGGATCGAGGAAGGCGCCGAACGCGGAGAACAGGTGGTAGCGACGCGCGATCCACCCGTCCAGCCAATCGGTCACCGCGGCGAGGATGAAGATGAAGGCCGCGGCCAGATTGGTCCACTTGTGCGGGAGGTAGAACACCAGCACGAGTACCGGGATCAGGACGATCCTCAGCAGCGTGAGCCAGGTGGGCACGGTCAACTTCATCAGGTCTCTACTCGTTTCCCGCGATGGGCGCCGGCAATCCGTGCAGGTTAGCGTAGATCCGTTCGGCCAGCGCGGCGTTGATGCCTTCCACTCGGGCGATCTCGTCGGCGCCTGCGGCCTTGAGTCCGGCCAGTCCGCCGAAGTGCTTCAGCAGGCTGGCGCGACGTCGCGGGCCGATGCCCGGGATATCCTCGAGCTTGCTGGTCATCCGCGCCTTCTGCCGCTTCCCGCGATGTCCGGTGATGGCGAAGCGATGCGCTTCATCGCGCACCTGCTGGATCAACTGCAGCGCCGGCGACGCCGCGCCCGGCCGCACTTCCCGTCCGTCGGCGAGCACCAGCGTTTCGTGTCCCGGCCGGCGTTCTTCGCCCTTGGCAACGCCGACCACGACCACGCTGTCCACGCCCTGATCGGCCAGCACGGCCCTGGCCTGCGCCAGTTGCCCGGCGCCACCGTCGATCAGCAGCACGTCCGGCAACACGCCGCCCTCCTCCACCGCGCGCCGGAAGCGCCGTTCCAGCGCCTGGTGCATGGCGGCGTAATCGTCGCCGGGTTCGATGCCGGTGATGTTGAAACGCCGGTACTGCGAACGCACCGCGCCCTTGGCGTCGAACACCACGCATGAAGCCACGGTTGCTTCGCCCATCGTATGGCTGATGTCGAAACACTCGATCCGTTGCGCGGGCTCGGGCAGGTTCAGCAGTTGCTGCAGCGCTTCGCTGCGTGCGCTCTGTGCATCGCGGCTGGTGATCTCGGTGACCAGCGCGATCTCGGCATTGCGACGCGCCAGATCCAGATAACCGGCACGCTCGCTGCGGACGTTCCATTTCAGCAGCACCTTGCGGGCAGCAGAAGCGCTCAACGCAGTCTCGATCAGTTCGGCGTCCGGGATTTCCCGGTCGAGGATGATTTCGCGCGGAGGCGTCTGTTCGGCGTAGTACTGCGAGACGAACGCGCCGAGCACTTCCTCGGCGCTCTCTTCGCCATTGGTGCGCGGGAAGAACGTGCGCGTGCCGAGATTGCGTCCGTCGCGGAACGCCAGCAGCAGCACGCACGCCGTGCTTCCACGCATCGCACACGCGAGCACGTCGAGATCGGCGGCATGGCCGTCCACGTACTGGCGGGCCTGCAGGCTGCGGAAGGACCCAATCAGATCGCGCAGCCGCGCGGCTTCCTCGAATTCCAGGTTTTCAGCCGCACGCTCCATCGCGCGACTGAGCTCGCCGCTGAGTTCATCGCTGCGGCCATCGAGGAACAGCGCCGCCTGGCGCACGGCCTCGCGATAGCTGGCCGCTTCCACCAGATCCACGCAGGGCGCGCTGCAACGTCCAATCTGGTATTGGAGGCAGGGCCGCGAGCGGTTGCGGAACACGCTGTCCTCGCAGTTGCGGATCTTGAACAGCTTCTGCATCAGGTTGAGCGTTTCGCGCACCGCGCCGGCGCTGGGATACGGGCCGAAATAGCGCCCCGGCACCGAGCGCGGGCCGCGATGGAAGGCGATGCGCGGCCAGTCTTCCTGCGTCAGCAGCACGTACGGGTAACTTTTGTCGTCACGCAGCAGCACGTTGTAGCGCGGCGCCAGCGACTTGATCAGCTGGTTCTCCAGCAGCAGCGCTTCGGCTTCGGTGCGCGTGACGGTGACGTCCATGCGCGCGACCTGCGAAAGCATCGCCACGGTGCGCGGGCTCTTGGGCGCGTTGCTGAAATAGCTGGCGACGCGCTTGCGCAACGCACCGGCCTTGCCCACGTACAGCAGCGTGTCATCGGCCGCGTACATGCGGTATACGCCGGGCGCGAGGCTCACGCCGGCGGCGAACGCCTTGCCATCGAAACGCGCGGCTGCATCACCCTTGCCCCGCTCACCGGAAGTGCTGCGACCACTCATTCGTCAATCGGCACGTGGCTCAGATCGCCGGTGGAGATGTCGTAGCGCAGCACGGCGTGGGCATCGGTTTCGGCGATCCACAACGTGCCGCCCTGCAAGGCCAACCCGGTGGGCCCATGCAACGGCCGCGGCAGCGCGACGGTCGAGAGTTCGCCGCCGCCCAGGCGCAACACGCGCAGGCTGCCGTTGCCGCTGTCGGCGATCCACATCTGCGGAGCATCCGGGCTGACCGCGATGCCTTGCGGATGCTGCAATCGCGCCGCCTCACGCGGGCCGTCTTCGGCGCCGAACACCCAGGGCCCCTGCCCGACCAGCGTCTGCACCGTGTCGCTTCGCAGTTGCAACGAACGGATCGCCGAGCCGAGCGCATCGCAGGTGTACAGCGTCTGGTGCACGGCGGCCAGTGCGGTGGGCTGGGCGAATGCGGCGAGCGGACCGGCACCGTCGCGCACTTCCACCGCACCCGAGCCTGCGCGCGCGCGCAGTTCGTGCGTGCCGAGGTCGTAACTCCAGACGCGGTTGTCGCCGGCCATGGCGATGAACACCTGGTTGTTGCTCGCCGCGATCGCCATCGGCTGGTTGAGGCTGACGCTGCGGGGCGAGCCGACGATGCCTTCGATCGGGTCGCCGGCGCGGCCCGTGCCGCACAGCGTGTCGACCGCGCCGGTGGGCAGATGGATGCGGCGCAGCGCGTGGTTGCCGGTGTCCGCCACGTACAGCAGGTCGCGCACCACGGCCAGTCCGTGAGGATTGCGGAACGCCGCGTGGGTGGTTTCGCCATCGACGAGATCGCCGCCCGCCATGCCGAACTGGCGCAGCACGCGGCCACTGTGCGTGCACTCGAGGATGCGGTTGTGGCCACTGTCGGCCACGAACAGGCGATCGGCCGTGGCCGCCAGCCCGGCCGGGAAGCGCAGCGGCAGCCGCGGTTCCGGATGGCTCTCGCGCGTGCCGCGCAGATCGTCCTCCGGCGGCACGCCGAGGCCTTCGCAGAGCGCGGCGACCGCGCGTTCCAGTTCCTGGGGCGCGTCCAGCCCGACCCAGCGATGGCGGATGGCGCCCTCGGCATCGATCAGCAGCACCGTCGGCCAGCTTTCGATGCCGTACGCCTGCCAGGCCGTCCAGTCGGCATCGTGCGCGATGGGAAAGAAAATGCCATGGCGGCGCAGCCGCTTCAGCGAGGCTTGCGGATCACGCTCGCTGTCGAAGCGCGGCACGTTCACCACCAGCGTCTGCAACCGGCCGGGGTGGCGCATCTGCAGCACCGCCAGTTCATTCAGGCGCTGACCACACCAGGCCGAGGCGGCGTTGACGAATGCCAGCGCCACCACGCGACCGCGCTGTTCATGCAGCGAGCCGGTCGGTGCGTTGAGCCAGGGCAGGCCCGTCGGCAGTTCGGGGGCGAGGGTCACGGTCATGATTTGTCCGATTATGCCGGACTCTCACTCCGATGACAGTCGCATGACCACCGCCGACGCGGCCGAATCGACCAGTCGCCAGACATGATCGAAATCTTCATGCCCGCCGGTGTAGGGATCCGGAACGCCTTGCACGCCGAGGCCGGCCCATTCCATCAGCAGCACCACCTTGTGCGCGTGCGCGGCGGGCGCCATCCGCCGCACATCGCGCAGGTTCTGCTCGTCCGCACACAGCAGCCAGTCGAATGCCTCGAAATCCTCTGCACGCAATTGACGCGCCCGCTGGCCGCTGATGTCCACGCCATGGCGCTGCGCACACGCGATGGCGCGCGAGTCCGGCGGCTGACCGGCGTGCCAGCCGCCCGTGCCGGCCGAATCGATCTGCATGCGCTCGGCGAGCGGAGAATCAGCGAGCCTGCGGCGCAGTGCACCTTCGGCCATCGGTGAACGGCAGATGTTGCCCAGGCATATGACCAGCAGCTTCACGCGCCCTGCGCCCATAACCGCTCGGCGCGCTCGAGATCTTCTGGCGTATCCACGCCGGGCGGAAAAGGCTCCGGCGTCAGCGCCACTGCAATCCGATGGCCGGCCTCGAGCACGCGAAGCTGTTCGAGCGATTCGATGCGTTCGAGCATGCCCGGCGGCAATCGCGTGTAGCGGCGCAGGAATCCCGCGCGGTATGCATAGATGCCGATGTGGCGCAGCCATTGCGCATCGACGGGCAGTCGCGCGCGATCCTGCGCGAATGCATCACGGTGCCACGGAATCGGCGCGCGGCTGAAATAGAGCGCGTCCCCGTTGGCTGCTTTGACCAGCTTCACCGCATTGGGATCGAACAACGTGGTGGCATCGTCCACCGGCACGGCCAGCGTCGCCATTTCAGCACCACTGTCCATCAGCGCGTCGGCCACGCAACGGATGCCCGCGGCCGGTGCGAAAGGTTCGTCGCCCTGCAGGTTCACCACCACCGTGTCGTCGCTCCAGCCGGCGATGTCCGCGCATTCGGCGAGCCGATCACTGCCGGACGCATGCGAAACCGCCGTCATCGCCACGCGTACGCCACTGCCCTGGAGCGCATCGCGAATGCGCTCGTCGTCGGTGGCCACCCACACTTCGCGCGCACCGGCGGTGAGCGCACGGCGCGCGACGTGCAGCACCAGGGGTTGTCCGCCCAGCAGGCGCAGCGGCTTTCCGGGCAGCCGCGAGGCCGCATAACGGGCGGGAATCGCGACCACGAATTCGCGGTTCATCAGGATTTCTCCACGGAGGAAAGCCGATCCAGCAACGCCACCCAGAACGCTTCGGGCAGGACAGCCGCGATCGGCACGCTGAAATACCAGTCCTTGGCGAACGCTGCACACTTCACGGCGTCCTTCTCTGTCATCAGCACGGGCAGTTCACTGCCGAACTGGAAATCATCGGCGGTATACAGATGATGATCATCGAAGGCATGCGGCACCACGCCGATACCGTGCGCGCGCAGCATTTCGAAGAAGCGCGGCGGATGCCCGATGCCTGCCACCGCATGCACGCGCTGTCCTGCGAATGATGAAAGCGGCCGCGCGCGCCCTCCACGCAGCGGCTGCACCGGCGCATTCTGCAACTGCATCGGCCATTGCCCGAATGCGGGCTCATCGCCGCCATTGACCACGCGGAAATCGCAGCGCGAGGCACGTTCGACGGGCTCGCGCAGCGGGCCGGCCGGCAACAACCGACCGTTGCCGTAACGACGGCGCGCATCCACGACTTCGATCTCCAGATCGCGCTGCAGTCGGTAATGCTGGAGGCCGTCATCGCAGATCACCACGTTGCAGCCTGCCTCGATCAGCGCCTTGGCGGCGGCAACGCGATCCGCATCCACGCGCACCGGCACGCCAGTGCGGCGCGCAATCAGCACCGGCTCGTCACCGCCCAGCTCGGCCGGGGTCCTCGCGTCCACCCAGAGCGCGGTTCCGGCATCGCGTCGCCCGTACCCGCGACTGGCCACACCGGGCGCGTAACCGGCATCAACCAGACGCTGCACCAGCGCGATCGTCAACGGCGTCTTGCCGGTGCCGCCGACGGTGACATTGCCGACCACGATGACCGGAACACGCAGGCGCTGACTGCGCAGCAGGCCGGCCCGGTACAGCCGGAGCCGCATCCCCACGAGAGCGCCGTAGATCCGCGACAACGCCCGTGCATGCCACGGTGGCGCGCGATCGGAAAACCAGTAGTCGGGCGCTGTCTTCGGTTTGTCCACTCCGCTCACTCACCATCGCCTTCGCGGAACTGCATGCGATGCAGGTGGGCATACAACCCACCTCGCGCGAGCAGTTCCGCGTGCGTGCCCTGCTCCACCAATTGACCCTGATCCAGCACCAGCACCTGGTCGGCGTGTTCGATGGTGGACAGCCGGTGCGCGATGACCAGCGTGGTGCGATCCGGCATCAGCTTCTGCAATGCGTTCTGCACCAGGCGCTCGGATTCGTTGTCGAGCGCGGCGGTGGCTTCGTCGAGGATCAGGATGGGCGCATCCTTGAGCATCGCGCGCGCGATCGCCAGACGCTGGCGCTGTCCGCCCGACAGGCGGCCACCCTTGGCACCCACCGGCGCCTGCAATCCCTCCGGCAATTCGCGCACGAACTCCATCGCGTTGGCGCCCTCGACCGCGCGCGCCAGATGCTCCGGCGGGGCATCCTGGAGTTCACCGTAGGCGACGTTGTCGGCGACGCTGCCATCGAACAGGATGACCTGCTGGCCCACCAGCGCGATCTGCCGGCGCAGATCGGCCAGCGAATACTCCTGCACCGGATGGCCGTCGATCAGGATCTGTCCGGATTCGGGCTCGTAGAAGCGCGGGATCAGCTTGATCAGGCTCGATTTGCCACTGCCGGAACGACCGACGATCGCAGTGACCGTGCCCGGCCGCGCGGTGAAGCTGATATGGCTCAGGGCCGG
This sequence comes from Pseudomonadota bacterium, assembly GCA_023390905.1. Taxonomy (GTDB): domain Bacteria; phylum Pseudomonadota; class Gammaproteobacteria; order Xanthomonadales; family Xanthomonadaceae; genus Pseudoxanthomonas_A. The sequence continues at coordinate 86,091 of JAEWBY010000021.1, read as the reverse complement.
ACGCGGCTGCCCCGGATAGCGCGCGGTGACATCGCGAAACTCGACCAGACCCTGCGCGCGCTCGAGCGGACGGCGGCCACTGTCCACTTCGTCAGGCGTGTCGAGCACCGAGAACAGGCGTTCGGCGGAAGCGACGCCTCGCTGCACCATGTTCTGCACGTTGGTGAGCTGCTTGAGCGCGGGGATGATCCCAGCCATGGAGAGCATCAGCGAAAAAAAAGCGCCAGCCGTCAAGCGCCCTTCTCTGGCTTCGTACCCGGCGATCAGCAACAGTACGGCCAGCCCGATCGCGCCCATCAACTGGACCATTGCCGTGGAAATGCCCTTCGTCGCTTCAACTTTCATCGCCAGACGCAGATTGTTGTCCGCGAGCGAGCGATACCGTGCCAACTCGGCCCTCTGAGCGCCGTACACCTTCACCTCTTGCTGGCTGGACAAAGTCTGGTCAGCAGCCTGCAACAGATGTCCGCCACTCTCCTGAATGCGATGGCTGATCCGGCGGTACCGCTTCGCAACCTTATCCATGATCCAGGCCAGCGGCGGGGCGAGAATGAGAATGGAGATGGTCACCTGCCAGCTCGTCCACAGCATGACCGCCAACAGGCTGATGACCTGCAGCGCCTGCTGGATCATGACCTTGAGTGCATCTACGGCCGCCTGCGCGACCTGATCCGAATCCGACCCTAGACGGACAAGCATCGATGGCACAGGCTCGCTGTCGAATCGACTGCCCGGCAGGCGAAGATACTTCCCTAGCACCAGCACGCGCAGATCGCGTGCAATGCTGCGGGCTGCTCTACCCATCGAAATGTCAGTGACGTAACCAGCAATACCACGGACGATGAAGACACCGATGATCAGCGCAGGCAATACCCAGACGTTATCGAGATCCTGCTGGATGAAAGTCCGGTTGGTAATCGGCTCCATCAGCTTGGCAAAGGCGCCGCTTCCGGCCGCCTCAACCAATGCGGCAATCAGGGCGACGATCAGCAAGCCACGATACGGCGCCGCGAACGCGAGCAGCCTCCGATAGGTCGCCCAAGCAGACACTTCAGAGTTCACTGGCCCTTCTCCGGCGCAGTCGCGATCTGTATGCGCTTGAAGCCGGACTGCGCGAGCGCGTCATACGCCGTGACGACCGCCTGATGCGGCGTGCGCGCATCGGCGCGCAGCAACACCGGGCGATCGCGGTCCTCTCCTGCCACCTGTGCGATCGTCTGCTTCAGCGCGTCGACATCGGTGCGCAGGACTTCATGCTCGTCGACGAAATAATGGCCGTCCGCATTCACCAGCACGCTCAACGCCCTGGCCTGCGCCGCCACCGGCTCGCCCTTGGCGCTCGGCAACTGCAGCTGCAACATCGAACGCGATTCGAAGGTGGTGGTGATGACGAAGAAGATGATCAACACCAGGATGACGTCGATCAGCGGCACCAGATTGATCTCCGGCTCTTCCTGCGCGCGGTCGTCACGAATCCGCATGCGTCAACCGTTCACGCCAGCAGTGGCGGCGCTGCCGACGGCGCGCGGCGGAACACTGCGCTGCGGCCGCGCTTCAAGCGCGTCGAGCAGTGCGCTGGCTTCCTTTTCCATGTCGATCACGTAGCCATTGATGCGGCCACGGAAGTAGCGGTGCGCCATCAGTGCGGGAATCGCGACGATCATGCCGGTCGCGGCGCAGACCAGCGCCTTGCCGATGCCGCCGGCCAATTGGTTGACATCGCCCACGCCGCTGTCCTGGATACCCAGGAACATCTGGATCATGCCCACCACGGTGCCGAGCAGTCCGAGCAACGGTCCGGCCGAGGCGATGCTGCCCAACGCATTGAGGAATTTTTCCATCCGGTGCACCACATGCCGGCCCGTGTCCTCGATGCGCTCGCGGATCTGGTCGCGCGGGCGATTACGAACGTCCAGAGCGGCGGCGAGCAGTTCGCCCAGAGGCGAATTGCGGCGCAGCGAGTCGATGTGCGCCGGCTCCAGCTGACCGCGCACGGCCCAGGTGCGGACTTCCTCGCCCAGACCGGGCGGCATGATTTCCTTGCGGCGTAGCGTCCAGAAACGCTCGACCACGATGGCCAGGGCCACGATGGCCAGCAACAGCAGGGGGATCATCGGCCAACCACCGGCCTTGACCAATTCCAGCACGTTCAATCCTCGGGCCCGACAGGCCGATGTGTCATCGGCCGATAGGATAGCCCACCCGGCGCGACTACCCGGAGGATCGGCCGGCCATGGCTGTATGCGTCTGCTCTCCTGACGGTCCGTCCCTGGCTTCCAGACGCTCGACGCGGTGCGCTGCATCCCACAACCGGCGCGGGGCGTGACGGCGTTCACGGACCTGCACGCCCGCATCGTTCAACCAGACCCTCAACGCGCCGCTGCGTGCCGTATCGAGCACCTCGGCCCCGCTCATCCGCCATCGCTGGACGATCCAGGGACGCGGGTGTCCGAACCGGTTTCCATGGCCCGTGGACACCAGCGCCAGCCGCGCTCCGGTCGCCAGAACGAAGGACGGATCGGACGAGCCGCTGCTGCCGTGATGGGCTGCCACCACGACGTCCGCGCGCAGATCTTCGCGGTGTTCCCGGACCAGCGACCGTTCGATCACTTCGCCGATATCGCCGGTCAGCAGTGCCGCGCCATGCGCACCCTCTATGCGCAGCACGCAGCTCGATTCGTTCCTGAGATACGGAAAATGTGCAGGCGGGTGCAGGAACCGGAAGCGGACGCCGTCCCAGCTCCAGCCGTCACCGGTGCGACAGCGGTGCATGGCGGGTTCGGCCTGTGGCAGATCGTCCGGAACGAAGACGAGCCTGGGCGCCATTGCATGACGCACGCTTTCAAATCCACCGATATGGTCGTTGTCGCCGTGGCTGATGACCGCCGCATCCAGCCCCCGTACGCCATAGGCGCGCAGGACAGGCACCACCGCGCGGTCGCCAGCGTCGAATCCGTCGCGCGCAGCGGGCCCATGTCGTACAGCAGGCTGTGACGCGCGGTACGGATCAGGACGGACAGTCCCTGCCCCACGTCGATCAGTGTCAGGTCCACTTCACCCTGAGCGGGCAATTCCGTATCGGGCAACAGCAGGGGGCACCACAGCAGCAGCGCCAGCGACTTGCCCGGTGTGCCTCGCGGCATCAGCATCCAGAAGGTTCCGGCCAGCGCGAGTGGCAATGCCCAGCCCGGCGATTCGGCAATCCACCACAAGGCGAACCGACTCTGAGCCGCCCACTGGAACCCGGGCCAGGTCAGATCAAAGCACCACGCGGCCAGCCGCCAGACAGGCACGCCTGCGCCGCTGATGCAGGTTTCGAACAGCAGCCCCAGCAGTGACAGGGGCACGACGACCAGACTCCACCAGGGAATCGCCAGCAGGTGCACCACGGGCCCGATCGCCGAAGCCTGATCAAACAGCACCACCGACAGCGGCAACAATCCGATCGTGGCCACCGCCTGCGCCGACAGAAAACCTCTCAGCCAATGTCCATCACCCATCGCTGGCAGACACCAGGCCAGCCATGCGACGCCAGCGAAACTGAGCCAGAAGCCGGCGGCCAGTGGCGAGAGCGGATCAGCGATCAGGATGGCCAGCAGCGCCAGTGCGAGCGACTGCATGACCGAGGCCGGCCTGCGGCCGAGCCGTGCCAAGGCCCACACGCCCATCATCAACACCGTACGGACCGTCGGCAGCGCGAAACCGGCCAGCGCGGCATAACCGAGCGCCGCCGCGACCGCCGCCAGGCCCATGCCCATCGGGCGCGGTACGCGGCGAGCCCATCGCGGAAATGCCCGCCATAGGCCGGCTGCGAGCATACTGAACGCGGCCGCGACAATGCCGACATGGAAGCCCGAAATGGCGATGAGGTGAGTCAGGCCGGCCGTGCGCAGGATTTCCCAGTCCGTGTCCGTCAGGCCGCGCGTATCGCCGAGCGCCAGCGCACGCAGGAATCGCGAAGACTCTGCCTGGATGCCGAGCCCGATGCGTGCGGACATGACTTCGCGCCACGCATCCACGCCGGTTGCGGGGCTCAATCGGCGTGCGGTCATTTCAGGGTGTCGGAGATGACCGGTCGCCGCCAGCCGTTGCACGAGCGCACTGCGTTCACTGTCGAAACCGCCCGGATTGCGCAGTCCGCGCGGCGCACGCAACCGTGTCCGGAACTGCCATCGCTCGCCTGCGCGCAGATGCAGACGGGGCCCGGGCTGCTTGGCTTCGAACTCGTCATACCAGGCCAGGCGGATCGTGCTGCCCTGCAAGAGCGTGGCCGGCGCCTCCGCGGCTTCGACGATGAAATCAAAGCGCGTGCGGCGGGCCTCGTGCTGCGGGAGTCCATCAATCCGTCCGGTCACGGTAATCTCTTCCTGTTCGAGCACCGGCGGCAATTGAGCCGACAGCGCCAGACAGGCATGCGTGCCCGCCCAGGCGAAGCCAAACAGCATCGCGCCCATCGGCCTGCCCCGCCAACGCCATAGCCACGTCGTGCCCCCGACGATGCACGCGAGCAGATACAGCGTGAGCGGCAACAAATACGGAAGCAACAGCGACACCCCGGCGCCGATCAGCGCCGCCACCGCGGTGCCCGGTCCCAGCAGCGGCGGAAGGGTATTTTCGCCCGGCGTGCTCAGGGCCTTGCGCGGCGGTGGATGAAGCATGGGGACGTCCATGTCCTGGGGTCTGCAGTGTCCAGGAGCGCGCGCACCTGGGCCATCAGGCAATGCCGCGCCTTGCCGTCGGAAAGACGCACACGCCAGGCAAGTGTCCGCGTACCTATCGGCCAACCGCACTCGTCCAGCCGGAAGTGCCCACATCAGACATGGCTTCTCGTCGCGCACCTCCGGCCCGTGCGACGGGCGAAGCGCCGCGCGCAGGACGGACGCGCATCGGATCTCGGCCTGCGGAAGGGCCTCGCGTCGGATCTCGCCCTGCGGATTGCCCCGTTCGACCGGGAGGCGGCGGGCTTGGTGCGGGCGGAGGCCATGCGTAAGCTGCAGGTGAAGGCGCTTCCGCAGCCGTCAGATCACGCGATGATCTGCGATCACGAGACCGGGCGTCGCACCACAATCAGAAGAAGAACGACATGGGTGGACTGAGCATCTGGCACTGGCTGATCCTGCTGGTGATGCTGGGTGTACCGCTGGCGATCATCGCGCTCGTGGTCTGGCTTGCCACGCGCGCCAGCAAGCGGCGCATCGGCTGAAGGATGCCTCCATCGATCGGTGTCTGCCGAACGCGGGTGGATTGACCGCTTTCAGGCTCCGCGGACCAGAACCGCGGAACGGTTTCACACGTCGGCCGGCGCCAGCTCGCGCAACTTGCCCTCATGCAGTTCCAGCACGCGATCCAGGCGGCGTGCGAGCCGACGATCATGCGTCACCAGCACCAGGCTGGTCCGCTGGGCACGGTTGAGCTGCAACATCAGATCGAACACGGTGGCGGCGGTTTTTTCGTCGAGATTGCCGGTCGGCTCGTCGCCCAGCACGCATGCCGGCTGATTGACCAGCGCCCGCGCGACCGCCGCACGCTGGCGCTCACCGCCGGATAGTTCGCCCGGCTTGTGTTCCAGTCGGTGCCCCAGGCCCACCGACTCCAGCAGCGCGCGCGCGCGCGAAGAAGCAGCCTTCGCGTCGGCACCGCCGAGCATCACCGGCATCATGACGTTTTCCAGCGCGGTGAACTCGGGCAGAAGATGATGGAACTGGTAGACGAAACCCAGCGAGCGGTTGCGCAGCTTGCCGCGCGCCGAATCCGAGAGCGAGGACATGCGGTTGCCGGCGACGTAGACCTCGCCAGTGGTGGGTGTGTCCAGGCCGCCGAGCAGATGCAGCAGCGTGCTCTTGCCGGCACCGGACGCACCGACGATCGCCACGGTTTCGCCGGCATGCACGTCCAGTTCCAGTCCATCGAACACCGGCGTGCGCATCTTGCCTTCGGCGTAGGTCTTGCCCAGGGCCTCGGCGCGGATGACCGAGCCGGTTATCGGTCCGGTCTCCGGCGATTTCATCGCATTACTCATAACGCAGGGCCTCCGCCGGTTGGGTACGCGCCGCGCGCCAGGCCGGATAGAGCGTGGCGAGGAAACTCATCGTCAATGCCACGCAGGCGATGGTGATGACGTCACTGGTCTGCAGATCATAGGGAAGCCCGGTGATGTAGTAGACGTCCGAGGGCAGCAGCGTGATGTGGAAGACCGATTCGATCAGACCGAGGATGCGTTCCAGGTTGATGGTCAGCACGATGCCGCCAATCACGCCGGCGACGGTGCCGATGATGCCGATCAACGATCCCTGCACCATGAAAACCTGCATGACCCCGCGCGGCGTCAGCCCCAGCGTGCGCAGGATGGCGATGTCGGCCTGCTTGTCGGTCACCAGCATGACCTGCGAGTTCACCAGCGAGAACGCGCCCATCAGGATGATCAGCGACAGCAGGATGCCCATCACCGTCTTTTCCATCTTGAGCGACTGGTACAGATTGGCGTTCTGGCTCATCCAGTCGCTGACGCGGTAGACGTGGCCCAGTCGGTAGACGAGATCGCGTGCCACCGTCATCGCCTGATCCATGTCGTGCAGCTTCAGCCGTACACCGGTGACGCCCTCGCCCATCCGCAGCACGCGTTGCAGGTCGGTCATGTGCACGACGGCGAGATTGCGGTCGATGTCGTTGTGGCCGACGGCGAAGATGCCCGTCACGGTGAACCGCTTGATCTTCGGCATCGCCCCCATCGGCGTGCCCTGGAAATCGCCCGCGGTGACGACGACGCTGTCACCGACTCCAACCCGCAGCCATGCCGCCAGATCCTGCCCGAGCAGGATGTGGAATTGGCCCGGTTGCAGGGAGTCGAGGCGACCGGCCTTCATCTTGTCGGCCAGCACGGACACCTTGCTTTCCTCGGCCGGCACGATGCCCTGCACCAGCGCGCCCTGCGGATCGGCGTTGCCTGACAGCATCGCCTGTACGTCCACGTAGGGCGCGGCGCCCACGACGCGGGGATCCTGCATCGCCACCTTGACCGCGTGCGGCCAGTCCTGCAGCGGTTCTCCCGCGCCGCTGACTGTCGCGTGTGCGGTCATCTGCAGAAGGCGATCGCGGATTTCTCGCTGGAAACCGCTCATCACCGACAGCGTGGTGATCAGCACCATCACGCCGAGCGCGATGCCGACGATCGAAGCCAGCGAAATGAAGGAGATGAAACCGTTGCGGCGTTTGGCGCGCAGGTAGCGCAGGCCGATGGCGACAGGAATGGGGTTGAACATTAGGCCCTGCGGCGAAGTACCGTAACGGGCTATGGTGCCATCGTCGGCCGTGTACGCGAAGCATGGAAGTCGGCCACGGCCAGCCGGAGTTCACGCCGTGCGGCCGGCGTCAGTTGCCCCGGCATCCACAACCGGCGATGCCGGCGTCCGGCCCGGTCGCGCCAGGCCAGCATGGCGCACGGCCCGCGCCAGTCCAGTTCCAGCGCGTCGACCGGTTGGCCATCGACGGTGGGACCGGGCGCGCCCGCCGGGATGCAGATCGCGGCTGGAAGGCTGCGCCCGTAGCGGTGTGTCCGCCATGCGCCGTGCATCAAAACCAGCGCCGCCAGCGGCCAGGCCAGCCACCGCGGCAACAGGGTGTGCAGCACGGAGAAGGCTGCAGCGATCCCCATCAACGGCAGCAGCACGCACAGCAACGGCGAAGGTCGCCAGTCATGCCGGAAGCTGACGGATCCTTCCAATGAGCGATGCAAGTTCGACATCGGGACACTCTTCATAGCCGAGGAACCAGCGCCAGAGCTTATCGTCCTCGCAATCGAGCAACCATAGGAATACCGCGCGTTCGTGTTCGGATGCCGCCGCCCAGCAGCGTGCGAGATATCTGTCGAACAGTTGATCGAGTTCGCGCATGCCACGCCGGCATCGCCAGCGGATGCGCTTCAACTCGTTGTCGTCGGCGTGGGTCATGTTCGCTCGTCTGTTGGGCTGGGGTGCGCCGGCACGGTCGATGCTCGGATCACGCGGGATTGCATCCTTCCGGAGCGCTCTCCGGCCCTGCCGGAACTGCACGGACGCAGCCTTCCGGTGGCGGCGTGACGAGTCCGCATGCGGCACGCCTGCACGCGGAAATTATACGTGTCCGCGCTGACGGCGACGCTGCCGTGCAGTCCCACGCACGTGCGACGGCGCAGGCGCGTCCCCAACAGAAGTGCCGGGGCGCCGCAGGCACGCACCCGAAGCCCGCCTTTCTGTGGGTCGCACTACAAAACCTGATGCGAAGGACCGTTGCCGATCGTCACGCGGCATCTGCGCATGAAAAAGGGAGCGGTCGCCCGCTCCCTTTTTCTAGATGGAACCACAGCCCCAGGCTCAGGCGCGGCGCTCCATCATCAGCTTCTTGATTTCCGCGATGGCCAGCGCCGGATTCAGTCCCTTCGGGCAGGTCCGTGCGCAGTTCATGATGGTGTGGCAGCGATACAGCTTGAACGGATCTTCCAGATCGTCCAGGCGGGCGCCCGTGTCCTCATCGCGCGAATCGATGATCCAGCGATAGGCCTGCAGGAGGATTGCCGGGCCCAGATAGCGCTCGCCGTTCCACCAGTAACTCGGGCACGAGGTGGAGCAGCATGCGCACAGGATGCACTCGTACAGGCCGTCGAGCTTCTTGCGATCTTCCGGTGACTGCAGGCGCTCGCGATCCGGCGGAGCCGGCGTCTGCGTGCGGATCCACGGCTTGATCGAGGCGTACTGCGCGTAGAAATGGGTCAGGTCCGGAACCAGATCCTTCACCACGTTCATGTGCGGCAGCGGATAGATCGGCACCTCGGCCTTGGCGCAATCGCTGATGGCACGCGTGCAGGCGAGCGTGTTGGTGCCGTCGATGTTCATCGCGCACGACCCGCAGATGCCTTCGCGGCAGGAGCGGCGGAACGTCAGCGTCGGATCGATCTCGTTCTTGATCTTGATGAGCGCGTCCAGAACCATCGGACCGCACGCGGCCAGATCCACCTCGTAGGTGTCCACGCGCGGGTTCTGCCCGTCATCCGGGTTCCAGCGGTAGATCTTGAAGGTGCGCGGCTGCTTGGCGCCAGTTGCGGGGAAATGCTTGCCCTTCTGGACGCGCGAGTTCTTCGGGAGTGCGAATTCGGCCATGACTGTCTATCTCCCGATCAATACACGCGCGGCTTCGGCGGCACCACGTCCACGTCCTTGCTCAACGTGTACATGTGCACCGGGCGGAAGTCGAAACTGCACTGGCCCTGCTCGTCGACGCTGACCAGGGTGTGCTTCTGCCAGTTCTCGTCGTCGCGCTCGGGGAAGTCCTCGTGCGCGTGCGCGCCGCGGCTCTCGTGGCGCTGCTCGGCCGAGTTGATGGTGGCGACGGCGTTCAGCAGCAGGTTGTGCAGTTCGTAGGTTTCGATCAGGTCCGAATTCCAGACCAGCGAGCGATCGCTGACCTTCACGTCCTCGAAGGACCTGAAGATGTCGGCCATCTTGTCGCAGCCTGCCTTCAGCGTCTTGCTGGTGCGGAACACGGCCGCATCGGCCTGCATGGTGCGCTGCATGCGATCGCGGATGACCGCGGTCGGCGTGTCGCCGTTGGCGTTGCGCAGCTTGTCCAGGTGCGACAGCGCCTTGTCGCAGGCATCGCCGGCCAGCGGCTTGTGCGATGCGCCCGAGGTGATCGTGTCGGCGCAGCGGTTGGCGACGGCGCGACCGAACACCACCAGATCCAGCAGCGAGTTCGATCCCAGCCGGTTGGCGCCATGCACCGAAACGCAGGCCGCCTCGCCGATGGCGTACAGGCCCGGCACCACGGCATCGGGATTGTCGCCGACCTTGCGGACGACTTCGCCATGATAGTTGGTCGGAATGCCGCCCATGTTGTAGTGCACTGTCGGGATGACCGGGATCGGCTGCTTGGTCACGTCCACGCCGGCGAAGATGTGCGCGCTCTCGGCGATGCCGGGCAGTTTTTCGTTGATGACTTCCGGCCCGAGGTGGGTCAGATCGAGCAGGATGTGATCCTTGTGCTCCCCGACGCCGCGGCCTTCGCGGATTTCGATGGTCATCGAACGCGACACCACGTCGCGCGAAGCCAGATCCTTGTAGTGCGGTGCGTAGCGCTCCATGAAGCGCTCGCCGTTGCTGTTGCGCAGGATGCCGCCCTCGCCCCGCACGCCTTCGGTGATGAGGCAGCCGGCGCCATAGATGCCGGTCGGGTGGAACTGCACGAATTCCATGTCCTGCATCGGCAGACCGGCACGCATCACCAGGCCGCCACCGTCGCCGGTGCAGGTATGCGCCGAGGTCGCGCTGAAGTACGCACGACCATAGCCGCCGGTCGCCAGCACCACGCCGTGCGCGCGGAACAGGTGCAGCGAGCCTTCGGCCATGTCCAGGGCCAGCACGCCGCGGCACACGCCTTCGTCGTCGAAGATCAGATCGAGCGCGAAGTACTCGATCATGAAGCGCGCGTCGTGCTTGAGCGATTGCTGGTACAGCGTGTGCAGCATGGCGTGGCCGGTGCGGTCGGCCGCGGCGCAGGTGCGTTGTGCCGGCGGACCTTCGCCATAGCGCGTGGTCATGCCGCCGAACGGACGCTGGTAGATCTTGCCTTCCTCGGTACGGCTGAACGGCACGCCGTAGTGCTCGAGTTCGATGATGGCCGGAATCGCTTCCCGGCACATGTATTCGATCGCGTCCTGGTCGCCCAGCCAGTCCGAGCCCTTGATGGTGTCGTAGAAGTGGTAGCGCCAGTCGTCCTCGCCCATGTTGCCGAGCGCGGCGGAAATGCCGCCTTGGGCGGCGACGGTGTGCGAGCGGGTCGGAAAGACCTTGGTCAGGCAGACGGTCTGCAGGCCCTTGGCGGCCAGGCCGAAAGTCGCGCGCAGGCCGGCGCCGCCGGCGCCCACCACGACCATGTCGTACTTGTGTTCGGTGATCTTGTAAGCGGACATTGAATCAATTCCCCAGCGCGATGCGGGCCACGGCGAAAACACTGACGATCGCGCCGAGCACGGCGACGAACTTGACGGTGACCTGCACCACCAGCGCCAGCAGCGAGGTGTGTACGTAGTCTTCGAGCACGACCTGCATGCCGAGCTGGGCGTGCCAGAACATCGCGATCAGGAAGCCCACCAGCAGCACCGCGTTCCAGGGCTTGGAGACGGCGTCGATGGCGGTGAGGTAGTCCGCGCCGATCAGGCTGATGGCGAAGACGATGAACCAGACGCCCAGCAGCACCAGTGCGGTGGCGGTCAGGCGCTGGTTGACGAAATGGGCCGTGCCGATCTTGGCCGAACCCAGCCCGCGCACGTTCTTCAGCGGGGTGCGGAAACGGTTCTTCATACGCCACCTCCCGCCATCACATAGCCCCAGACCAGCGCGGTGATGACCAGGCTGCCGATCACCGACAGCCAGCTATTGCGCTTGAAGGCGGGAATGCTGAAACCAACCGCGAAATCCTGCACCACGTGGCGGATGCCGTTGCACAGGTGGTAGGCGAAGCACCAGGTCCACACGAACAGGAACGCCTGTCCGTACCAGGCGCCGGCCACGTCGGTGAAGCACGTCCATGCCTGCGGCCCGAGCATCAGCGCCATCAGCGCGGCGGCCACCACCAGTGCGCCGAACGAAAGGAACACGCCGGTGGCGCGGTGCAGAATCGACGTCACCATCTGGATCTGCCAGCGGTAGACCTGCAGATGGGGTGAAATCGGACGTTGGGGTGTCGCCATTCGCTGACTCTTTCGGCTGGGCGGTCACTGACCGCGTTGGCTCAATGCTGCGATCAGAAATCGATGCAGCGTCCGTTTTTTTCCCAATCGCCATAACGCGTCGGCTCGAGGCCCTCGCGTCCACCGATTTCTTTCTGCACCGGCGCCGGTGTCGCAGGTCCGCCCATTGGGTCGGCGGAGCGGCTGTCGGACGACTGTGTTCCAGCTTCGGGCTCGGGAGTGGGTGCTGTTTGGCCTATCATGTCGGTCTCGCAACGCACAAAATTTTAATCCCCACCCCCTTGGCTGACAACCTGCACCCCGCTTCGACGCCTTTGCTGGCCCTGCCGGACCATCGCGTGGTGACGATGGAAGGGCCGGACGCCGTCGCTTTCGCGCACGCCCAGTTCGCCAACGACGTCACTGCACTGGCGGTCGGGCAATGGCAGTGGAACGCCTGGTTGACGCCCAAAGGCCGCGTGATCGCGCTGTTCGCGCTGCTCCGGCGTGAAGAGCACGCACTGCTGGCGGTGCTTCCGGACTATCCGGGCGACGCGTTCGCCGCACAGTTGCAGCGGTTCGTGTTCCGACGAAAGTTGAAGATCACCGGTCGCGGCGATTTGCCGGTCCACGGGTCGTTTTCCGCGCCGCTGCATGCGAACGGTTCTCGAATGGGCGTGGACAATGGCGTCCTGGAGCTCGACCTGGGCGGCGCCGGCGGGCCCCGCCACTGGCGTATCGGCGAATCGCCGGACACTGCCGGCGAGGACGCCGATCAACAATGGCGCGCGGCGGATCTGCGGCATGGGCTGCCCCGCCTGCCGGAAAGCCAGCGCGAGCAATGGACACCGCAGCAGCTTTCGCTGGATCGCCTGCACGCCTACAGCATCAAGAAGGGTTGCTATCCGGGCCAGGAAATCGTCGCGCGCACGCATTTCCTCGGCAAGGCCAAGCGGGCGCTGCGCCTGCTGGAATCCGATCGGCCGTTGCATGCGGGCGCGACCGTCGAGGCCGGAGGCACCGCGCAGGGAGAAGTGGTCAGTGCGGCGGGTGCATCCCGCGCGCTGGCGTTGGCGGTCATGCCGCTGGACGCACCGACCGCAGGATTGAGCATCGCTGGTGCCGACGTGAACACGCTGCCATTGCTGGATGGCCTTGCGCGCTGATTGCGCGGCCGCCCGCCAGCGGCTTGATCAAGGTCAATTACCGCGCGGCGCGGATGCCTAGACTGCTGGGACCATCCAGTGAGGTATCTCCATGCGCCACGACGTCATCATCATCGGAGCCGGCCCGGCGGGCCTGTGCCTTGCGCGCGCGCTCTGCGGCCTGTCGCTCAAGGTGGCGCTGGTGGAACGCCAACCCGAGCAGTCGATCCGCGAACCGGCGTTCGACGGGCGCGAGATTGCGTTGACGCATGCCTCGATGCGTCTGCTGCGCGAACTGGGCGTGTGGGAAAGGATCCCGGCCGAGGACATCTCGCCGCTGCGCGCCGCGCGCGTGATGAACGGCGCGTCCTCGCATGCGATGGAAGTGGACGGCCAATTGCAGGGCCGCGACGCACTCGGCACGCTGGTGCCGAACCACCGCATCCGCGAAGCCGCGTGGTTGGCGACATGCGAACTGCCCACACTGGATCGCTACTTCGAAGCGGCCATTGAATCGGTCCACACCGATGCCACCGAAGCGCGCGTGCGGCTCAAGGACGGAACGCTGTTGCAGGCATCGCTGCTGATCGCCGCCGACAGCCGCTTCTCCGAAACGCGGCGCGCACTCGGCATCAGCGCCGATCAGCACGATTTCGGCAAGACCATGATCGTCTGCCGCATGCGCCACGAAAAATCCAATCACGCCACGGCCTGGGAGTGGTTCGACCACGGCCAGACGCTGGCGCTGCTGCCCTTGCGGGAACACCTGTCCTCGACCGTCATCACCGTGCCGGGCGGCGAAGCGCGCCAGCTGATGTCGATGCCGGCCGGGGAATTCGCCATCGAAATGCGCCGGCGCTACGACGCGCGCCTGGGCGAGATGCACCTGGAAAGCGAACGCCACGCCTATCCGCTGGTCGCGGTGTACGCCCGCCGCTTTGTCGCCGAACGCTTCGCGCTCGCCGGCGACGCCGCGGTCGGCATGCATCCGGTGACCGCGCACGGCTTCAACCTGGGCCTGGCCAGCATCGAACGCCTGCGTGATCTGGCGCGCACGGCCCAGGCCGAGCAGCGCGATCCGGGCGATGCGCGCCTGCTCGCGCGCTACCAGCGGCGCCATCGCGCTGGCACGTGGCCGCTGTATGCCGGCACGCGTGCGGTCGTGGAGATCTTCACCAATGAACGCGCGGCCCTGCGTCCGGTGCGCGAAGGCATCCTGCGGCTCGGCCAGCGCGTGCTGCCGTTCCGCCGCGCCCTGGCCTCGCAACTGGTCGATGACGCGCCACTGGATGCGCCGTTGCCGCGCCGCCTGCTGGCGGGACTGTCGAACCTGCGGCCGTGAGCGCGGCCGCGGCGCTCATTCCCTGACCCAGGCTTCGAAGCGATCGATGAAGGTCAGCAGCCGTTTGCGCGCGCGCTCGTCGGTGACATCGTCTGCTTGATCGAAGAACCCTTCGCGGAATTGCAGCGCGACTTCCGGTTGCGCCAGCACGGCGACATCGACGGCCGCCAGCACGTTGCGCAGGTGCTGTTGCGAAGACACCGTGCCGTGCGCGCCGGGCGACATGCCGATGATTCCGGCGCGCTTGCCCGCCAGCGTGCGGCTGCCGGCCGGGCGACTGGCGATGTCGATGGCGTTCTTCAGCACGCCGGGGATCGATCGGTTGTATTCCGGCGTGACGAACAGCAGCGCATCCACGGATTCGATGGCTTGCTTGAAGGCGACCGACGGCGCCGGGTAATCGGCATCGTCGCCCTGGTTGTAGAGCGGCAGCCCGCCGATGTCGATCGTCCGGAACGACAGACGCTCGCCGGCAAGACGTTCGATCGCCCGCGCGAGCTGCCGATTGAGCGAGCCGGCGCGCAGGCTGCCGATGATGAGACCGATGGTGGGCGTGGTCATGCCGTTCTCCGCGATTCGATGCGGCGAACGTAGCACGCGTCCGCACGCACGCGACACCGCGCGGCGATGGCTTGAGCCCTAGGCCAGCCGCGCCGCCGCTGCCACGATGTCGTCGTCGCCGGGCAATACGAGGAATGCGGCACCGGCCAACGGGGTGTACGTATCGGCGCCGACCACGCGCTGGAACGGACGCGACCCGAAGCCGCCCTCGGCGATCGCGGTGATGATGCCCTCGCCCACGCCGGCCGAATGGCGTCCCTCGTCCACGATCAGGATGCGCTTGGCCGTGCTTGCCTGCTCGGCGATGAAGGCTTCGTTGAGCGGCACCAGCCAGCGCAGATCCACCACGCGTACCTTCCAGCCGCGCTCGGATTCGATGGTCCGCGCCGCGCGCAGGCTCATCGGCACGCCATTGCCATAGGTGAAGATCACCAGATCCTCCGCGCCGGCCCCGTACACACGGCCTTCGCCAAGCGGCATCGCTTCTTCCTGCGGCGGATACGGGAACAGCCACTGACCATCGCCGGCTTCGTACAGATCCTTGGTCATGTAGAGCGCGATGGGTTCGAGGAACGCGGTCACGCGGCCGTCGACCTTCGCCAGCGCCGCCAGCGTGCGCAGCATCGTCGCCGCATCGTCGCCACGCGAGGGACAGCCGACGACGAGCCCCGGAATATCACGCAGCGCGGTGATCGAATTGTCGTTGTGGAAATGCCCGCCGAACCCGCGCTGGTATCCCAGGCCCGCGATGCGCACGACCATCGGATTGCGGTACTGGTTGTTGCTGAAGAACTGCAAGCTGGCCGCTTCGCCACGGATCTGATCGCAAGCGTTGTGGAAATACGCCAGATACTGGATTTCGGGCAGCGGCAGCATGCCCATGTTGGCGTAACCCTGCGCCAGGCCGAGGATCATCGTCTCGTCGAGCAGCGTGTTGAACACGCGGCTGCCCTTGAACGCCTTCTGCAGGCCCTTGGTCACCGTGTACACGCCACCCTTCTGCGCGACGTCCTCGCCGAACAGCAGCGTCTCCGGATATTTGCAGAACAGATCGTGCAGGGCCTGGTTGATCTGGATCGCCAGATGACGCGGCGGGAGTTTTTCCGGCAATTTGTCTTCGCTGCCGAAGGCGGCCACGCGCTTGT
Source organism: Pseudomonadota bacterium (assembly GCA_023390905.1). Lineage (GTDB taxonomy): Bacteria > Pseudomonadota > Gammaproteobacteria > Xanthomonadales > Xanthomonadaceae > Pseudoxanthomonas_A. The sequence continues at coordinate 70,200 of JAEWBY010000021.1, read as the reverse complement.
CATGCGGCGCGGCGCGGCGGGCCTCCTGGGCGACGGCTTCCGGCGTGTATGGCGCCAGCGGAGCCATCACTTCTTCCAGCGTGGTGATGCGCGGCCGGCGATCGGCTTCCTCGGCGGCGGCGAAGCAGCGCTGGCGCGTGCGTTCGTACAGTGCGAGCAGGTCCTCGCGCGACAGCAGCCCAGACTCCAGCGCGATCGCGGCCGAGCGCAGCAGCGGGTCGGTGGCCTCCACCGCGCACAGTTCCTCGATCGAACGCCATTCGATTTCAAAGTCCGTGCCGGCATGGCCCATGATGCGGGTCGTGCGCAGGTGCAGGAACGTCGGCCGGCGCGTGCGGCGGCAATGCTCGACGGCCGCCTGTACCTGTCCGTAGCCCACTGCCAGATCCAGCCCGTCGGCGGCGAAGTAGTCCAGATCCGCGCGATCGCGGAAATTGCGCGCCACCCAGCCATCGGGCGTCTTCACCGAAATGCCGATGCCATTGTCCTCGCAGACGAACAGCACCGGCGCCGGCAGCTTCTGGTACGCCGTCCACGCGGCGGCGTTGAACGCGGTCTGCGCGGTCGCATGGTTGCTCGACGCATCACCGAAGGAGCAGATGGCGATGCTGTCTTCGGGAATCGGCAACGCATGGCCGATGCGCCGGGCCTGTTCGATCGCCACCGCCGTGCCCAGCGCCTTGGGCAGATGCGAGGCAATCGTCGACGTCTGCGGCAGCACCCACAACGGCTTGCTGCCCCATACCTTGTGGCGTCCGCCCGAGGCCGGATCTTCGGCGCTGGCCGCAAACGACAGCGCCGAATCCATCACCGGATCCATGCCCGGCAGCTTGCGGAAACGCTCGGCCATGAAGCCGCCGCTGCGGTAATGCAGGAACGCGGGATCGGTATGGCGGGTCAGCCGCGCGACCATCGCGTTGCCTTCGTGGCCCGAACTGCCGATCGTGTAGAAGACCTTGTTCTGCACGCGCAGCACGCGCGCCATCAGATCCAGATGGCGGGAAATCAGCTGCGACTCGAACAGCTCCATGAAGCCGCGTGCGTCCAGCGCACTGCCCGGCAGCACGGCCGCATCCTCGAACGAACCGGCGCGCGCATGCCCCTGCCATTCGCGCACGAACTCGACGAAGTTCTGGTCGCAGATCTCGGCGCGGTTGAGGCCTTTCATGCGTGCGGGAATCGGCTTGCTCATGTGTGTATCCGTGTGTCCGGGCGCAGGCCCGTGCTGAGGGGAAGAATCAGGAACGTGCAAGCCGCTCGGCGACTTCATCACTGACCGGCGGCATCGGAACGAAGTGCGGCGTGTTCCGCACGCGTTCCAGCCACTGGACGATGCGCGGAAAACGATCGAGCCGGAAGCCGCCGTCCTCCGCGCAATGCGTGTAGGCGAACAGCGCGATGTCGGCGACGCCGTACTGCGGGCCGCCGAACCAAGCGTTCGCTTGCAGGTGCTGTTCCATCACCGCCAGCGCCTGCTCACCGCGTTCGATCAGTCGCGGAAGATCGGCACGGCGCGGGGAATCCGCATCGGTCCAGCCCCGGATGAAGCGCGCCACCGCCACGTATGGTTCATGGCTGTACTGCTCGAAGAACAGCCAGCTCGTGGCCTGCGCACGCTGCCAGGCGTCGGCCGGCAACAGCGGCGAGCCTTCGGCGAGCCAGAGCAGGATCGCATTGGACTCGGTCAGTACACGGCCGTCGGCGCGCTCGATGAACGGGACTTTGCCGTTCGGGTTGCGGGCGAGGAATTCGTGCGTGCGGGTGGCGCCGTTGGGGCTGTCCACTTCGACCCAGTGATAAGGCCGGCCGAGTTGTTCGAGGGCGAGCCGGATCTTGTGGCAGTTGCCGGAGGCCGAATAGCCATGGACGGTGAGGGTTTCAGCAGGCATGCCCGGGCTCATCGGCGAGGAGGTACTCATGCGTTGGGCGCACGCCGCGCGAACCACTGCGCGCGCGTCTGCCCCCAGATTTCGATGTCCCTGGTATCGAACGGTGCGGGCAGTCGGCCCATGCGCAGCAGATCCGAACCCAGCTTCCGCGCCACCGCTCTGGAGTTGGCGTTCTCCGGATCGATGGTGTGGATCACCTCGTCCCAGCCGAGCGCATCGAAGGCCCAGTCGATCGCCACCGTGGCCGCTTCCGGTCCGTATCCGCGGCCCCAGCGGTTGCGCGCGATGCTCCAGCCCACTTCCGTGCCCGGCCAGCCTTCCGGTTGCCAGGGCCCGACGCGGCCGACCCACTCGCCGGTCGCCTTCTCGATCACCGAGAACATCGCGAACCCCTTCAAGTGCCAGACGCCAATCATCGTGGCCAGATTGCGCCAGGCCATCGGCCGCGGTTCGGCGCCGCCGATGTGGCGGCACGCTTCTTCGTCGGCCTTGAAAGCCGCCCACGCCTCGAAATCCTCCGCCCGCGGAGGACGCAGGAGCAGTCGCTGCGTTTCGAGCGTCGGTCCCAACGACATGGCGCTGATCAGAACGCGTTGATGCCGGTCAGTTCGCGGCCGATCACCAACTGGTGCACGGTCTCGGTGCCTTCATAGGTGATCACCGATTCAAGATTCAGCGCATGCCGGATCGCCGCGTGCTCGGTGGTGATGCCGGCGCCGCCGAGCAGGTCGCGGCACTCGCGCGCGATGTCGATCGCCATGCGGCAGTTGTTCCACTTGGCCAGCGACACCTGCTGCGGCTGCATCGTGCCGGCATCCTTCAGGCGACCGAGCTGCAGCACCAGCAACTGCGCCAGCGTGATCCGCCGCGCCATGTCGGCCAGCTTGATCTGCGCGCTCTGGGTGGCCGCGACGGGGCGGCCGAACAGGATGCGTTCCTTCGAATAGTTCAGCGCCTCGTCCAGGCACGCAATCGCCGCGCCGATCGGGCCCCAGGTGATGCCGTAGCGGGCCTGCGTCAGGCAGCCGAGCGGTCCCTTCAGCCCCTTCACATTCGGCAGGCGGCTGGAATCGGGGACGCGCACGTTGTCGAAGAACAGCGCGCTGGTCACCGACGCACGCAGGCTCATCTTGTGCTTGATTTCCTGGGCGGTGAAACCGGCCATGCCCTTTTCGACGATGAAGCCCTGGATGCCGTCGTCGGTCTGCGCCCAGACGATCGCGATGTCGGCCAGATTGCCGTTGGTGATCCACATCTTGGAACCGTTGATCACCCAGTCATCGCCATCGCGGCGGGCGTGGGTCTTCATGTTGGCCGGATCCGAACCGCCGTGCGGCTCGGTCAGGCCGAAACAGCCGATGACCTTGCCGGCGGCCATGTCCGGCAGCCAGCGCTGGCGCTGTTCTTCGCTGCCGTAGGCGTAAATCGGATACATGCACAGCGATGACTGCACGCTGACAAAGCTGCGGATGCCGCTGTCGCCACGCTCCAGTTCCTGGCAGATCAGGCCGTAGCTGACCGCATTGAGGCCGGCGCAACCGTATTTTTCCGGCAGCGAGGAACCAAGCAGGCCCAGTTCGGCGATTTCGCTGACCAGTTCCTTCGGGAAACGGCCCTGATCGAATGCCTCGCCGATGATCGGGCGTACGCGCTCGTCGGTGAAACGGGCCACGGTGTCCTGCACCGCGCGCTCTTCTTCCGACAGCAGGGAACGGACATCGAACAGATCGTAGGAATTCAAGGCCATGCGGGCGCGCACCGATGCGGACAAACCCGCATTGTATGCGGCGCTCCACGGCGCCGGTAAGCCTTGTTTCGAAAAGGAAAGGCCGGCATTTCGCCGGCCTTTCGGGGGTGTTGCGTGAAAACGTCAGCCCTGGGTCGGAGTGCCCGCCGAAGCGGTCCGGGTGACCACCTTGCCGCCGATGACCGGCAGGCGATCGCTGTCGGGCTTTTCGTCCATGCGGATGGTGTTGTCCTGTCCATCGAACCGGTAGGTCACGTCATAGCCCACGACCTTCTCGGTGTTGCCCATCGCGATGCGGCTGCCCGGCTTGCTGTCCATGCGCATGGTGCCGGTGGTGCCGTCGGGGTTGCGATAGGTCACGTTGTATCCGGTCACGCGCGAGGATTCGGACGTGGCGTTCTCGGTATGGCACTGGCGCTCGGTGCGGGTGACCACGCGGCCACCGACATGGCGCTTGTCGACCTGGTTGCCGACCACGCCGCCGGCCACCGCGCCGGCCACGGTCGCGGCTTTCTTGCCGCTGCCGCCGCCGACCTGGTTGCCGAGGATGCCGCCGATGACGGCGCCGGCAACGGTGCCGCCGGCATTCCCGTCGCGCTCGGGCAGGCGTTCCTGCACGACCACGTCTTCGCACACTTCGTGCGGCGTGCTGGTGGTGGTGGTCTCGCGCACCGGCTCGGTGCCGATCACGGTGGCGTACATCTTCTCGCTGCTGGTCACCGGCTTGACCTTGACCACGTCGGCGTACTGCAGGGTCTCGGCGGGAATGACGCTGTCGGTCGCTGCGGCATCATCCGAAGCCAGCGCCGGATCGTTGAGCGATGCGCCCTGCGCCGTCGTGGCGGACGGTGATTTGTCGCTGCCCTTCATGAAGGCGGCAGTGGCCACGCCTCCGACCAGCAGTGCGCCGGCGGCGACCAGAATCAGTGTGGTGTTGTTCTTCATCGCAGCCTCCTTGGTCGGGCGTGGCCCGAAGTCACTTTATGCCACGATTCCAGCACGACGAAGCTGAACCGGGCCTCGTTTCGCCCGCACTTTCGTGTCTTTTTCGTGAACGACAGCGCAGTCCACCGCGCGTGCTAACGTGCGCGCCAGAACGTCCGAAACCGGGGTTTCCTCATGGCCAATCCACTGCTGCTGCCGCTGCTCAACTGGGCGCGCAAGTTGCGTTATCCGACGCTGTTCAAGATCACCGCCGCGCTGTTCGTGATCAGCGTGCTGCTGCCGCCCGGGCTGGACCCGATTCCCTTCCTCGACGAACTGCTGTTCGGCCTCGGCACGCTCCTGCTGGCCAACTGGAAGCGGCGCGGCGAAGCACCGCCGCCACTGGAATCGCGCGCACCCCGCTCCTGATGCTGATCGACAGCCACTGTCATCTGGATGCTTCCGAATTCGACGCTGATCGCGCCGCGGTGATCGCGCGCGCGCGCGCGGCAGGCGTGGCGCAGATCATTCCCGCCGTGGATGCGGCCGGCTGGCCGAAACTGCGCGAGGTCTGCCACCACCAGGCGGATCTGTTTCCCGCGTACGGGTTGCATCCGCTGATGCTGTCCTCGCATCGACCCCAACACCTGGCCGAACTCGCCGAATGGATCGAACGCGAGAAGCCGGTCGGCATCGGCGAATGCGGCCTGGACTTCTTTGTCGAGGGACTCGATGCCGATGAACAGCACCGCTATTTCGTCGGGCAACTGCAACTGGCGCGCGATTTCGATGTGCCGGTGATCGTGCACGCACGGCGCGCCGTCGAGCAGGTGATCATCGCGATACGCAAGGTCGGTGGGCTGCGCGGCGTGGTGCACAGCTTTTCCGGCAGTCCGGAACAGGCCAGGCAGTTATGGAACCAGGACTTCCTGATCGGGCTGGGCGGTCCGGTGACCTATGAACGCGCCCAGCGCCTGCGCCGGCTGGTGCGCGGAATGCCGCTGGAACATCTGCTGCTGGAAACCGATGCACCTGATCAGCCCGATGCTTCGATCCGCGGCCAGCGCAACGAGCCGGCGCGATTGACGCATGTCTGCCGCGTCATCGCCGAACTGCGCGGCGCGCCCGAGCGGGAAATCGCCGAGGCCACGCGTCTCAATGCGGCGCGCCTGTTCGGCTTGCCGGAATCGCTTGCCGTCAGGCACTCCTGAGCAGCGGCGTCAGCCCGGCTCCGGGGTTGGCGCGGCGGTCGCGGGCTTCTTCTCCTTCAACAACAATTCCAGCGCGCGGCCGACCATCGCGAATGCGAAGGCTCCGGTGATGTGCGTGGCCGCACCCAGGCCCACGCCGCAGTCCAGTTTCAGCGCCGCGTCGGCGCCCAGTTGCGGCCGCAGCCCGCACACGCTTCCGTCCGCCTGCGGATAACGGACGTTTTCCAGCGAATAGACCGCGGTGACGCCGAAATAGCGATCCTTGTTCTTCGGAAAGTTGAACTCGGCGCGCAGCTTCTTGCGAATCAGCGCCAGCAGCGCGTCATGTTCAGTGCGCGAAAGATCGCGCAGGCGGATCTGTGTCGGATCGGTGCGGCCGCCCGCCGATCCGGACACGATGATCGGCAGCTTGCGACGCCGGCACCAGGCGATCATTTCGACCTTGGTGCGGAAACTGTCGCAGGCATCGAGCACTAGATCGAAATTCCGGTCGAGCAGTGATTCCAGGTTGCCGCCGGTCAGGAACGCCGGCACGACTTCGACATCGACACGGGGATTGATGGCGCGGCAGCGATCAGCCATCGCCTCGGCCTTGTTGCGGCCGTACTGCCCTTCCAGAGCGGGCAACTGGCGATTGGTATTGGACACGCAGATGTCATCGGCATCGATCAGGGTCAGGTGTCCGACCCCCGAACGCACGAGCGCTTCCACCACCCAGGAGCCCACGCCGCCCAGCCCGACGACCGCCACGCGGCGGGCGGCATAGCGTTCAACCGCGCCCTGCCCGTACAGCCGATCGATGCCGGCGAAACGATCCTTCAAGATCTTCTTCATCTCACGATTGTAGTCGCGGCGTGGCGCGTGCGGGATCCGCGTCGTACCATGCGCGCTGTTCCCAAGGAGCCCGCCGCATGGCCAGCCAACCCAAATCCTCCGCTGCTTCGCGCTATCTGTTCCTGTTCCTGATCGGCCTGGTGGTCGGCGCGGTCGCCACGGTGATGGCGATGCGTGCACTCCAGGCGCGGCAGGATCACTTTCCCGGTGCGGTCATGCACGTGATGCAGAAGCACAACGGCCTGCTCGGCGACACGATCACGCAGAACCGTTGCGCGGCCACCGACACGATTCCGCACGTGCGCGCGCTTCGCACGATGGCCAATGACCTGGAAACCGCCTTCCCGGATCTGGCCACGGACGAACGCTTCCAGGGCCATGCCAGCAAGTTCCGCGGCCACCTGGATGCCGCGATCGCCACGCCGCCGACTGATTGCGCGTCCGCCAAGGTGCTGGGTGATCAGATCAAGGACAGCTGCAAGGGGTGTCATCAGGATTTCCGCGGCTGAATTGCGGCTGACGAGCGCGCCAAGCCGCGCACGCGCGCAGCATGAATTGGCGCGAGGTTCACATGGACGCGAGGACGATGCAGGCGAACCGGCACCGCGGGTGCCGGATGTCCATCGGATGAGTTCAGGAGGACCCATGAAGATCCGTTTGCTTGCGATCGGCGCCGCTTCCGCTCTGGCGCTGGCCGGCTGCGCCACGTCGTCGCCGGGCTACAGCAGTGGCGGTTACAACAGCGGTGGTTATTCGTCGCCGTCCAACGCCTACTGCGCCGACTGCGGCATCGTCGAGCGCATCGATGTGGTTTCGTCGGGCCGCAGTGCACCGTCGGCCACCGGCGCGGTGCTCGGCGGCATTGTCGGTGCCGTGGCGGGCCGCGCGATTTCCAACAGCACCGGCGGCAGCGAAGGCAACAAGAACGTCTCCACCGCGGCCGGCGCAGTGGCCGGCGCCGTGGCCGGCAATGCGATCCAGAAGCGCACGACCGGCGATACCTACAACATCACCGTGCGCATGGATGATGGTCGCCGCGTCACCATCAACCAGCACGATCTGGGCGGCATCCGCGAGAACACCTATGTCCGCGTGCAGAACGGCAAGGTCGTGATCCGCTGATCGCCAATCTCCCATCGCCGTGCAAAGAAAAAGCCCGACTCAACGTCGGGCTTTTTCTTCATCGAGTCCGGCCAGAGATGCCGGCGCGAACGATTACAGCGGCTGGACAGCGTCCGCCTGCAGGCCCTTCTGGCCCTGCACGACGGTGAAGGTGACCTTCTGGCCTTCCTTCAGGCTCTTGAAGCCCTGGGTCTGGATCGCGCGGAAATGGACGAACACGTCTTCGCCGTTCTCACGGCTGATGAAGCCAAAACCCTTGGCGTCGTTGAACCATTTAACGGTTCCGGTTTCACGGTCGGACATCTACTTGCTCCTTGGAACTCTGGGTGGTGGATACGCCTCTCGGCGGCTGGTTGCAAGGAGGAAGCGAGGTACAACGATGTAGCGGATCATGGATCTACCGCATCTAGGCCACGATTCACGGTGACCTTGGCAAACACAGCGGCCGCACAGTAACTCGCAATCTGTGAAAATGCAATCGGCCGACAAGCAAGTGCTGTGCCCGCCAACCCGTTGATTCCAAAGGGAGAATTTCTTGAGCATTGATTGGCTTTATTACAGTTTTGCGCTGATCCTCATCCTCGTGGGCCTGGCCGGGGTGGTGTTGCCCGCCCTGCCCGGCCTGCCGCTGGTGTTCGGCGGCATGCTGGTGGCGGCCTGGGCCGAGGGTTTCCAGCGCATCGGCTGGGTCACGCTGACCCTGCTCGGCATCCTGACGGCACTGTCCTTCGCGGTCGATTTCTTCTCGACGGTGGTCGGCGCGCAGCGCGTGGGCGCCAGCCGCAAGGCGTTGTTCGGCGCGGCGCTGGGCACGTTCATCGGCCTGTTTTTCGGGTTCATCGGCCTGTTCGCCGGTCCCTTCATCGGCGCGTTGCTGGGCGAGCTGTGGCACAGCCGCGAAGTCGGCCAGGCGACCAAGGTGGGTCTTGCGACATGGTTGGGCATCCTGTTCGGCGTAGTGCTGAAACTGGGGCTGGCATTCGCGATGCTCGGGCTGTTCGTGTTCGCCTGGTTTTTCTGACCCCACGAAGTGCTCATTGGTCTGAGGCACAATCGACGGGTCTTCAATCAGCGACTTCCCATGCTTCGATCACCCGCCCATCCGGTCCTCGCCGCCGGTCTCGCGTTTGCCCTGCAGGCCGGCGCACAGGAAATGGATCCCACGCCGGCCACGCCGGAAGCCTGCCAGGCCGTGGAAGCCGACAGCGCGCGACTGGCCTGTTATGACCGGTTGTTCGGGCGCAAGCCGGCCGACACGCTCGCGGCCGATGTCGAGGCGTCCGTCGCCCGGACGCTCGACAAGGAACAGAAGGCCGCCGCCGAAGCTGCCGAGCCTGATGATCTGGCGCTGCGCGAGCGCACGCGGCGGCGCGTGGGTGCATGGTTCCGCACCGACGATCCGATGTTGCAGGAGGCCATCGCCAACGCCGGCAAGGGTTCGCTGCTGGACAGCCGCTGGGAACTGGCGAAGGACTCCAAGCTCGGCGTGTTCCAGTTGCGCGGGTACAAGCCGCTGTACCTGCTGCCGGCGTTCTGGACCAGCGACATCAACGAGTCACCGTCCTCGCCCAATCCGCGCAACACCGTCATCGAGCCGCTTGCACTCGACAACACAGAAGCCAAGTTCCAGTTGAGCTTCAAGACAAAGTTCGCGGAGAACCTCTTCGGCGACAACGGCGATCTGTGGGGCGCCTATACCCAGAGCTCGCGCTGGCAGGTGTACAACGGCGAGGAATCAAGACCGTTCCGGGAAACCAACTACGAACCGGAAATCATGCTGGTGTTCCGCAACAACTACAGCTTGGCCGGCTGGAAGGGGCGGATGGCCGGCGTGAGCTTCAACCATCAATCCAACGGGCACAGCGATCCGCTGTCGCGCAGTTGGAACCGCGTGATCTTCAGCGTCGGTCTGGATCGCGAGAACTGGGCGTTGGTGCTGCGGCCGTGGTATCGCGTGCCCGATGGCAACGACGATGACAATCCGGACATCGAGGACTACATCGGCCGCGGCGATGCGATGCTCACCTGGAGCAAGGAGGGACACGAGATCACGCTGCTCGGCCGGCATTCGCTGCGCGGCGGCGACAGGTCCCATGGCGCGCTGCAACTGGACTGGGGCTTTCCGATCAACCGCACCTTCCGCGGCCACGTGCAGGCGTTCCACGGCTATGGCGAAAGCCTGATCGACTACAACCACAAGGCCACCTACCTGGGCCTGGGCATCTCGCTGCTGGAGTGGTACTGATGAATGATCCGAACCCGGGCGTGACGATTTTCCACAATCCGGCCTGCGGCACTTCCCGCAACGTGCTGGCTTGGCTGCGCAGGGCGGGCATCGAGCCGAACGTCATCGAGTACATGAAAACCCCACCGGATCGCGGCACGCTGCTGTCGTTGATCCAACAGAGCGGCGGTTCGGCACGCGATCTGGTGCGCAGCAAGGAAAGCCTGCATGCCGAACTCGGGCTGGATCAGCCCGGCACCAGCGAGGACGCCTTGATCGAGGCGATGCTGGCGCATCCCATCCTGATCAACCGCCCGATCGTGGTCTCACCGTGGGGCGTGAGGCTGTGCCGTCCTTCGGAAACCGTGCTGGACCTGCTGCCCGCCGAACTGGCCGAAGCCGCGCGCGCCGATCCGGCGTAACCGCGCCTCCGGCCCGACGCATTTCGCCGGGCCCAGGTCGCGGCAACCTCAGGTCCAGTCGGTCAGGCCTTCCCGCGCGTACACCTGCTTGAACGAAGGCATCGCCTTCATCCGATCGGCGAAGGTTTTCAGCACCGGCCACGCATCGCTCGGACGCGGCATGTTGCGCGACCAGCGCATCAGCATGGTCGTCATGAAATCGACGACGGTGAGCTGGGCGCCGATCATGTACGGCCCGTTGTTCCGCAGATGATCGGCGACGTGCTGCCACGCCGCCTCGATGCGCTGCCGCGCCTGTTCGCGGGTAATGGCGTAGTGCGCTGCGCCGGCGGAATCGTCGTCATAGAACCATTGCCGGTACGCCGGCTGCAGCGTGTTGGCGAGGAAGAACATCCACTGGTAGTAGCGCGCGCGTTCCGGCGAACCCGGCGGCGGCGCGAGGCCGGCCTGCGGATGCAGATCGGCCAGGTGCAGGAGAATCGCGGCCGCCTCGGTGATCACCTGCCCGTCCACCACCAGCGCGGGCACGCGTCCGGCGGGATTGAGCCGCAGGTATTCCGGGGACTTCTGATCGCCCTTGTCGAAATCCAGTTCGCGCAACCGATGCGGCGCGCCCAGTTCGATCAGCAGCCAGTGCACGACCAGGCTGGCGGTGCTGGGGGAATAGAACAGCGTCAGCTCACTCATGCGACTCTCCGGGTCATGGTTCAGAAGAAGGCCCGCTCGCGCGGGCCTTTGGGTGTCATGCAACGACGACCGGGATCCTGCCGATCCGCGCCTGCCATTCCTTTGGCCCGGTATCGTGCACCGAAGTGCCCTGCGAATCCACGGCGACGGTCACCGGCATGTCCTGCACTTCGAATTCGTAGATGGCTTCCATGCCCAGATCGGCGAAGCCGACCACCTTGGCCGCCTTGATCGCCTTGGACACCAGATACGCCGCGCCGCCGACCGCCATTAGATAGGCCGATTGATGCGCGCGGATCGCCTCGATCGCCGCCGGCCCGCGCTCGGCCTTGCCGACCATGCCGAGCAGGCCGGTCTGCGCGAGCACCTGTCCGGTGAACTTGTCCATGCGCGTGGCGGTGGTCGGACCGGCCGGGCCGACGACTTCATCGCGCACCGGATCGACCGGGCCGACGTAATAGATGAAGCGCCCGCGCAGATCCACCGGCAGCGGTTCGCCCTTGTTGAGCATGTCGACCATGCGCTTGTGCGCGGCGTCGCGGCCTGTGAGCAGCTTGCCATTGAGCAGCAGCACTTCGCCGGGTTTCCAGCTGGCGACTTCTTCGCGCGTCAGCGTATCGAGATTGACGCGGCGCCCCTTGGAGGCGTCGTAGGTCAGTTCCGGCCAGTCGGCCAGCGAGGGCGGATCCAGCATCACCGGACCGCTGCCATCGAGGGTGAAGTGCGCGTGGCGCGTGGCGGCGCAGTTCGGGATCATCGCCACCGGCAGGTTGGCCGCGTGAGTCGGGTAATCCTTGACCTTGATGTCGAGCACGGTGGTCAGGCCGCCGAGTCCCTGCGCGCCGATGCCGAGCGCGTTGACCTTCTCGTACAGTTCCAGCCGCAGTTCCTCTGCGCGGTTGGATGGCCCCCGCTGTTGCAGTTCGGTGATGTCGATCGGCTCCATCAGCGCTTCCTTGGCCAGCAGCATCGCCTTCTCGGCGGTGCCGCCGATGCCGATGCCGAGCATGCCCGGCGGGCACCAGCCCGCGCCCATCGTCGGCACGGTCTTGAGCACCCAGTCGACGATCGAATCGGAGGGATTGAGCATGGCGAACTTGGACTTGGCTTCCGAGCCGCCGCCCTTGGCGGCGACGATCACCTCGACGTGATCGCCCGGGACGACCTTGACGTTGACCACGCCCGGCGTGTTGTCCTTCGTGTTGATGCGCTTGCCGGCCGGATCGGCCAGCACCGAGGCGCGCAGCTTGTTGTCCGGATGGTTGTAGGCGCGGCGCACGCCTTCATGGACCATGTCCTCCACGCCCATCGTCGCATCGTCCCAGCGCACGTTCATGCCGATTTCCAGGAACACGGTGACGATGCCGGTGTCCTGGCAGATCGGCCGATGACCTTCGGCGCACATGCGCGAATTGATCAGGATCTGGGCGATCGCGTCCTTCGCGGCCGGCGATTCTTCGCGCTCGTAGGCCGCGGCCAGGCTCTTGATGTAATCGACCGGGTGGTAATAGCTGATGTATTGCAGCGCGTCGGCGATGGACTGGATGAGATCTTCTTGCTTGATCGAGGACATGAGCGGGTGCGCAGGCTGGCTGCCGGACAGGTGGCGGGCGAAGCCGCGTATTTTAGGCCAAAGTGGGGCCCCGTCCGGCTGTCACGCCACGCCGCACTGTTCCGTCTTTGGTCGCATGAACGCCGAAACCCTCTTCCAGACCCACCGTGGCCGGCTGTTTTCGCTGGCCTACCGGCTGCTCGGCAGCCGCAGCGACGCCGAGGACGTGGTCCAGGACACCTGGCTGCGCTGGGCGCAGGCCGAACACGCCGGCATCCGCGATCCCGAAGCGTGGCTGGTCACCGCGGCCACCCGGATCGGCATCGATCGCCTGCGCGCGGCCCGCATCCAGCGCGAGCGATATACCGGCCCGTGGCTGCCGGAGCCGATCGAAATCGATGAGCGCCCCGGCCCGGACCACGGCGCGGAAGTGGCCGAACAGGTGTCGCTGGCCTTCCTGGCCGTGCTGGAGCGCCTGGGCCCGGAAGAACGCGCGGCGTTCCTGCTGAAGGAAGCGTTCGACTACGACTACGCGCAGATCAGCCAGTGGCTCGATCAGAGCGAGGCCAACTGCCGGCAGATGGTCCACCGCGCGCGCGAACGCGTGCAGGCCGGACGGCCGCGTTTCGAAGTCGCACCGGAACGTCACCGCCATCTGCTCGAACGTTTCATGGAAGCCGCGCGCGCCGGCAACCAGGCCGCGATCCAGGCCCTGCTGCACGCCGATGCGCGGCTGGTGTCCGATGGTGGCGGCAAGGCGACGGCCGCGATCCGCCCGCTGTCCGGCGCCGAGCGCATCGCGCGGCTGTTCTGGGCGGCCTATCGCCGGCCGCAGCCGGAAGTCGAGTGGCGGATGGGGCGCGTCAATGGCGAGCCGGCGGTGCTGCGCTTCCGCGACAGCGTGCTGGTGTCGGCGATGATCGCGATCAGCGACGGCGAACGCATCCACGAACTGATGAGCGTGATGAATCCGGACAAATTGCCGGCCACTGTCACGCGCGGTGATTCGGCCACGTCCTTGCAGTGAAGCACGGGCATTGGGCCCGGCACTGAAGGAAACGCACTCCATGTCCACTCCCCGCGTCGATTACAAAGTCCATGCCGCCGAAGCCTTCAAGGGCCTCATCAAACTGAGCATGACCCTGCAGCACGGCAGCCTGGATCATCAGCTGTTCGAACTGGTCAAGCACCGCGCCTCGCAGATCAACGGCTGCGCGTTCTGCCTGGACATGCACGGGGTGGACCTGCGCAAGTCGGGCATCGATCCGCGCAAGCTCGATACCCTGCCCGCGTGGGAAGAAAGCCCGTTCTACGACGCACGCGAACGCGCCGCGCTGGGCTGGGCCGAAGCCCTCACGAACGTCAGCCAGACGCGTGCGCCCGACGCGGCCTACGAAGCGCTGCTGCCGCATTTCAACGAGCAGCAGATCGCCGAACTGACGATGGGCATCGCGGTGATCAACGCCTGGAACCGGCTCGGCGTCGGCCTGCGCTCGCCGCTGCCCGCCTGAGCACGAACCTGTCGCTGCCCCGCTCCCGCCGGGAGGGGCAGCGCAGCCGCCGCGCCTGCATGACCCGTGCACGAGGAAGCGGGCACAATGCCGCATGGCCTCGACCCCACCGGATGCAAGGCGTGCCGCCAAACCGCGGCGCGGTGAACGAATCGGACCCAGCCTGCGCGAGCGCTTCCATGCGATGCGCAACCTGCCGCCGTTCCTCCGGCAGATCTGGGCCACCAGTCCGGGGCTGACGATCGCCAGCCTCGGCCTGCGCGTCATCCGCGCGCTGCTGCCGATCGCCACGCTCTACATCGGCAAGCTGATCATCGATGAAGCGATCCGCCTGGTCGGCACCGGCCTGCCTTCGGGTGACTGGATCGCGATATGGCGCAGCGGCGCGCTCAATCCGCTGCTCGGCCTGCTCGCGCTGGAGTTCGGCCTGGCTATCGTCTCGGACCTGCTCGGACGACTGGTGAGCTATGCCGATGCACTGCTGTCGGAACTGTTCACCAACGCCACCAGCGTGCGCCTGATGGAACACGCCGCGCTGCTGGATCTGGAGGACTTCGAGGATCCGGATCTGCAGGACAAACTGGATCGCGCGCGCCGGCAGACGATGGGCCGGATGAACCTGATGAGCCAGTTGTTCGGCCAGGTGCAGGACGCCATCACCGTGGTGAGTTTCGCCGCGGGCCTGATCATCTATGCGCCGTGGCTGATCCTGTTGCTGGCGGTGGCGCTGGTGCCGGCGTTCGTCGGCGAAGCGCATTTCAACGCATTGGGTTATTCGCTCAATTTCCAGTGGACGCCGGAACGCCGGCAACTGGAATACATCCGCCAGACCGGCGCCAGCGTGGAAAGCGCCAAGGAGGTGAAGATCTTCAACCTCCATCGGTTCCTGATCGATCGCTACCGCACGCTTGCCGAGAAGTTCTATCTCGCCAACCGGGCGCTGGCGCGGCGCCGTGCCCTGTGGGGCGCGCTGCTGGCCGCGCTCGGCACGCTCGGCTATTACGTGGCCTACGGCTATATCGCCTGGCGCACGGTGCGCGGCGATTTCAGCATCGGCGATCTGACCTTCCTGGCCGGCAGTTTCCTGCGCCTGCGCCAATTGCTGGAAGGCCTGCTGGTCGGCTTCTCGCAGGTGGCCGGCCAGGCGCTGTATCTGGACGATCTGTTTTCGTTCTTCGAGATCGAGCCGGAGATCGTCTCGCCGCCGAATGCCGTCGCCATCCCACGGCCGATCACACAGGGCTTCCGTTTCGAGAATGTCGGCTTCCGCTATCCGGGCGCCGAACGCTGGGCGGTGCGGCAACTGGATTTCGAACTGCGCGCCGGTGAGGTGCTGGCGCTGGTCGGCGAGAACGGCGCCGGCAAGACCACGCTGGTCAAGCTGCTGGCGCGGCTCTACGACCCGGACGAAGGCCGCATCCTGCTCGATGGCCGCGATCTGCGCGATTACGATATCGACGATCTGCGCGCCAACATCGGCGTGATCTTCCAGGACTTCGTGCGCTATCACCTGACCGCCGGCGAGAACATCGGCGTGGGCCTGGTCGGGGCGATGGGCGATGAGGCGCGCATCCGCGACGCCGCGCGCCGGGCGATGGCCGACGAAGTGATCGCCACCCTGCCGCAGGGCTACGAGCAGATCATCGGCCGCCGCTTCAAGAATGGCGTGGATCTGTCCGGCGGCCAATGGCAGAAGATCGCGATTGCCCGCGCCTACATGCGCGATGCGCAGGTGATGATCCTAGACGAGCCCACCGCCGCGCTCGATGCGCGCTCCGAATTCGAGGTATTCCAGCGCTTCAAGGAATTGTCCAGCGATCGCACGGCCGTGTTGATCTCGCACCGGTTCTCCAGCGTGCGCATGGCCGATCGCATTCTCGTGTTGAACGAAGGCCGGCTCGAATCCAGCGGCACGCACGAACAATTGATGGCCCAGGGCGGCCGCTACGCGGAACTGTTCGAGCTTCAGGCGGCCGGCTATCGCTGATACGCTCGCGGTCCCCCCATGAGATCGGAGACGCCGATGCCCTTGCACAGCAGACTCGCCACCGCCCTGCTGGCCACGTTCGTGCTCGGCGGCCGATGCAGCCACCGTCGCGCCGGCGCCGGCCACGCCGAAAACACTGGCCAGCGCACTGGGTGCCATTGAAGTGACCGAGATCGTCGGCGGCCTGGATCATCCCTGGGGGCTGGCCTTGCTGCCCGATGGCGGATTCCTCGTCACCGAGCGCGCCGGCAGGCTGCGTCGCGTCAGTGCACAGGGCGCATTGTCGGCCCCGTTGTCCGGTGTGCCCGACGTATTCGCCGAAGGCCAGGGCGGCCTGCTCGACGTGGCGCTGGCGCCGGATTTTTCCAGCAGCCGGCGCATCTTCATCAGCTACGCCGAGCCCGGAGCCAATGGCACGGCCGGCACCGCCGTGGCGAGCGCGGTACTGGGCGAGGCCGCGCTCACCGATCTCAAGGTGATCTACCAGCAGCAGCCGAAACTGGAAGGCCCGAACCATTTCGGCTCACGGCTGGCCTTCGATGGCCAGGGCCATGTCTTCATCAGCCAGGGCGAACGCAACCAGCGCAGCACGTCGCAGGATCTCGGAAAACTGCAGGGCAAGCTGGTGCGGCTGAATCTCGACGGCAGCGTGCCGGCCGACAATCCCTTCCAGGGCCGCGCGGGCGCGCGCCCGGAAATCTGGAGCTACGGCCATCGCAACATGCAGGGACTGGCGTTCGATCCGCGCACCGGCGTGCTGTGGGAATCCGAACACGGCCCGCGCGGCGGCGATGAACTCAATCGTCCCCAGCCGGGCAGGAACTACGGATGGCCGATCGTCACCCACGGCATCAATTATTCGGGCCTGCCGATTCCCGAAGCGCAGGGGCGCGAGAAGGCCGGCATGGAAGCGCCCTACCACGTGTGGGAAAAGTCCCCGGGCCTGAGCGGCATGGCGTTCTATACCGGCCATGCGGGTTCGCCGTGGAATGACAGCCTCTTCCTCGGCTCGCTGGCCGAGCGCAATCTGATCCGGCTGACGCTCAAGGGCGACGCCATCACCGGTGAAGAGCGCCTGCTTGATGAAATCGGCGAGCGGGTGCGCGATGTGCGCGTATCCATCGATGGTCATGTGTACGTATTGACCGACGAGAACGAAGGCCGGCTGCTGCGGATCGCGCCGCCGAAGGCGCCATGATGATGAAGAAGTCCCTGCATCGCTTCACCGCCATCGGTGCCCTCGGCGCCGTCGCCGCGACGATGATGTTCGCGATGTCTTCGTTCGCGGCCGAACCGGGCGCGGATTACGCGGCCGCCAAGGCACTGGCCGATCGCGACGAGGCATCGCTGGACGCCGCGCAACGCCAGGCCTTCATGCAAAGCCAGTCGCGCCAGCTCGAAGCCAGCGTCGCCAATTGCGCATCACCCACACCCGATCTCGCGCCGCTGGTCGTGGTGGTGGAAGTGGACGCGCGCGGCCGCATCGTGCGCACCTGGCGGCACGGCACCAGCGCGCTGGCGCAGTGTGTCGAGCAGGAATTGATGGGCCGCTTCCTGGAACCGCCGCCGCGCGCGCCCTTCCATGCCGCGTTCGAATTGAGCTTCACGCGATGACCGCCGACATCAACGCGCTGCTACGATCGAAACTGCCGCCCGGCGCACCGCTGCAGATTCCGCCGCCCTGCCTGCTCGACATGCAGGGCGAGTTCGTCGAATACATCGAAGGACAGTCGTTGAGCGTGCGCTTCCCGGTGCTGGCGCGCTACCAGAATCCGATGGGTCACATGCAGGGCGGCTTCATCGTCGCCGCGCTCGACAACACGCTCGGCCCGTTCTCCTACCTCATCGCGCCACCGAGCGCGACGACCGCATTGAACACGCAATACCTGCGTCCGGTGACCGCCAGCGAATCGGCGATCATCTGCACCGCACGGCTGATCGAGCGCACGCGCAGCCAATTGCATCTGTCCGGCCAAGCGCTTGGCAGTGACGGCAAGGTGCTCGCGCTGTGCCAGGCGGTGTGCCAGATCCTGCCGCCCCGCGACAAGGCGTGACGCGCGCAACCGCACGCTTCAGAACAACGATCCCTGCGGCGGCTCCGGCAGCGAATACACCAGCCGGCCGTCCACGATGCGCGCGGCGTGGGTGTACGGGTGGGTTTCGCTCTGGCCCGATCCGCGCAGGTGAACCACCTCCCAGCCATCGGCCTTGAAGGCATCGGCGATCAGGCTGCGATGGCAATCGTGCCAGTCGGCTTCGGCGCACAGCATCGCCGTGGGCCTGCGCGACGCGATCGCCGCCAAACGATCCCGCGCGCGAATGAAGGCGCCGGTCTGCATGTAGTCCGCATAGCCGCGGAAGGCGGGCTGCTTCCACGCTGTGTTGATCGAATCCGCATGCGGCTCGCGGCGGCCGCCGAGATCCGGCATCGGGTGATAGTCGATGCCGGCCTCGGACAATGCATGCGCCAGCGCTGCGGCGGCGAACTGCGGATGCCGGCGCGAGGCCGGATACCGGCGCACGTCGGCGATCGCTTCCAGACCGGCATCACGCATGCGGGCAATGAACGTGGCGGCGTCCAGCGTGGAATGGCCGATGGTCCACAGCGTCGGCACGGCTCAGGCCAGTTCGAAGCGGTCCGCGTCGAGCATCGCCGGGAAACGCGCGCGATGCGCGGCCAGCGCCTCGGCCGAAATCGTCGCGGTGGTGACGCCCTCCCCCGGCCCGAGTTCGGTCAATGGCTGGCCGAGGAAATCGATCACTGCGCTGTCGCCGGAATACTCCAGTTGATTGCCATCGACGCCGGCGCGGTTGACCGCCGCCACGTAGCAGAGATTCTCGATCGCGCGGGCACGCAACAGCGTGCGCCAGGCATGCGCGCGAGCGGCCGGCCAGTTGGCGACGAAGATCTGAAGATCGAAATCCAGTTGTCCTGGCCGTTCCACATCGAAACGGTTGCGGCAGAACACGGGAAAGCGCAGGTCATAACAGACCTGCGGATTGATCCGCCAGCCTTTCCATTCCACGCTCAGCCGCTCGCGACCGGCGGCGTAACGCTGGTGCTCGTTGGCGTAACGGAACAGATGGCGCTTGTCGTAGTGCGCCAGCCCACCTTCGGGCGTGGCCCACAGCAGGCGATTGAACACGCCGGCTTCGGTGCGCAACTGCACGCTGCCGGTCACGGCGGCCTCCAGCGTACGCGCCTGCGCGCGGATCCAGGCCACCGTTTCGCCCTCCATGCCCTCGGCACGATCGATGGCCTCATTGCTGAAACCGCTGGTGAAGGTTTCCGGCAGGATGACCAGATCAGTGGCGCCCTTCAGCGGTGCGATGAGTCGCGCGTAGTAATCGCGGTTGCCGGCCGGGTCATGCCAGCGGGTTTCGCCCTGGACCAGGGAAATGCGCAGATCGTGCTGGGTCATGGTCGTCCCTCCCGAGGGTTCAGAGTTTCCGGAGGCGCGCGATCGCCGCATCCAGCGTGGCCTGGTTCTTCGCGAAGCACAGCCGCGCCAGGCGTTGACCGGCCGGCGCGTTCTCGTAGAACGGCGACAATGGAATCGCGGTCACGCCGTGTTCGATGGTCAGCCAGCGCACGAATTCGATGTCCGGCAGATCGCTGACCGCCGAATAGTCCACCAACTGGAAATAGCCGCCAGGCACCGGCAGCGGTTTCAAGCGCGTGTCCAGCAACTGCGCGCGGAAGCGATCGCGCTTGTCCTGGTAGAACGCGCCGAGTCGTTCGTAGTGCTCCGGCTCCTCGAGGATCATCGCGGCGAAGGCATGCTGGGCCGGCGCGAACGTGCAGAACACGTTGTACTGGTGGACCTTGCGGAATTCCGCGCTCAGTGCCGGCGGCGCGATCGCGTAACCGATCTTCCAGCCGGTGCAGTGATAGGTCTTGCCGAAGCTCGACACCACGAAGGCGCGCTCGGCCAGTTCCGGATGGCGCAGCGCCGATTCGTGCCGGCGTCCATCGAACACGATGTGTTCGTAGACCTCGTCGGAGATCAGGAAAATGCCGGTGCCGCGCAGGATATCGGCGAGCCGGCGCATGTCGGCCGCGTCGAACATCGCGCCGGAGGGGTTGTGCGGGCTGTTGATCATCAGCAGCCGCGTGCGCGGCGTGATCGCCGCCTGCACCTTGTCCCAGTCCACCGCGAAGGTGTGCGGATCGAGGGCCACGTGCACGGCCCGCGCGCCGGCCAGTTCGATCGCAGGCTCGTAGCTGTCGTAGGCCGGATCGAGCACGATCACTTCCTCGCCCGGCCGCACCACCGCGTGGATGGCATTGAACAGGGCTTCGGTCGCGCCGCTGGTCACGGTGATCTCGGTGTCGGCGTCGACCTCGCGGCCGTAGCAGCGCAGCACCTTCTCCGCGATCGCCTGGCGCAGCGGCGCCACGCCCGTCATCGGCGCGTACTGGTTGTGGCCGGCGCGCATGGCGCGGTCCAGTTCGTCGATCAAGCGCGCGGGCACGGCGAAATCGGGAAAGCCCTGCCCCAGGTTGACCGCACCGTGTTCGGCCGCCAGTTGCGACATCACGGTGAAGATGGTGGTGCCCACCTTGGGCAGTTTTGTTTCGAGAGGCATCCGCCGGTCCGCTGAACGTGGGGACTGCGCAGTGTACGCAATGACCCACGAAGGCGATGATGAGGCATGGACGGATACAGCGTTCCCGATGCGGAAAAGCGCCGGCTCGCCGAAGCCTGGCTCGCCGCGCACTACCATGCATGCGCAGGTCCCGCGCACTGGCCGCTGCGCATCGGTGCGCCGGCGCCGGCGCTGGAAGCGGCATGGCCGGCGCGCAGCTATCTGCTGATCACCGCGTGGAATCCGCCGGGGCAGCGGCGTTCGGACGTGGACAACCGCGCTGCCGATGCGCGACTGCGCCGGCGGCTGGACGACGCCGGGCGGGCCTGCATCCGCGCGAGCGCCGACGACGGCGCTGGCGGCTGGCGCGAACCGGGCTGGCTGGTCGCCGATCTCCACGCCGATGAAGCCGATCACTGGGCACGCGAATTCGAACAGGGCGGCGTGCTGTTCTGGTTCGCCGGCGCGCCGGTGACGTTGCGCCTGCAATGGACGCGGCCTGCGGATGCACCGGATTCGACGGCCATCGCATGGGTGGGCGGATGCGCGTGAACCGCGCTTCCCGGAATCGGCGGCGGCGCGAACGCATGGCCGCATTGCGGGCGATCAACGCGGCGACGCGTCCGGCTCCCGTACAATGACGCCTGCCTTGATTCTCCTGCCTTGATGATCGACGCCACGCCTACGCCTCCGCCGCTGCTTGCCGCGCGCGGCCTGAGCTTTTCGCGCAATGACGAGCCGGTGTTCGGGCCGCTGGATTTTGCCGTCGATGCAGGCGAGGCCCTGCTGGTGCAGGGTGGCAATGGCGTCGGCAAGACCACGCTGCTGCGCGTGCTGGCCGGGTTGCTGCGTGCCGATCGCGGCGAGATCGATATCGACGGGCGCACCGCCACCGCCAGCCAGCGCGCGCATGCGATCGCCTATCTGGGCCATCTGCCGGCGCTGAAGGCGGATCTGAACACGCTGGAGAACCTCAACTTCCTGTGCGGCCTGCACGGCCGTCGCGCGCGGCAGATGCCGGGCAATGCGCTGGCGATGGTCGGCCTGGCCGGCTACGAGGACAGTCTGGCGCGGCAGCTTTCGGCGGGGCAGAAAAAACGCCTCTCGCTGGCGCGGCTGTGGCTGTCGCCCGCGCCGCTGTGGCTGCTGGACGAACCCTACGCGAACCTGGATCTGGAGGGCATCACGCTGGTCAACCGCATGATTTCGGCGCACCTGCGCGGCGGCGGCGCGGCGCTGGTGACCACGCACGGCGCGTACGCCGCGCCACCGGTGCAGACCCGCATGCTGATGCTCGGAGGCGCGGTATGACGCCCGGTCTTTACGCTTCGGCCTCGGCGCTGATCGTGCGCGACGTGCAACTGCTGTGGCGTCGGCGGGGCGATGCGTTGCAGCCGGCGCTGTTCGCGCTGCTGGTGGTCGTGCTGTTCGCGCTCGGCATGGGCGGAGAACCGGACGCACTGGCCAAGGTCGCCAGCGCGGTGCTATGGGTGGCGGTGCTGCTGGCCGGCCTGCTGTCACTGGATACGCTGTTCCGCGGCGATGCCGAAGATGGTTCGCTGGAACAGTGGATTCTCGCGCCGGTGCCGCTGGCCTGGCTGGTCGCGGTGCGCGTCTTCACCCATTGGGCCACCAGTGCGTTGCCGCTGGTGCTGGTGACCCCACTGCTCGGCGAACTCCTGCATCTGCCGCGCGCGCAGTTGCCGGTGCTGATGGCCTCGCTGCTGCTGGGGACGCCGCTGCTGAGCCTGCTCGGCGCGGTGGTCGCCGCGCTGACGGTCGGCATGCGCCGCTCGGGCATCCTGGTCGCATTGCTGGCGCTGCCGCTGTACGTGCCGATCCTGGTGTTCGGCGCCGGCAGCGTGGCCGCGACCGCGCAGGGGCTCGATGCCGGCGGCGCCCTGTTGCTGCTCGGCGCCGGGCTGGTGCTGGCGCTGGTGCTGGCCCCGTTGACGGCGGCGGCCGCCATCCGCATCGCGCTGACCTGACGCCATGACCGACGAGCGCCCCGGCAACCCCTTCCAGCGTCCGGACAAACCGGTGCGGCCGCGCGAGGAGTTCTACCGGCGCGGCGAACGCCGGCTGGAACGCTTCATCGAGGCGGCGACCGAAGTCTTCCTCGAAAAGGGCTACCGCGACGCGCGGCTCAGCGACGTGGTCGCACGCTCGGGCGGTTCGTATTCCACGCTCTACAGCGCGTTCGGCGACAAGCCGGGGCTGGCGATGGCGATCATGGAGCGCAGCATCGCCGCCTTCGGCGAAAGCCTGGATCTGCTGCACCGCTCGGATCTGCCACCGGAGGAAGCCCTGCCCGCCGCCGCCGAGCGGATGGTCGAGGAAACGCTCTCGCCCGGCCGCATCGTGACCCACCGCATCGTGGTGGCCGAAGGGCTGAATTTCCCAGAACTGCGCGACTGGTTTATGGAGCACGGCGTGGCCCCGGCCGAAGGCCAGCTCAGCGCGTACTTCGAGCGCGAACGGCAGCGCGGCCGGCTGATCCTCGAACACGCGCAGGTGGCCGCCAACCGCTTCTACATGATGGTGTTCGGCGGGCTGATCGTGCGTACGGTCAACGGCTACATCGGCATCGCCGATCTGGCCATCGCCAAGCAGGAGGCCCGCGAAGCGGTGTCGATTTTCCTCGCCGGAGTGCTGCCGCGCCGCTGAGCGGCCGCCGCCGACCCCGTCCCCTGCGACAATCGCGCGCTTGGCTGGCTGGCCCCAGTCTGGGAAAATGCGCGAGAAATCGCATGTTTAGACCCAGGAGCGTCCGGGCAGGGACCTCCCCTTGAGCGCGAGCGCATAACGCCGTCCATGAATCCCCTCGTCCGCTGGTTCCACCAACTGGGTTCGCCGCCCTACTTCGACCGTTTCGCCGCCCGCTGGACGCCCTGGCTGTATCTGGCCGCGCTCCCGCTGTTCGGCCTCGGCCTGTGGCAGGCGCTGTTCGTCGTGCCGGCCGACTACCAGCAGGGCGACAGCTTCCGCATCCTCTACATCCACGTGCCCGCCGCGTGGATGAGCCTGTTCGTGTTCGGGCTGATGGCGTTCTACGCGGCCATCGCGCTGATCTGGCGGATCAAGCTGTGCGAAATCCTCGCCATGGCCTGCGCGCCGATCGGCGCCGGCTTCACCGTGATCACGCTGGCGACCGGCTCCATCTGGGGCAAGCCGATGTGGGGCACGTGGTGGGACTGGGATCCACGCCTGACCACCGAGCTGATCCTGCTGTTCCTCTATCTGGGCGTGAGCGGCCTGTACAGCGCCATCGACGATCGCCGCGCCGCCGCGCGCGCGGCCGGGCTGCTTTCGATCGTCGGCGTCGCGCTGCTGCCGATCATCCGCTACTCGGTGGAATGGTGGAATTCGCTGCATCAGGGACAGACCGTCAGCCTGTTCGGCGAATCGAAGATGGACAGCAGCATGGTGCTGCCGTTGTGGCTGATGGTGGCCGCCACCAAGTTCTGGTTCGCCGGCTCGCTGCTGGCGCGCGCGCGCGCGGACAATCTGCGCCGCGAAACGGGCAAGGATTGGGTCGCCCGCCTTTCGGGAGCCAAATCGTGAGCTATCAGTCGTACGTGATCGGCGCCTATGCCGTGTTCGCCGTGGTGCTGCTGTGGGATTTCATCGCGCCGCGTCTGCAAATCCGCCGCGAACTGCGTGCCGCGCGCCTGCGCGCCGCGCGCGAGGCCAAGGGTTCGGCGCCGACGGAGCTGAGCCGATGAATCCGGTGCGCCGCCGTCGCCTGATCTGGGTCCTGCTGCTGATCGTGGCCGCGGGCATCGCCGCCGCGTTAATCGCGATGGCCCTGCAACGCAATGTCGCCTACCTCTACACGCCGGCCGAAGTGCTGCGTGGCGAAGCCGGCGAACACGCGCGCTTCCGTCTTGGCGGAATGGTCGAGAAGGGATCGTTCAAGCGCGAAGCCGGATCGCTGCAGGCGCATTTCCGCGTCACCGATGGCGATGCGCAGTTGCCGGTGGTCTACGACCGCATCCTGCCGGATCTGTTCCGCGAAGGTCAGGCCGTGGTGGCGACGGGTTCGATGAAGGACGGCGTGTTCGTCGCCGATGACGTCCTGGCCAAGCACGACGAAACCTACATGCCCAAGGAAGTGGCCGACAAGATGGGCCAGGCGCATCAGAAGCATGATGTGCAGACCCCGCCGGCGGACGCGGCGAATTGATCCCCGTCCGCCCGTGCACGGCGCGCTGTACCGTGCGAACACCCCACCTGCTGTCCACGACGCCGTGGCCTGATTGCCGGATGTCCTGATCGATGCTGCCCGAACTCGGCCTAAACACCCTCATCCTCGCCCTGCTGGTCTCGCTGCTGCAGGCGGTGCTGCCGCTGGCCGGCGCGCAGCGCAACAAGGCCTCGTGGATGGCGGTCGCGCGCCCGGCCACCTATGCGCAGGCGGTGATGCTGCTGGCCTCGTTCGCCGCGCTGACGCATGCGTTCGTCGTGCAGGATTTCTCGGTCGAATACGTGGCCAAGAATTCCAACAGCCTGCTGCCGCTGATCTACCGCTACTCGGCGGTATGGGGCTCGCACGAAGGCTCGCTGCTACTGTGGGTGTTCGTGCTGAGCCTGTGGAGCGCGGCGGTGGCGCTGTTCTCGCGGCATCTGCCCGAGCAGGTGATGGCGCGCGTGCTGGGCGTGATGGGGCTGATCAGCGTGGGCTTCCTCGCCTTCCTGCTGTTCACCTCCAATCCGTTCACGCGGTTGTTTCCCACGCCGATCGAAGGCCGCGATCTCAATCCGCTGCTGCAGGATCCGGGCCTCATCATCCATCCGCCGATGCTCTACATGGGCTATGTCGGTTTCGTCGTGCCGTTCGCGTTCGCGATTGCCGCATTGCTCGACGGCCAGGTCGATGCGCGCTGGCTGCGCTGGACGCGCCCGTGGACGAACATCGCCTGGGGCTTCCTGACCCTGGGCATCGCGCTGGGCAGTTGGTGGGCGTACTACGAACTGGGCTGGGGCGGCTGGTGGTTCTGGGATCCGGTGGAGAACGCCAGCTTCATGCCGTGGCTGATCGGCGCGGCCCTGCTGCATTCGCAGGCGGTCACCGAAAAGCGCGGCAGTTTTGTCGGCTGGACGCTGCTGCTGGCGATCGCGGCGTTCTCGCTATCGCTGCTTGGCACCTTCCTCGTCCGTTCGGGCGTGCTGACCAGCGTGCATGCGTTCGCCGCGGATCCCTCGCGCGGATTGTTCATCCTGATTTTCCTGGCACTGGTGATCGGTGGCTCGCTGATGCTCTACGTGCTGCGCATGCCCCGCCGTGAAGGCGCGCCGTTCGCCGGCGCCTCGCGCGAAACGCTGCTGCTTGCCAACAACGTGCTGCTGACCTCGGCCTGCGGCATGGTGCTGCTGGGCACGCTGTATCCGTTGCTGGCCGATGCGCTGGAACTGGGCAAGATTTCGGTGGGTCCGCCGTATTTCGGCCTGCTGTTCTTCGTGCTGATGACGCCGCTGGTGCTGCTGGTGCCATTCGGGCCGGTGACCCGGTGGCAGCGCGAACAGGCTAGCCGGCCGCTGGCGATGATGGCGCCGTGGGCGGTGCTGGCGCTGGTCGTGGGCGTGATCGCCTACTTCACCGCGCCGCAGGGCCCGCTGAAGACCGCGGCCGGTTTCGCCGCCGGCGCATGGGTGGCGCTGGGCACGCTGCGCTTCGTATGGACGCGCGTGCGCGCCAATGGCCGCTTCACCCCGGAAATGCTCGGCATGGTGCTGGCGCATCTGGGCATCGCGGTGTTCCTGATCGGCGCGCTGCTGGTGGAAGCGCAGAACGTGCAGCGCGAACTGGCGATCAAGCCGGGCCAGACGGTCGAACTCGGCGGCTACGGGTTCCGCTTCGAGGGCGTCGAGGAAACGCAGGGGCCCAACTATCTGTCCGATCTCGGCCACGTGCAGGTGCTGCGCGGTGATGCACCACTGGTGCGGCTGCATCCGGAAAAACGCGCCTACGCCAGCGGCGGCCAGGTGATGACCGAAGCCGGCATCCGTCCCGGCCTGTTCGGCGATGTCTACGTGGCGCTGGGTGAATCCCTGGGCGATGGCGCGTGGGCGGTGCGCGTGCACATCAAACCTTTCGTGCGCTGGATCTGGCTGGGCGCGCTGCTGATGGCGCTCGGCGCCTTCGTCACCGCCGCCGACAAGCGCTTCCGCCGCAGAACCGAGAACCGACCGGCATGAATGCCTCCAACGACACTCCCAAATCGCGCGGCGCGCTGGTGTTCGCCGCCATCATCATCGGCCTGTTCTTCGTCGGGCTGATGGGCCTGCTCTACTACGGCGTGCAGCAGTCCGGCCGCGCCAACCGCGAAGCCCTGCCCTCGCCGCTGATCGGCAAGCCCGCGCCGGCATTCAGCCTGCCGGTGCTGCACGATCCCAACGTGCGCATCGGCAACAAGGAACTGGCCGGCGCGCCCTACGTGATGAACGTCTGGGGAAGCTGGTGCCCGGAATGCCGCGTCGAGCATCCGGTGCTGACCCGCTTCGCGCTGACCAAGCGCGTGCGCTTCGTCGGTTACAACCTCAAGGACGAACGCAGCGAGGCACTGCGCTGGCTCGAACAGTACGGCAATCCCTACATGGTGGTGATCGCCGACGAGGAAGGCCGCACCGCGATCGACTGGGGCATCTACGGCGCGCCGGAAACCTTCCTCGTGGATGCCCGCGGCATCGTGCGCTGGAAGCATGTCGGCCCGGTCACCGATGAAATCCTCGCCAGCGAGCTGATTCCCGCGCTGGAAAAAGTGGAAGCGGCCCGATGAAGCGCGCGCGCCTGCATCTGCTGTGCATGTTGCTGTGCGCGCTGTGGCTGGCGCCGCTCGCCCCGCTGTGGGCGCAGTCCAGTGATCCGACGCCGCTGCAGTTCCGCGACGATGCCGAGGAAGCCCGCTTCCACCGCCTCACCGCCGAACTGCGCTGCGTGATGTGCCAGAACCAGTCATTGGCCGATTCCAACGCGCAGATCGCGCACGATCTGCGGCGCGAAGTGCTGGACCTCATGCGCGAAGGCCGCAGCGACGCGCAGATCAAGCAGTTCCTGGTGGATCGCTACGGCGAATTCGTGCTGTACAAGCCGGAGATGTCCGGGCACTGGCTGCTGTGGTCGGCGCCGGTGGCGCTGGTGCTGATGGGTGGCGTGGTCGTGATGCTGGTCGTCCGGCGCCGCAGTGCGCGTGCCACGCCGGTCACTGAAGACGAACAGGAGTGGTGATGGGCCTTTTTGCTGCGATCGCCGCGCTGTTGACGCTGGTGGTGCTGGGTGTGGTGCTGTGGCCGCTGTGGCGTCCCTCGCGCGGTCTGTTCATCGGCGCGGTGCTTGCGCTCGGCGTCGGCGCGATGGCGCTGTACCGCATGCTCGGCACGCCCGAAGCGATCGATGCCGCGCCGCAACTGGCGGGCGCGCCCACCGATCTGAACCAGGCGGTCAAGCAGCTCGAGGAAGCGCTGGCCCGCAATCCGAACGAAATTGATGGCTGGCGGCTGCTCGGCCGGTCCTACCTGAGCCTGGAACGCTACACCGATGCGCGCGCCGCTTTCGATCGAGCGCTCAAGCTCGCGCCCAGCGATCCGGACGTGATGGTCGAAGCCGCACAGGCGCGCCTGTACGCCGATCCACGCAAGCAGCTCGATGCGCAGGGCGTGGCGCTGTTGCAGGGCGCCTTGCAGGTGCAGCCGGAACACCAGCGCGCGCGCTGGTTCCTCGGCGTGGCCCAGCGCCAGCAGGGCAAGCCGGCCGAAGCCGCGCGCACCTGGGAGCCGCTGCTGGCCCAGGTGCAGGGCAACACCGCCGCCACGCTGCGCACGCAGATCAACGAAGCGCGCAGGGAAGCCGGCCTTCCGCCGCTGGCCGAACCCGCGCCCGCCGCCGCGCCGGCCGTGGCCGCCGACGCGCTGCTGCGCGTGCGCATCGATATCGCGCCGGAACTCAAGGCACGGCTCACCGGGCAGGAAACGCTGTTCGTGTTCGCACGACAGGCCGATGGCCCGCCGATGCCCGTCGCCGCCAAGCGCCTGCCGGTGGATGCCTTCCCGATCACCGTGGGTCTGAGCGATGCCGACAGCCCGATGCCGACACTCAAGCTCTCGCAGGTGCCGAAGGTGCAACTGGCCGCGCGCGTGTCCCGCGCTGGCGACGTGATGGCCCAATCCGGCGATCTGGAAGCCGCCGCCATACCGGCCGACCTCAACGCGAAGCAGGAATACACGCTGCGCATCGAACGCGTGGTGCCCTGATCGATCCGCGCCGCAGATTGCGGCGCAGCGTGCGCGTGGCTTGGTCTCATGC
The DNA here is from genome assembly GCA_023390905.1 of Pseudomonadota bacterium. Lineage (GTDB taxonomy): Bacteria > Pseudomonadota > Gammaproteobacteria > Xanthomonadales > Xanthomonadaceae > Pseudoxanthomonas_A. The sequence continues at coordinate 41,198 of JAEWBY010000021.1, read as the reverse complement.
GCCCGCCCCTCTACACTCGCCGGATGACTGAATTCACTCCGCCCGGCACGCGCTTCCACGATCTGCCCTCGCCGTTTCCGATGAAGCGCGGCGGCCAGTTGTCCGGCGCACGCGTGGCCTATGAAACCTGGGGCCAGCTCAACGCCGCGCGCGACAACGCCATCCTCATCGTCACCGGGCTCTCGCCCGACGCGCACGCCGCGCGCACCGCGGCCAATCCCGAAGACGGCTGGTGGGAAGCGATGCTCGGCCCCGGCAAACCCATCGATACCGATCGCTGGTACGTCATCTGCGTCAACTCGCTCGGCAGTTGCAAAGGTTCGACCGGCCCGGCCTCGATCAATCCGCAGACCGGCGATCTCTACCGGCTCGATTTTCCCGAGCTGTCAATCGAAGACGGCGCCAACGCCGCGCACGCCGTGGTGCAGGCGCTGGGCATCGAACGGCTCGCCTGCATCATCGGCAACTCGATGGGCGGCATGACCGCGCTGGCTTACCTGCTGCTGCATCCGGGCAGCGCGCGATCGCACATCAACATCTCCGGCAGCGCGCAGGCGTTGCCATTCTCGATCGCCATCCGCTCGCTGCAGCGCGAAGCCATCCGCCTGGATCCGCAATGGAACCACGGCCATTACGACGACGATCATTACCCGGAATCCGGCATGCGCATGGCGCGCAAGCTGGGCGTCATCACCTACCGATCGGCGCTGGAATGGGACGGCCGCTTCGGCCGCGTGCGGCTGGAATCCGATCGCCCGGACGAAGATCCCTTCGGCCTGGAATTCCAGGTCGAAAGCTATCTGGAAGGCCATGCGCGGCGCTTCGTGCGGCGCTTCGATCCGAACTGCTATCTGTACCTGAGCCGTTCGATGGACTGGTTCGATCTGGCCGAATACGCCGGCGGCGACGTGATGCAGGGGCTGGCGCGGATCCGCGTGGAGCGTGCGCTGGCGATCGGCGCGGTGACCGACATCCTGTTCCCGCTGCAACAGCAGGAGCAGATCGCGCAGGGCCTGGCGCTGGGCGGTGCGGATGCGGAATTCCTGCCGCTGGAATCGCCGCAGGGACACGACGCGTTCCTGGTGGATTTCGCCCGGTTCGGGCCGGCGGTCGGCGATTTCCTCTACGGGCTGGACGGCTGAACCCGGACGGCCATCGGAATCGGGCGGCCCGGCGCCGGCTTATGCCCATTCGGCATGACGGCGGCATAAAATGAGGACACTCTCATCCGGATGTCCGCCATGTCCCTCGATTTCCCGGGCCAGGAAAAACTCGTCGCCATGCTGGACGCCGCCGTCGCGCTGGGCGATGACCGCGCCGTCACCGACGCCATGCGCAAATCGCTGTGCGCGCTCATCCGCGACGAATCGGTCGCCCTGCCCGACTGCGTGATGGAGCCCATCGCCGATCACTACGCGCGCCGCGAGCTCTACACCAGCCCCGAATACGGCTACAGCGTGATCGCGATGACCTGGGGCCCGGGCCAGGGCACCAAGATCCATGATCACTCCGGCCTGTGGTGCGTCGAAGGCGTCTGGCATGGCCGCCTGGAGATCACCCAGTACGAACTGGCCGAACACGACGAGGAGCGCTACCGCTTCATCGCCGCCGGCACCATCGAAGCCGGCACCGGATCGGCCGGCAGCCTGATCCCGCCGCACGAGTACCACACCATCCGCAACCCCAGCGAAAACGCCATCGCCGTGTCGCTGCACGTCTACCAGCGCACGATGATCCGCTGCGGCATCTACACGCCCGAAGCCGATGCCGCCGGCGCCGCAGGCTGGCAGCGCCGCGGCGAACGCCTGCTCGGCACCGACCGCGCGGCCTGATCGAACCGCCAGCCACGGCCAAACCCGCACCTGTCGGCCCGGCCCCCGCTCGGCTATACTGCCGGCCCACTTGCCGAAGTGGCGGAATGGTAGACGCAGCGGACTCAAAATCCGCCGCCCTTAAAAGCGTGTGGGTTCGAGTCCCACCTTCGGCACCAAGACCGGCTCCAAGGAAGTCCAGAGAACTCCGAAAGATCTTGAAAAGCCCAGCATTTGCTGGGCTTTTTTGTTGCATGCTGTCCGGAGCGGTCCAGTTGAATCCAGCCCTTGCCAGGGCATGCTTGGGGGCATGGGCCCCTCCCGGGATTTGTGCCCAAAACTAGGGGCGGGAAATGGCGAAGGAATCGGGCAAGTTGACGGCGCTGTTCGTGAAGACGATTGCTTTCCGACATGAAGCGATCGCTCCATGGCTCTTCTCAGCTTGCATAGACCACAAGCTTTAGAGGTGCCCAGTGCCGGCAGAACCACGAACATTGAGATGAGTCAACCCGCGCACGTCGTACCGGTTGGGTTCCTCACCTGCCTCCTAGCACGGGAATCAATCCGCCTGCAAGTCGCCGACTAGGTGCGCCATGGAACGCTGAACTCTTCGGCAAGCCTGTTCAGCACGCACTCCAGCATCGAGTCGAAGTTCTCCCACTGCTCCAGCGGTTCTGTCGAAGTCTCCAGACGGCGGTAGACGCGACCCGCCCGACCACGGAAATAAACTACGGAACCGTCCTCATCGAGGCCGCCAATATAGACATCTTCGGCATTCGAGTTTGCCGGGCGCAGCAGGCCATTCTGGTCGATAAGGTCGAATGGCTGGCGACGTTCCGGATCGCGGCTGACTTCGGCGCGAAGGCCGAAGATCGAAAGGCCTCCCTGGTAGAAATGCGCACCGTTGAAGGCCCTCAGGTACGCCAGCACTTGCGGGGGAAGTGCGGTCGGCGACCTTCTCTGTCGACGTTCCACCTCGTCCTCGGGCAAGGGGGCGAACACGACGTGTCGAAAGGCGGACCGCCCGACCTCCGGCAGCGCTCCAATGCCCGTCCAGCCGAACCCGGCGTGGTTCGGCTCTCTTGCATTACTGCGGACTACTGAATCGAGAATTGTCTGTAAGGTACTCATTTTCCACCGCCCCCTTTCCCGGTCCGGGTACGCATTCCGGAACCGCTTCCAAAGAATCTGATCACACGGCTCGTACCTCTGTCCAACAACGTGCCCGGGGCCAAGCACGGCGGCATCGGGCAGGCTGGCAGCAATGCGAAGGTCGCCCGAGTGCAGCAGGGCTTGCAGCTTCGACAGGGGTTCCCCTTTCGGCACCGGCCACCCTGCCCGGTAGCCGGATATCTCGCGCCCGCCAGTAATCACCACGCCCTGCGCCATGCGCAGCAGCCTGCGGCTCGCGAACATGTCAACACCGCGGGCGACCAACACCCGTGTAATCGACCAGCACGCGCGGCTGTAGGCGGTTAGGGGGCTGCGGCCCCACAGCGCCTCCAGGGGGTCTACCTGCTGGGGGTACGGCATTCCTAGCCTCAGCCGTTCGAGATGCGCGACCTCGTACCGGGGCAGCGGGTGCGGGTTGAACTCGGCGAACTTTGGGCTGTCGCATGGGAGCAACCCACGCAGTACTTCGACGCGCTGTCGTTTTTTTTGCCGACGCAGGATCGAGTTCCGATGCGGATCGATGCCGTTCGCTATGGCGGCCTCCAATGTGAGTGGACGCGCCACGATCTCGCGGGCATGCTCATGGCCGGAGCGTAGAAACTCCACAAACAGCGGAATCCCACCTCCGAAATCCGGTGGGATTTTTGTGGCATCACCAATGAAAGCCACAAGAATGTGCCGGGCGTGTTTCTGCGCCGGGAGGGCGGCGAATACAACACCCGCAAGGGAAATCAGCCCGCCGACTGTTTGCGGTTTCTAACCTCCCGGCATTCCCGGCCACTGCGGCCGGGAATTACTCAACGGAATGAAAGGAACACGCCATGACCCGAACCGATGCACACGACGCCGGTTATTTTCTGCCCGAAGACGCCGGCAATGCGCTGCGCGATCTGCATGATCAACTGCAATTGCTGTATCTGCTCGCTCGTCCGGAAACCTGCGCGCCACTGGATCTGGTCCTGCCGCGTGCGAGTCTGGCGCAGATGCTCAGCCAGTTGACGCTGCAATTGCAGTGCGTGACCGATCACTTGGAGTGGCGCGCGGCGTAGCGCGCATGGCGTGCGGCGTGGGCGGCGCCGTCACACCTGCCGCCCTTCCGAATCCTCTTCGGCCGAGCCGCCGTCGCCGCGTTGCGTGCGGCGCATGAAGTGCTCCTCATCCGCACGACGCGCGGCGGCATCGTCGGATTGCGCGGAGGTGTCGCCGTCACTCGATGAGCGCGGCCCGTCTTTCGATGCGTCGGCCTGTGCCTGGTCTGGATGGGATCCGGGAGGTGCCTGCGCGGCAGGGCGAGCACCGGTGTTCTCGCGCTGGTTCATCGCCCTGCTCCGCGTGGTCTGGACAACCAGCGTGCGCCGGGGCCGATGACGAGCATCTCACCGGACCCGGCGCGGACGCGCGCTACGCGCTGTTCATTCGACCTTGCGCGGCCGCCGCTGATCGTCTTCGATGCCGCCGGGATCGCCCTGGCCACCGTTGGATTCGTCGCCCTTGGGCGGATTGTCCTGGCCCGGCACATCCTGCCGGCCGGGTTTTCCGTCCGGCGTGTTCTGCGCGGGATCGATATCCCCCTGGCCGCTGCCCGGCTGCCCGCCCTGTCCGCCCTGGCCGCCCAGCCCGGCGCCCTGCCCCTGCCCGCCGTGCACATTGCCCGGCATGTTGTTGCCGCCGTGCTGCCCGCCGGGTTGGCCCTGCTGTTGCTGGCCGGGGTGTTCGCGTGTGGTCATCGTCGTGGCTCCTGTTGGCTGCCGGACTGGCATGGGCAGAACGTACGTGCGCCTCGATGATGAGCGCGTTGGCGTTGGCTGCGCGCACGCGTTGACTTCCCCTGCGCGGTGTCTCCACACTGCGGCCACGTCCAGCTTTGGGGAAAGCGATGAAGACAGTGTGGGGGATGATGGTGGCCGCAGGTTTGGCGTGCACGGCGCTGCCGGCGGCCGCGGCCGATGACGAGCCCTGGATGTGCCGCTACAAGGGCTACACGCAGGAAGGCCAGTACTTCTACATCGTGGTCAAGCCGTTCGATGGGCCGGCCACGCAGGGGCAGCAACTCAACAGCCACGAGTTCGCCAAAGCGCTGTTCGACGAACTCGCGCCGGGCAAACGGTTCTCCGGCGAAACCGCCTGCGCCCAGCGGCCACGCGAGGTCACCGGCCCGTGGTTCCAGAAACTGCTCGCCGGCGATGACATGTTCAGTTCGTCCTACAACACCACGCTGGCCGAGTGGCGTGATGGCCGCCTCGTCGCGATGCCGTGGCCGAAGGCGAAGAAATAGCGCGATCGCGCGCCCGTCCCTGACTGCGGTGCTCTACTGACGATGCCCGCGTGCGCGGGCGGACTGCGATAGGAACATCCATGCCGTGTCACGCACGGCGTGGAGTTCGGTGTGGTTGCAGTGTTCTGCCGCGACTGAAGCGGCGGCTTCATCGGCAACATGCTGCGGGCTTCAACTTCATCGGCGGAGAAGCCCGCGCGCCAGCTTCTTCTGCGTTGCGCTATGCCGCGCGTTTTTCCGGGAACTGATCCCAGAAATAACTCAGGGATTTCATCGCGACGCTTCGATGGAAATCGGGATCCAGCGGACCTTGGCCTTCCAGCCAGTTCAGATCCTCGATGCCCGACGGCGCGCCTTCACGGTAGAACATGCTCCATCCCTCGAAACGCCGGCTGTCGGCCGGACCATCGACGAACTCCATCAGGACGGTGTGCGAGGTGGCGCGATGTATGCGCGCGTAGATTTCGTTGAGCGCGGTCCGCGAGCCTTCGAGGTACTGGAAGAAACAGGTGCCGTCGAACACCAGCGCACCGGTCACGCCGCGCTCGATGTTGAACTCGCTCGCCTCGGTGACGATCGCATGGATATGAGCGGGCGTGATGTCGCGCGAGATCCGGCTGACATAGGCCATCGCATGGAGATTTTTCATTGAATGGCCCCGCGCCGCGACAAACCCGACTGTACACGGCAATGCGCCGTCGTGCCGGCGGATGCCCCGTTCATGCGTAGACGACCCATCCGCGGAACGTGAACGCGGCATAGAACAGCTCGGGCTGGCGGAAACCGGCCTCGCGCAGAAGCGTTTCTTCGGCCCGCGGGTCCAGCGTGGGCAAGCGATGGGCGATCAGTTCCACGCGCGCCTCCACGTTCGTTTCCTCCAGCCCGTTGGCCTGGCCGAACGCGGCCCAGCGGCGGAACCAGGTGCGCTTCTGTTCGGCATCATCGGGCACGCTGTGGTGCGCGATGACCAGCGGCGCGCCCGGTTGGAGTCGCCTGCGCACTTCCATCAGCGTGCGCAAGCGCTGTTCGCGGTCGAGAAAGTGCAGCGTCAGCAGGCAGGTGGCGCCATCGAACCGGATCTGCGGTGCGGACTCGATATATCCCTGCACGAGTTCGACGCGATCGATTGCATCGCCGAGCGTGCGTGCGGCCAGTGCGAGCATCTCGGCCGATGGATCCACGCCAACGAACCGCCAGCGCGGCTGCGCCCGCGCGAACACGTCCAGTTCCGCGCCGCCGCCCGCGCCGAGCACCAGTACCCGTCCCTCGGCGGGCACGCGTTCGGCGAGCAGCACCTGCGTCATCCGATGCAGTGCATGCACCCCCGGCACCTGCCGCGCCATGTGGTCGATGTAGTGCGCGACCGTTGCCGGATCCGAAAACGCCATGTGCGCTCCGCGCTTGACTGTGGCGCGCTAATGTAACATCGTTTGTTACATGAAAAAGGACAGCCGGCTTTCCGCCGTACTCCATGCGCTGCTGCATATGGCCGAGGTCGGCAAGCCCGTGACCTCCGACACTCTGGCGCAGTGCATGAACACCCATCCGGTCGTCGTGCGGCGCACGATGGGCCTGCTGCGCGATGCCGGGCTGGTCGCCACGGAACGCGGCCACGGAGGCGGCTGGCACATCGCCGTGGATTTGCGCAAGGTGACGCTGCGCCAGTTGCATGAAGCGCTCGGCGAGCCTGCGATGTTCGCGATCGGGCATCGCAGTGAGCAGCCCGACTGCCTCGTCGAACAGGCGGTCAACGCCGCGCTGGATGACGCCTTCGCCGAGGCCGAAGCGCTGCTGCTCCGGAAATTCCAGACCATCACCCTGGCCGATCTCGCGGCGGATTTCGCACGCCGGCATGCGGCCCATCGCAGGAGGACAAGGCAATGAACCACGATGTGATCGTCATCGGCGGCAGTTACGCCGGCATGTCAGCGGCGCTGCAATTGCTGCGGGCGCGGCGCTCGGTATTGATCATCGATGGCGGACGCCGTCGGAATCGAGCGGCGTCGCATTCGCATGGTTTCCTCACGCACGATGGCGCCGACCCGGCCGAGCTGGCCGCACGCGCGCGGGCGCAGCTCATGCGCTATCCCACGTTGGCGTGGATCGACACAGACGCCACGCGGGCCAGCGGCACACGCGATGCGTTCGAAGTCGCGTGCGGCAACGAGCTGCACCGGGGCCGGCGCATCCTCATTGCCACCGGCGTGCGCGACGTGCTGCCCGACGTACCCGGACTGGCGGAGCGCTGGGGACGCAGCGTGTTTCATTGCCCCTACTGCCACGGCTACGAACTGGATCGCGGGCCGATCGGCGTCATCGCCACCAGCCCGTTGTCGCTGCACCAGGTGCAGCTCGTGGCCGAATGGGGGCCGACCACCTTCTTCCTCAACGGGGCCCTCGAGCCTGACGCCGCCGCGTTCGCGGTGCTGGCTCAACGCGGCATCACGGTGGATCCGACTCCGGTGCGGAGCATCGAAGACGTCGCGGACGTGGTGCTGGACGACGGTCGCCGGACATCCTTCGCCGGACTGTTCACCGCCCCGCGCAGCGAGCCGGCTTCGGACATCGCCGCGCAACTGGGTTGCGAGATCGCCGAGGCCCCGTACGGCACGCAGATCGCCACGTCCGAAACCAAGGAGACGCGCGTTGCGGGCGTCTTCGCATGCGGCGACGTAGCGCGGGCGCCGCATTCCCTTGCGCTGGCCGTCGGCGATGGCGCGTGGGCCGGCGCGCAGGTGCACCGTTCGCTGGTCTGGCCGGACACGCTGCTGGCCTGATCGCTCGACGAGCGGAGCGGCCTGCGTGGATAGCGGGCGCGAACGCCATCCTCGGCCACGCGCCCGTCGACCGTGTGCGGCCCGGTGCCGCCATGCACCACACCTTCACCCGGCTGCGCGCCGCGCGTGATCACCGAACTCTGCGCATCTCCGATGGAAGCAGTTCCAGCAGCCGCATGCAAGGCTGACCGCAGGCGTCCATCGCATCGGCCCACCCTCAATACTTAGGTATTGACCTAACTATTCTGTGGCGCTAGGCTGCCTGCAACCCAACGCCGCTCCCCCGATTCCATGGCCCAGCCCGCCGTCGTCGATGATGTCTTCCACGCGCTGTCGCATCCGGCGCGGCGCAAGGTACTCGAGCACCTGTCACGCGGGCCGGCCACGGTCGGCGAACTGGCCGCCCCTTTCGACATGAAGCTTCCTTCCTTCGTGCAGCACTTGGCCGTGCTGGAAAAGACGCGCCTGGTGAAGTCGAAAAAACGCGGCCGCGTGCGTACCTACGAAATCGCGCCGCAACGCTTCAAGGCCGCCGAAGACTGGCTCGCCGAGCGCCGCCGCCTGTGGGAATCGCGGCTGGATCGCTTCGACGAATACGTCAAACACCTCCACCACAGCGAGTCCACACCATGAGCTCTCTCTCCGTGTTCGATCCCCGACTGGATTTCGTCATCGAGCGCTTCGTCGATGCACCCGCGCACGTGGTATGGGCCGCGTTGACGCAACCGGAACACCTGAAAGCGTGGTACATGCCCAAGGCATGGGGCCGCGTGACGCGCGCAGAAATGGACGTGCGGCCCGGCGGCATCTTCAGCATCGACATCGCCACCGCCGATGGACAGGAGTTTCCGAACCTGGGCTGTTTCCTGGAGGCCGTGCCGATGCAGCGGCTGGTCTGGACCTCGATGCTGTTTCCCGGCTATCGCCCGGCGGTGTTCGACGATGTGCCGATCACGGCGATCGTCACGATGGAAAGTTCGGGCACCGGCACGCGCTATGTGTTCACGGCCCTGCACCGCAACGCCGCGGATTTCGAGGCGAACCGGCAATCGGGCTGGCAGGAAGGCACGACGATCGCGGTCGATCAACTGATCGCGCACGTGCAATCGATGAAGCAGTAGCGCCGCGCGCTCTTCCCTGGTTGCGGATCACCGGTACGGGCCGGGCCCGCGCCAGACCAGCTCGCCCTGCTTGTAGACGCTGATCATGGTGACGGCCTGGCGCGCATCGCCGATTGCGCGCATGTCCGGTGAATCCGGATCCAGCGGACGGCATTTGCCGGCGCCCCGCTTCAACGCGATCTCCAGCGGACAGACCATGTAGTACCGCGTGCCCGGCAGGGGAATGGAAATTTCGGTCATGCCCTGCGCGGCCCACGCGCGCAGGCGCTCTTCGCTGAGCACGTCGTAATAGACCAGATAGCCGCCCAGTTCCATCGCCGGGCCGTTGCCGGTGGCATCGCGGCCGCGACCCTCGCGCAGGGCCGGGCTGCGCTCGCGGCCGGCGTTCATCGGCGCGCTTTCTTCCTCGAGCAATCCCGGCGGCCGACCGGTCCACGTTTCGGGCCGGCGCCGCGAAGAAGGCGGCGGGCTGTCCGCGCGCGGACGCGGCGGGCTCTGCGTCGGCGTGTTCGGCGCCTGTTCCGTGCGCATGCGCCGCTCGGTTTCGGGATCCTGCACGTCCGCGGTGTTCGGCGGCACCGGAGCGTCCGATCGATCGACCAGCGTGGATTGCACGCGTGAGGCCGGTGGCGGCCGCGATGGTTGCGGCCTCTGCGATGACGGCGGGGTCTGCGGCGTTTCCACCGGCTGCTCCGCCTGTACCGGCTCGCCGATGAAATTCACCCGCACCCGGCTGCCGCTGCCGGCGCTCTCGGTGGTCGTGATCACCGGCGGCGAGGAATGCAGCAGCACGATCAGCAACAGCAGGTGCAGCACTGCGCTGGTGATCGCGGCGATGCCGCGTTGCAGACGATCGATGCGGGAACCGGCGGCAACCTCCGGGCGCTGCGAAGCTTCGCTCATGCCGCCGCGTGGGGATCGGGAAGTCGGGCCGTCATGAATCCGGAGATGGGCTGCGGGGGTGCGGCATCGTACCGTGCCGCGTCGGCCGAATGCATCGGCCGCACGCGGGCGCGTTGGCGTCGGCCCTTCGACGCGCCCGCCGATGCGGTGCCGTCGAGCCCGCCAGACGTCTCAAATCCTGAGACGGACCGTCCGTAGGCTGCGTGCGTGAAGATCCTCGACAAACTGGCCATTCTGGCCGATGCCGCCAAGTACGATGCCTCCTGCGCCTCCAGCGGCGCGGACAAACGCCATTCGCTGGGCACCGGCGGCATCGGCAGCACCGAGGGCATGGGCATCTGCCATTCGTACACGCCCGATGGCCGCTGCGTGTCCCTGCTGAAGATCCTGCTGACCAACTTCTGCGTGTTCGACTGCGCGTACTGCGTCAACCGGGTATCGAGCAACGTGCGGCGCGCGCGCTTCACCCCGCAGGAAGTGGTGCAGTTGACGCTGGATTTCTACAAGCGCAACTACATCGAAGGGTTGTTTCTCTCCAGCGGGATCATCCGCGACAGCGACTACACGATGGAACAACTGGTCGAAGTGGCGCGCAGCCTGCGCGAGGATCACAAGTTCGCCGGCTTCATCCATCTGAAGACCATTCCCGATGCCACGCCCGAACTGCTCGCCGCCGCCGGCCGCCATGCCGATCGCCTGAGCATCAACGTGGAGCTGCCGACCGAGACCGGCCTGACCCGGCTCGCGCCCGAGAAGAGCCAGCCACGCATCCGGGCCGCGATGGGCAACCTGCGCTGGCGCATCGAGGAAGGCAAGGAAGCGCGCAAGGCCGCCACCACGCGCGCGAAGCCGCCGCGTTTCGCGCCCGCCGGCCAGAGCACGCAGATGATCGTCGGGGCCGATGACGCCAACGATCGCGCCATTCTCGCCACCACCGACAATCTCTACGGCAATTATCGACTGCGCCGCGTGTACTACTCGGCCTTCAGCCCGATTCCCGACGCCTCGGCGAAACTGCCGATCCATGCGCCGCCGTTGCAGCGTGAAAACCGCCTGTACCAGGCCGATTGGCTGCTGCGCTTCTATGGATTCGGCGTGGACGAAATCGCGCCGCCCGAGGCCAGCGGCATGCTGGATCTGGATATCGATCCCAAGCTGGCGTGGGCACTGCGAAACCCGGAGCAGTTCCCGGTCGATGTCAACACCGCGCCGCGCGAAATGCTGCTGCGCATTCCCGGCATGGGCACGCGCAACGTGGCGCGCATCCTGCTCTCGCGCCCGCACGGCGCGCTGCGCGTGGCCGATCTGCAACGGCTGCGCCTGCCGATGAAGAAGGTGCTGCCGTTCGTATCGCTGCCGGATCATCATCCGCGCAAACGGCTGGACGATCCGCTCGCCCTGCGTGCGCAGCTCGCACCGCGGCCGCGGCAGGCCGGGCTGTTCGACTGAGCGCGTGCATGCATACCGTCGATCTGGATCCGGCTTGGGATGCGGCGCAATGGCGGCTGCATGCGCGCATGGCATTGCAGGCGGGCGTGCGGCCTGAGTCGATCACGTGGAGCGACGCCGCGCAGGGCGGCCTGCGTTTCGGCACTCCGCTGGACGCCGCGCCTCCGGTGCGGCAGACGCCACGGGTATCGCGCGAGTTCCTCGATCTGGCCGACGCCGTGCTGTGCCATCGCGATGCGCAGCGCCATGCCCTGCTCTATCGCCTGCTGTGGCGGATCAGCGAAGGCGAAACCGGCCTGCTCGAACGCGCCACCGATGTGGACGTGCGCCACGCGCGCGAACTGGAAAAATCGGTCCACCGCGACAGCCACAAGATGAAGGCGTTCGTGCGCTTCCGTGAAGTCCCCGGCGAACAGGAAGCCTTCATCGCCTGGTTCGAACCGGAGCACTACATCATCGATCGCGTCGCGCCGTTCTTCGCGCGGCGATTTGCCGGCATGCGCTGGGCGATCCTGTCGCCGTACCGCAGTGCGCACTGGGATGGCGCGATGCTGTCCTTCGGCGAAGGCGCCACGCGTTCGGAGGCGCCAGCCGATGACGCGCAGGAATCGTTGTGGCAGACCTACTACGCCAGCATCTTCAATCCGGCCCGGCTCAACACGCGGATGATGCGCCAGGAAATGCCGCAGAAATACTGGCGCCATCTGCCTGAGACCCATCGCCTGCCGGATCTGGTGCGTGAAGCCGGGCAGCGCGTGCGCGAGATGGCCGAACGCGAGGCGCAAGCCCCGCGCCGCCGGATTCCGTCGCCGCCGCCGACAGCCAACGAGCCCGCACCGGATGATTCACTGGCGGCGCTGCATGTCCGGATGCGCGCCTGCCGCCGTTGTCCGCTGTGGGAACCGGCCACGCAGGTGGTGACCGGCGAAGGTCCGGAGGATGCGCGCGTCCTGATCGTCGGCGAGCAGCCGGGCGATGAGGAAGATCTATCGGGTCGTCCCTTCGTCGGTCCTGCCGGCCGCCTGTTCAACCGCACGCTGGAGGAACTCGGCGTGGATCGCAGCCGCCTCTACATCACCAATGCGGTGAAGCATTTCCGTTTCGAGCAGCGCGGCAAGTTGCGGTTGCATCGCAATCCGGACGCCGCGCACGTATCAGCCTGCCGGCATTGGCTCGATCGCGAACTGGCGATGCTGCGGCCACGGATCGTGGTGTGCCTTGGCGCCACCGCCGCGCGCGCGATGTTCGGCGCGCAGTTCCGCCTGAGCGAAGAACGCGGGCGCTGGATGACGCTGGCCACCGGCGTGCGCGCGTTCGCGACCTTCCATCCTTCGGCCGTGCTGCGGGCCAGGGCGGATGCGCGCGAGGACACCCTGCGCTGGTTCCGCGAGGATCTGGCGCTGCTCAGCGGGCATGTGTAAGGCGGCCGGAACGTCGATAGCTCGACGGTCCGGTTTGCACGCAGCGGCATCGCCGATGCTTGGGATGCGCTTGCGAGCGCGTGCTCGAAACGCCATGCCGTGATGTGGCGCTGTGCACGGGCACCAGCAGGCGCGGCCCCGTGCGATGAGGTCGGTGCCGCGGGCCACATCGAGCACCGCCTCATCCGGCACACGCGCGCAGCGTGCCGGTGCGCGTGCGATCAGCGGCTGCCATAACCGCTCGCACGCGGACGCCGGACCCGGCCATGGCGCGGGATGCGGCGTGGCCGGCGCGCTGCCGTGCTCAACGGCGGACGATGACGATTTCGAGGTATTCGCTCGGCACCCGCAAAGCGTCGCGCCGTCCATCGTGATGCGCACTGTGATCCATGCGCTCCATCAACGCGATGAGGTCGCGCTCCAGTTCCGCGGCCCGCTCCGCCGGCAATGCCTGGAACGCCTTCTGCACCGGGCCATACCATTGGCGGAACACATCGACCATGTGCGCGGCCGATCGATAGCGGAAGTTGAACATGCGCGGCGTCGCGGTGATGGCGCTGACGCGATCACCGAACAGCTGTTGCAGATGCGCGACCGAACCCCACAGCGAAGGCGGCTGCACGCCGGCCGGCGGCGGGACGTGTCGGCCCAGCACCTTGAACATCTGGCCGATGAACCCCTCGGGCGTCCAGTTCGCCAGACCGATGCGGCCACCGGGCCGGCATACGCGCAGCAGTTCGTTCGCCGCACGCGCGTGATCGGGCGTGAACATGACGCCGAAGGTGGACAGCACCGCATCGAAACTGCCGTCGGCGAACGGCAGCGCTTCGGCGTCCGCGTGTTGGAACTGGACTTCGAGTTGTTCGGCGAGCGCGCGCTGGCGGCCCAGTTCGAGCAGCGCGGGCACGTAATCGGTGGAGGTCACGCGGCAGCCGCGCCGTGCGGCCGCGAGCGTGGCATTGCCATTGCCGGCGGCCACGTCGAGGACGCGCTCGTCCCAGCGCAGATCGGCGGACTCGGCCAGGCGTTCGCCGACGATCTGCAGCGTGGTGCCGACCACGGCGTAGTTGCCGCTGGACCATGCCGCCTGCTGGCGTTGCTTGACGGCGGCCAGATCGGGCGTGTTGGAAGCGGTCTGGATCATTGCGTTCATTCGGGGGAATCAGCGTTGTGGTGGGAGGGCACAGCGTGCCGGTGCGACTGGCGTCGCGTCCTGACGTTTCGTCCGCCGGAACCGACGCGGCGTCCGCCCATGGCCTGCGCGCACGCCGTGCGATCCGTTCGTCCGCAATTCCCGGCCGGGCGTACGGACGGTGGCCGGCACGCCCGCGAGTGCGCGTTGAATCTGCACGATCCCTCTCCCTCATCCCCCGGACGGAGCTTTCGATGACGACGCAGCAGGACGTGGCCGAAGCCATGCAACGCGCCACCTCGGTGTTCACGCGCCGGCCGGACATGGGCGTGCATGCGGATGCATCCGCGCGCGCGATCTGGCACGGCGGCACCCGCATCAGCGCGCACCACGCAATGGGCATGCAGATGGAAACCGACATGCCCTGCGAACTCGGCGGCAGCGGGGATCGCGTGTCGCCCGGCTGGCTGTTCCGCGCCGGCATCGCCGCCTGCTGCGCGACCGCCATCGGCATGGTGGCCGCCAGCGAAGGCGTCGAACTCGATGCGCTGGAGATCGAAGTGGGCAGCGAATCGGACACGCGCGGTCTGCTCGGCATGCAGACGCCATCGGGCGATGGCGTGCAAGCCGGGCCACTGGCGATGCAGATCGCGGTCCGCATCCATGCCGCGCGCGTGGATGAAGCGCGGCTGCGGCAGATCGTCGAACGCGGCCTGCAACGTTCCCCGATGCAGGCGGCGATGCAGCAACCGCCGCCGATCGAGATTCGCCTGACCATCAATGATTCGAACGTCGATTGAGATGGACGCGCTGTCGGAAATCCTGCGGGTGGTGCAGATGTCGGGCGCGTTTTTCGTCAACGCCCGTTTCAGTGCGCCGTGGTGCTATCAATCACCGCGCGCCGCGCTCGCCGCGCCGTGGCTGGATCCATCGGCCGAGCAGATCGTCATCTTCCATCTGATCACCGAAGGCCAATGCGTGGTGGAAATGGACGGCGAGCCATCGATGACCGTGCGCACCGGTGACGTGGTGCTGTTTCCCACTGGCGCGGCGCACCGCATGACCTCCGCGCCCGGATTGCCGCCACCGCGCGGCCCGGCGGATCTGAAGAAACTGCTGTCGAGCCGGCCGCGTCGCCTGGCCTACGGCGGCGGTGGCGAATGCACGCGCATCGTCTGCGGTTATCTGGCCTGCGATCGGCGACTGGCGAAGTTGCTGCTGCATGGCCTGCCGGCCGTGGTGCGCGTGAACCTGCGCGACGCCGAAGCCGGTGCCTGGCTCGAATCCTCCGTGCGCCATGCGCTGGCCGAAACGCGCACGCCGCGTCCGGGCGGCGCGGGCCTGCTGGCGAAACTGGCCGAGCTGCTCTTCATCGAAGTGCTGCGCCAGTACGTGCGCACATGCGATGACCATTCCGGCTGGCTGGCGGGATTGGGGGATCGCGTGGTCGGCCAGGCGCTGAACGCCCTGCACGAGCGGCCCGGCCACGAGTGGACGCTCTCGGAACTGGCGCGCGAGGCGGGCAGCTCGCGCACGGTGCTGGCCGAGCGCTTCCAGCACCGGATCGGCACCTCGCCGATGCAGTACCTCACGCAATGGCGCATGGTGATGGCGGCCAACCTGCTCCGTCGCGGCAACACGCCGCTGGCGCGCGTGGCCGAGGAAGTGGGCTACCAGAACGACACGTCCTTCAGCCGCGCCTTCCGCCGTGAATATGGCCAGCCACCGGCCGCCTGGCGACGCCGGCAAATGCAGGCGGAGCAACGCATCGCCTGACCTGCGGGGGTCATCGTCCTGCGGCGATCGCACCCGGTCAGCGTACCTCCCGCCAGCGCCGGCCGCATTCGCGGCACGCCCTCACGGCCGAACCGCGCAGATTCCGCACGGGGCGGAGCAGCCCGCCGCAGGGGCAGATCAAGCCCGGCGCCCGCCGCCGCCACAGCCGCACGCAAACGCGCGCGCCCAGCAGCAGCGAAAGACCCAATGCCAGCCACGGCGCCCATCGCCACTCCGTCGCGCGCTGCATCAGCAGCGGATCGTCCTGCCAGTACGACAGCAGGATGGACAACGCGAACGCGACGCCCAGCACGATGACCGCGGGCAGGAAGGCCCGCACGGCCTGTTCATCCCAACGTTTCATGTGTCCTCGACCGCCCCTTGCCTGCGTTGATTCTTCACGGGGAGAGTCTCCAGACATGAGACGCTGGCACGCGGCTCGCGATGACCGCTGCCGCCCCGGACCCGTGTCTTGCCGGATGAGAGGAAATGTGACAATTTGCTTCCATCTGAACCAAACCAATACAGAAGTCGAGACAACGTCGGGCAACACATAACAGATTCGTCTCCGCCCTACCGGGCTCCCGCCATCCGAATCGGAAACGCCAGTGAGCACTACGGACTTTCGCGCCACCTCCCGCCCGGTCAGTCCCAATCCGCTGCTCCGCAGCCGCCGCAACATCGAGCTGTGCAAACGCGGGGAAATGCGCGCCGAGCGCTTCCTCGATGCCGCCACCGACGTGTTCGCCGAAAAGGGCTACCAGCATGCCAAGCTGAGCGAAATCGTGGCGCGTGCGGGCGGCTCGCTGGCCACGCTGTATCGCATCTTCGGCGACAAGGAAGGCCTGGCGCACGCAATCCTGGAACGCCGGCTGGACAGCCACGTCAACATCCTGCGCGACATGAACCTGTCGGACATGCCGCCCGAGAAAGCCCTGCGCGAAGTGGCCGTGCGCATCGCCGCATCGATGGGCAAGACCGAATCGCGCGTGGTGTACCGCATGGTGATCGGTGAGGGCGAGTCCTTTCCCGCGCTGCGTGACTGGTTTTTCGAACAGTCGGTCTCCGAGACGCGCCGCATCCTGACCAGCTATTTCCAGCAGCAGATGGATGCCGGCCATCTCAACCTGCATTCGGCCGAGGCCGCGGCCAACCAGTTCTACATGATGATGTTCGGCAACCTCATCATCCGCATCGCCAGCGGCTACGTCGATCGCGCCGATCCGGAGGAAATCCGCACGCAGGCGCTGATCTCGGTGGATCTGTTCCTGCACGGCGCGCTGCCGCGCGGATGACCGCGGCGCCGGATTCGACCACATTGGTCCATCTCGCCCACGGAGCGTGCGGGTGGATCTGAAAAGCGGGTATCCCTGGTGGGCCGTCAAGAACGGCCTGATGCATGATTTCCCCGCCCTCGATCGCGATCTGGATTGCGATGTGGCGGTGATTGGTGGCGGCATCACCGGGGCATTGATCGCCGACCAATTGCAGCAGGCCGGGCTGGACGTGGCGGTACTGGAGCAGCGCGATGTCGGCTGGGGCAGTACGGCCGCCAGCACTGCCCTGCTCCAGTACGAGATCGACACCCACCTGATCGATCTCGCGCGCCGCCACGGACAGGATCAGGCCGAGCTGGCCTATGCCGCATGCGCCGATGCGATTCCCGCGCTGGGCGCGATCGCGCGCGAGCTGCGCGACGTGGGGTTCGCGATGAGCGAGAGCCTTTACGTCGCCAGTCGCTGGCGCGATGCCCGGGCGCTGGAGGAGGAATTCCACGCGCGGGCACGCATCGACCTGGATCTGGATTTCCTGCCGATGCCGGTGCTCGACCGCCAGTACGGCCTCAACGCGCCGGCCGCGCTGCTCAGCCGCATGGCCGCCACCGTCGACCCCTATCGCATGGCGCAGCGGCTGCTGCATCGCGTGCGCAAGCGCGGCGGCGGCGTGCATGATCGCACCCGCATCACCGCCGTGGACGCGGGGTCGCGGCGGGTCGAGCTGCGCAGCGAGCACGGCCCGCGCATCCGTGCCGCGCATCTGGTGGTCGCCGCCGGTTATGCCTCGCAGCAGTGGCTGCCACGGGCAGTGGCGCGCAATCGCAGCAGCTACGCCTTCATCACCGATCCGATCGAACCGGCGCAGCTTGGCTGGCTGCGGCGGACGATGGTGTGGGAGTCGGCGCGGCCGTACCTGTACATGCGCAGCACGCCGGATCATCGCCTGCTGATCGGCGGCGAGGACGATGCGCTCGATGTCCCCGCCCGTCGCGACGCGCGGGTGATGACGAAGGCGGCACGGCTGGTGGCCAAGGCCAGCGTGTGGTTCCCGCACCTGCGCCTGCAGCCGGCGTTCGCATGGGCCGGCACGTTCGCCGAGACGGAAGACGGCCTGCCGTTCTTCGACACGCATCCGCACCACGGGCCACGCGTGCATTTCGCGATGGCCTATGGCGGCAATGGCATTACCTACAGCATGATCGGCGCGCATCTGCTGCGTGCCCACATCACCCGGCGCAAGCATCCGCTGGCGGCGCTGTTTTCCTTCGCCCGCCTGCAACGCCGCTGAGTTTTTCATCCATTAGCGACATCCCCGCGGTTAAGTTGCGCGCACATCCTCATCGCAGGAGTGCGACATGCCACGTGGTGACAAATCCTCCTATACCGACAAGCAGAAGCGTCAGGCCGAACACATCGAAGACAGCGCGCGCGAAGAAGGCCGTTCGGAAGAGGCGGCCGAACGCATCGCCTGGGCGACGGTGAACAAGCAGAGCGGCGGCGGCCGCAAGTCCGGTGGCGGTCGCGGCAAGACCGGTTCGAAGGCGAACAAGGAAGCGGCCAGCGACAGCGCGAAGAATGCGGCGCGTGCGCGGAAGACCGGAAAGAAGACGACCAGGAAGGCCGCGAAGAAGACCACCAAGAAAGCCGCCAGCAAGGCCACGAAGAAAGCCACCAAGAAGGCGGCGAAGAAGACCGCCAGCAAGACCGCCCGCAAGGCCGCGAAGAAAACCGGCGCACGCAAGGCGGCGAAGAAGACCGCGCGCAAATCCACTGGCGGCGCACGCAAGAGCGCGAAGAAGGCGACGAAGAAGGCAGCGAAGAAAACCGCACGGAAATCGGCACGCAAGACCTCGGCCCGCAAGGCGCCGAGCAAGGCAGCCAGCAGTCGCGGTGGACGCAGGACGGCGGCGAAGAAATCGGCGCGCAAGCGTACCGCGCGCAAATCCAACAGCGCCTCCGACTGAACGCGGAACACCCGGCCCTCCGAGCGATTCCGAAGGGCCGGGCCTGTTTTGCCGATGGTTCGCCGGCTTCAGCCGGCCGGTGAATCCGTCAGGCGTGGCTTCGCGTCCGCATCGCGCTGATCGTGCGAACTGCCCACGCCGTTGCTCAGAACGGCCACCAGCCCCGGCCCGTCAATGCGTAGCGATCGGCCGCACGCTCGAAGCGGTTGCGCACGCTGACGCCGCCGCACAGCAGATACAGCGGCAGGAACAGCGGACCCAGCACCATGTACTGGAAGACATGCGCGCGCTCGTGATCCCCGAGCCGGATCGGCGGATGGGTGCATTGGCCGGCGCGGTGTTCGTAGGTGCGGCAGGCACCGTCGAGATCGCCGCCGGTATGCAGGATCACGTTGCCGAACGTGATCGCCCCGCCCGGCCCCCACGGCCAGTGATGGAAGACCAGCGCGCAGTCGCGGCGGCTGTACACGACCCGCGCGCCGAACGGCAGCGCGACCCCGCCGGCAATCAGCCCGATCAGCGAATTGGGCAGCGCCCACAGCACGCCGACCGCGTGCAGCGCATGGCGCGCGCCGCGCCGGATGCCGCCGCTCAATCGGCCTCGTTGGGCATCAGCAGCCACAGGATCAGATACACCAGAATGCCCGGGAACGCGGCCGAGGCGATCGACACGATCACGAACACCGCGCGCAGCAGCGTGGAATTCCAGCCCAGGCGGCGGGCGATGCCGCCCATGACGCCGGCGATCATGCGATCGTCCAGCGATCGGGCGAACGGTTTGGATACGGCGTTCATCGCGATCAACTCCCCTCGGTCGTCGGCCGCAGTCTACGCCTCAGCGTGTCGGGCCACCTGAACCACGCAGCGCCTTGAGCCGCTGCCCGAACCACGCGGCGGCGTCGACTTCGGCCTGGCCGGGACAGCGCACCCGATACGCTCGCCCGCTCATGCTGCGGCTGGCGGCGCGATCGATGAACTGCTCGGCGGTATCGACCAGATCGCGCTTGAGCAGATAATCGTATTTGCGCTGCAGATGCGCCCGCGCCGCCCGCCCGTCGTACCACGTGCCGTTGCGCTGGAACTGGCACCGGGAATCGGACAGGCCGTCCATCAACTGGCGGATTTCGACTTGAGTGTGTGCGGAGGGTGCCGCATGTGCCTGGGTCGATGCGATCAACAGCAGCCAGGCCAAGACGGAAACCGGACGATGCATCGGACGCTCCTTCGGGCGGTGGTGCGATGCTGACGCAGGCTGCATGAAGGCGGCTTGATCACGGGCAGCGATGGGTATGGCGCTCAGTCCGCGCGTTCGCTCAGCCAGGCATGGATCGCGGTGGGCACTTCGCGTTGCGCGCGGCTGGAGACGTAGATGCCGATGTGGCCGCCGCGGAAGCTCAGCTCGGTGTAGTCGTCGGTGCCGACCAGGCCCTGCAATGCGCGCGAGGCATCCGGCGGCACCAGGTGATCCTGTTCGGCGTAGATGTTGAGCACCGGCATCGTCACTTCGGCCAGCGTCACCGGTTGTCCGTCGATTTCGATGCCGCCGTTGACGAAGCCGTTGCGCTGGTAGAACTGGCGGATGAACTGGCGGAAGGCTTCGCCGGCGAGATCCGGTGAATCGAAGATCCATTTCTCCATCCGCAGGAAATCCTCGATGCCCTTGCGATCATCGAGGATGTCGACCAGGCCGACGTACTTCTGCAGATTCAGCCGGAATGGCTTCAGCATCAGGTAGCAGGCGTTCATCATGTCGGCCGGCACGTTGCCGAGCGCTTCGACGAACAGGTCCACGTCCAGCTCGCGCGTCCAGTGCGAGAGCATGTTGTCCGGCGTGTGGAAATCCACCGGCGTGACCATGGTGATGAGGTTCTTGATCTTGTCCGGATGCAACGCGGCGTGGCACAGCGAGAACGCGCCGCCCTGGCAGATGCCCAGTACATTGATGGCGTCCAGGCCCGACTGTCGGCACAGGTGATCGACCGCGCCGTCGATGAAGCGTTCGATGTAGTCGCCCAGTTCGAGGAAGCGATCGGAGCGATCCGGATATCCCCAGTCGAGCACGTAGACGTCCTGTCCAAGCGCGAGCAGGCCCTTGACCAGCGATCGATCCTCCTGCAGATCGACCATGTACGGGCGATTGACCAGCGCGTAGACGATCAGCAGCGGAATCTTCGCGGTGGGCGCCTTCTCGCCGATGAAGCGGTACAGCACCACCTTGCCGTCGCGCCAGACTTCCTGGCGCGCTGTTGCGCCGTAATGCACGTCTTCCACGTCGGGCAGCGTGCGCAGGCCGGCCGCGAGTTTCTGCTGCGCGAGCAGCGCTTCGTGCGCAAGTTCGTCCGGACTGATGTTCAACGGGCTGGTCATTCCACCGGTTCCTGTCACTTGCCTTTGCGCTTGCCTTCATCGGCATAGCGCGCGACCCAATCCTTCATCGACACCACCGCGCCGGCCGCTTTCCTGCCGCCCTTTCTTGCCTTGCTGCCATCGGCACCGGCGCGCGGTGCGGATGGAGTCGCGGGTTTCTTTCCATCGATCGCGGCATTGCGCGCGGTCTTCCTGGCGCCCGCGCGTGCGGGTTCGGGAGCAGCGGCCGATGATTTGGCAGGCGCGCGCGTCGCGGTGGCTTTCGCCGGTCGCGATGGCGCGGGTCGGGTCGATCGGGTTCGCGCGCGTCCGGCGGCCCTCGAAGTTCCGGATGCGCCAGGCTCCTTCGAGGGTGCGGATGGGGCCGCACTCGCGGGCGGTGCATCCGCCGATGGTCGCGCGCCGCGCTCCATCCGCCGCAGCCGGCGTTCGAGTTCGGCGATCTTGCGATGCGCCGAATCCACTTCGGTACGCGAGGGCATGCCGAGCATCAGGCACACCTGTTCGACTTCCTTCTGCACGCCGAGCTTGAGCCGCATCTGCGCATTGGTCAGCGCGCCGTAGACGCGGCGGAACTCGGGCGACAGCGCGACTTCCGCATAGGCCTGTTCGGCTGCGTCGATCCACAGATCGAACAGGGCGCGCGCGCTGGTGATCTGCTGGCCGGGTTCGCTGCGCGCGGAGAGCAGCGTTTCAAACCGATCGAAGGCCAGGTGCGCCACGCGCAGCATCAGGTGTTCGTATTCGGCGAGGCAGCGCTGGTAGTCCTGCTGCGCGAGCGCCAGTGCCTGCCAGCGCTCCTGGTGTTCGCGCGCCGGGCCGAACGTGGGCAGATGCAGCCAGCGTTCGCTCTCGCGGCGCATCGCCTCCATATACGGCGTGATCTGCCGGTACCAACCTTCGAAACCGCCGGAGCCGCCGCCCTGCAATGCTCGGAACAGGTCCTGCCATGGCCCCTGCACCGATTCCACGCCCAGGGCCTGTCGCCACGCTTGGCTGATGTCGGCCGGCGCGGCGGGCTGGCCGGCGAAACGCGCCGCCACCTGTTGCATCAATCCGTACCAGTCTCCGCTCTGCTGGCGGAAGCGGCCGAGCAGATCGTCGGCGGCCGGCGTGGTGCCGGGCACCATCCGCGACCACCAGTCCAGCGCCTGCTGCCAGCCCGGCGCCTGCGGCGAACTGGCGCCGCCCATCTGGCGCAATGCATCGCCCCAGAGATTCCAGTACTGGCGCGTCATCGCTTCGAAGTCGTGCGCGCCCGGTGCGGTGTGATCGGCCATGGGTCCTCCGTTGGCCCGATTCTAGGCCACCGGAACGCACTGCGGATGACAGCGCGCGATCACGGCTTGGGAATGCGCAGGGTCTTGCTGATCATCAGCGTGCCGGACAGCGCGAACAGCAGCACCAGCGGATGCAGCAGCCACGGTCCCAGCCGCCACTGCCCCAGCCAGAGATCCGCGCCGATATGGCCGCCGTAGGCCGCCACCGCCAGCACGATCACCAGCAGCAGGCTGGTCGGGATGGGCGTGCCCTCGAAATACCTGACCTTGCTGTCCTCGCCGGCCAGCGCTTCGGCGGTGACGTTGTAGCGCGCCAGCCGGCTCACGCCGCAAGCCACGAAGTACGACAGCACCAGCCAGTCCCAGCCGCCCTGCATGCCGCAGGCATAGGCCAGCGCGGCCGGGGCCACGCCGAAGGAAATGACGTCGGCCAGCGAATCCAGTTCGCGCCCGAGCACCGAAGCCTGCTTGCGCCAGCGCGCCACGCGCCCGTCGAGCGCGTCGAAGATGAAGGCCAGCGGGATCAGCGCCATGCCGATCATCAGATCCCGCACCACGCCTTCCTGCAGGAAGCGCATGGCCGCGAAGACCGCCCCGGTGCCGCAGAAGGCATTGCCCAAGGTGAACCAGTCGGCCAACTGGAAGTCGCGGAGCATGGAGAAATGACGGGCCATCGATGCGGTTCCTCGGATGAGCGTGCGGACAGGGTAAGGCCTGGGCCGTGTGATCGCGGTGGACGCGCCGGTCGCGGCCGATGCCGCCGCCACAGTACGCTAGCGGCTGCATTCCCTGCCCGGAGCCTGCCATGCATACCCATTGCGTTCTCATCACCGGCGCGGCCAGCGGCATCGGCGCCGGCATGGCCCGCCTGCTGGCCGAGGCCGGACGCCATGTCATCGTCACCGATCTCGACGCCGGTGCAGCCGCGACCGTGGCGCGGGAAATCCGCGACGGCGGCGGCTCGGCCGAATCGGCTGCGCTGGATGTCACCTCCGATGCTAGCATCGCCGAGGCGCTGGCGGCGATCTCGCGCCCGGTCGATGTACTGATCAACAACGCCGGGCTGCAGTTCGTCGCCCCGCTTGAGGAGTTCCCGCCCGAGCGCTGGGAGTTCCTGATCCAGGTGATGCTGGTCGGCGTGGCGCGGCTGACGCGCGCGGTGCTGCCGAGCATGCGCGAGCGCGGCTTCGGACGCATCATCAACATCGGCAGCATCCATGCGCTGGTCGCCAGCCCGTACAAGAGCGCCTACGTGGCCGCCAAGCACGGGCTGGTCGGCTTCTCCAAGGTGATCGCGCTGGAAACGGCCGATACCGACATCACCATCAACACCGTGTGCCCAAGCTACGTGAAGACGCCGCTGGTGGACAAGCAGATCGCTGATCAGGCGCGCACGCGCGGCATCGCCGAATCCGAAGTGATCAGCCAGATCATGCTCAAGCCGATGCCCAAGGGCGTCTTCATCGAGATGGACGAACTGGCCGGCATCGCCGCCTTCCTCGCCTCGCCCGCCGCGCGCAACATCACCGGGCAGACGCTGGTGGTCGATGGCGGATGGACCGTGCAGTGACCGCGTCCTTCGCGCTGCGTCGCGCGCATGCCGACGATGCCGGGGCGATCGCGCGGTTGTCGGCACAACTCGGTTATCCGACCGCCGCGGAGGCGATGCGCGAACGCCTGCGTGCACTTGCCGCACGGAAGGCGCATTGCATCCGGGTGGCCGAAGACGATCACGGCATGCTCGGCTGGATCGCCGCCGAGCAGCGCCTCTCGCTGGAATCGGGCGAAAGCATCGAGATCGTGGGTCTGGTGGTGGACGAACGCGCATACCGTCGCGGCGTGGGCCGTGCGCTGGTCGCTTCCATCGAGGACTGGGCGCGCGAATGCGGCATGGCGCGCGTGACAGTGCGATCGAACGTGCTGCGCGAGCACTCGCATCCGTTCTACGAAGGTCTCGGCTTCACCCGCTGCAAGACGCAGCACGTCTATCTGCGGACGCTGTAAAGATCAAGCGTTTTCCGCGCCCGGGCGCTGGTGAATTTTTCGCCACCCCGCTTGACACGCCCGTGGCGCAAGGCGCGCCGTCCGTTATCCACAAGCTTGTCCGGCAATCATCCACACCCGCTGTGGAAAACGGCGGAATGAAGCGGGATCCGCGTTTCACGAAACGTGGAACGGCGCATCCGTCACCGTGGTCAATTTTTGACCAGACACCTTGACAGCCTTGCGCCGCAAGGGCGCGCGAGGCTTATCCACATGATTTTCCGGAAACGGTCCACACCGCATGTGGACAACCCGATCAGATCCGCGAGTAGCGCCACGACACCATGCGCCCGTCGCGGTACGGCATCACGCCATGGAAGCCGCGCGGATCGTCATCGAACACGAGTGGCAGGAACTGGCGATCGCCATCCCACAGCGGCAGTTCGAGGATGCGCTCGATTGGCACCCATTCCAGCGTGCCTTCCGGATTGCGCTCCAGCGGCGTGCCGGACCACGCGGTGATCAGGAAGACGAAACCCAGCCAGTCCTCGCCCTGCTTGCCGAAGCCGGGCCAGCTCATGGTGCCGCGCAGGCTCAGGGCATCGCAGTCGATGCCGGCTTCCTCCCTGATCTCTCGGCGCATGCCGGCCACCACGTCCTCGTCGGCCTCGATCTTGCCTCCCAGCCCGTTGTACTTGCCCAGATGCTGGTCATCGGGCCGGGCATTGCGGTGGATCAGCAGCACCTGCGAGCGATCGGGCGAGAGCACATAGCCCAGGGTGGCGACGATGGGGGTGTACGGCATGCAGGCGACCAATCGGAACGAGGCGGCATTTTACCCGCGCGCGTGAAGGCGACGGCGCTGACGGACGGCTCTGTCGCTGCACGAGCTGTGCGCCAGTTCGCAGTCACCCGTACCGGCATGCCGAATACTGCCGCCACTGGGGAAGTCCACGGAAATCCGATGACACGCCGAACCCTGACGGCCCGGCGGGCCGCCTTTCGCAGCCGTGCCGTGCGTGATCGCGGCGACCTTGCCACTGCGCCGTCCAATGCTGGCGCGGCGGCACCGACCCGTGCGCAACTGATGCAGGCCGCCCGCCAGCGCCAGCAGCAGTTGTACGGCGCGCAGCGCGCGTTGCCGGCACGCACGCTCCCCGGAGGCGAGCATGCGGGCGGCGCCGTGGCTGAAAACAGCAGCCAGCCACGCCTGCTGACCCTGCCCCGGCCACCGTTCGCCGTGCAGGTCCTCAACCGGCTCAGCTATGGCGCCACGCCGGTGACGATCGCCGAGTTCAATGCGCTCGGCACCGGGGATCGCCAGCGGCTGGCCAACTACGTGGACTGGCAGCTCGACTGGAACGCCATCGACGACAGCGCCGTGGAAACGCGGCTGACCGCGGCCGGCTACACCACGCTCGGCAAATCGCTGGCGCAACTGTGGGCCGATCACGTCCGCGCCGATCCCGAGTACGCGGTGCGCATGCGGCCTTCGAATGAAACCCAGCGCGCGGCCTTCGTGCGCGCGGTGCATTCGCGCCGGCAACTGCGCGAACTGCTGGTCAATTTCTGGCATGACCATTTCAACGTGCAGGGCACCGAGTTCACCGCCGGTCCGTTGTTCCCGCATTACACGCGCGATGTGATCCGCGCCCACGCCAAGGGCAATTTCCGCGCGATGCTGGAGGCCGTCGCGCAGAGCACGTCGATGCTCTACTTCCTCGACAACATCAACAACTCGCGCTCGGGCCCGAACGAGAACTTCGCGCGCGAACTGCTCGAACTGCATACCTTCGGCGCGGAGAACTATCTGGGCTTCACCGATCCGTTCCAGGTGCCGCCCTGCCCCGAGGATCCGTCCTATCCGATCGGCTACACCGACATCGACGTGTACGAGACGGCGGCCGCCTTCACCGGCTGGTCGGCCAGGAACGGCCACTGGGAATTCCCGAACGAGAACGACGGCACCTTCGTCTATCGCCAGTCCTGGCACGACGCCGGGCCGAAATTCCTGCTCGGCATGCTGATCTATCCGGAACAGCCGGCGATGAAGGACGGGCGCGACGTGCTCGATCGTCTCGCCAGCCATCCGCGCGTGGCCAAGTTCATCTGCCGCAAGTTGATCCGCCGTTTCGTCACCGACACGCCGCGCCAGGAACTGGTGGACAGCGCCGCGACGTTGTTCCGCGCCAACTGGCAGCGCGCCGATCAGATCGAGATCGTGCTGCGCCACATCCTCAACTCCAACGATTTCATCAACAGTTGGGGCATGAAGAACCGGCGTCCGTTCGAGGCCACCGTCGCGGCGATGCGTGCGCTCGGGCAGGACTGGACGCTGCGCGTGGGGCACGACAAGAGCGATGAGCTGATGTGGCGTTTCGGCTTCACCGGCCACGTGCCGTACAACTGGCCCGCACCCAACGGCTATCCGGATACGGGATTGGCATGGTCCGGCGCCAATTCCTTCGCGATGACCTGGAAACTGCTGAACTGGATGACCGAAACCAGCGACGCCGGCGTGCCCTTGAGCCCGATTATCGCCACCACCCGGAGCGGCCTGCCGACGAGCTCGTGGACCGCCGAGAACCTGGTGAATTTCTGGTGCAACCGCCTGCTCGGCTATCAGCCGGAAGCCGCACGGCGGCAGGTGCTGGTGAAGTTCATGGCGCAGAACGGCAACGCGGCCACCACCGTGATCAGCGACACCGATGCCTGGGCCGCCAACGATCTGAAGAACCACTACAACCACCAGCGGCTGCGCAGCATGGTCTCGCTGATCCTGATGTCCCCCGAATTCATGAGCCGCTGAGGACGATGCGATGAGCCGATTCACCCTGACCCGTCGCGAATTCGTCAAGGGCTGCTGCAGCGCGGCGGTGGTCGGCGCGGCCGGCTCGACGCTGATGTTCGCCGACGACGCCGCGGCCGCGACCAACCCCTACGACACCGTGGTGCACCTGTTCCTGCGCGGCGGCATGGATGGCCTCAATCTGGTCGTGCCGATCAGCGGCGACGATCGCGTGTTCTACGAACAGGCCCGCCCGGATCTGTCCATCGCCGCCACCGGCACCTACGGCGCGTTGCCGTTGACGCTCGGCGGCGGCGCGGCGACCGGCTTCGGCCTGCATCCCTCGGCGAGCGGACTGCGCGATCTCTGGAACAGCGGCAAGCTGGCGATCGTGCATGCGGCGGGCATGAGCACGACGGTCACGCGCAGTCATTTCGACGCGCAGCTCTCGATCGATCTCGGCACGCCGGGCAAGTTCGGCACCGGCAGTGGCTGGATGACGCGCGCCTGGGACAGCCGCCTGGCCAGCACGCCGGCCGCGGCGATGCCCGCGCTTGGCATCGGCGGCACGCAGCCGGCCGGGCTGATGGCCTCCACCGCCGCGATCAGCATGAGCAGCGCGGCCGATTTCCAGCTCAACGCCGGTGCCTGGAGCTGGCAGATGACGCGACCGGATTCACCGGCCGGGCTGCGTGGCGTGAACGAAACCCTCGCCGAACTGTGGGCCGGGCGCACCGGGCTGCAATTGCACGGCCAGCAGGCCGATGCCGCGCTGCGCTTGATCAAGCAGCAGACCTACGGTGCGCTGCCGGCCGCGTGGCCGACCGGCACGTTCGCGCAGCAGTTGTGGACGATCGCGCAGTCGATCCGTTTCAACCTCGGCCTGCGTTACGCCACGCTGGATCTCGGCGGCTGGGATACGCACGAGGGACAAGGCACGGCGGGCAGCGGCTACCACTACTACCAGAACAAGATCGCCGAACTGTCGCAGGCGCTGTACGCCTTCTTCAACGATCTCAATGCCGGCGGCGAGATGGCGCGGGTGACCGTGATCGTGCAGTCCGAATTCGGCCGCCGCGTGCGCGCCAATGCCAATGGCGGCACCGATCACGGCTACGGCAATCCGCTGCTGGTGCTGGGCGGTCCGGTCAATGGACGGCGTTTCTTCGGCACGTGGCCCGGACTGAATCCGGAAACGCTGTCGCCCACGTTCGGCGATGTGCCGGTGACGACGGACTATCGCCGCGTGTTCTCGGAAATCCTCATTCGCCGCATGGGCAATGCGAACGTGGGCAGCGTGTTCCCCGGCTATGCCGGCTACACGCCGCTGGGCATCGTGCAGGGCACCGATCTGGTGGCCAACCTCCAGGCGGCACCGGGCGATGTGCCGGCGCAGGCCGCGCCGGCAATGATGATGGCGGCCGAAGGCGCGCGCGTGGCGGACGATGTCATCGATGCACCGGACTGGCAGCGCCGCGGACGCGTCGATCGCTTCATCACCCGGCGCGAACGCTGATGGACCTGCCGTAATCCGCCGAGACCGCGGAAGCGGCTTCGTCCGCGACCGGCGTCACCTCGCGCGACGCCACACCTGCATTCATCAGACCTCCCGAAGAGCCGCGCAACGCGCGGCTCTTTCGTTCCCTGCGCTCAGGCCTTCTGCGCGTGCCAGGCTTTCAGCAATTCGGCTTCCTTCTCGCGGCTGATGCCGGCGCGCAGCTTGGCCTGGCGATCGGCCGGCAGGCCGCGGAACCACTCCATCAGATCCTTGACGGTGGTTTCCAGCGGTCGATAGGTGAGCCCGGCCGCGATCGCGCGCGCATTGCTGACCTGTCCGTAGCCAGCGTATGGCCCTTCCTTGCGCGAAACCCAGATCGGCAGTTCCTCGGCTTTCTGCGCTTCGAGGAATTCCGGCGTGACATGGGTATAGGTCGGATTGCCGCCGACGACCTTTTCGCTCGTGCGGAGCATGGCGTCCATCGGCAGCAGATCCTTCGGGCCGACGGCATTGAACACGCCATGGGTGCGATTTTCCGCCAGCCGGATCATCCATTCGCCGAGATCGCGGCCATCGATGATCTGCACCGGATCCTGACCATCGCCCGGCACCAGCACTTCGCCACCCTGGGCGATGCGGTGCGGCCAGTAGGTGAAGCGATCGGTTTCATCGCGCGGTCCGACGATGTAGCCGGGCCGCACGATGGTGACGTTCTTGCCGAACTGCTTGTACGCCTCGGCTTCGCTCAATGCCTTCAGCGGGCCGTAGAGGTTCTCGATGTCGGCGCGCAGGTTTTCCTGCGTTTCGGCCATCGCGTCCTTGCCCTTGTAAGGCGCCAGCGGCGCATCTTCATCGATGCCGGGCTTGGAGCCGTCCGCATAGACGGAGATGGTGGAAATGAACAGGTAGTGGCCGACGTTGCCCTTCAGCACTTGCCCGGCATCGCGCACCCAGAACGGCAGGCTGGTCGGGTTGTCGATGCAGACGTCCCATTTGCGGCCTTTCAGTGCCGCCAGATCGCCGGTGTTGCGATCGCCGTGCAACTGCTCCACTTCGCCCGGCCACTCCGGCGACGGGCGCTTGCCACGGTTGAACAGCGTCACCTTGTGGCCGCGCGCGAGCGCGTACTGCACCTGGAACGGGCCGGTGAATCCGGTGCCGCCGAGGATGAGGATGTTCAGCGGGCGGGCGGCGCGCGGGATGGTGCCCGACTGCGCGAACGCCATTCCCGGAATCAACGTGGAAGCGGCGGCGAGCGCACTGAATTTGAGCAGGTCACGGCGAGTGGTCATGCAAGGCTCCTGGCGTGTGGTGGACGCTGCGTGGCGCGCCGGAGGATTCCCGAGCGCAGTACGCCTTGATAGCACCGGTTCGCACGCCTGGCCCCTGTCGAAAGTCGGGGCATTTTTCCTGCAATGCAGCACGCCTGGCCGCACATGCACGCGCGCCGCATCATCGCGCCGGCGCAAGCTGGCCGCAGGCAAAAAAAAAGCGGGCCGAAGCCCGCTCTTTTCAGCGAAGCGCGCGGCGATTATTCGCCGGCCACGCCCTCGCCTTCTTCCACGGCCTTGATCGACAGGCGGATGCGGCCCTGCTTGTCGACTTCCAGCACCTTGACCTTGACCACGTCGCCTTCCTTCAGCTTGTCGCTGACCTTCTCCACGCGCTCGCTGGAAATCTGCGAGACGTGCACCAGGCCGTCCTTGCCCGGCAGGATGGTGACGAACGCACCGAAGTCCATGATCTTGGCGACCTTGCCTTCGTAGATCCGGCCCGGCTCGACGTCCGAGGTGATCTGCTCGATGCGGGCCTTGGCGGCCTGGGCGGCGGCGGCGTTGACCGATGCGATGACGATGGTGCCGTCATCCTGGATGTCGATCTGGGTGCCGGTTTCCTTGGTGATGCCCTGGATGGTCGCGCCACCCTTGCCGATCACTTCGCGGATCTTGTCCGGGTGGATCTTGATCGTCAGCAGGCGCGGAGCGTAGTCGCTCAGCTCGGCGCGCGGCGCGGTCAGCGCCGAGGCCATCTCGCCGAGGATGTGCAGACGGCCGGCTTTGGCCTGGCTCAGCGCCTGCTTCATGATTTCCTCGGTGATGCCTTCGATCTTGATGTCCATCTGCAGCGCGGACACGCCTTCGGCGGTACCGGCGACCTTGAAGTCCATGTCGCCGAGGTGATCCTCATCGCCCAGGATGTCGGACAGCACGACGAACTTGTCGCCTTCCTTCACCAGGCCCATCGCGATGCCCGCGACCGGCGCCTTGACCGGCACGCCGGCATCCATCAGCGCCAGCGAGCTGCCGCAGACCGAGGCCATCGACGAAGACCCGTTGGATTCGGTGATTTCCGACACCACGCGCACGGTGTACGGGAATTCCTCGATGGTCGGCATCACCGCCAGCACGCCGCGCTTGGCGAGGCGGCCGTGGCCGATCTCGCGGCGCTTGGGCGCGCCGAAGCGGCCGCATTCGCCCACCGAGAACGGGGGGAAGTTGTAATGGAACAGGAAGTTTTCCTTGTACTCGCCGCTGACCGCGTCGATCACCTGGCCGTCGCGGGCGGTGCCCAGCGTGGCCACGACAATGGCCTGCGTTTCGCCGCGGGTGAACAGCGCCGAGCCGTGGGTGCGCGGCAGCACGCTGACCTTGGAGCTGATCGGGCGCACGGTGTCGAGCGCGCGGCCGTCGATGCGGACCTTGGTCTCGAGCACGGAATCACGCATGGTGCGGTATTCCAGTTCGCCCAGTTCCTTGGCCAGTTCGGCGGTGCTCCAGCCCTGCGCCTCGACCTGAGAGGCCAGGCGCTCGGCCACGTCCTTCTTGATCGCGGCCAGCGCGTCGCGGCGCTGCAGCTTGTCGCGGATCTGGAAGGCCTCGGCCATCTGGCCGCCGACCGCTTCCTTGATCGCGCCGATCAGCGCGGTGTTCTTGGCCGGGGCGACCCACGAGGACGGCTTGGTGCCGGCTTCGACGGTCAGTTCGTTGATGGCGTTGATGACCTTCTGCATTTCGCGATGACCGAACATCACCGCGCCGAGCATCACTTCTTCCGACAGCAGCGCGGCTTCGGATTCGACCATCAGCACGGCGTTGGCGGTGCCGGCCACGACCAGCTCCAGCTGCGATTCCTTCAGCTCGCTGGTGGTCGGGTTGAGGATGTACTCGCCATTCCTGTAGCCGACCTTGGCGGCGCCAATCGGGCCCATGAACGGGGTGCCGGCCAGCGACAGCGCGGCCGAGGCGCCGATCAGCGCGGCAATGTCACCGTCCACTTCCGGATTGAGCGACATGACCGTGGCGATGATCTGGACTTCGTTCTTGTAGTCCTCGGGGAACAGCGGACGGATGGGGCGATCGATCAGTCGCGAGATCAGCGTTTCCTTCTCGGTGGCGCGGCCTTCGCGCTTGAAGAAGCCACCGGGGATGCGGCCGCCGGCGTAGAACTTCTCCTGGTAGTCGACCGTCAGCGGGAAGAAGTCCTGGCCTTCGCGGGCGGACTTGGCGGCCACGGCGGTGACCAGCAGTACGGTGTCGTCCATCTTGACGATGACGGCGCCGCTGGCCTGGCGGGCGATTTCGCCGGTCTCCAGGGTGACGGTGTGCTTGCCGTACTGGAAGGTTTTGGTGATTTTTGCCACGAGGTTTCCTTGAAGATGCTCTGTTCGGATTGGGCCGTGCGCGGCCCCTGCCGCGGACGGTTGGCCGGTGACCGGCCGGGTGTTGCATCGGACGCCGCCGCAGGATGCGTCGGGTCCGGGTCCAGCGTTACCGCACGGGGCGCAGCCGATTCGGTTTTGCGCCCCTCAAAAGCAAACCGCGGCGCATTGCTGCGCCGCGGCGGGGTGTTGCATCAACGACGCAGACCGAGCTTCTCGATCAGGCTCTTGTAGCGCTCGTTGTCTTTTTTCTTCAGGTAGTCAAGCAGGCTGCGGCGACGGTTGACCAGTTGCAGCAGACCACGACGGCTGTGGTGATCCTTCTTGTGGATCTTGAAGTGGCCGCTGAGCTGCTCGATGCGGGCGGTCAGCAGGGCGACCTGGACTTCCGGGGAGCCGGTATCGGCGGCGCCGCGCTTGTTTTCTTCAATGATCTTCTGGGTATCGATGGACATGAGGTCTCTCTGGAGATGCGTGGCCCGCAGGAACGCCGGGAGATACCGGATCAGACCGGTGCACCGCGTGGCTCGCCGTGAACGAAAGGAATGCCGGTGCAAAACCGGCGGCGTAGTGTAGCCGCGGGGGCCTTTTGAAACAAGGTTTTATTGCGTATCGGTGACAGCCCGGACGCGCGGTTCGTTGACGACAGCCCAACTGAACAAGCGTTGCGGCGCCAGTTCGGCGTGTGAGTCCACGCGTCCCAGGCCGAGCACGCGGCCATCCGGGCCATGCACGGCGACCGGTTCGCGCGCCGGGCCGTGGCCGGCCAGTCGCTGGCCCATTCCGAAGCGCCGGGTGTCTTCGGCCGAGAGATCGATGCGCGGAAATCCGCTCAGGCCCTGCTCCACCGGCAGCAGGCAGGCGTCCAGCGCCTCGATGCCCTCGCCCGCCAACCGTTGCAGGGCTTCCATCGTATGCATGCGCGGCTGCCGGAAGGGTTCGACCCACAACCGTCGCAGCACGCCCACATGCGCGCCGCACCCCAGCGCTTCGCCCAGATCCCGCACCAGGCTGCGGACGTAGGTGCCGGACCCGCATTCCACGCGCAGGCGGATGTGCGCGACGCCGATTTCGATGACGTCCAGTGCGTGAACCTCGACCTGCCGCTCGGGCGCGTCGATGACATCGCCGCGCCGCGCCTTCACGTACAACGGCTCGCCGCCCTGCTTGAGCGCCGAGTAGATCGGCGCGCGTTGCAGGATGGAGCCGCGCAGCGGCACCAGTGCGGCTTCCACGCGTTCGGGCGTCAGCCCGGGGATCGGGCGCTCGCGCAGCACCGCACCTTCGGCGTCATCGCTGTCGGTGGTGACGCCGAGCACGGCCACGGTTTCGTAGGCCTTTCGCGAGCCCAGCAGCAGACCGGCGATCTTGGTGGCCTCGCCGAAGCAAAGGGGCAGCAACCCGGTCGCCAGCGGATCCAGGCTGCCGGTGTGCCCGCCCTTTTCGGCGCCGAACAAGCGCCGCGCGGCCTGCAGCGCCGCGTTGGAGCTCATGCCCTGCGGCTTGTCCAGCAGCAGCAGGCCATCGAGGGGACGGAACTTGATTCGGGAAGACATCCGCGCGTTCGCTCATTCATTCCGGCGCGATCCGGTTCGTCGCGCAGGGGGATTGACCTGCGCCGAGCCAGGTCGACCGGCTCGACTTATTCGGCGTCCGGTTCGGACGGAGGCGGCAGATCGCGCAGCAGTTGATCGATGCGCTCGCCGCGATCGACCGAGTCGTCGTAATGGAAATGCAGTTCGGGCACGTGGCGCAGCTTGACCCGTCGCGCCAGTTCCATGCGCAACTCGCGCGCCAGTTCGCGCAGCCCCTTGATCGCGTCGGACGAGCGCTCCGGCATCAACGCGGTGACGTAGACCTGCGCATGCGCCATGTCGCGCGTGACTTCCACGTCCGACACGCTGACCGACGGCAACCCGTATTCGCGCACGGCCTCGTGCACGAGCGCGCCCAGTTCACGGCGGAGCTGGGCGGAAACACGATCGGTGCGATGGAAGGATTTGCTGGGCACTTGGGAGCTGGGATTCGGGAGAAGGGAAGACGGGATTTGGTAAAGCGGTATGGCTGCGGATTGCATCGGTGACCGGGGTTGGGGACTCTTGCGAATCCCCAATCCCGTCTGCCGAACCCCGCGCACGCTTTACAGCGTACGCGCCACTTCGATGCGCTCGAAGCACTCGATCTGGTCGCCCGGCTTGATGTCGTTGTATGCCTTCACGCCGATGCCGCATTCGGTGCCGTTGCGCACTTCGTCCACGTTCTCCTTGAAGCGGCGCAGCGATTCCAGTTCGCCTTCGAAGATCACCGTGCTGTCGCGCAGCACGCGGATCGGCTTGTTGCGCTTGACCACGCCCTCGATGACCATGCAGCCGGCCACCGCGCCGAACTTCGAGCTGCGGAACACGTCGCGGACTTCGGCGGTGCCGATGATCTCTTCGCGGATTTCCTTGCCCAGCAGGCCCGAGGCCACCTGCTTCACCTGATCGATCACGTCATAGATGATCGAGAAGTAGCGCAGGTCCACGCCGTTGGCTTCGATGATGCGGCGCGCCGAGGCATCGGCACGGACGTTGAAGCCGATGACCGTGGCCTTGGCGGTGACCGCGGCGTTGGCGTCGGATTCGGTGATGCCGCCGACGCCGGCGTTGATCACGTTGATGCGGATCAGGTCGTTGGACAGGCCGATCAGCGACTGCTTCAGCGCTTCCACCGAACCCTGCACGTCGGCCTTGATCACCAGGTTGAGCACCTGCTGGCCTTCGCCCTGGCCCATCTGCGCCAGGATGTCTTCCATGCGGTTGCCCGCCTGCTTGACCAGGCGCGATTCGCGGCGCTTGGCGTCGCGCTGCTGCGCCACGTCCTTGGCCAGGCGTTCGTCGTCGACCACCACGAAATCATCGCCTGCATCGGGCACGCCGGACAGGCCGAGCACCTGCACCGGAATCGACGGGCCGGCCGAATCGGGCTGCTTGCCGGTTTCGTCGAACAGCGCGCGCACGCGGCCGTACTGGATGCCGCACACCAGGTAATCGCCCTTCTTGAGCGTGCCCTGCTGCACCAGCACCGTGGCGACCGGGCCGCGGCCCTTGTCGAGCGAGGATTCGATCACCACGCCGCTGGCGCGGCCGTCGCGCACGGCGCGCAGTTCGAGCACTTCGGCCTGCAGGCTGATCGCATCGAGCAGATCGTCGATGCCCAGGCCGGTCTTGGCCGAGATCTCGACCATCTGGGTATCGCCGCCGAATTCCTCGGCCACGACTTCCTCGCTCAGCAGTTCGTTCTTCACGCGCTGCGGATCGGCGTCGGACTTGTCGATCTTGTTGATGGCCACGATCAGCGGCACCTTCGCCGCCTTCGCGTGCTGGATCGCTTCCTTGGTCTGCGGCATGACGCCGTCGTCGGCCGCCACCACGATCACCACGATGTCGGTCAGCTTCGCGCCGCGGGCGCGCATCGAGGTGAACGCCGCGTGGCCCGGGGTGTCGAGGAAACTGATGACACCCTTGGGCGTTTCGACGTGGTAGGCACCGATGTGCTGGGTGATGCCGCCGGCTTCGCCGGTGGCGACCTTGGTGCGGCGGATGTAATCCAGCAGCGAGGTCTTGCCGTGGTCCACGTGGCCCATGACGGTGACCACGGGCGCGCGAGGCTTGAGTTCGGCGTCGCTGGCCTCGGTGTCGACCAGGAAGGCCTCGGGATCGTCCAGTTTGGCGGCGATGGCCTTGTGGCCCAGTTCCTCGACCAGGATCATGGCGGTTTCCTGATCCAGCACCTGGTTGATGGTCACCATCTGGCCCAGCTTCATCATGTGCTTGATGAGCTCGGAGGCCTTCACCGACATCTTGTGCGCCAGCTCGGCCACGGTGATGGTTTCGGGTACGGTCACGTCCTTGACCACTGCCTCGGTCGGCTGCTGGAAGTTGGATTCGCGATCATCTCCGTGCGAACGGCGGCCCTTGGGACCGGCGCGCCAGCCGTCACGGCCGCCCGGCGTAGCCGGACCGCGGGTCTTGATGCCACCAGAACGCTTGCGGGCATCGTCCTGCCATGTCGACGAGACGTTGGCCGATTTGATCGACTTCTTGTCGCCGGTGGCGGGCTTTTTGTCATCCGGCTTCTTGTCGCCAGGCTTTTTGTCAGCCGGCTTATGGAGCGTGCCTTCGGCGGCCTTGGCCACCGGAGCGGCGGGCGCCGGCTCCGGCGCTTTCACCACGCGGCGCGGCTGGCTCATCATGGCCTTGATCTGTGCCACTTCCTCGGCTACGGCGCGGCGGGCGCGCTCGGCAGCGGCGGCACGCTCAGCGGCTTCCTTGGCTGCGGCTTCGGCGGCGCGCTTGCGCTCGGCCTCGGCTGCGGCTTCAGCGGCCTGGGCAGCGGCGTCCGTGGCTTCCTTGGCCTGCTTGGCGCCACGTTCGGCTTC
This sequence comes from Pseudomonadota bacterium, assembly GCA_023390905.1. Classification (GTDB taxonomy): domain Bacteria; phylum Pseudomonadota; class Gammaproteobacteria; order Xanthomonadales; family Xanthomonadaceae; genus Pseudoxanthomonas_A. The sequence goes on along the minus strand of JAEWBY010000021.1, from coordinate 4,125 downwards.
GCGCGCGGCAGCTTCACGGCGCGCGGCTTCCTCGGCTTCGCGCTGTGCGCGTTCCTGTTCCAGGCGCTCTTCTTCCATGCGCGCCAGGCGTTCCTGCTTCTCGCGCAGCTCGGCTTCCTGGCGGGCGATCAGCTCGGCTTGCTTGCGAGCCTCTTCGGCGCGGCGCGCCTGCTCGGCCTCGTCTACCACGGGAGCGGCTGGCGCGGCGGCGGCCGGCGCTTCGCTCGGCTCGTCGCGCTTGACGAAGGTGCGCTTCTTGCGCACTTCCACCTGGATGGTGCGCGACTTGCCCGAGGCATCGGCCTGCTTGATCTCGGTAGTTTCCTTGCGCGGCAGCGTGATTTTCTTTTTCTCGCCGCCATCAGGCGCGACGCCATGCGAACGGCGCAGGTGGCCGAGCAGCTTGTCCTTGTCTTCCTTGGACAGGAGGTCGGACGCCGAGCTTTTCTCGACGCCTGCCGCCCGCAGCTGAGTGAGCAGCAGGTCAGCCGGCATCTTCAGCTCGGTGGCAAATTGGGCAACGTTGGTACTCGCCATTCAATCCTCTTAGTATCTTCTGGGTGGGTTGAACCTCAGCCCTGTTTGGCTTCGGCCTGACTCCACGCCTTCGCCTGCAACGCCTTCGCGCGGCTGTCGTACTTGGAATCGATCAATTTCATTTCATCATCGGTGACGCCATCGAACTGGCTGTCGATCAGTTCGCGTGCGCGTTCCACCGGCAGCGCCAGCACGGCGCCAAATTCGTCATAGGCCATGTTGCTGAAGGCTTCCAGCGTCTTGATGCCGGCCAGGCCAAGCTTGCCGGCGGTGACGCGGTCCATGCCTTCGAGGTTGACCAGCGCGTCTTCCATGCCTTCCAGGCCTTCTTCGGAGGCGATGGCTTCGGTGACCAGCGCGTCACGCGCGCGGTTGCGCAGTTCGTTGACGGTATCCTCGTCGAAAGCGTCGATCTCCAGCATTTCAGAGATGGGGACGTAAGCGATTTCTTCCAGTGACGAGAAACCTTCCTTGGCCAGAATTTCGGCGACTTCTTCGTCCACGTCCAGCCGCTCCATGAACAGCTTGCGCACAGCGGCGGTTTCGGCCTCGGCCTTCTCTGCCGATTCATCGGCGGTCATGATATTGATCTGCCAACCGGTGAGTTCGGAAGCCAGGCGCACGTTCTGGCCGCCGCGACCAATTGCAATGGCCAGGTTTTCTTCGTCCACCACCACGTCCATGGCATGCTTGTCCTCGTCCACCATGATGGAAGAGACATTAGCCGGCGCCAGCGCGCCGATGACGAACTGCGCGGGATCATCCGACCACAGCACGATATCCACGCGCTCGCCGCCGAGTTCGGCAGTGACTGCCTGCACGCGCGAGCCGCGCATGCCAACGCAGGTACCGATGGGATCGATGCGCTTGTCATTGGTGAACACGGCGATCTTGGCGCGCACGCCGGGGTCGCGGGCGGCGGATTTGATCTCCAGCAGGCCCTGCTCGATCTCGGGAACTTCGAGTTCAAACAGCTTCATGATGAATTCGGGCGCGGTGCGCGACAGGATCACCTGCGGGCCGCGGGCATTGCGCTCGATACGCAGGATATAGGCGCGGACGCGGTCGCCGATACGCAGGTTTTCCTTGGGGATCATCTGGTCGCGCGGCAGTCGGGCTTCGATCTTGCCGGACTCGACGATGGCATCGCCGCGCTCCATGCGCTTGATGGTGCCGGTGACCAGTGAATCGCCACGCGCCAGGAAATCCTGCAGGATTTGCTCGCGCTCGGCATCGCGGATGCGCTGCAACACCACCTGCTTGGTGTCCTGCGCAAAGCGACGGCCGAATTCCATCGAAGGCACGGGCTCTTCAATATAGTCGTCCACCTCGATGTCGGCTATCTGTTCCTTGGCTTCGAAATGCAGGATTTCCTGATCGGGCAATTGCAGGCCGGCGTCATCCGGCACCACGTGCCAGCGGCGGAAGGTTTCGAATTCGCCATTATCGCGATCGATGGAGACGCGGATGTCCACCTCGCCTTCGTAACGCTTCTTGGTCGCCTGGGCAAGCGCATGCTCGAGCGCGCCGAACACGACTTCCTTGTCCACGTTCTTTTCGCGCGCCAGCGCATCGACCAACAGCAGTATTTCGCGACTCATGCTTTGCGACTCCTAAAATCCACTTTCGGCACCAGTCGTGCCTTGTCCACATCGGCCAGCGTGAATTCCAGCAGCGCCGTGCCTTGGTTGCTTTCAAATTCCAGTTTCAGCGTCTCGCCTTCCGGTGCGTGCAGGACGCCCTGGAAGGATTTGCGGTTGTTCGCCTGCGGCATGGGCGCGCGCAGCTTGATCTGCGCCTCGGCCCCGGCAAAGCGAACGAAATCTGCCAGCTTCTTCAGCGGCCGGTCCAACCCAGGCGAAGAAACTTCCAGCCGCTCATAGTCGACGTTTTCCACCGTGAACACGTGCAGCAGCTGATGCGTCACCTGTTCACAATCTTCGGTAGTGATATTGCGCTCCTCGTCATGCGGCGGCGCGAAGTCGATATAGACCCGCAGCAGGCCGCGCGGCGCGCGCTCGAGATCCACCAGCTCGTAGCCCATGCCAGCCAGGGTCGTCTCGATCAGGGTTTGCAACTGCAATTGGCTCTCTCTTCTGCACCCGCCAAACGGCGAGGGCGAAATTCGTTCAACAAAAAAAAAATGGGCACGTGCCCATCTTTTTATCGTACAGCCGCCTGCAGCTCTGCAATTTCCCCCTCCGCTTATTCTTTGGCAGGGCCGCTGGGGCCTTTTCTTTGCCAATGAATACCGTGGCGACTTTTTTGAGGTGACATATTGTAAGGCATCAGCCGGTCACCCGCAATGGCAGTCGCAGGACGCCCGCCAACACGCCGGGCGCCCGCATCATTCGACTGGGAAATACACGCTGCGGCGCGGCAGACCAGGCCGAGCGAGCAGGCGGCACTGGCAGACGGAATCAGCCGCGCGAGCGTCGGCGTTGACCGCCGCCCATACCGCCCATGCCCCCCATGCCGCCGCGGAAATTGCCCCTTGAATGGCTGCCAGGAATGGTCTGATCTCCCCGGCCCGGCGTCACGCGCGGCTTGGCCATGCCGGGGAAGCCCAGCGCCGTTTGCAGAGGATCGGGCTGGCGCGAACGCTGACCGTTGCCACCGCGGCCGGCGCCCTGCCCTTGCTGGCCCGACTGTCCCTGGCCCCAGCCGCGATTGCCGTCGCGGCGGCGCTCTGCCACATTGCCATTGGGTTCGCGTCCCTGGCGACCACGCCCTTGCTGCTGCTGGGCCTGGCCTTTTTTCTCCAGCCCGCACTGCACCAGCAATGCGCGCACTGCGTTTTCGTCCAGTTCGTCCCAGCGACCGCGCTTCAGATTGGGCGGCAGGATGAAGCTGCCATAGCGGGTGCGGATCAGTCGCGACACGGTCAGACCGACGGCCTCGAACATGCGGCGCACTTCGCGGTTGCGCCCTTCGCCAATAATCACGCGGTACCAGCGGTTGACGCCTTCGCCACCGCCATCGGCAATGCGCGAAAATTGCGCGGGGCCGTCCGACAGCTCAACCCCGGCCAGCAGCTTCTGGCGCATGCCTTCCTCGAGCTCGCCCAGCGTGCGAACCGCGTACTCGCGATCAATGCCGTAGCGCGGATGCATCAGCCGGTTTGCCAGGTCGCCCGAGGTAGTAAACAGCAGCAAGCCTTCGGTATTGAAGTCGAGGCGGCCCACTGCCAGCCACTTGCCGGCCTTGATCGGCGGCAGGTGGTCGAACACCGAGGGACGGCCTTCCGGATCGCTGGCGCTGACAATTTCGCCCGCCGGCTTGTGATAAACCAGTACACGCGGTGGTCGCTTGCTGACCTTGCGCTGCAAGAGCTTGCCATTGATCCGCACCTGGTCGGTGGGCAGGATGCGCTGCCCAATATGAGCCGGCTCGCCATTCACCGAGACTCGACCGGCGACAATCAGTTCTTCCATGTCGCGGCGCGATCCGAGGCCGGCGTCGGCCAGCACCTTGTGCAGCTTGGGCGCGTCGTCTTCGGCGGTCAGGTCGCGGCGCACGTTGCGATTGGCTTGTTGCTTGCCGCCGTCCTTGTCTTCCACCAGGCTGTCGAACTGGCCAGATGTGACC
>JAEWBY010000059.1 GCA_023390905.1 Pseudomonadota bacterium | reverse complement strand
TGCGACCTTTGCTCGCGCGCAGAGGTGCGAGGAACGCCTGCGTCATGTTGAAGACGCCGTTGAGGTTGAGCGAGATGATGTCGTTCCAGTCCTTCGCCACCGTCTCGGTCTCTGCGGTGAAGGCGTTGCGGCGGGTGATGCCGGCATTGTTGACGAGGATCGAGACCTGCCCGATCTTGTCGGCGACCTGCTTGGCCAACGCGAAGCAATCCTCGCGCTTGACAACGTCGAGCGCGAAGCTCTCGGCCCTGCCGCCGGCTTTGCGGATCTCCTGCGCGGCCTCTGCGATCGTGTCGGCGTTGACGTCGAGCAGCACGACCTGCGCGCCTTCCCGCGCGTAGCCGGCAGCGATCGCCCGGCCGATGCCGGAGCCGGCGCCGGTGACGACGGCGATGTGGTTTGCGAGCTGTGCCATGACATATTCCTCCCGGTTTCTTTTCGAAGTGTCACGAAAAGCTAACTCGAAATTAAGGGGTCGGAAACGGCGGCCTTGGCATACTGATCCTGATTGCTAAACGTTACGCGCATGATGGAACGGCTCGACTCCTGGAAACTCGCTCTCGAACGATTGCGGTCCGCGCACTCGCCCGACTGGGCCGAGGCCGGCCGGCTGGTGGCCGAGATCGCGCGGATGAGCAGCGACGTCACGCTGCGCCAGGCCGCCGAGCAGGCGCTGCCGGTGCTGCGTCAGGCGGTGGACAACGACGATCATAGCGTGACGCTGGCGGCGCAGCGCCGTCTCGGCGTGGTGCTCGAGGTCGTCCACGATCTGACCGCGCCGCGCTTTGGTCGCCGCAACGCGATGCCGAAGAAGCTGTCGAGCGAGGATCGCGCCCGCAAGATGCTCGGTCTGCCGCTCGCCGTGCAGCTCACCTGCGAGGACATCAACCAGGCCTATCGCCGCGCCGCCAAGGGCATGCATCCCGATCACGGCGGCAGCGCGCAAGCCTTCATCGACCTTGCGGCCGCGCGCGACATCCTGATCCATCCCGGCGCGCACAAGGACGCGTGAGCGCGCATCAGCCACGATCACGCAACACAAACAAAACCGGGCAAGGACGGATGCCCGTCCTTGCCCGGCTCTTCGTCCGCCGATCGAATGGTTACCAGGTGCAGCTGCCGCTCTTCAGCGCGGCATCCTTCAGCACGAGAGCGTCGATGAAGGTCGGCACGCTGGCGCTGGCGCGGTGATAGCCGGCCGGCCACGGCGTGGTCGGGATGCTCTCGTCCCAGATCTGGCAGAAGCCGCTGTCCTGCCAGCGGATCAGGTGATAGCCGGCCTCGGCGGGGCTCGCCGCGACGAAGGCGGTGACGGCAAGGCCGGCGGCGGCGCACAGCAGGGAAATACGACGCATGATCAGCTCCTCAAAATGAATGATGTGATGCGCCTCCCGGCAATGACGGGGAGGGCGGGTGCCGGACGCTCGTGGTCGATGCGCCCCGGACAAGATGTGAGTAGTTCCGCCTGCCGGTCAGGTTCAACGAACGCGCGCGGGAGATGGCCGATCGGGGACGAAAAAATGCGCGGTCCTGCCAAAGACAAGGGGCGGACCGCCTGCGCGATCCGCCCCTGAAATCCGCGTCTGTTGCGGTGCTTCTAAAGCGTGCAGCGGCGCTCGCCGCGCATCTTGATCTGGAGGTCGGACGCCTGCTGGAAGGTCGGGAACGACTTGCTGACGACCTTGTAGGTCGAGGTCCCGATCTGGAGCGGCTTCATCTGCAGGTCCTCGTTCCAGACCTGGCAGATGCCGGTGTTGTCCCAGCGGATCACGTAATAGCCGACCTTCGCGGAGGCGGGCACGGCGAACACGGAACTGGCGATGCCGGCAACGGCACTGAGCGCGAGAAGGCGACGCATGAAATAACTCCTTTGGGATATGGACCGGAAAAACTCGTGCGGTAAAAGCAGGTCCTTTGCAAGCGAGTGAGCCGCCGCTCACGGACATGTCAGCCCTGCCTTGCGCATTCGGTTCGGCCGCGTGCCCTGCGGGCCACAGCCAGCTGACGTGAGCCTGACATGGCCCTTATTTGAACCTCACCTGGCCAGCGAGGCCACGGCCTCGATCTCGATCAGCATCTCCGGTCTCGGCAGCGCCTGCACCACGCAGGTCGTGCGCGCCGGGTAGGGCGGCGGGCCGAAGGCGCCGGCATAGAGCGCATTCATGGCGGCGACGTCGGAGGCGCGGGTCAGGAGCACGTTGACCTTGGCGAGGTCGCGGATGCCGGCGCCGGCCTCGTCCAGCACGCGCTTGATGTTGACGACGACATTGGCGAACTGCGCCTCGAAGCCATCAGGCAGCGCGCCGTCGGCATCGAAGCCGGGAATGCCCGAGACGAACAGGAGATCGCCGACCCGCGTCGCAAAGGACAGCGGCGGCGCCTTGACGTGCGGCGGGGGCGCGAAATGCTGGATCGGCATGGGATCACCTCGAAGGACGTTCGATTGATGCACGAGCGTAGCGGCTGGTGAGGGGGGCTCAAACCAAAAAATGCGAAAACAACCCCATGCACAGTAGGAGTCCAGCGGAAATCATCGGCCTTTTTGGAGTGCTGAAATGTCGAAATCAGCATTGCTTCGTCGGGCGAAACAGGAGCAGGATGATGGACTGGGCTCGGCCCCAAGCCCTGCTGTCATGCCCCGATTGACGCCGCCTCCCATCATGTTGCCGCCCCGATCCATCCTGTACATTCCCTTCGTCTGATTCGAATCCTCTTCCAAGAAAATAGCCCCCGGAGACATCCATGAAGCTCGCATCTACCCTTCGCGCCGCGCTGGTCGCCATTGCCGCATTTGCCGGCCTCTCGACCGCGGCGCAGGCCGACAGCGGTTTCGTGACGCTGACGATCTACAAGGCGGGCTGGATCATCGGCGGCTCCGGCGGCTCGGGCGTGCTCAACTTCCGCGGCCGCACCTATGGGCTCTCGACCGGCGGGCTCGACTACGGCCTCGTCTT
>JAEWBY010000024.1 GCA_023390905.1 Pseudomonadota bacterium | reverse complement strand
TGCAGAACTCCATGATGTTCAGGCCACGCTGACCGAGCGCGGGGCCGATGGGTGGCGAGGGGTTGGCCTTGCCAGCCGGCACTTGCAGCTTGATGAAGCCGACGATTTTCTTCGCCATGCTTTTTCTCCTTGCGGGTTCAAACGCTCTGGGCTTGCGCCTCAAAGCTCCCCGGGGTTGTGGGCTCTAAATAAAAACCGCCGCTTGCGCAGCGCCAGAAAGCGCAAGCAGCTATCAAAACAATATCAAGCCTTTTCGACTTGAGCGAACTCCAGCTCGACCGGCGTGGCACGACCGAAGATCGTGACCGAGACGCGCATCTTGCTCTTCTCGTAGTTGACCTCTTCCACCGTGCCGTTGAAATCGGTGAACGGGCCTTCCTTGACGCGCACGTACTCGCCGACCTCGAACTCGACCTTGTGGCGCGGCTTTTCCGTGCCTTCCTGCATCTGGTTGACGATCTTCATGACATCGTCTTCCGAGATCGGCGCAGGGCGGTTCTTGGCGCCACCGACAAAGCCGGTGACCTTGTTGGTGTGCTTGACCAAGTGCCAGGACTCGTCGTCCATGACCATTTCGACCAAGACATAGCCGGGGAAGAACTTGCGCTCGGTGGTGCGCTTCTGGCCGTTCTTGACCTCAACCACCTCTTCGGTCGGCACCATGATGCGACCGAATTTGTCTTGCATGCCGGCACGGTTCACGCGCTCCAGGATGTTGCGCTCGACCGCCTTTTCCATACCGGAATAGGCGTGCACCACGTACCACTTCAGGTCCGGGTTGCGCGACTCCCCCGCGGCGACTTCGTTGACTGCGGTATCGCTCATCAGCCTCTCCAGCCCAGAATCAGGTCGTAAAAGACCCATTCCAGCGTCTTGTCGGTGAACCACAGAAAGAGCGCCATCACCACGGCGAACGCGAACACGAACGCGGTCGTCTGCAGGGTTTCCTTGCGCGTCGGCCAGACCACTTTCTGGACTTCGCGCCACGAATCACGGCCGAAGGCCACCAGACGCTTACCGGATTCAGAGGTGAAGAAAACCACCGCCGCCAGCACCAGACCGACGATCAAACCACCCCACTGGATGGCTGCGCCCTGGGCCGCCAGCATGTAGAAGGCGACCAAGGCGCCGACGACCACCAACACCACAGCCGCCAGACGCATTTTCTCTGCGCTGGAGGTGACGGTTTCGACTTGAGTGCTCGCCATACTGGGCTTTATTCCGTGGGCAGAGGGTTCAACCTCTGCTGCAAAAACTCAAAACGTCAAGACACGCAAGCCCGCCTCGGGATTCGGGCGGGCTGCGGCTTGGCGGTGCCACCGATCAGGTGGCAGGGGCAGTAGGAATCGAACCTACAACCTTCGGTTTTGGAGACCGACGCTCTGCCAATTGAGCTATACCCCTAGACCTCGTTTAGGCGATGATCTTGGCAACCACGCCGGCGCCGACCGTGCGGCCGCCTTCGCGGATAGCAAAGCGCAGACCTTCTTCCATGGCGATGGGCGCGATCAGCTTGACGGTGATCGACACGTTGTCGCCAGGCATCACCATTTCCTTGTCGGCCGGCAGCTCGATGGAGCCGGTGACGTCGGTGGTGCGGAAGTAGAACTGCGGACGGTAGTTGTTGAAGAAGGGCGTGTGACGGCCACCTTCGTCTTTGCTCAGCACATAGACCTCACCGACGAATTCGGTGTGGGGCTTGATGGAGCCGGGCTTGCACAGCACCTGGCCGCGCTCGACGTCTTCACGCTAGGTGCCGCGCAGCAGGATACCGACGTTGTCGCCAGCCTGACCCTGGTCGAGCAGCTTGCGGAACATTTCGACGCCGGTGCAGGTGGTTTTCTGCGTGGCCTTGATGCCGACGATTTCGATTTCTTCGCCGACTTTGACGATGCCACGCTCGATACGACCGGTCACGACGGTGCCGCGGCCGGAGATGGAGAACACGTCTTCCACGGGCATGAGGAAGGCACCGTCGATGGCGCGCTCAGGCGTGGGGATGTAGCTGTCCAGGGCGTCGGCCAGCTTCATGATGGCTTCTTCGCCGAGCTCGCCGGTGTCGCCTTCCAGGGCCAGACGGGCCGAACCCTTGATGATGGGGGTGTCGTCGCCGGGGAATTCGTACTTGGAGAGCAGCTCGCGCACTTCCATCTCGACGAGTTCGAGCAGTTCGGCGTCGTCGACCAGGTCGGCCTTGTTCAGGAAGACGATGATGTAGGGCACGCCGACCTGGCGCGACAGCAGGATGTGCTCACGCGTTTGGGGCATGGGGCCGTCAGCGGCCGAGCACACCAGGATGGCGCCGTCCATCTGGGCGGCGCCGGTGATCATGTTCTTCACATAGTCGGCGTGGCCAGGGCAGTCCACGTGGGCGTAGTGGCGGTTGGCGGTCTCGTACTCGACGTGCGAGGTGTTGATGGTGATGCCGCGGGCCTTTTCTTCGGGCGCGTTGTCGATCTGGTCGTAGCTCTTGGCTTCGCCGCCGAACTTCTTGCCCAGCACGGTGGCGATGGCCGCCGTCAGCGTCGTCTTGCCATGGTCCACGTGACCAATGGTGCCCACGTTCACGTGCGGCTTCTTACGCTCAAATTTCTCTTTTGCCATTTCTTCGACTCCGAAAAAAATTGACTCAACAACTTCGTGACATGGTCCGCGCTGCGCTGCGCCAACCACCGTGAATGGTGCCCTTGGTGGGAATCGGACCCACGACCTCTCCCTTACCAAGGGAGTGCTCTACCAC
>JAEWBY010000047.1 GCA_023390905.1 Pseudomonadota bacterium | reverse complement strand
CCACGTACGAGATCAACACCCAGACCGGCGAGCGCCGGCTGATGAAGCAGCAGCCGGTGATCGGCTACGACCCCGGCAAGTACACCACCGAGCGCGTGTGGGTCGAAGCACGCGACGGCACGCGTGTGCCGGTGTCGCTGGTGTACCGCAAGGGCTTCCGCAAGGATGGCACCGCCGCGCTGCTGCAATACGGTTACGGCAGCTATGGCGCGTCGATGGATCCCGGCTTCAGCGGGCCGGTCGTGAGCCTGCTCGATCGCGGCATGGTCTACGCCATCGCGCACATCCGCGGCGGCCAGGAAATGGGCCGCGCCTGGTACGACAACGGCAAGCTGCTGAACAAGAAGAACACCTTCACCGACTTCATCGACGTCACCGACGCGCTGGTCAAGCAGGGCTATGCGGCGCCGGATCGCGTCGCCGCGATGGGCGGCAGCGCCGGCGGCCTGCTGATGGGCGCGATCACCAATCTCGCGCCGGACAAGTACCGCGTGATCGTCTCGCAGGTGCCGTTCGTCGACGTGGTCACCACGATGCTAGATCCGACCATTCCGCTGACCACCAATGAATACGACGAGTGGGGCAATCCGGAGAAGAAGGAGTTCTACGACTACATCGTCACCTACTCGCCGTATGACAACCTCAAGCCGCATGCGTATCCGGCGATCTTCGTCGGCACCGGCCTGTGGGACTCGCAGGTGCAGTACTGGGAACCGGCCAAGTACGTGGCGCGCCTGCGCGATCTGAACACCGGCAGGTTGCCCGTGCTGTTCCGCACCAACATGGAAGCCGGCCACGGCGGCAAGTCCGGGCGTTTCCGCCGCTACCAGGAAATGTCGGAGTACTACGCGTTCGTGATCGATCAACTGGGTGCGTCGAAGGAGATCGCCCGGTAAGGCCGAACCGCTCCAGCAGAAAGAGCCGGGCATGTCCCGGCTTTTTTCTGGATGCGCCCCGGCAGGATGCGGTGGCCGGCCGTGCACCGTTTCGCTAGGCGTGCACCCTCTCATGCGGTAAAAGGACGCGGTGAACGAACCGGACCCCACGCCTCTTCCCCGCAGCCGCTTCCGCTGGGCATGGTGGCTGCTGGCCTACGCCAGCCTGGGCACGGGCATCGCCGGCATCTTCATTCCCGGCCTGCCGACCACGGTGTTCATCCTGATGGCGGCCTACGCCGCATCGCGCGGCTCGGACCGGCTGCATGCGCATCTGATGGCGCACGCGCGATTCGGCCCGATGATCCGCGATTGGCAGGCGCATCGCGCGGTCTCGCGCAAGGCCAAGTGGGCCGCGACCTGGACCATGCTCGCGAGTGCGGTGATCCTGCTGGCGGTGATGCAGTTCGCCGCCTCGCATCGTGCGTGGATGGTCGCGCTGCCCATCGGCTGCATGGCCGTGGTCGCCGCGTGGCTGTGGCGCCGGCCGGAGCCTTAGCGCTGATCGGATTCATGGCGGGCTGGCTATACTGCGGCGCATGAACCGAATGCTCCGATGCCTGCTCGCCGCCGTCCTGCTTGCCCTGTTGGCCGCCTGCGGCGCGAAGGGTCCGCTGTTCCTGCCGGAAACACCGCCGGCCGAGGAAGCGCCCGCCGCCGAAGCCGCCGAGGACGCGGCGATCGAACCGGCCGGCGAGGCCACCGAACCGGCCCAATCCTCGCCCCCGGTCACGCCGCCCGCCGACAGCACGACGCCGCCGACCACGCCATGAGCCCCGCGCCGGCGCGCGATTCCATGCTGCCTTTCACCAAGATGCACGGTGCGGGCAACGACTTCGTCGTGCTCGATCTCCGTGACGGCCGCGCGCCGCCGGATCCGGCGCTTGCCGCGCGACTGGCCGATCGCCATCGCGGCGTCGGCTGCGATCAGATCCTGACCATCGAGCCGCCGCGCAGCGCCGGCGCCGTGGCCTCGTACCGGATCTGGAATTCGGACGGATCCACGTCGCAGCAGTGCGGCAACGGCGCGCGCTGCGTCGCCGCGTGGCTGGTCCGCGCCGGTGTCGCGCAGGGCGCGCGGTTCGACGTCGACAGTCCGGTGACCACGCATGCGGTCGAGCGGCTGGACGATGATCAGTACGCGATCGCGATGGGCGTGCCGGAATTCCAGCCCGCTCGCATACCGCTGGCCGGCTTCGATCAACCGCGCGATGAATACGACGTGCGCATCGACGAGGATCTGCGGCTGCGCTTCGGCGCCGTGTCGATGGGCAACCCGCACGCGGTCATCGAACTGCGATCGATCGCCGATGCGCCGGTGCTGCATTACGGGCCCGCGCTGCAGCAGTCGGCGGCCTTCCCCGAATCGGTCAACGTCGGCTTTGCCGAGGTGGTCGCGCGTGATCACATCCGCCTACGCGTGTACGAACGCGGCGTCGGCGAGACGCTGGCCTGCGGCAGTGGCGCATGCGCCGCGGCGGTCGTGCTGATGAAGCGCGGCCGCATCGATCGCGACACGCGCGTGGCGCTGCCCGGCGGCGAACTGCGCATCCGTTGGCCCTCGGACGAGGCGCAGGTCATCATGTCCGGGCCGACGGCATTTGTCTTTGAGGGAAACTGGAACACATGAACGAAACCGAGAAGCTCGGCGCGCATGAAGTCGCCGCCTGGTTGCGCCGTCATCCGGCCTTCCTGAAACAGTTTCCGGATCTGGCGCTGAGCCTGGTCGTGCCGCGCGATGACGGGCGCACCGCATCGCTCGCCAGCTATCAGCTGGAAGTGCTGCGCGACAAGAACCGCGAACTGTCCAAGCGGCTGGGCGATCTGTTCGCCAATGCGCAGGAGAACGAGCGCCTGGCCGTGCGCACGCATCAGTTGACCCTGTCACTGCTGCGGCAGAACAGCGCCGCCGATACGCTGCGCGCGATGGCCGCTTCGCTGGCCGAGGATTTCAACGGCGATCGCGTGAGCCTGGTGCTGTTGAATCCGGTCGAAGGGCTGGGTGAGGCCGACTGGCTGCAGATTCTCGACGAGGACAGCCCGCATCTGGCGCCGTTCCGCGATTGCCTCAAGACCGGCGAGCCCATCTGTGGCCGCCTGCATGCGGACAAGAACGCGGTGCTCTACGGCGCGCGCGCCGAGGACGTGCAGTCCTCGGCGTTGTTGCCGCTGCCGGGCATCGGGCTGGTCGCGGTCGGCAGTGTCGACGGCAACCGCTTCTATCCCGGCATGGGCACGTTGTTCCTGCGCATGATGGGCGAAGCGCTGAGCGTGGCGTTGCAGCGCTTCCGGGGTTGAGCCGGCGCGGTCGCAGCCATGAGCGCCGATGCACTGCCACGCGAGATCGAGGATTTCCTCGCGCATCTGCAGGTCGAGCGGCGGATGTCGGCGCACACGCTGGATGCCTATCGTCGTGATCTGAGCGCACTGTCGGAATGGACCGCGCAGCACGACGGCGGCGGCGTGTCAACGCTGCAGACCGAACAACTGCGCGCGTTCGTTGCCGCCGAACACCGGCGCGGACTTTCACCCAAGAGCCTGCAGCGGCGGCTGTCGGCGTGCCGCAGCTTCTATCACTGGTTGCTGCGCCACGGCCGCATCGCTGCCAGTCCCGCCGCCGCGCTGCGCGCACCCAAGGCGCCGCGCAAACTGCCGCAGGTACTCGATGCCGATGAAGCCACGCGGCTGGTGGAAGTACCGACGGACGCGCCGCTGGGCCTGCGCGATCGCGCCCTGCTGGAACTGTTCTACTCCTCCGGCCTGCGCCTGAGCGAACTGTGCGGCCTGCGCTGGCACGATCTGGATCTGGCGGGCGGTTTCGTCACCGTGCTCGGCAAGGGCAGCAAGCAGCGCAAGGTGCCGGTGGGTTCGCACGCACGCAATGCACTGGCGGCGTGGCGGACGGAACAGGGCGGCGACAACGCCGCGCCTGTGTTCCCGGGGCGGGGCGGTGGCCCGATTTCCCAGCGCGCCGTGCAGATCCGGCTCAAGCAGCTCGCGCAGCGGCAGGGCCTGTTCAAGCACGTCCATCCGCACATGCTGCGGCACAGTTTCGCCAGCCACATCCTTGAATCGTCCGGCGATCTGCGCGGCGTACAGGAACTGCTCGGCCACGCCGACATCGCCACCACCCAGATCTATACGCATCTGGATTTCCAGCACCTGGCCAAGGTCTACGATGCCGCGCATCCGCGCGCGCGCCGCAAGCGCTGAAGGCCCACACATCGCTGAATCGATTCTGCATGGGACGGCACGATCCACGCCCCAGCGCCGCATGCACGTGCCGGCTTGAGCCAGATCAAGGGACACGGAGGCGCCGGGATCTACGCTCTTCCCGACCCACTGCATCGACACTGCGATGGCCCGGAAATTCCCCATCAAGCCGAACCACCCCGAGCGCATCTGCTGGGGGTGTGATCGCTATTGCGCCGCCAACGAGCTGGCCTGCGGCAACGGATCGGGACGCACGCAGCATCCGATCGAAGTGCTCGGCGAGGACTGGTATCTGGACTGGGGCGTCGAGCCGGACAGCGAAAATCCCAGGCATGTCCGTCTGGGCGATTGACCGTTCCTGACGGACGTCACCGTGACCGATGGCGTCGGCGCTTGAACCGGCCGGGCCACGCCCCCACCACTGAGGCATCGTCCCCGGAGGCCTCATGGACCCCAGCCAGAACCCCAACGTCTTTCATGCGACCACGATCATTTCCGTGCGGCGCGACGGCCACGTCGCAGTTGCGGGAGACGGACAGGTCACGCTCGGCCACACCGTGATGAAGGGCAACGCGCGCAAGGTGCGCCGTCTCGGCCGTGAAGGCCAGGTGCTCGCCGGTTTCGCCGGCGCGGCCGCCGATGCATTCACGCTGTTCGAACTGTTCGAAGCCAAGCTGGAAAAACATGGCCAGCTGCAACGCGCGGCGGTGGAACTGGCTAAGGACTGGCGCACCGAACGCCGCCTCGGCAAGCTCGAAGCGCTGCTCGCCGTCGCCGACAGGGAAACCTCGCTGATCATCAGCGGCACCGGTGATGTCATCGAACCGGAAGACGGCATCATCGCCATCGGATCCGGCGGCTCCTACGCACTGAGCGCCGCGCGCGCGCTGCTGGCGCACACCACGCTCGACGCACGTTCGATTGCCGTCGAAGCGTTGAACATCGCCGGCGACATCTGCATCTACACCAACCGCAACGTGGTGGTGGAAGAACTCTGAGAGGCAGGTAGGCGTTAGCCGGCAACCGGAAGCCGGCGCGAGCGACTCTGCGCCGTCATGAGTTACGCACTGCCATCGTCAGATCTGTCTTGAATTGATCAGGATTCATCCGCTCCAGAACTTCCGCTTTTCCGGCTTCCGGCTCCCTGTTCCCTGCTCCCGAAAAAAACCATGACCACTCCCAACTCGTCCACCATGACCCCGCGCGAGATCGTGCAGGAACTGGATCGCCACATCGTCGGCCAGCATTCGGCCAAGCGTGCGGTCGCCATCGCGCTGCGCAACCGCTGGCGTCGCATGCAGCTGCCCGATGCGCTGCGCAATGAAGTGATGCCGAAGAACATCCTGCTGATCGGCCCGACCGGCGTGGGCAAGACCGAGATCGCGCGGCGCCTGGCCACGCTCGCCAATGCACCGTTCGTCAAGGTCGAGGCGACGCGCTTCACCGAGGTCGGCTACGTCGGCAAGGACGTCGAGCAGATCGTGCGCGACCTGGCCGACACCGCCGTCAAGATGTATCGCGAACAGGCCAAGACGCGCGTGCGCACGCAGGCCGAGGAACGCGCGGAGGATCGCATCCTCGACGCACTGCTGCCGCGGCGCAGCGCCGGCATCGGCTTCGATCCGGAAGCCGCGCGCAACGAACGCTCCGCGCACGACAACGAGACCCGCATCAAGTTCCGCCGCATGCTGCGCAATGGCGAACTGGATGATCGCGAGATCGAACTGGAACTGGCGGTCAACGTCGGCGTCGACATCATGACCCCGCCGGGCATGGAGGAAATGGGCCAGCAGTTGCGCCAGATGTTCTCCAACCTCGGTGGCGGCAAGACCCACAAGCGCATGGTGACGATCCGTAACGCGCGCCCGCAGTTGATCGAAGAGGAGGCCGCCAAGCTGGTGAACGAGGACGACGTGCGTGCCGCCGCGATCGAAGCCTGCGAGCAGAACGGCATCGTCTTCATCGACGAAATCGACAAGGTCGCCAAGCGCGGCGAGAACGTGGGCGGCGGTGACGTCAGCCGCGAGGGCGTGCAGCGCGATCTGCTGCCACTGGTCGAAGGATCCAACGTCAGCACCAAGTACGGCACGGTCAAGACCGACCATATCCTGTTCATTGCATCGGGCGCGTTCCATCTGGCCAAGCCCAGTGATCTGATCCCGGAACTGCAGGGCCGCTTCCCGATCCGCGTGGAATTGTCGGCGCTGTCCAAGGACGATTTCATCCGCATCCTCACCGAACCCAAGGCCGCGCTGACCCGGCAGTACGTGGAGCTGATGCGCACCGAAGGCGTGGGCCTGGAGTTCACCGCCGACGCGGTCGAACGGCTCGCCGAGATCGCCGCGCAGGTCAACGAGCGGCAGGAGAACATCGGCGCGCGTCGCCTGCACACCGTGCTCGAACGATTGCTGGACACGCTCAGCTATGAAGCGCCCGATCGCGATGGTCAATCGGTCACCATCGATCGCGGCTACGTCGATGCGCATCTGGGCGAACTGGTGCAGGACCCTGACCTGAGCCGCTACATCCTCTGACGCGGCGGCGCGCCGCACGAGAACGCAGGCCGGGTACACCCCCGCCTGCCCGGTGCCTGCCGTTGCATGCCGGAGTTTGCATCCCGGCCGCGGCTGCGGGCGGCCACGGAGCGGCTCTCCACGGTCCGCTCACGCGCCACGCAGTAGGTTGCGCTCCATCACGCAACGCATGGAGTGCAACATGATCAAGTGGGCCATCATCTTCGCCATCATCGGCCTGGTCGCCGGCATCCTCGGCTTCACCGGCATCGCCGGCGGCGCGTTCGGCATCGCCAAGTTCC
The DNA here is from genome assembly GCA_023390905.1 of Pseudomonadota bacterium. Lineage (GTDB taxonomy): Bacteria > Pseudomonadota > Gammaproteobacteria > Xanthomonadales > Xanthomonadaceae > Pseudoxanthomonas_A. Next base: position 64,641 of record JAEWBY010000047.1, on the reverse strand, counting down.
TGTTCTGGGGGGCGGTGATCATCGCGGTGGTGTTGTTCCTGCTGGGCCTGACGGTCTTCAAGAAAGTCACCTGACCTCATCGCAGCATCCCTCGTGATCGGCGCGGCCGCGCTCAACGGCCGCGCCGATTGCGTTATGGCCGCCACGCACCATGACTTCCGGGCCTGCGCACCGCGCACGGCTTGTCTATCATCGGGATGAACGACAGGAGGAACCATGCGTCCATCCCGTATCGCTTGCCTGCTCTGGCTGCTCCCCTGTCTTGCGTTCGCCGGTGCAGCGCAGCGACACCACGTTCCCGATGCCGCCGCGCTGGATGCGGAAGTCGTGCGGCTGATGTCGGCCACGCACGCGCAGGGCCTGGCGGTGGCCGTCATCGATGACGGACGCATCGTGCATGCACGGGCCTACGGGCTTCGCAACGCCGCCGGTGATCCGCTGCAGGCCGATACCGTCATGTACGGCGCGTCGCTGACCAAGGCGGTGTTCGGTTACACGGTGGTGCAACTGGCGCAGGAAGGCCTCCTCGATCTGGATCGCCCGATCGCCGAGTATCTCGACAGGCCGCTGCCCGAATATCCGACCGATCGCCGGTATGCCGCCTGGAGTGATCTCGCCGGCGACGAACGCTGGCGCAAACTGACGCCACGCATCCTGCTCAATCACGGTTCGGGGTTCGGGAACTTCGTGCCGCTGTCCGAACCGGACGGCAAGCTGCGCATCCATTTCGAGCCGGGCAGCCGCTACGGCTATTCGGGCGAGGGCTTGATCCTGTTGCAGTTCGTGCTCGAGCAGGGCCTGGGCCTGGACGTGGGGCAGGAGATGCAGCGCCGCGTCTTCGATCGTTTCGGCATGCGCAACACCAGCATGATGTGGCGCGAGGATTTTGCCCGCAATTTGGCCGATGGCTGGACCGCGGACGGCGGAACGCAACCGCACGATCAGCGCAGCCGCGTGCGCGCGGCCGGATCGATGGATACCACGATCGAGGACATGGCCAGGTTCGCCGCCGGCTACATCAACGGCGAAGGTCTGGACGCGCGCAGCGCCGCGAACTCGTGCGCCCGCAACTTGCAATCACCACCGCTTCGCAGTTCCCCGCGTTGCAGGCGGAACTTCCGCCGGCGCAGCGCCGTGCGGATCTGGCGGCGGGGCTGGGCGTGGTGACCTTTCGCGGCCCGCAGGGCGCCGGTTTCTACAAGGGCGGACATGACGACGCCACCGGCAACACGTGGGTCTGCGTGCAACAGAACAAGCGTTGCGTGGTTATCCTGGGCAACGACGTGCGCGCCGAAGCGGCGTTTCCGCAACTGGTGCGTTTCGCGATCGGTGAAACCGGCGCGCCGTGGACGTGGGAATACGGCGACAAGCCTTTCGTGCAATGACCGACGGGACGCGCGCGCACGCGTCGTCGGTGTCCACGCGGGAGAACGGCCCAACGCACCGACGCTGCAAAGCGCCGTGCGCCTGGGGCCGATATAATCGGCGGGCATTCTTTCGAGTCCTGCCGTGAACCCTCTGCCGCCGTGCCCCCAGTGCCAGTCCGAATACGTCTACGCCGATGGCGGGCTGCTGATCTGCCCCGAATGCGGGCATGAGTGGTCGGCCGACGCCGGCGAAGCGCCGGAGGCCGAGCGCGTGATCAAGGATTCGGTCGGCAACGTGCTGCAGGACGGCGACACCGTCACCGTGATCAAGGATCTGAAGGTCAAGGGTTCATCGTTGGTGGTGAAGGTCGGCACCAAGGTCAAGAACATCCGCCTGGCCGATGGTGACCACGACATCGACTGCAGGATCGACGGCATCGGCGCGATGGGGCTGAAGTCCGAGTTCGTGCGCAAGGTGTAGGAGCACGCGCCGGGCCGCGCGCAGTGGTCCTACACGCCGATGTCTTCGTTCCAGATGTCCGGGTTCTGGCGGATGTAGTCGCCGAGCAGGCTGATGCATTCGGCATCATGCAGGTCGATCACGTTGACGCCCGATTCGCGCAGCCACGCAATCCCGCCCTGGAAGTTCACCGATTCGCCGACCACGACGGTCCCGATGTTGAACTGCCGCACCAGGCCGCTGCAGTACCAGCACGGCGCCAGCGTGGTCACCATGATCGTGTCGCGATAGCCGCGCTGGCGCCCGGCTTTGCGGAAGGCGTCGGTTTCGCCGTGCACGGAAGGATCGTCCTCCTGCACGCGACGGTTGTGTCCGCAACCGAGCATCCGGCCGTCGCGGTGATACAGCGCCGCGCCTATCGGAATGCCGCCTTCGGCCAGGCCCTGTCGTGCTTCGGCGATGGCCGTTTCCAGCAGCGCGCGATAGTCGATGGCGTTGTCCACTTCGATGCTCATGCGGTTCCTCCTGTCCGGATCATCCTGACATGGCCGCGCGCCGCCGTCACCGGAACTGGGGGGCGGGTCACGGCGCAGGCACGGGCTTTGCCGCAAGATCCGCGCAGATCGAAGGGGATCCCGATGAACCAGCACAACAGGGCGCGCGCCGGCGGGCGATGCGCCGTCGTCATGGCTGCCACCGTCTGCGCGCTTTGGGCGGGCATGGGGGCAGCGAGCGCGCAATCGGCGGACATCGTGCAGGGCCAACTGGCATTGCATTGGGGTGATCCGCATCCGGTCGGGCGCATGCAGGTGCAGCGCGCGCCACGCCTGCGCGCCACCCTGGTCACCGATGACGGCCGACGCATTCCCATGAGTGCGGCCCATGCATTGCGCGCGGCCGAGGATCTGGATGCACTCGCCAATCGCCGCATCGCGGTGACCTTCGCATCGACCAAGCTGCAACGCAGTGGCGCACGCTACGAACGCATTCCCGAGATCATCGTGCCGGCGGATCGTCTCGCGCCCGCACCGGGCGCGGCGATCAGTGCATCGGCGCAGATCCTGCCCAAGGCGATCACCGGCACCACGCGCTGGGTCACGCTGATGTGCAAGTTCGCCGACATCTCCACCGAACAGAAGAATCTGGCGTTCTTCCAGGGCCAGTACGGCAGCAGCGTGGGGCAGCTCGGCCACTACTGGAGCGAAGTGTCCTACGGCCAGATCAATCTCACCGGCAGCACCGCCCACGGTTGGTTCCTGCTGCCGAAGCCGCGGTCGGCCTACGTGACGCAGGTCGATGGCGAGGACGACGCCGATCTGGACACGTTGTTCCAGGATTGCGTGACCGCCGCCGACGCGCAGGTCGATTTCACCGGCATGCAGGGCATCAACATGATGTTCAACGGCGACCTGGATGGGTTCGCCTGGGGCGGCAGTTCGTGCGCGACGTTCGATGGCAGCCGCCGCTGCATCCGCGTGACGTGGAATCCGCCATGGTCGTTCAACAATGTCGCACCGCTGGCGCACGAGATGGGCCATGGCTACGGCCTGCCGCATTCGGACAACTCCGATGGCGACAGCGATACCTACGACAATCCGTGGGACGTGATGAGCGATGCCTGGCGCAACGCGGTGCATGACACCGTGTATGGCTCGCGGCCCAAGCACATCAACATGAACCAGCGCGATCGGCTGGGCTGGGTCAATGCCGCGCGCAAGCTGAGCATTCCCGCGAGCACGCCGGGCGTGTGGTCGGTGGAACTGCAGTACGCCTCGCTCGCTTCCGCGACCGGGCGCCAGTTGATCGTGTTGTCGATGCCCGCACAGACCGGTTCGCAGGCGATCTATTACACGCTGGAAGCGCGCCGCCGTGTCGGCAACTACGAGGGTGCGCTGGCCGGTGATGCGGTGATCATCCATCGCGTGCAGGGCGGCACGGCGTACAGCATGGATGCCGGTTCGCCGCCGGCCGACATCGCCAACAACGAGGGATCGATGTTCAAGCCGGGCGAAACCTGGACCGCTGCCGACGGCGCGTACTGGGTGCGCGTCGATGGCGTGACCGCGCAGGGCTTCAATGTGACGATCGGCGCCGCGGGCCAGCTCACCGGCGGCAACCAGCCGGCGCGACGCGGCAGCGCACCGCCGGCGCAGCCTGCAACCGCGCTTCCGATCATCGAGGCGCAAGGATCGGCATTCCGTCGAGGCCCGGCCACGCGACGTGCGCCGCGGATCGAAGCCAGGCCGCAGCGGTGAAGCGCCTCAGCGGGAAGCCGTATCCACGCTGACCACGACCGACATGCCCGGACGCAACCGTCGCGTTGCGTCCGCATTGCCTTCGATGCCGATCTTCACCGGAATGCGCTGTGCGATCTTGACGTAGTTGCCGGTGGCATTGTCCGGCGGCAATACGCTGAATTCCGAACCGGTGGCCGGCGAGATTTCCTGCACGCGCCCGCGCAGGCGCTGGCCGCCGAGCGCATCGACGGTGAAGCTCGCCGCCTGTCCGATGCGCATGTTCGCCATCTGGGTTTCCTTGAAGTTGGCGACCACCCACAGCGTCGCCGGCACCAGCGCCATCAACTGCGTGCCGTTGGTGACGTACGCGCCCTGGCGCACGCTGACCTGGCCGAGCTGACCGTCACGCGGCGCACGGATGCGCGTGTTGTCGAGATTGATGCGTGCCAATCGCACGGCCGCCTGCGCGCTGGCCACGGCTGCTTCGAGCGAAGCGTGATGGACGTCCACGCTGCGGACCTGCTGTTGCGCGACCTCGAGCGCGGCGCGTGCGCGGGTCAGATCCGCCGCGGCCTGCGCGTTGGCCGCGAACGCGCTGTCGCGATCCTGTTCGGAGATCAGGTGTTCGCGCGCGAGTTGATCCGCGCGCCGCAGGGCCGAACCGGTGCGTTGTGCCTGCGCGGAGGAACTGGTGATCGATGCCTGGCTTTCGACGACACCGGCGCGCGCGCTGCGCTGCTGTTGCACCCAGTCGGCGAGATTGGCCTGGGCGGTCTGCCACTGCGCCTGGGCCTGCGCGAGCTGCTGCGCGTAGATGCGATCGTCGATGCGCGCCAGCAACTGCCCCCTGCGCACGTGCTGGAAATCCTGCACCGGCACGTCCACCACGTAGCCGCTGACCTGTGGACTGATCAGCGTGACCTGCCCGCGCACAGTGGCGTTCTCGGTGGTCTGCACCGCGCTGGCGAAGGGCGGCAGGCGCCACGCATACAGCACGATGCCCACACCGAGCATGGCCAGCACTGCGAAGCCGGCCAATCCGAGCAGCCGCCGTCGCCGGCGGCGCGCTGGACGATCCGGATCGGGCACGGGCGACGGGCTGGCGGGAACATTCATGGCGGAGCGGCGGCAGGCGTGGAAGTGGCGGCGGGCGCGGCGCGCAGGCGGCGCCACAGTACATCGGCATGGATCCAGAGCAGGGTGAAGATGGCGAGCCATCCCACCAGCCAGAAGACATCGTTGTAGGCCAGCACGTTGGCCTCGCGGGTCACGCTCGCGCCGAGCGCGCGCAGACCCGCGGCATTGCGCAGCGCCGCGTCGCCGACGCTATGCGCATACGCGCCGGCGCCGGCCTGCACGCGCGCGGCGACCTGCGGATCCAGCAGCGTCACGTGTTCGGCCAGCTGATTGGCGTGGAATTTCTCCCGGATCACCTGGAAGCTGCCGAGCAGGCTCGATCCGAGCAGGCCGCCCATGTTCTGCGTCATGCCGAACAACACGACGAAACTGATGAGATTACGCGGCTGCGCGAGGATGGAGCCGATGCCGGTGATCATCGCCGGCCCGATGAAGAACGTGCTGCCGAACGCGAGCAGGCACTGGCTGAAGTACATCTGCGCCGGTCGCGTCAGGTTGTTCGAGCGCGCATCCAGGAACGCGCCGATGGCAATCAGCGCGACCGCGAACATCAGATGGAAACCGGTGTGCTCGGGCCGGATCGTCAGCGCGCTGGCCGCGATGCCGGCCACGCAGCCCAGCAGCACCCATGCGTACAGCACGTGCATCTGATCGGTGTTCAGTCCCAGGTTCTGCAGGAATCCGACCGCGCCCACGCTCTGTTCCGACAACACGATGCGGATCAGCAGGATCGACAGGCCCAAGCGGATCATCGTGCCGCTCGGCAGCCAGCGCGTGTTGATCAACGGATGTTCGCGGTAGTGCTCGATTGCCACCGCCGCGCTCAGGCAGACGATCGCCATTGCCAGCGTGACGCCGAGCCACGGCGTTTCGGTCCACCACAGAACGCGGCCCAGCGACAGCACGGCGGCCAGCCCGGCCGCACCGGCGGCGAACAGCACGAAGGTGGCGAAGTCGAGCTTCTCGAACACCTTGACGCGATCGCCCGGCGGCAGCTTGAGCACCAGCACGCAGGCCAGCGCCACGATCGCCAGCCCCAGTTCGAACAGGTAGAGCCCGCGCCACTCGCCGTACTGCAACAGCTCGGTGGAAAAGATGCGCGCCAGCGGCAGCGCGAGCTGGCTCACGCCGAGCCCTATCACCACGGCCTTGAGGCGGAAGCGGTTCGGGAATGCCTGGATCATGTAGTACAGACCCAGCGTGCTCAGCGCCGCGCCCACCAGCCCGTGCGCAGCGCGCACCGCGATCGCCGAACCCAGATCGTTGACGAACAGGTGCGCGAAGGCGATCAGCGCATACAGCACCAGGAAAATCTCGGTGAACAGCCGCAAGCCGTATTGCTGGCGGAACTTCACCAGCAACAGGTTGGCCGAGACGTTCGTCATCACGTAGGCCGCCGGCAGCCAGGCCATTTCCCACGCATACGCCCCGAGCGTGCCCTGCAGGTTCACCAGGTTGGCGGTGACCAGCGCGTTGCTCAGGCCGCCGGTGAGGGCCACGATGACCCCGACCACCGCGAACTGGATGCGGCGGCGCAGCGGGTGCAACGGCGTGGAGGGCGACCCCGGAAAGGTCGGTCGCTCGTGGGGCAGCCATTGGCGAGGGGCGTCGCGGCGGCTCACGGTGGGGTCGGCATCCTCTGGAAGACGAATGGCGTTGGCACGCCGCATTGTCCCATCGTTCACGGCCAGCCGATGAGCCATCGGTGCGATAATCCGTCCCATGAGCGAATCCCCCTACCAGAGCGGCACCACCCATTTCGGCTTCCGCGACGTCGCCGCGCGCGACAAGCAGAAGCTGGTCGGCGAAGTCTTCACTTCGGTCGCCGGCAAATACGATTTGATGAACGACCTGATGAGCCTCGGCATCCACCGGGTGTGGAAGCGCTATTTCGTCGGCACCTGCCAGGTCAAGCGCGGCGATCGCGTGCTGGATCTGGCCGGCGGCACCGGTGATATCGCCGCGCTGCTGAAGGAGAGGGTCGGCGAGGTCGGCGAAATCGTCCTTGGCGACATCAACGCCGGCATGCTGTCGGTGGGCCGCGATCGGCTGACCAATCGCGGGCTGGTGTCCGGCCTGGAATACGTGCAGTGCAACGCCGAGGCGCTGCCTTTCCCGGATCAGAGCTTCGATCTGGTGACGATCGCCTTCGGCCTGCGCAACGTGACCGACAAGGACGCCGCGCTGCGCGAGATGCACCGGGTGCTGAAGATCGGCGGACAGGCGCGCGTGCTCGAGTTCTCCGAAGTGCAGCCGGAGTGGTTCAAGCCGGTGTACGACTTCCATTCGTTCAAGGTGCTGCCGCGCCTGGGCCGGTTGTTCGCCAACGACGCCGACAGCTACCAGTACCTGGCCGAAAGCATCCGCAAGCATCCGCCGCAGGCCGAGCTGAAAGCGATGATGGATGCCGCCGGTTTCGCACGCACCAGTTATCGCAACCTGAGCGCGGGCATCGTGGCGGTGCATACCGGCTACAAGGTGTGAGCGGCAGGAAGACGCAAGCGGGCCGGGACGAATGCGATCGCGCAGCCCGGTCCCCCTTGATGCGCGCCACCAGTCGCCTTGCGTCACCTGCTTCCCGTCTCCGGTCTCCCGTAAACTCCCCTTTTTCCGCCACCACCCGGATTGCCCTGATGCGTGCCGTACTCTTGTCCCTGGCCTGTTCCGCCGCGCTGGCCGCCGGCTGTTCCCGTGAGGCCGCACCCGCGCCGGACGCCCCGGCCGCCCAGCCTGCCGCCGCCGCCGTGAAGCCCGTCGCCCGCAACCACGATGAAAGCTCCTACGCCGAGCCGGACAAGGTCGTCATCAAGGACGTCGCGCTGGATCTGGCGGTGGATTTCGACCGGAAGCAGATCGGCGGTACCGCCACCTACACGCTGGAATGGAAGGACAAGGCGGCACGGCAACTGTTGCTGGACACGCGCGATCTGGCCATCGAAAAGGTCGAGGGCCAGGATGCGGCCGGCGCCTGGTCGCCGCTGAAGTTCGCGCTCGCCGGAGCCGACCGGATCTTCGGCAGCAAGCTGACCATCGAAACCCCCGCGCAGAACGCGCACGTGCGCATCACCTACAAGACTTCGCCGCAGGCATCGGGCCTGCAATGGCTCGAGCCGGCGATGACCGAAGGCAAGCAGTTGCCTTTCATGTTCAGCCAGTCGCAGGCCATCCATGCGCGCAGCTGGGTGCCGCTGCAGGACACGCCGAGCGTGCGCTTCACCTACAGCGCGCACGTGACCTCGCGCCCGGACGTGATGGTGCTGATGAGCGCCGACAACCATCCGGCCGCGCCGCGTGATGGCGACTACAGCTTCAAGATGCCGCAGCCGATTCCTTCGTACCTGCTGGCCATTGCCGCCGGTGATCTGACCTTCAAGCCGATCTCCGCGCGCAGCGGCGTGTGGGCCGAACCGACGATGGTCGAGAAGGCCACCAAGGAATTCGAGGACACCGAGAAGATGATCGGCGTGGCCGAGTCGCTGTACGGTCCGTACCGCTGGGAACGCTACGACATGCTGGTGCTGCCGCCGTCGTTCCCGTTCGGCGGCATGGAGAATCCGCGCTTGACCTTCGCCACGCCGACCGTGATCGTTGGCGACAAATCGCTGGTCTCGCTGATCGCGCACGAACTGGCGCACAGCTGGTCCGGCAATCTGGTGACCAATGCCTCGTGGAAGGACATATGGTTGAACGAAGGCTTCACCACCTACGTGCAGGACCGCATCACCGAGGCGCTGTACGGCAAGGAGATGGCGGAGATGGAGCGCCAGATCGATCAGACCGAGCTGCTGGCCGAGGTGAAGGACATGTCGCCGGAGGATCAGGCGCTGGCGCTGCCGCCGCTGACCAACCGCGATCCGGACGAATCGCTGAGCCAGGTCGCCTACGTCAAGGGCGCGTGGTTCCTGAAATTCCTGGAAGAGCGTTTCGGCCGGCAGACGTTCGATCCGTTCCTGCGTGGCTGGTTCGATGATCACGCCTTCCAGAGCGCGACCACCGATCAGTTCGTCGATTACCTGAAGAAGAACCTGCTGCCGAAGAATCCGTCGGCGGTGACCGAAGCCGAACTCAACGCGTGGCTCAACGAGCCGGGCATCCCGAAGTTCGCCGCGCGCGCGCAATCGCGGGGGTTCTCCAACACCGACACCGCGCGCATCGCGTGGCTGGGCAGCGGCCAGTTGCCGAACGCGCAGGTGACCAATGCCTGGGCCACCCAGCAGTGGGTCAACTTCATCAACGGCATGGGCGACAAGCTGACGGTGGAACAACTGGCGCAGCTGGACAAGGCCTACCACTTCACCGGCACGCAGAACGGCGAGATCGCGATGCGCTGGTATCCGCTGACCATTCGCAGCGGCTATACGGACGCGCGTCCGGAAATCGCGAAGTTCATCGAGCGCGTGGGCCGTCGCAAGCTGATCATGCCGATCTACGCGGAGCTGGTGAAAACGCCGGATGGCCTCGCATTCGCGGAAGAATCCTTCGCACGCGCCCGGCCCGGCTATCACCCGATCACCACCGCTTCGGTGGAAGCATTGCTGGCCCGCGCCAAGGCCGGTGACACCAGGTAACCCACGCCCGTCCCTGGCGTGCACGAAGACGGCCGCCGCGTGCGGCCGTTTTCCTGCGCGGCGTTGGCCTGCAGCGCCCGGGATGAGGGCAGTGAAGCGTGCCCGATGACGGCGCGGCTGCTATCGTGCCGCCGAGGCGGAAGCGGCCTGCCATCCACGCTGATCGGCGCAAGCGCCGTCATGTCGCCCGCGATGAGGGCGTCAGAACACACGACGAAACGGAGCCCATGATGAAACACACCCTGTTGTCCCTGTCTTTCGCGGCCGCCTGCGCGCTCGGCCTGGGCGCATGCGGGGATCGCGAAGCCGAACAACGCGCCGCCGCGCAGGCGCAGGCCGCGGCCAATGAGCAATCGGCCGAACAGCTCGCCAGCAAGTTCGACGCGGCCAAGGCGGGCAACGACTGGGAGATGGCGCGCATCCATGGCGTCGCGCTGATCGATCAGTATCCGGACACCGGGGCCGCCGTGCGCATCAAACCGCAACTGGAAGACGTGAAGGCCAGGGCCGAAGGCGCGCGCGAGGACCGTCGCCTGCAGGCGCTGTGGGACTATGCGCAGGTGGCGGCGGACGGCGGCACGCAACGTTCGGCCGCGATCATGGCCAAGGCGCCGGTCGACGTGGACGGCAGCGGCGCCAAGCCGGTGCAACTGGTGTTCCGCGATCACCCCAAGTGGGAGCGCAGCAGCTATCTGGTGCTGCAGGCCGGCGATTTCCGCTGCGCCGGCGGCTGCAAGGTGAAGGTCAGCGCCGACGGCGGTGCGGCCAGGTCGATGGACGCATGGCGGCCGGATACCGATGAGGCCATCGCCATGTTCATCACCGATCAGAAGGCCATGTGGAAACTGGCCGGCCGATCGAAGGCCATCGAAATCGAATTCCCGGTGAAGGCCGGCGGCACGCGCAAGGCCGTGTTTGAAACCGGCGGGCTCGACCCTGCGCAGATGCCGGGCTGGAACTGATCATCGCCTGCCGCCCGCTGCACGTGCGTGATGCGCCACGCGGCGGACACCTGCACATCGCTTTAAGGCGCGTTGGCTAATCTGGGGCCGATGCCTTCCGAAGGCATCGATCCGCGCGTGCTGGACGCGCGCGCAATCCGGTGACGGCGCGGCAGCGCAGGACGGACGCGGCCACGCGCTCGGAGTGGAGGCTTCCATGCTCTCGCCCCGCTTGCACAACCTGCTCGACCGAGGCCACACGCCTTACGCCACGCTGATCCATCCGCGCACGATCACGGCCGGAGAAACCGCCTCGCGCCTGCATCTGGATCGGCATGTGTTCGCCAAGACCGTGATGCTCAAGGTCGATGGCGCGCTGGCGATGGTGGTGATGCCGGCGGCGTACCGGGCGGACCTGCATCGCATTTCCATCGCGCTCGGCGGCGTGCCGGTGGAACTGGCGGCCGAAGACGAATTCCGCGATGCGTTCCCGGATTGCGAACCCGGCGCGATGCCGCCGTTCGGACACCTCTACGGTGTGCCCGTGCATGTGGATTCGCGGCTGGCCGAACGCGAGGAGATCGCCTTCAACGCCGGCAGCCATACCGAGGCCGTGCGCATGCCGTTCGCCGAATTCGAACGGCTGGCCAAACCGGAACTGCTGTGGGTGGCGCAGGTGATGTAGCGGGCGGGACGGGAACGCGGCATTCGCAAAGCAGGAAACCGCGCCCCGCCGCGCCAATCCGCAACCCTGATCCCAAATCCCCGACCCGCGCCCCGGGCGCGCCGCGCGCGTCAGAGCGTCAGAGCGCGTAGCCGAACTGCTGCTTGAACTGCTCGTTGAATTCGTCGAAGTCGAAGCGCTGGTTCTGCGTGCCGGGATGTTCGACCTTCAGCGCGCCCATCAGATTGCCCATGCGGCCGATGGTCAGCCAGTCGTAGCCCTTTTCGATGCCGAAGATCAGGCCGGCGCGGAAGGCGTCGCCGCAGCCGGTCGGATCGGTCACGCGGCGTTCGTGCGCCGGCGGAATCTCATAGGTTTTTTCGGGCGTGTGGATCTGCGAGCCGTGCGGGCCGCGCGTGGTGATGTAGGCCCTGACGCGCTGCACGATGTCGGCCTCGCTCCAGCCGGTGCGTTCCTGCAGCAGGTTGGATTCGTAATCGTTGACGGTGACGTAGTTGGCCAGTTCGATGAAATGGCGCAGTTCCTCGCCGTTGAACAACGGCATCGCCTGGCCCGGATCGAAGATGAACGGGATGCCGGCCTCGGCGAATTCGGCGGCGTTCTGCAGCATGCCTTCGCGCCCATCCGGGCTGACGATGCCGAAGCTCACGCCCGGCACGTCCTTCACGTGGTTCTCGTAGCTGCGCATCATCGCGCCGGGATGGAACGCGGTGATCTGGTTGTTGTCGTGATCGGTGGTGATGAAGGCCTGCGGGGTGAACAGCTCATCGATCACCTTGACCTGGCTCAGGTTGATGCCCTGTTCCTGGAAATGCTCGCGATAGGGACCGAAATCCTGGCCCACGGTCGCCATCGGAATCGGGTCGCCGCCCAGCAGCTTGAGGTTGTAGGCGATGTTGCCGGCGCAGCCACCGAATTCGCGGCGCATGCGCGGGACCAGGAACGACACGTTCAGGATGTGCACCTTGTCCGGCAGGATGTGGTTCTTGAACTGGTCCGGGAACACCATGATGGTGTCGTAGGCGAGGGAACCACAAATCAGTGCGGACATCGGCAAGGCTCGGCAGTTGGGCGCCTGTCCCGGAGGGCGGCGCAGGCTGGAACGCGGGATCCAGGTGAACGCGGTCCAGGCCGGACGCGCAACTGCACAGATTACCGGCTGGCCGCCGAACGGGCCAGCCTTGGTGATCGCCGGGCGCGTGGAAACGGGGGCGCGACACGTGTCGCGGATCGCTTCGGCGAGATGATCGGCAGCGCAGGATTTACCGCGATTTACAAGATTTTTCCTTGCCCGCGCACAGGTGGATTGCTAGGCTAGCCGACTTCGTTTCGTGCGCAAAAAATCGCCATCCAGCGCGATTCCGCCACCAGCAGGATTATCCCCTCGATGTTCAAAAAGCTCCGCGGCATGTTCTCCAATGACCTGTCCATCGACCTGGGCACGGCCAATACCCTCATCTACGTGCGCGGACAGGGCATCGTGCTGAACGAGCCGTCGGTCGTGGCGGTGCGCCAGGATCGCGCCATCGGCGGATCCCGCTCGGTCGCGGCGGTCGGTGCCGAAGCCAAGCAGATGCTCGGGCGCACGCCCGGCCACATCACCACCATCCGCCCGATGAAGGACGGCGTCATCGCCGATTTCACCTACACCGAGGCGATGCTGAAGTACTTCATCAAGAAGGTGCACAAGTCCCGCGTGCTGCGCCCGAGCCCGCGCGTGCTGGTGTGCGTGCCGGCCGGTTCGACCCAGGTCGAGCGCCGCGCCATCAAGGAATCGGCCGAGGAGGCCGGCGCGCGCGATGTCTACCTGATCGAGGAGCCGATGGCCGCCGCCATCGGCGCGGGCATGCCGGTCACCGAGGCGCGCGGTTCGATGGTCATCGACATCGGCGGCGGCACCACCGAAGTGGCGGTCATCTCGCTGAACGGCATCGTCTACTCGCAGTCGGTGCGCATCGGCGGCGACCGCTTCGACGAGTCCATCACCAATTACGTGCGCCGCAACCACGGCATGCTGATCGGTGAAGCCACCGCCGAGCGCATCAAGCTGGAAATCGGCTGCGCCTATCCGCAACCGGAAGTGCAGGAACTGGAAATCTCGGGCCGCAATCTGGCCGAGGGCGTGCCCAAGGTCATCAAGATCAACTCCAACGAAGTGCTCGAAGCCCTGCACGAACCGCTGTCCGGCATCGTCAGCGCGGTCAAGCTGGCGCTGGAACAGACGCCGCCGGAACTGTGCGCCGACGTGGCCGAGCGCGGCATCGTCCTGACCGGCGGCGGCGCGCTCCTGCGCGATCTGGACCGCCTGATCAGCGAGGAAACCGGCCTGCACGTGCAGGTCGCCGATGACCCGCTGACCTGCGTGGCCCGGGGCGGTGGCCGTGCGCTCGAACTGGTCGACATGCACGGCAACGAGTTCTTCGCGCCGGAGTGAGCCGGGAATGGGGAGTCGGAAATCGGGAATGGCCAACATGCTCCGTCTGCCCGACTCGCCGCCCCGCCTTGATTTGTGCTGGTGTTGGCTTGTCAGCCGCAGCTTCGGCCGCGGCTTTTCCATTCCCGAATCCCCATTGCCGATACCCGGCTTCCGATAGTGCCTCCCTACGCCGGTCCTCCCGTTGCCACCCGCCCCGGCGAAGTCGCCAGCACGCTGCGCCTGCTGGCCTACCTCGCGCTGGCGATCACGCTGATCGTGCTCGATCACCGCGGCGGCTGGCTGCAGCGGGCGCGCGATCAGGTCGGCATCGTCGCGCAGCCGATGTGGTGGCTGGCCGGTCTGCCCGGCCGGCTCGGCACGCGGGTGAAGGACGACGCCGTCTCGCGCACGCGTCTGATGGAAGAAAACCGCGAACTGCGTAACGAGCTGCTGATCGCCAACGCGCGCCTGACCCGCCTGAGCACCGCCGCCGCCGACAACGTGCAGCTTCGCGCGCTGCTCGGCGTGGCCGAAACGCGCGGTCTCGACGTGCAGCTTGCGCCGATCCTCAACATCGATCTGGATCCCACCCGCCAGCGCCTGATGCTTGCCCAGGGCAGCGCGGACGGCGTGCGGGTGGGCCAGCCGGTAATCGATGCCGGTGGCCTGGTCGGGCAGATCATCAAGGTCACGCCCGCCTATTCGATCGTGCTGCTGCTGACCGATCCGGATCACGCGGTGCCGGTGGTGATCTCGGGCAGCGGCGTGCGCCTGATCGCCTACGGGCGCGGGCGCAGCGATGTGCTCGAACTGGCCGACATCCCGCTCAACAGCGGGGTGAAGGTCGGTGATGTGGTGGTGACTTCCGGGCTCGGCGGGCGCTTTCCTGCGGGATTCCCGGTCGGCACGGTGACCGGCCTGCGCCCGGATGAAAGCCATGCGTTCCTGATCGGCACGGTGCGGCCGGCCGCGCGGCTGGATCGCGGGCGCGACGTATTGCTCCTGCGTTCGGCGCCACCGTTGCGCATGCCCGTCATCACATCATCGCGCGAATCCGCGCCGGTGTCGGGCGATGCGCCGGCGGCCGGGCGCGCGCGCGCCACCCTGCCAGCCACGGTCCCGCCAGCCGCGACGCGGGCGGCGGGACCGGCCGCGCCATCGGCGGCCGAATCGGCCGGGTCTCCCCCGGCGCCCGAACAGACGCCCGCGACCGTGCCCGCCACGCCGGAGCCGAGCCGATGAGCCGGTTTCGCGGTCGCGGCTGGATCCTGCCGGTCAGCCTGATCATCGCCCTGCTGCTGGGCCTGTTGCCGCTGCCCGCCGCGTTGCAGCCGCTGCGCCCGTACTGGCTCGCGCTGGTGCTGGCGTACTGGGTGATCGAAACCCCCGAGCGTGTCGGCCTGGGGTTCGCGATGCTGCTCGGCGTGATCGCGGACCTGATGTTCGGCAGCCTGCTCGGCGAACAGGCGCTGCGGCTGGTGATCATGAGCTTCATCCTGCAGCGCTTCCGTCTGCGCCTGCGTTTCTTCCCGCTGTCGCAGCAGGCGCTGGCCATCGGCGGCCTGCTGCTCAACGATCGCATCGTCGATGCCGCCATCCACTGGATCCTGCGCGAACCGATGCTGCCGTGGAATTACTGGTGGGCGCCGCTGCTGGGCATGTTGCTGTGGCCCCTGGTCTACATCCTGCTGGACGCGCTGCGGCAGAACCGGCGTAGTTGACGATGATCCAGCGCCGCATCAGCAAGAATCCGCACGCCGAGGCCGAGCAGTTCCGCCGCCGCGCCATGCTCGGTTTTATCGTGGTCGCGTTCTCGCTGATCGTGCTGGCCGGGTGGTATTTCAAGCTGCAGGTGCTCGATCACGCCGAGTACGCGACGCGCTCGGAAGCCAATCGCATCAAGCCGCAGCCGGTCGTGCCCGGACGCGGCGCCATCTACGATCGGCGCGGCCGGCTGCTGGCCGAGAACGTGCCGGCGTTCCGCCTCGACGTCATTCCCGACAAGGCCGGTGATCCGGCGCGCCTGATCCGCGAACTGGGCGAGATCGTCGTGCTCGATCCCGAAGACGTCCAGCGCTTCGAGGCCACCCGCAAGGCCACGCGCGGCTTCCGTCCGATCACGCTGAAGCTGCGCGTCACCGAAGAGGAAATGGCGCGTTTCGCCGTGGATCGCTGGCGTTTTCCCGGCGTGGAGCTGGTGCCGTATCTGACGCGCCGCTATCCCTATGGCGAACTGTTCGCCCACATCATCGGATATGTCGGCCGCATCGACGAGAAGGATCTGGAAGCGCTGGGCGAAGGCAACGCGGCGCTGACCCATATCGGCAAGACCGGGCTGGAACGTTTCTACGATGAAGCGCTGCGTGGCCGCGTCGGTTACGAAAAGGTCGAGACCAACGTGGAAGGCCGCGCGCTGCGCGTGCTGGGCCGGGTGCCCGCGGTGGCTGGCACCGATCTGCGCCTGAGCATCGATCTGGATCTGCAGCGCGCGATGGTGGCCGCGTTCGGCGAGAACGAGGGATCGGCGATCGCGGTGGATCCGCGCACCGGCGAAATCCTGGCAATGGTCAGCCTGCCGAGCTATGACCCGAATCTTTTCGTCAACGGCATCTCCAGCCGCGACTTCAAGGCGCTCAACGAAAGCCCTTCGCGTCCGCAGTTCAATCGCCTGGTGCTGGGCGGCGTGGCGCCGGGTTCGACGCTGAAGCCCCTGATTGCGCTGGCCGGCCTGGACAGCGGCGCGCGGCGACCGGAAGACAAGGTGCTCTCGACCGGCATGTTCTATCTGCCGGGCACGCGCCGTGGCTGGGGCGATGCGCATCGCGGCGGACACGGCTGGACCGATCTGCGCAAGTCGATCGCCCAATCGGTCAATACGTATTATTACCGCCTCGCGCTGGACATGGGCATCGAACGCTTCGACGAGTACATGACGCGCTACGGTTTCGGCGAGCCGACCGGCATCGATCTCAAGGGCGAGATCGGCGGCATCCTGCCTTCGCCGGCGGTCAAGCTGAAGAACCGCAAGGAGCGCTGGTATCCGGGCGACACGGTGAACATCAGCATCGGGCAGGGCGACTGGAAGGTGACGCCGCTGCAACTGGTGCGCGCGATCGCCGGGATCGCCGACGGCAACCTGCGGCAGCCGCACCTGGTGCGCGAGATGCGTACCGGATTCGACGGCACGTGGACGCCGTTGCAGGTCACGCCGCCGCGACCGATCAGTCCCAATCCCGCGCACGTGCAGGTGGTGCGCGAAGGCATGATGGACACGATGCGCCCGGGCGGCACCGGCTTTGCGATGGCGCGCGGCGCCAGTTACGCGATCGCGGGCAAGACCGGCACGGCGCAGGTGGTGAGCCGGCGCGGCACCGCGGCGGTCAATCCGAAAAGCCTGCCGATGCATCTGCGCCATCGTTCGCTGTTCGTCGGATTCGCGCCCGCCGATGCGCCGACGATTGCGGTGGCGATCGCGGTGGAAGGCGGCGGCTACGGCGGCAGCACCGCCGCACCGATCGCGCGCAAGATTCTTGATGCGCATCTGCTGGGCACGATGCCGGAAGCCGAACCATTGGAGGGCACCCTTCCACCGGAACCCGGGAACGGGGAACCGGCAACCGCAGGCGAGGCCACGATCGCTCCGGTGAATGCACCGACCCCGTCATCCACGCAGCCGGCCGCGCCGGTGACTGCGCCCTCGACCAACGCGCGTGCTCCGGCCGCGCCAACGGAACGGGGCCGCTGATGAAGCCCGCTTCCATGCATCGGCGATGCGCGATTCCATCCACGTTCTCAGCGGGGGGCGCATGCGCGCCGCAGCGCGCTGAACATGCCGGCTTCCGGTTCGCACGCCCATGACCGACATCCTGCGCTGGCTGATCGATCTCGCCCGACACGTGCTGCGCACGCTGGACTGGCCGCTGCTCGGTGCGTTGTGCGCGCTGATGGTGATCGGCTTGTCGGTGCTCTACAGCGCCGGCGGTGAAACGCAGGGCACGCGGCTGGTGCTGGCGCAGGGCGCGCGGTTCGCGGTCGGTCTGGCGGCGATGTGGGGCCTCTCGCGCGTATCGCCGGTGCGTCTGCGCGGCTGGACGCCCGGCGCATTCGCGTTGTCGCTGTTGCCGCTGCTGCTGGTGCTGTTCATCGGCACCGGCAAGCACGGACGCCACTGGATTGATCTGAAGCTGTTCTACCTGCAGCCGTCGGAACTGCTGAAGATGACGCTGCCGATGATGATGGCCTGGTATCTGCATCGCGAACCATTGCCGCCGCGTTTCCTCACCGTCGTCGTGGCCGGCGTGCTGATCGGCATTCCCACGGGCCTCATCCTGCTGCAACCGGATTTCGGCACCGGCATGCTGGTGGCCGCCAGCGGCGTGTTCGCCCTGCTGCTGGCGGGACTGCCGTGGTGGTGGGTCGGCGTGGGCGTGGGCAGCGTCGCCGCGGCCGCGCCGGTTGCATGGTTCTGGCTGCTGCGTCCCTACCAGAAGGATCGCATCCTGACCTTCCTCAATCCGGAGAACGATCCGCTCGGCACCGGCTGGAACATCATCCAGTCCAAGATCGCGATCGGCGGGGGGGGACTCTCCGGCAAGGGCTGGGGGCAAGGATCGCAATCGCACCTGGATTTCCTGCCCGAACACACGACCGACTTCATCTTCGCCGTGCTGTCCGAGGAATTCGGATGGATCGGCGTGGCGGTCGTACTGGCGCTGTACCTGTTCGTGGTGGGACGCTGCCTGTGGATCGCAATCGAAGCGCGCGACACGTATTCGCGCCTGCTTGCCGGTTCGCTCGGACTGGCGTTCTTCGTCTACGTCATCGTCAATGGCGGCATGATTTCCGGCCTGCTGCCCGTGGTCGGCGTGCCGATGCCGTTGCTCAGCTATGGCGGCACTTCGGCCGTGTCGCTGCTGGCCGGACTGGGCCTGGTGATGGCCGTGCGCGCGCACCGGCCCGTGCACGGGTACTGAGCCGCACGCGATCGACGACGTGTCGCCGCAGTGCATGCGCAGTGCATGCGCAGTGGGTGGACCATGAACACGCACTGGATCCGCAATCCGGATCACAGCGGCGCTTCACGATCCCGCGGAAGTGTCGTGCTACCCTCGCGCCGATGATTCGACGCGCCTTTGTCTGCCTGCTGACCCTCGGCCTCGTCGCCTGCGCGACGCAGCCCAGGCCTCCGTCTTCCGCCCACACGGCCAGTGCCGCGCCGCCGCCGGTCACGCCGGCCGAAACTTCGGTCGAGCGCATCAACGACACGCCGGTGATCGTGCAGGAAGACTTCGCCACCGCGCGCGCCAGCTTCATCCGCGACACCGCCGCGCGCTACGGCATCGATCCGCTGTACATCGATGCGGTGCTCTCGCAGGCGCAGTTCCGCGATGACGTGGTCGCGCTGATGTCGCGCCCGGCCGAACGGGTCAAGCCGTGGAGCGAATACCGTCCCAACTTCATCACCTCCACCCGCATCGAAGGCGGCCGCGCCTTCCTCGCCAGGCATCGCGAAGCGCTCGCGCGCGAAGAACGCGCCTATGGCGTGCCGGCCGAGATCATCGTCGCGATCATCGGCGTGGAAACCAGTTACGGCGGTTACGTCGGCAAGCACCGCGTGCTCGATGCGCTGTATACGCTGGCGTTCCGCTATCCGCGCAGCGGCAATCCCGAGCGCGCCGCCTACGAGTACCGCCGCGAGCAGTTCTTCCGCGACGAGCTGGCGCAGTTGTTCGCGCTCGGCCGCGAAGAGAAGCTGGACATCACCTCGCTGATCGGCAGCTATGCCGGCGCGATGGGCATGGGCCAGTTCATGCCGTCGAGCTACCGCGAATTCGCCGTGGATGGCGATGGCGATGGACGCCGCGACCTGTTCAACAGCGTCGATGACGTGTTCGCCTCGGTCGCCAACTATTTCCGGAAGAAGGGCGGCGAGCGCGGCGGCTGGGTGCCGGGCGGGCCGGTGGTTGCACGCGCCGAGCTGCAACCGGGCTATCCGGAGTTCAATCCCGACACGTGGACGCCGGACTACACGCTGCCGCAACTGGCCGAGCGTGGCTATCGGCCGCTCGATCCGGTGGCGCCGGATGCCACCGCCACGCTGGTCTCGCTCGAAGGCAGCACCGGCAAGCAGTACTGGCTCGGCTTCCAGAACTACTACGCGATCACCCGCTACAACAACTCCAAGATGTATGCGATGGCGGTGTACCAGCTCTCGCAGGCGATCGCCGGCAAAGAGATTCCGCCCGCATGAGGTGGTTGCTGCCCGCGCTGCTCACGCTTGCACTGGCGGCCTGCAGCACGGCGCCGAAGAAGTCTTCTCCCTCCGCGATCGGCGGCGGCAACGCGGGTGCATCGGGCATCGTCCATGCACCGGGCGCCAAGCCGGGCAAGGACTGCTCGTTCTACGCGCCGGCGCAGGAGGATCCATCCAAGCGCGGCAATTACACGGCCGGCGGCCTCTACGCGCCCGGCGTCGCCGACACCACGCCGGATCATCTGCCGGATCTGGACTGCATCAGCGAACCCATCGTCACCGCCCTGCCGCGATCGCCGATCGGCAACCGCTCGCCCTACAGCGTGCTCGGCAAGCAATACCGCGTGCTCGATGACACCCGCGATTATGTCGAGACCGGCACCGCGTCGTACTACGGCAACAAGTTCCATGGGCGCCGCACCTCCAACCAGGAGGTGTACGACATGTACGCATTCACCGCCGCGCACAAGACGCTGCCGCTGCCGAGCTTCGCGCGCGTCACCAATCTGGACAACGGCAAGTCGGTGGTGGTGCGCGTCAACGATCGCGGCCCCTTCCATGACGGACGCGTGATCGATCTGAGCTACGCGGCGGCGGTCAAACTCGGCATCACCCAGCGCGGCACGGGACGGGTCGAAGTGCGTGCGCTCGCGCCGGGCGATGCGGTCGATGCGTCGCGTGTCGCCACGGCGGTTGCGCCCGCACCCGCACCCGCGCGCAGCGGCATGGACGGACTGGTCGAGCGGTTGCCGGCATCTCCTTCGACGGCGGTGGCCGCGTCCACACCGGCGTCGCAGGCGACCGGCGACACCGCGCGCCGTTATTACGCCGTCGCCACTCCGGGACAACCGGCCAGCGCCGATCGTTTCGATCAATGGATGCAGGCCAACGGCGTGAGCATCGCCACTGGAAAGCCGGCCACCGTGCAGCGTGCTGCCGATGGCAAGCGCGATGCCAAGGACGACGAGCGCCTGACGTTCACCCGCATCGGTGACGCACCCGCAGCGGCTGCGAGCCCGGTGAACGGGGAGGCCCGGGCGGCCTCGGCGGTTGCCCCGTCCCGGCCGCTCGGCCAGGCGCTGCAGCTGCAGGTCGGCAGCTTCGCCAGTCGTGAGAATGCCGATCGCGCGCTGGCCCGCCTGGTCGCGGCCGGCATCGCCGATGCGCGTCTGAGTGACGTGACCCGCGACGGCCGGGTGATGTGGCGGCTGCGCGTGGATGCCAGCGATGCGGCGCGCGCCGATGAACTGGCCGGCCGCATCGCCGGTCTGGGTTTCGGACGGCCGCAGATCGTGCGCGAATGATTCGATCGGCGCGTGCATCCGGGGCTTCCGTGATGCAGGCGTGTCCCTACAATGTCACCTTCGTCGAATGGGCCGCGTGCCCTTCAGGAGTCCGCACCAGATGAAGTTCCGTTTCGCCCTGGCCGCCCTGGCCACTGCCGCCTTTGGCGCGGCAATCGCGCAGACCGCGCCTGTTCCGGCGCCTGCACCGGCCGCGCCGGCCAATGAAACCGTGGCCATTCCGCCTCCGCCCAAGCCCGTGGGCACGGCGTGGGTGCTGATGGACTACACCACCGGACAGGTGCTTGCGGGCGAGAACCATCAGCAGCGCGTGGAGCCGGCCAGCATCACCAAGGTGATGACGTCGTACGTGCTGGCCGCCGAACAGAAGAACGGCAAGATTCGTCCCGATGATCAGGTGATGATGAGCGAGCGCGCGTGGCGCGAAGGCGGCGCGGCCACCGACGGCAGCTACAGCGGATTCGCCGTCAACCAGACCGCGCCGCTGCTCGACATGGAAAAGGGCATGGCCGTGCAGTCCGGCAACGATGCCGCGATCGCGCTGGCCGAGCATGCCGCCGGCAGCCAGGAAGCCTTCGCTTCGCTGATGAACAACTACGCCGCGAAGATCGGCATGAAGGGCTCGCACTTCGTCAACGCGCATGGCCTGTCCGCGCCGGAACATTATTCGACGGCGTACGACCTGGCCCTGCTGGGCCGCGCGCTGATCCGTGATTACCCGGACACCTACGCGTTCAACAAGATCAAGGAATTCACCGTCGGCACGATCACGCAGCCGAACCGCAACCTGCTGCTGTGGCGCGATAGCAGCGTCGATGGCATCAAGACCGGCCACCATTCGGGCGCGGGCTATTGCCTGATGAGTTCGGCCAAGCGCGGCGACCAGCGCCTGATCGCGGTGGTGATGGGCTCCACCTCGGAGAAGCAGCGCGCCGATGACAGCTTGGCGCTGCTCAACTGGGGCTTCCGCTTCTACGAGACCCATCGCCTGTACGAACCGGGCAAGGTGATCGCCAGCCAGCGCGTGTGGAAGGGCCAGGCCAAGGAAGTGCAGCTGGGCGTATCGCAGCCGCTGCTGGTCAGCGTGCCGCGCGGCCGCTATGGCCATCTGAAGCCGGCGATGAACGTGCCGCGGACGCTGGTCGCTCCGATTGCCAAGGGGCAGTCGATCGGCCAGGTCACCGTCACGCTCGATGGCAAGGTCGTCGCGCAAGCGCCGCTGGTGGCGGTCAATGCCGTCGAGGAAGCCGGCTTCTTCAAGCGGCTGTGGGATGCGTTCTGGATGTGGTGGGAAACGGATTGAGATCCCCGCACCGGATTGGCGAAAAGCCGGCGAAAGCCGGCTTTTTCGTGTGCATCGTGCGGGAACGGATTCGGCTCAGCCGCGCCGGTTCGATCCACGCCCATCGAGCACTTCGCGCACCTTGAGCGCCAACTGTTCCAGGGTGAACGGCTTGGGCAGGAATGCAACGCCCGCATCGAGCATGCCGTTGTGCACGACCGCGTTGCGCGTGTAGCCGGTGGTGTAGAGCACCTTCAGATCCGGGCGCAGTTCGGTGGCCTTGTCGGCGAGCACGCGCCCATTGGTGTCGGGCATGACGATGTCGGTGAACAGCAGATCGATGCGCGGCTGCACCGCGAGCTGTTCCCACGCCTGGTTCGCATCGGAGGCCTGGATCACCGTATAGCCCAGCTCGCGCAATGCATCCACGGTCATGTGGCGCACGGCCGCTTCGTCCTCGACCACCAGGATGATCGTCTCGATCTGCCCGGCGGGCGGAGTGACCGATTCCTGATCGGCCCGCGCGCGCGGCACCGGCTGGGCGACATGACGCGGCAGGTACAGCTTGACCGTCGTGCCCTGGCCGATCTCCGAATAGATCTTGACGTGTCCGCCGGACTGCTTGATGAAACCATACACTTGGCTCAATCCCAGCCCGGTGCCCTTGCCGACGCCCTTGGTCGTATAGAACGGATCGAACGCCCGATCGATCACCTCCGGCGGCATGCCCACGCCGGTGTCGCTGACGCAGATCAGCACGTACTGTCCTTCCTCCACATCCTCGTGCTGGTTGGCGTAGCGGAAATCCAGTTCGGCGTTGGCCGTCTCGATGGTGAGCCTGCCGCCCTCGGGCATCGCATCGCGCGCGTTGACCGCGAGGTTGACCAGGCAGTGCTCGAGCTGCGCGGCATCGGCATAGGCCTGCCACAAGCCGCCTGCGAGCACGGTCTCCACGCGGATCTGTTCGCCGATCGTCCTGCGCAGCAGTTCGGACATCCCGCTCACCAGCTTGTTGGCGTCCACGGCCAGCGGCGCCAGCGGCTGCTGCCGCGAGAATGCAAGCAGCCGCGCGGTCAGCAGCGCGGCGCGCTGTGCGCCCTGCGTTGCGTTCTCCAGGCTGGTGGCCAGTCGCGGATGTTCTTCGCCGGTGAGGCGGCGCTTGGCCATGTCGAGCGAGCCGATGATGATCGCCAGCATGTTGTTGAAATCGTGCGCGATGCCGCCGGTCAACTGGCCGAGCGATTCCATCTTCTGCAATTGCCGCACCTGTCCCTGCGCCGCGCTGCGTTCGCGGATCTCGGCTTCGAGCGCGGCGGTGCGTTCGGCGACGCGGCGTTCGAGATCGCGGTTGAGATCACGCAGCGCTTCATCACTCTGCAGTTGTTTCTCGTAGGCGAGGAACATGCCGTGCACCAGCGCGATGATCAGCACCGCGGTGCCCCAGTAGAAACACATCGCGACCCAGCCATCGGGCCATTGCAGCACGAGCGAATGCGCGGGCGGCAGGAAGAAGTACTGGCACAGCAGGCCCGACAGCACCGCGGCCATGATGCCCGCGCCCAGGCCGCCCAGGAAGACGGTGATGAGCACCGCGATCAGCGACACGAGGAAGGGCGAGCCCTGCAGCGCATCGCCGACATGGAAGCGCGCCCACACCGCCAGCAGCGACAGCGTCACGCCGAGGAAATACCCGCGCCACGCCTGTGAACGGAACGAACGCGACACTTCGAGAATCCGCATGCGGTGCCCCCTGGTCCAACCGAACCGGCTTCACACTGCGCAAACATCGGCCGGGCTTACTGTAGCGTGCAGGGGGAGCGTAACGCACTCTCGCCGTTTCGCGGAACCGGCGCTCGCACTGCATCGCACTGGCGCTCGGCAGAGGGAAGGGCTATGGAATCGTTGCTCGCAGGCAAGAACGTCCTCGTGATCGAGGACGAAACGCTCGTCGCCGAATTGGTGGTCGACATCGCCGACGACATGGGCGCCAATGCCGTGGTCATCGCCACGCACGTGGAACAGGCGCTGGCCTGCATCGCCGATCGCCCGTGGGATCTGGCCATCCTCGATCACAACCTCAACGGCACGCCGTCGTGGCCGGTGGCCGACGCGCTCAAGCGCCGCGGCATTCCCTATCTGGTGGTCAGTGGTTATGGCGGCGACATCCGCGTCGACGCTTCGACCATCCTGCTTGCCAAGCCCTACAACGTGGCCGATTTCGTCGCCGCGATCCGCAAGGTCACCGCACCGGGCGCAACGCCCTCGGGCAGCGAGCGATCGTGCGCGACGCTTTGAGAGTTGCTCGGGAACGGAGCCGGTAAGCGAAAACACGAAATCGGTAATCGGAAATCGGGAAGACGTCCGCGTCCGTTTTCTCGTGGATGATCGTTGCGCCGCGCCCGGCACTACAGGCGTTCGGACGAACGCCATCATTGATTGGCCAATGATCGATCCGCGTCGCGTCCGCGCGGCGGCATGATGCGGACGGTCCGGGATCGGCACAGGTCGATCTCGCGATAGATCACCGAGCGCCCATCGCGGAAAACCACGCGCAGATCCTGCCGGCAGGACGGCGCACGCACCGGCACCGTGGCCGCATTTCCACCGCCCTGCAGCGGAGCGCCCAGCGGGAGATCGCGGAAGTCCGATCCACCCGTGTCCACCATCGACACCGACACGATGCTGTTGTGTGATCGATTGACGATGTCCAGATAGCGAAGCTGGCCCGGGGATTCCTGCGCGGTGGCGTACAACGGCAGCAGGAACAGGAACAGGAATCGAATCGAGTGCATGGCGATGCTCCGGTGCGGGCCGCGCGGAATGCAGCGGCGCGGCCCATGAAGCCGCGGACGCCGGAGCGCTCGCAAGCGATCCGGGACGAATCGTCGAGATGGCGTGCCGGTTCGTAGTCGCGCGAATGCGGACTTTCAACCGTCGCACCGGCTGCTTAGGATGCGCAGGTCAATGCGGAACCGATGCGATGAACATCCGGCTGGGCGACAACGAAATGAGCGTGGGACGCTATCTGGCCCTGTGGACGGCGGTGGCGCTGGTGTTCGCGGTGCAGGGTTTCCTGCAGGACGTGCTGCTGGATGGTCACGTCTGGGCACTGACCGATTACCTGCGCTGGTCGATGGTGCAGTGGTACACCTGGGCCGGACTGGCCCCGTGGGTGTTCAGGATTGCGCGCCGCCATCCACTGCCGATGCCGTTCCGCGCGCGTGCGCTGGGCTTCCACATTCTTGCCGGCTCGGCGATCACCTGGCTGGCGCTGATCATCGGCGCGGCGGTGTCGACCCTGTTCGAGCCGGGCTCCTTCGGCACCCAGCTCGGGTACTTCGTCGGCCGGCATTTCGCGATTGGATTGCTGACCTATGGCGCGCTGGTGACCATCCAGCATTCGCTGCACCATCGCGCCGAACAGGCGCGGCGCGCGCTGGAAGCGAGCGAACTGGCGGCCGAACTGGCCAAGTCGCGGTTGCAGGTGCTCAAGACGCAGTTGCAGCCGCACTTCCTGTTCAACACGCTGCATGCGATCGTGACGCTGCTGGACGAGGACACGTTGTCGGCCGAAGACATGCTGTTGCGGCTGAGCGAACTGCTGCGCGCGTTTCTCGAAGACTACGACGGCCAGGAAATCAGCCTGCGGCGCGAACTCGAACTGCTCGATCTCTATCTCGGCATCCAGCGCAGGCGCTACGGCGATCGACTGGAAACACGCATCCATGTCGAGCCGGGCATCCTGGACGCCGCGGTGCCCAGCCTGTTGCTGCAACCGCTGGTGGAAAATGCCATCCGCCACGGCATCGGCCAGCGCGTGGGCAGTGATCGCATCGAAGTCGATGCACGCCGCGACAACGGGCAACTGGTGATCGACGTACGCAACCACAACAGCGAACTCGACTCACCGGCGAAGGACGGCCACGGCATCGGTCTGTCGAACGCTCGCCTGCGCCTGCGCGAGTTGTATGGCGAACAGGCGGAACTGCGGCTGGACATGCTGTGGCCGCAGGGGGTGGCCTGCCGCATCCGGTTGCCATTCCATGCGCATGAAGATCCCGATGGCGCGCCCGAGCACGTGCCCGCATGAAGCTGTCGGTGCTGGTGGCTGATGACGAACCGATCGCGCGCCATGCGATCGTGCGCTTGCTGCAGGAAGATCCGGATGTCGGCGTGATACGCGAGTGCGGCGATGGCGTGACTGCGGTGGCGACGCTGCGCACCGAGGCGCCGGATCTGGCTTTCCTCGACATCCAGATGCCGGCCATGACCGGACTGGACGTCGTTGCGACGGTCGGCGCCGATCGCATGCCGGCCACGATCTTCGTCACCGCATTCGAGCAATACGCCGTGCGCGCATTCGAAGCCAACGCGGTCGATTATCTGGTCAAGCCTTTCAGCCGGGATCGATTCGCCGACACGCTGCGCCGCGCGAAGGCGCGCATCACGGCCAGCCGCGCAGGCGGACCGCTGGACGCCACGCGCATCCTGCAGGCCCTGGAAGCACTGCGGCAGCGTGACGATTACCTGGACCGCATCCCGGTGCGCGAGGACGAGCAGGTGCTCCTGGTGCCGGTGGATGACATCGTATGGATTCGCGCCCACCGCAATACCGTGCAGATCAATCTCGGCACGCGCAGCCATGAGCTGCGCGAGACGATGGCGTCATTGTCGGAGAAGCTGAATCCGCGCCACTTCGTGCGAATCCACCGCTCGGCGATCATCAACGTGCGGCGCGTGCGCAACATCCAGCCGTGGTTCAACGGCCATCACGTGGTCACGATGGACACCGGCCAGCAGCTGCGCATGAGCCGCTACCAGCACGAGGCCTTCACTAGGCTGATGGGGCCGCGCCGCGGTCCGTGATGGCGATCAGCCGCGCAGGCTCAGCGCGATCGTCACCATGGCAATGACGGCAAGCGCGATGCCGGCATGATTGAGCCGGCTCGGCCGCTCCTTGAATGCCCACACGCCGACCAGGGTGCCGATCACCACCACGCCCAGGTTCATGCTCGCGAACACGACAGCCGGATGGTCCGGCAATGCGCGATGCGCCCGGACGTAGAAGAAGATGTTGGCGAAATTGCTCGCGCCGACCAGCACACCGGCAAGCAGCGCGCGCGGATCGAATGATGCGTGCGTGCGCAGTGCACGATGTACTTCGATGATGGTCATGATCGCCAGCGCCCCCAGGAAGGCGACGGTCAACGAGGCGGCGAAGGGAGTGCCGTCGATGGCGATGCGCTTGAGCAGGATGTCGACGCCGGCGTATCCGAGCAGCACCACCAGCGGCAGCAGCCACGCGGCGCGCCGATCCGGTGCGGGCTGCGCCGAGCGCGGCCGCGAAACGATGCAGAGGATCGCCAGCAGTCCGATCGCGAGCCCGGCGAGTTTCAGGCCGTCGGCGCGTTCGCCGAACCACAGGAACGCCGCGCCCAGCGACACCACCAATGACAGCCGCTGCGCCACGTCGGTGCGCGCGATGCCGGCGATGCGCACCGAGGCGGCCATCGCCAGGAAGATCGTCGGCAGCAGCGCCGCCAGCAGTGTCAGCGTCCACCGCGGGGTATGCGGATCGCGCAGTTGCTGCAGGGGCGGATGGAGCCACAGCAGGCACATCGCCAGCGCGGTCACGTAATTCCACAGGATCACCGGTGGCATCGGAATGCCGCGCCGCTGCGCGAGCTTGAGCCAGACCGACACCAGCACGCTGCACAGGACGCTGATCAACAGGAAGGGCATGCAGGGATCGCGCGATGGGAAGCTCCCATTATGGCGTGTGATTTCGAAAGGCGCGCAGTGGACAAAGCCGGCCAAAGGGAGGCCGACAGTCACCGACTAGGATCGGCATCCGCTTGCCGCACGCGCGGTCGCGATCCACCTCATCCACATGGACACGGAAATGCCTCAGCTTCATTCAAGGAACCCCATCATCCTCGTACCGGCGGCACTGCTTGTGCTGTGCTCCTGGGCCGCGCTGGCCGCGCCCTCGGCGCAGGAAACCCGCAAACAGAAGACGGCCGAGATTCCGGTCTGCACCAAGCCGCTGGGATCGATTTCCGTCATCGAACCCGAAGACACGGTCAACTGGTGGACCGGGCAGCAACTGCCCGCGCCGTCCAAACTGATCAAGGCCTTCGTCAACAAGTCCCGTTGCTTCACCCTGGTCGATCGCGGCGTGGGCATGAGTGCCGCGATGAGCGAGCGCGCGCTGGCGGCGACCGGCGAATTGCGGGGTCAATCCAACATGGGCAAAGGACAGATCAAGGCGGCCGACTATGTGCTCGTCCCCGATCTCGTGTCGGCCAACGCCAATGCCGGTGGCGATGCCATCACCGGACTGCTGGGCGGCCTGGTGGGCGGCAATGCCGGCGCAATCATCGGCGGCCTGAACTTCCGCAAGAAAACCGCCGACGTCGTATTGACCGTCACCGACGTGCGCTCCTCCGAGCAGGTGGCGATGGCCGAAGGCACTGCAAAGAAGACCGACATGGGTTGGGGCGCGGGCGGCTCACTGTTTTCCGGCAGCGGGCTTGGCGGGGCAGGCGTCGGTGGTTATGCGAACACCGAAATCGGACAGGTGATCACTCTGGCCTATCTGCAGGCATATACCGATCTGGTCACCGAAATGGGCGGGCTCCCCGAAAGTGCTTCGGCCGCCAACGCGCAGCAGGCCGTGGAAATGAGCAAGCCGGGGCGCCTGTTCGCCAATTCCAAGGGCACCGGCAAGGCCGTGCGCGATCTGGATCCGGGCATGCTGCTGTACCCGACCGGCAGCAAGGACGGCCTGATGTGGGAAGTGGAGGATGAACTCGGCAACAAGGGCTGGGTGTCCTCGAGCCTGTTCCAGCTCGCGCGCTGATCGGTTCATCACGATATGCGCAAGCCGCGGCCCTGGTGGACCGCGGCTTTTGTCTGTCCGCGTCCGGCGCGCGCTGGCCGGACGCTGCGGCAGTCTGCGTTGATGTGGCAAAGGCCGCCATGACGGCGTCCGGGTGCGTCCCTGCGCGCTGCCGCAGCCTGAAGACGCTTCATTCCACAGGACCGATTGCATGTTGAAGAACCCGTTGAAGCACGCCGTCCCGGCCGCACTGATGCTTTCCACGCTGATCGCCGCGCAGGCCGCCCATGCCGCTTCGGCGCAGGACACGCGCAAGCAGCAGACCGCCGCGATTCCCACCTGCGCCAAGCCGCTGGGCACCATCTCGGTGATCGAGCCGGAAGATGGCGTCAACTGGTGGAGTGGCCAGCAGTTGCCTGCTCCGTCAAAGCTCATCAAGGTGTTCGTCAACAAGTCGCGCTGCTTCACCCTGGTCGATCGCGGCGCCGGCATGAACGCGGCGATGGGCGAACGCGACCTGGCCGCCAGCGGTGAACTGCGCAATCGTTCCAACATCGGCAAGGGCCAGATCAAGGCGGCCGACTACGTGCTGGTGCCGGATCTGATCTCGCAGAACAGCAACGCGGGCGGCAACGCGGTGACCGGCCTGCTCGGTGGGCTGATCGGCGGGGACGCCGGCGCGATCGTCGGTGGCCTGAACTTCAAGAAGAAAACCGCGGACGTGGTCCTGACCGTCACCGACGTGCGCTCGTCCGAGCAGGTCGCCATGGCCGAGGGCAGTGCGAAGAAGACCGACATCGGCTGGGGTGCGAGCGGTTCGCTGTTCGGCGGCAGCGGCATCGGCGCGGCCGGCGTCAGCGGCTACGCCAACACCGAAATCGGACAGGTGATCACCCTGGCCTATCTGCAGGCCTACACCGAACTGGTGGACCAGCTCGGCGGCGTGTCGGCCAATGCCTCGGCCAGCAACGCGCAGCAGGCGGTGGAGATGACCAAGCCGGGCCGCCTGTTCGCCAGTGCCAAGGGCACCGGCAGCGCGGTGCGCGATCTGGATCCGGGCATGCTGCTGTATCCGACCGGCAACAAGGACGGCATGATGTGGGAAGTCGAGGACGAACTCGGCAACAAGGGCTGGGTGTCCTCGAGCCTGGTCAAGCTGGCGCGCTGATCGCCCTGCAAGGGCCATCGGGAAGGCCGCGGCTCGCCGCGGCCTTCCGCGTTCCGGCGCCGCGCTTGGTTTTCACGCGGCCGGACCCAATAATTCCCGGCATGGAAATCAAGTCCGACAACCCCGATCACGGCTTCCAGTTCCCCGGCACCTTCGAGCTGAGTGCGATGGGCACGGCCGACACCGGCCTGGAAACCGAACTGCCGCGGCTGCTGGATGCGGCCGGCATCGAAGTGCTGCACGAGAACATCAGCTGGAAGCATTCGTCCAACGGCAAGTACGTGTCCGTGCGCATTGCCTTCCGTGCACGGGATCGCCAGCAGTACGACGCGGCGCATGAAGCGCTGCGCGCGCATCCGGAAGTGAAGTGGACGCTGTGAAGCGGCCGGTCATCGTCCGCGAACTCGGCCGGCAACCGTATGAACCGGTGTGGCGCGCCATGCAGCGCTTCACCGATGCGCGCGACGAACACACGCCGGACGAGCTGTGGCTGGTGGAGCACGATCCGGTGTTCACCCTCGGCCAGGCCGGCAAGCCGGAACACGTGCTCGCGGCCGGCGACATTCCGGTGGTGCAGGTCGATCGCGGCGGGCAGGTGACCTACCACGGTCCTGGCCAGATCGTCGCCTATCCGCTGTTCGATCTGCCGCGTATGAAAGTGGGTGTGCGCGAGTACGTCTGCAAGATCGAGCAGACGATGATCGACACCTGCGGCGAATGGAACATCCACGCCGAACGCAGGGAAGGCGCGCCGGGCGTGTACGTGGCCGGCGCGAAGATCGGTGCGCTGGGCATCCGCGTGCGCCACGGCCGCACCTTCCACGGGCTGGCCTTCAACGTGACGATGGATCTGTCGCCCTGGCATCGCATCAATCCCTGCGGCTACCAGGGCCTGCAGGTCGTGACGCTGGCCGATCTCGGTGGCCCTTCCGGGATGGAGCAGGTCAAGCCGGTGTTGCTGGAAAAACTCGCCGCGCAGTTCGATCTGCAGCCCCGCCACGAGGATCAGCTCCCGGATTTGTCCCGGGCGGCCTGAGTTCGCGTGCGCGACATGGCGCCCATCCGCTCCGCCGGGCATCGACCGCGTCGGCCATGCCACAATCCGGTGCATGCCGAACGCTTCCCTGCATGACGAACCGGATCTCGTTGCACTGATCGAACGCGGCCTCGCGCGCCTGCGCGAGAGTGCGCCATCCTCGGCCGAACTGTTGCAGGATGCGGCCAACGCCGCGCGCGTGGGTCGCGTGCTGCTGGCGAGCGACTTCGCACTCGAAACCCTGCGCCGGCAACCCGATCTGCTGGCGAGGCTGTTGCGTGACGACGGCGCTTCGGCCGTCGACGCGCCGCAGTTGCAGCCGGGCGAATCCGAGCGCTGGCAGGAGCAGTTGCGCCGTTACCGCACGGCCGAGTCCACCCGTTTGATCTGGCGCGACGTGCACGGGCTGGAGGATGTGGACGCGATCCTGCTGGGCAGCACGCGCCTGGCCGAGCAATGCCTGCGATCGGGCCTGGCCGCGATCGAAGAGGAATTCGCGCAGCGGCACGGCCGCGTGCGCGCGCCCGACGGCAGCGAACAGCGGCTGGTGGTGTTCGGGCTCGGCAAGCTGGGTGGCGGCGAACTGAATTTCTCTTCGGACGTCGATCTGGTCTATGCGTTCGCACAGAACGGCGAATCCGATGGCGCACGCGCGCTGGCGGCCGAGGACTACTTCGCGCGGCTCGGCCAACGCTTGGCCAAGCTGCTGGACGAGTTGACCGTCGACGGATTCTGCCATCGCGTGGATCTGCGCTTGCGGCCCTTCGGCAATGCCGGGCGGGTGGCGCTGTCGTTCGCCGGCATGGATCAGTATTTCCAGCGCGAAGGCCGCGACTGGGAACGCTATGCCTGGCTGAAGGCGCGCGCGGTCGCCGGTGACATCGACGCGGGCGAGCGCTGGCTGGAATCGCTGCGCCCCTTCGTCTATCGCCGCTATCTGGATTACACCGCGCTCGACGGCCTGCGCGAGATGAAGGCCGCGATCGCCGCCGAAGTCGCGCGGCGTGAACTGGCCGATGACATCAAGCGCGGGCCGGGCGGCATCCGCGAGATCGAATTCCTGGTGCAGGCGCTGCAACTGATTCGCGGCGGACGCGAACCTGCATTGCGCGAACGCCGGTTGATGCCCGCGCTGCGCGCGCTGGTGGCCGCACGACAGGTCGGACACGCCGAAGGCGCGGCGCTGGGCCAGGCCTACCGGTATCTGCGCCGGCTGGAGAATCGCCTGCAGATGCTGCGCGATGCGCAGACCCACGAACTGCCGGAGGATGCGCTCGATCGCAAGCGTCTGGCGTTCACGCTCGGCTACGCGGGCTGGCCTGCGCTGCTGGCCGCGCTCGATGTGCAGCGCAACCGCGTTGCGCAGGAGTTCGCCGCGCTGCTCGCCCCGCGCCGGGGCCAGGCCGTGCCGGGTGCGTTGTCGCATTACTGGCGCGCTTTGCCGGAGGAGGGCGATGCCGCACTGCTGGCCGACGCCGGGTTTGCCGATGCCACATCGGCCGATCACACGCTGCGCGATTTCGCCCGATCGGCCGGCGTGCGCGGCCTGTCGGATGCATCGCGCGCGCGGCTGGATAGGCTCGTGCCCGCGCTGCTCGATGCGGCGGCGCAATCCTCGCAACCGAATGCGGCCCTGACCCGCGCGCTGGCGCTGCTACAGTCGATCCTGCGGCGGGCCAGCTATCTGGCGCTGCTCGACGAACAACCCAGTGCGCTGGCGCGCCTGGTCAACGTGCTGTCGCGCAGTGCCTGGCTGGCCGATCGACTGGCGTCGTATCCGCTGTTGCTCGATGAACTGCTCGATGCGCGCGTCTCCGGGCCGTTGCCGGACCGCGACAGCCTGCAACTGGACTGCGACCAGCCTGATGCCGATCGCGATCCCGAAACCGCGTTGCGAGATCTCAACGAGCGCCGGCTTGCGCTGGGCTTCCGCATCGCGCTGGCCGCGCTGGATCATCGCCAGCCCGCGCAGGCGAGCACGCGTCAGCTCGCGTGGCTGGCCGATGGCGTCGTGCGCGCGGTGATGGCGATGGCCGAGGCCGAAGTCGCGGCCGCGCATGGCCGCGTACCGCAGGGCCGCTTCGCGATCGTGGGCTACGGCAGCCTGGGCGGCGAAGAACTCGGATTCGGATCGGATCTGGATCTGGTGTTCCTGTTCGATGCGCCCGCCGATGCCGGTTCCGATGGCGCGCGCCCGCTGGAAGCCGGCCGCTGGTATGCGCGGCTGGCGCAGAAGATCGTGGCCCTGCTGGGTGCCGAAACCGGGGCCGGCCGGCTCTACGAAGTCGATGTGCGCCTGCGTCCGGATGGAGCCAAGGGACTGCTGGTGTCGGCCTTGCCGAGTTATCGCGAATACCAGCGCGAGCGTGCGTGGACGTGGGAACACCAGGCATTGGTGCGCGCGCGCGCCATCGCGGGCGACGCCTCGCTGATACAGGATTTCGAGGACATCCGCGACGCCACGCTGGCGCGCACGCGCGATGCGCACAAACTGCGTGATGACGTGATCAGCATGCGCCGGCGCATGCGGGGCGAACTCGATCGCAGCGATGCCGCGCGTTTCGATCTGAAGCAGGGCGAAGGCGGCCTGGTGGATCTGGAGTTCCTGCTGCAGTACCGCGTGCTGCGCGAATCGGCCGCCGCGCCTGCCCTGCTCACGCCTCGCAACACGGGCGCGCTGATTGCCACGCTGCAGTCGGCCGGGCGCCTCGATGAGGCGACCGCGCATGCCCTCACCCAGGCGCACGCCGTGTTCCTGGAAGAAGGATTGGCCTGCACCCTGGACAGGCGTCCGCGCCTGGTGCCGGAGAACGCGGCGATCGCCACCGCGCGCGCCGCCGTGCGGCACGTGCTGGCGGCGCACGATCTGGATTTCAGCGCCAGCGAGTGAGCCGGCGGGAGATGAAAGCGCCGTGCACGCACTCGTGTTGCTAGCAGTGGCGACAGCATCCATCCGTGCAGCAGCCCGATCGATCGGGGTCGGGCTGCCTTCAACAGACGTGCGCCGGGTCAGTCCTTCTGCGCTGCGGCGGGATCGAGGCGCAGCGCGGTTCGCAGCAAGGCGGCAACCCGTGCCGTTTCGCGCAATGGCGCGCCGGCGTAGGGCGTGAGCGTCTCATCGCCCTGCAGTGGCGCGATCCGGCCGGACGCCAGCAGATCATCGAGGAACCGGCGCGGGCGTCCGTCGACGCGTTCGGGTTCGAACACCCGCACCGGCGCATGCGTGGCGCAGGCTTCGGACACCATGTTGACCGAATCGGCCGTGCAGACGATGCGATCGGCCCAGGCCAGCAGGCCCGCATAGGGATTTTCGCCGTCACGCTCATCGATCCACAGCAATCCGATCGACGGTGCATGCGCGCGCAGCAGTGCGCGGACCGGCTCACTGGTACGTCGCGAGGCGGTGATCAGCAGGCTGCCGTGTTCACGCGCCCGCGCGGCGAGCAGTGACTGCATCAAGCGTTCGGCATCGGCGCGCTCCAACCGCGCGTGTGCGCTGTCGCCGCCGATCAGCACCGCCGTGCGAGGGCCGGGCAGGGCGGCCAGCGCCGCGAAACGTGATCGCGCCTGCGCCAGCCAGTCATCGTCGATCGGATTCAGGCTGCCGACCATCGGGATCACGTTGGCCCCGCGCACGCGATCGTGCGTCGGCGCGATCACCCAGTCCCAGTGATGCGGCGCGATGCGCGGATCGAGGATCTGCACGCTGCATGCGCCGCGTTCGCGCAGCAGGCGCGTGGCCAGCGCGGCCTGCCGTCCGCAACCGATGGCGATTGTGGGCGGCCGTTGCAGTCCCTGCTTGAATGCCGGCCCGAAGGCGGATTCGGCCGAAGGCCAGCGGCGCGGCGCCACCCAGCGCCAGGGACGCCGCGCATCGACCACCACCGGGCGCGCTTCACCGAGGTCCAGTGCGCGCGCCAGTGCCTCGGCCTGGCGCACGTTGCCCGCGTGGCCATCGGTGAGGGTCCACAGCGGCGCGGTGTCGGAGGAGGAGGAGGCGTCCTTGTGTTCCACTGGTTAAAACAATCCGTTCCGGGACCGCCGGATGTTGTCAAAGTCGGGACACTCTACACTGCGGGCCGAACGATTCGCAGTCAGCACGCACCGCTGCCGACCGTTGCAGACCTCGCCTTGACGGCGCCTGACGTATCGATTGCCCATTCCCCAAGGAGATTCCCCATGCGCAAGACCCTGTTCGTCGCGGCCCTGCTGGCTTTCAGCGGCTCCGCGTTCGCTGCCCCCGTCACTTACAAGATCGACGCCAACCACACCAGCGTGATCGCGCAGTGGAGCCACTTCGGTTTCTCCAACCCCAGCGCCAACTTCGGCCAGGCCGAGGGCGTGATCGTGTACGACGCCGACAACGTGGCCGCCTCGCGCGTGGAAGTGAAGCTTCCGCTGACCGGTCTCAACAGCTTCGTGCCGGCGTTCGACGAGCACCTGCGCAGTGCGGATTTTTTTGACGCGGCCAAGTACCCGGCGGCCACGTTCAAGAGCACCAAGGTGGAAGCGGCCGGCGAAGGCAAGCTCAAGGTCACCGGCGATCTGACCATCAAGGACGTCACCCGTCCGGTGGTGCTCGACGTGACGTTGAACAAGGCCGGCGAACAGCCGATGGCCAAGCGCCCGGCGATCGGTTTCGATGCGACCACGACCGTCAAGCGCACCGATTTCGGCGTGGGCAAGTACGCGCCGGCGGTGAGTGACGAAGTGACGCTGCGCATCACCACCGAGGCGATCGTGCCCAAGGCCGAGTAAGTCCGGCACTGCGGAGCTCCCCTCCCCCCAGACGCTCCGCATTCCCCGCGCCGCCCTTATCGGGCGGCGTTTTTTTTTGCGCCGGCACCGGCGACGGTGCGCGCCATTCCGCCCGCAAGGCCGGACAGGGCAGGTGGTAGACTGGCGCCCCTGTTTCCCGATTGCTCCGCCGCCATGAGCCAGACCGCCGCCGCGCCCGCCAACGCCGAAAAGCGCTACACCGTGCATCGGGCCGACCTGCCGTTGAGCTGCCCGCTGCCGTCGATGGCGTTGTGGAATTCGCATCCGCGCGTGTACCTGCCGATCCAGGACGCCCCGGGCGGCGAAGTGCAGTGCCCGTATTGCGGCTCGCATTTCGTCCTCGCGGACTGATCTTCGCGGGCAGCCGTGCCCCGTCTGACCGTCGTCCAACTGCTGCCGGCGCTTGAATCCGGCGGGGTTGAGCGATCCACGCTGGAAATCGCCGTCGCGCTGGTGGCTGCCGGGCATCGCGCGATCGTCGTGTCGGCGGGCGGTCGCCTGGTGCCGGCGCTGCTGGCCTCGGGCGCCGAACACGTCAGCCTCGACATCGGGCGCAAATCGCTGCTGACGCTGCGCCACATTCCCGCGTTGCGCGATCTGTTCCGGCGCGAAGCCGTCGACATCGTGCACGCGCGTTCGCGGTTGCCGGCGTGGCTGGGATGGAAGGCACTGCGCGGCATGCCCGCGGCGCGACGACCGCGTTTTGTCACCACCGTGCACGGGCTCAATTCGCCCGGTCGCTACAGCGCGATCATGACGCGTGGCGAACGCGTGATCTGCGTGTCGCAGACGGTGCGCGACTACGTGGTGTCGCATTATCCGCGCACCGATGCGACGCGATTGCGGGTCATCCCGCGTGGCATCGAACCGGCGCAGTTTCCACGCAGACCGCATCCTGACGCCGCCGCGCGCGCGCGCTGCGCCGCCGAACATCCGGCGCTGGCGGGCGGAGGGCCGCTGCTGTTGCTGCCGGGACGCGGTACGCGCCTGAAGGGGCACGTGCATGCGCTGCACCTGCTGCGTGATCTGCATCGCGACAACGTCGATGCGCGCGTGTGGATGCCCGGCGCGCGCGAGCCGGGCCGCGAGTCGTACATCGCTGATCTCGAATCGCAGGCACGGAACGCCGGCGTTGCCGATGCACTGGTGATGACGCCGCCGACCTCGCGCATCGCCGACGCCTACGCCGCCTCGGATCTGGTGCTGCAGCTTTCAGACAAGCCGGAGGCCTTCGGCCGCACCGTGATCGAAGCACTGTCGGTCGGCCGGCCCGTCGCGGGCTGGGCGCATGGCGGTGTCGGCGAACTGCTGGCCGAACTGCAACCGCGCGGCGCGGTGCCGTGCTTCGATGAAGCCGCGCTGCTGTCCACCGTGCAGTCGCTGCTGGGCGATCGGCCGTCGCCATTGACTGAGATGCCGGCGATCTACACGCTGCGCGCGATGCAGGAAGCCACGTTGTCCACGTATCGGGAACTTGCCCATGACTGACCACGCCATGCCTTCGCGGCATTCCACCGACGACTCCGCCCGAGGTTGGCGCTGGGCGCCCGCGTGGGTGCTGGCGTTCGTCGCGTTGTGGCCGGCGGTCGGTATCGCCGGAGGCGTGGCGGCGCTGGGCGCCATCACGGTCGTGCTGTATCTGCTGTTCACCCGGTTCCGCGGTGGTTCGCGCATCCTGACCGGTCCTGCGTGGGCGCTGACCTCGGTGATGTTCTTCGCCTACTGGTTCCCGCAGCTGATCTCGATCATCGATTCGGTCGATCCCTCGCGCGCGCTGCGTGAAGCGCTGGGCAGCGTGCTCTACCTGCCGTTCCTTTGGCTGGTCGCCGCGGCGGTGGCCACGGCGCGCGGGCGCCGCATCACGCTGGGCGGATTGGCGATCATCGTCGGCATCTGGACGATCGACGCGTTGTTGCAGGCGGTGTTCGGCACCAGCCCGCTGTTCTGGGGACTGGATCAACTCAAGCAGCTCACCAGCGGCCATGCAATGTGCACCGCCGAGGACATCGCGGTGCTGGATCGGCTCAGTGGCTTTCTGGGTCCCTGCAATCTCAAGCTCGGCGTCGTGCTGGCGAGCATGTCGCCGTTCCTGATGTTCGCGGCCGGCCGGCGGTTCGGCATCATCGGCTGGGTGGTGGCCGCCGCCGCGGTGGGCATCGTCATCCTGCTGGCCGGCGCGCGCGCGGCCTGGATCACCTTCACCCTGGTACTGCTGTTCTCCGGCTGGTCCCTGCTGGGGTGGAAGCGCTTGTTGACCGTGTTCGCGTTCGGCGCGATCGCCCTGACCGTGCTCGGCCTGACCTCGACCCAGTTGCGCGAGCGGCTGGAACGTACCGCGCACGCGCTGGCGGTGGATCAGGATGGCGTGGACACGGCGCTGTCCGGGCGCGCGCAGATCTGGGGCGCGGCGTGGTGCATGATCGAGCGCGACCCGATCAATGGCGTCGGCGCACGCGGATTCCGCAAGGCATTCCCGTCCTGCGATCCGCTGCACGGCGGCAAGCCGGCATGGGGCAAGGGGCCGGCGCTGCATGCGCACCAGATCGTGCTGGAAGTGCTCAGCGAAACCGGCATCATCGGCCTGCTGCTGTGGCTTGCCGGCGCGGCGCTGGCCTGGCGCGCCTGGCGCTATGCCTCGCCCGAAGCCAAGGAACGCGCGCGTCCGGCGATGGTCGCGCTGGCGGTGACGGTGTTCCCGTTCAACACCCATCTGGCGTTCTATTCCACGTTCTGGGGCGGCCTCACGCTGATGCTGGCCGCGTTCTACACCGGCAGCCTGCTCGCGCACGACGAGCCGTCCGCGCCAGTGAACCGAGCGGACACCGCTCAGTCGTAGAACTTGCTGCGGCCTCCGGGCTGTCGCTTGAAGCGGCGGTGGATCCACAGATATTGATCGGGGGCTTCGCGCACCATCGCCTCGATCTGCGCGTTGACGCGCGCGCTGTCGGCGACCGCATCCTGGCTCGGGAAATCCTCGAGCGGTGGCGCCACGCGCAGGACATAACGCCCGCCTTCGCGGCGATGGAAGAACGGCACCACCGCGCAGCCGGTCAGGCGCGCGAGCTGGTGCGTGGCGGTGATGGTGGCGGCCGGCACGCCGAAGAACGGCGCGAATACGGTGTCCTTGCCCCGCATGTCCTGATCCGGCGCATACCAGAGGAATCCGCCCTGCTTGAGGTGGCGCACCGCGCCGCGGATTTCCTCGTTGGTGAACATGTGCTGCGCGTAGCGCAGGCGGCCACGCTTGACCGCCCATTCGAACACCGGATTGCGATGACGGCGATACATGCCGGCCAGTGGCACGTGATCGCACATCAGGCGGCCGCACATCTCCAGCGTCATGAAATGGCCGGACACCAGCAGCACGCCGCGTCCCTGCGCCTGCAACGCCTGCAGGTGCTCAAGCCCCTCGATGCGTACATCGCGGCGCATCGGCTCGATCGATCCCCACCAGGCGCGCGCGAATTCAAACAGGCCGATACCGAGCGCGGTGAAGCTGTCATCCAGCAGGCGCTGGCGCTCGTGCGCCGGCATCGCGGGAAAGCACAACGCCAGGTTCACTTCGGCCGCACGTCGTCGCGAGCGCGCCAGATGCGGCGCGAGCGCGCCAATGCCGCGACCGATCCAGCGTTGCAACGGCCATGGCAAGCGCGCCGCCAGCATCATCACGGCCACGCCCAGCCATTGCGTCCACAGCCGGGGCGAAAACGGAGGACGCGGGGGAAGTGCGGGTTCGGCCATGCGCCAATTCTAGGTCGGTGCTCTCCGCCACGGTAGCGCGCGCTCCGCGCAACAGCGGTGAACACCGACAGCCAGCGGCGGATGCACGCCGTGGATGACACATCCCTGCGTCCTGCCTATGCTTTCCCGATGCGGAAGGACCTGACCGAGCGTCTGTTGCGTGGCCTGTATTCGGCCGTGCTCTACCTGTTGACGCCGATCACGGTCTATCACCTGATCTGGCGCGGCTTCCGTTTCAGCGAATATTTCCTGCGCTGGAATGAACGCTACGGCAGTTATCCGCGCGCGCCGGGGCCGGTCGATGTCTGGCTGCATGCGGTGTCGGTGGGCGAGGTCAACGCCGCCGCCCCGGTCATCGATGCCCTGCGTCGCGAGCGGCCGGATCTGCGCTGGGTGATCACCACGATCACGCCGACCGGATCGGCGCGCGTCACCGCACTGTGGGGCGAAGGCATCGAGCATGTCTACGCGCCGTATGACCTGCCGGGCGCGGTGGGTCGGTTCCTGGATACCTACCGGCCCGCGATCGCGCTGGTGATGGAAACCGAACTGTGGCCCAACCTGCTGTTCGGCTGCCATGATCGACGCATCCCCACCTACATCCTCAACGCACGGCTGTCGGCGCGATCACTGCGCGGTTACAGCGTCCTGCGTCCGCTGATCGCACGCACGCTGCGCACGTTGCGGCGGATCGCCGCGCAGTCGGCTGCGGACGCGCGCCGCTTCACCGTGCTGGGCGCTGCGCCGGAACAGGTGCTCGACATCGGCAACCTCAAGTTCGACATGCGCACGCCAGACGGGCTGGATGCCTTTCGCGCGCGGTTCCGGATGCATACCGGTGAACGCCCGGTGTGGATCGCCGCCAGCACGCACGAGGACGAGGAAGCGGCGGTCATCGCCATTCATCGCCAGTTGCGCGAGCAGTGGCCGGACCTGCTGCTGCTGTGGGCGCCACGCCACCCCGAACGCTTTCCGCGCGTGCGCGAACTGGCCGAACAGAGCGGTTTCCGGGTGGCGACGCGACAGGCCGGGCAGTGGCCGCACGCCGATACGCAGGTCTTCGTCCTCGACACCCTCGGCGAACTGTCGGCGTTCTATGCATGCGCGGACGTGGCCTTCGTCGGCGGCAGCCTGCAACCGATCGGCGGCCACAATCTGCTCGAGCCCGCGGCGGTCGGCACGCCGGTGGTGACGGGCAAGCATCTGCACAACTTCGCCGAAATTTCCAAACGGCTGAAGGAAGCCGGCGCGCTGGAAATCGCAGCCGATGCCGAAGGCGTCGCCGCCGCGCTGGCGCGGTTGCTGGATGCGCCCGAGACACGCGCGCGGATGGCGCGGCACGGCCTGGCGCTGGTCGAACACGGCCGCGGCGCGCTGGGCCGCACCTTGCAGATGATCGCGCCGGATCTGCCGAAGGCGCCGACGTGAGCGCGACGCCGGCGGCATTGGCGGGCGTGCGCGTGCTGGATCTCTCGCGCGTG
The DNA here is from genome assembly GCA_023390905.1 of Pseudomonadota bacterium. Taxonomy (GTDB): domain Bacteria; phylum Pseudomonadota; class Gammaproteobacteria; order Xanthomonadales; family Xanthomonadaceae; genus Pseudoxanthomonas_A. The sequence goes on along the minus strand of JAEWBY010000047.1, from coordinate 22,945 downwards.
CTGGCCGGGCCCTGGTGCACGCAGATGCTGGCCGATCTGGGTGCGGACGTGATCAAGATCGAGCGACCGGGCACCGGCGATGACACGCGCGGCTGGGGGCCGCCCTTCGTGCGCGATCATGCCGGCGCCGAAACCGGCGAATCGTCGTACTTCGTGTGCGCCAACCGCAACAAGCGATCGGTGGCCGTGGATCTGGCGCATCCGCAGGGACAGGCGCTGATTCGTCGCCTCGCACGGCAATGCGACGTGCTGGTGGAGAACTTCAAGGTCGGCGACATGACGCGTCATGGTCTGAACGCGGCGAGCCTGCGTGCGGACCATCCGCGCCTGATCTATTGCTCGATCACCGGTTACGGTCAGGATGGTCCGTATGCCCGGCGCGCCGGATACGATTTCGCGGTGCAGGGGCTCGGTGGCCTGATGAGCATCACCGGCGAGCGCGACGGAATGCCCGGCGCGGGGCCGCAGAAAGTCGGCGTGGCGGTGGCCGATCTGTTCACCGGCGTGAATGCCAGCGTGGCCATCCTCGCGGCGTTGCGCCATCGGGATGCGACCGGCGAAGGCCAGGTCATCGACATGGCGCTGCTGGATTCGCAGGTCGCGATGCTCGCCAATGTCGCCAGCCAGTACCTCATCGGCGGCGAAGTGCCGCGGCGCATGGGCAATGGCCATCCCAGCATCGTGCCGTACCAGGTGTTCGATACCGCCGATGAGCCGCTGATTCTCGCGATCGGCAACGATGCGCAGTTCGCGCGCTTCTGCCAGTTGGCCGGGCATGCCGAGTGGGCGAGTGACGCGCGCTTCATGCGCAATGCTTCGCGCGTGCGCAATCGCCACGTGCTGATCGAACTGATCGCCGATTGCATGCGCATGCGCGACCGCCGCTCATGGCTCGCGCAACTCGAAGGCGCCGGAATCCCGTGCAGTGCGGTGAACGATGTCGCCGCGGTGTTCGCCGATCCGCAGGTGCGTGCGCGAGGGATGAAGATCGAGATGCCGCACGCGCATGCCGACGCATTGCCGATGGTCGCCAGCCCGCTGCGCCTGTCGGCGACCCCGGTGCAGTACCAGCGCCCGCCGCCTCAACTGGGCGAACATACCGACGAGGTGCTGCGGGAGTTCGGCTTCGACGAGGCGCTCATCGAGGCGCTTCGTCTGGACTCGGTGATCGCCTAGCTTTCATGAAAAAAAAAACGGCGGGCCGTGCCCGCCGTTGGATGACGCAATCAAAGCGTGCTCAGTTCTGCGTGCTGGACGGCGCCAGGCGTGCCTCGGCCGCGACGGTGAGCAGGCGGTTGATGTCCTGCACGTCGTTGATGTCGAGCGTGCCGGCGGCCTGCTCCAGCAGCAGGCGGTTCTGCAGGAAGTTGTACTTGGCCTGCGCGTACTCCACCTGCGCGGCGAACAGCGTGCGCTGGTTCTGCAGCACGTCGAGCACGGTGCGCGTGCCGACTTCCAGACCGACGTTGGAGGCGTCATACGCACTCTGCGCGGACACGACGGCCAGGCGCCGGGCCTCCACTTCGCTCACGCCGGCGACCAGCGCCTGATAGGCGTTGCTGGTGTTGCGGATCAACGCGCGGCGCGTCTGCTCCAGCGATTCATCGGCGATGTCGCGCTGCGACAGCGCCTGGCGCACGCGCGACTGCGTGGCGCCGCCGCTGAACAACGGCACGGTCAGCGTGATGCCCCAGGTGTAGCCTTCGGCTTCGGAGGAGATGCCCGGCGAGAACGGCCCGTGGACCGAATCCCAGTCGGCGCTGTTGCCATAGTTTCCGGAGAAGCTCAGCGTCGGGTAGTGGCCGGCGCGCGCGCTGGACACACCGTATTCGGCCGACTGCTTCTGGAACTCGACGGCCTTCAGGTTCGGATTCTGTTCCAGCGCACGATCGACCCAGCCCTGTGCGGACTGGTCGGCCGGCAGTTCCGGACGGAAATCATCCGGCAGGCCCTGCAGGTTGCTGATCGGCTGGCCGGTCAGTTCGGTCAGGGCGCGGTAGGCATCGTCGAGCCGGTTGCGCGCCAGAATCGTGTTGGCGCGCGCGCTGTCGTACTGCGCACGGGCTTCATGCACGTCGGTGATCGGCGCCAGGCCGACATCGAGACGCTTCTGTGCGTAGTCGAACTGCTTGCGCGAGGCCGCTTCGTTGGTTTCGGCCGCGGCCAGCGATTCGATGCCGATCAGCACGTCGAAGTACGCGGCCGAGGTGCGGGTGATCAGCTGCTGGTTGGCGGCGGCGACGTCGTAGTCGGCGGCCTTGCTGATGGCCTGCTGGGCGCGCAGGTTGGCGATCCGGCTCCAGTCGAACAGGCTCTGGCTGACCGTCACGCCGTACGAGCGGCCCTTGCCGTCACCGAAGGGGCTGCCGGGACGGCTGGAATGCGTGCGGTCGTAACCGACACTGCCGTTGAGCTGCGGCAACAGCGCCGCACGCGCCTGCACCTTGCCTTCCTTGTCGATCAGCGAGGTCGACTCGGCGATGGAGAGCTGGGTGTCGCCCGTGCGGGCCAGTTCATAGGTCTGCAGCAGATCGGCAGCGTGTGCACCGAACGGCAAGGCGAGAGTGAGCGCGAGTACGAGGGGGCGACGGCTCATGCGGTTTCCTTGTTGATCCTTAGAAGACGAATTTCGGCGCCGGTGCGGCGCCGGTGAGGTAAGCGAGGTCGGTTTCAAACAACGATTCCACGCGTCCGCCGTTGACATCGGCCTGGTAGAGCACCGCTTCCATCACCGGCGACTGGCCGCGCACGACGAACAGGCGCCCGTTCGGCCGCAGCCATTGCAGGAAGCGCGACGGAATGCTTTCCACCGCACCGGTCACGCAGATTGCATCGAAGCGGCGATCGGTGGACCAGGCGAGCGCGTCGGCGGTTTCGATGCGCACGTTGTTGCCCAGGTTCGTCGCATCCAGGCGCGCGCGCGCGGCTGCGGCCAGCGCGGGTTCGATTTCCAGGCTGACCACATCGCGTGCCAGCGCACCCAGACAGGCCGACAGATACCCGCTGCCGGTGCCGATCTCGAGCACCTCCTCATCGGCCTGCACCTTCAGCGCCTGCAGCGTGCGGCCTTCGACGACCGGCTTCATCATCTTCTGCCCGTGGCCCAGCGGCAGTTCCAGATCCGTGTAGGCCAGCGCGCGGTAGGCCTCGGGGACGAAGGCTTCGCGCGGCAGTCTGGCCAGCACGTCCAGCACGCGCAGGTCCAGCACGTCCCAGGGACGCACCTGCTGTTCGACCATGTTTTCGCGGGCGAGGGAGTAATCAATCGTCATGGGGTCATTCCAGCGCGGGAGAAGCAGGGCCGGACATTTTACCGGTACGGGTGCAATCGCGCTGGGGAAGGATCGCGGCTGCGGTCAAGGTGGCGCAGTGCCGGAAGTCACCGCGACCTCCGGAGCCGGACGCGGCGCGGGCCGACTCAGCGGCGGCCATACGCGCGCAGAAAAAAATCGACCGTGGCGTCCAGATGGCTGTCCAAGTCGCCGCGGCCAGGCCGATCGCACAGGCCGCACATCATCTGGCTGTGCATCTCGCCCTTGATCAGGGTGAAGAACTGCTCGGCGGCGCGGGCGACATCGGGAATATCCAGCTCACCGGCATCCACGCGCGCCTGCAACAGCGCGGCGAAGGCGTCGTGCGTGCGCTGCGGGCCGGCCTGCCAGAACACCTGCTTGAGGTTGTCGTCGATATTGCCCGGCACCAGCATCATGCGGTGCGTGCTGATCGCCTCCTCGCTGCTGATCAACGCGAAAAACGCCTGCGCGATGGCTTTGAGCTGCTGGCGCAGCGGGCCCTTGAGTTCGATCTGGAACAGATCGTCCGGCAGCATTTCCTCGCACTTGGCGCGCACGGCTTCGGTAAACAGCGCTTCCTTGTCACCGAAGTGGCTGTACACGGTCAGCTTGGAGACGCCGGCCTCGGCGGCGATCTGATCCATCGAGGTGCCACCGAATCCTTCCCGGGCGAACAGACGCTTGGCGGCTTCGAGAATCGCGGCGCGCTTGCCCAGATCCTTCGGGCGGCCCGGCCCGGAAGCGGGTTTGGCGGAGGGGGGGCGGCGGCTGGCGGGAGGGGTGTGGCTGGCCATGGCTGAATACTAGACTACTCGGTTCGATATTTATACTATACCGGAAAGTCCATTAATTGCCATTAGACAACGGAGTCGTCATGCAAGGCACGCGTGTGATCGCAATGACATTCGCCCTGATCTGCGGTCTGTCCGCGTGCGGCAACCAGGAGCCCCCCGCCGAGAAACCGCGCCCGGCGATGGTGGTCCATCCCGACGGCGGCGCGGAAGCCGCATTGACGGCGTATGCGGGCGAGGTCCGGGCGCGTGAGGAAAGTCCGCTGTCGTTCCGCATCGGAGGCAATCTGGTCCGGCGCAACGTCGACGTCGGTGCACGCGTGCAGCGCGGCGAAGTGCTGGCGCTGCTCGATCCGGGCGATGTCCGGCTGCAGGCCGAAGCGGCGCAGGCCGATTACGCCGCCGCCCAGGCCGAACTCGCGCGCGCACGCGGCGATCGCGATCGCTACGCGCGCCTGGTCGATCAACAACTGGTCAGTCGTTCCGCCTACGACGCGCAGGTCGCGGCGTACAAGGCGGCCGAAGGCCAGGCCAACGCCGCACGCGCGCAGCTCGAAGTGATGCGCAACCAGGCCGGCTATTCGCAACTGCGCGCACCGCGCAATGGCGTGATCGCCAGCCGCCAGGCCGAAGCCGGACAGGTCGTCGCCGCCGGCCAGACGGTCTATACGCTGGCGGCCGATGGCGGTCGCGAAATCGCCATCGGGCTGCCGGAAAACCGCGTGCGCGAATTCCGTGTGGGACAACCGGTGATCGTCGAGCTGTGGAATGCGCCGGGCGAACGCCTGCAGGGCACGATTCGCGAAATCTCGCCCGCGGCCGATCCGCAGACGCGCACTTACGCCGCACGCGTCAGCCTGATCGGTGATGCGATCAACGAAGTCGAACTGGGCCAAAGTGCACGCGTGTACGTGCAGGAGAACGGCACGCGCGCGGCGTTGAAGCTGCCGCTGTCCTCCATCCAGCGCGGCGCGAAAGGCGGCACCGCGGTCTGGGTGGTGGATCCGGGGACCGGAAAGGTCGCGCTGCGTCCGGTGAAGCTCGGCCCGTACGGCGAATCGGACGTGCCGGTGCTGGGCGGCGTCACCGCGCGGGACTGGGTGATCGCCGGCGGGGGGCATCTGCTGCGCGAAGGACAGGCGGTGACGCCGGTCGATCGCGACAACCGCCCTCTCCAACTGGCCACGCCGACGCCGCGGAAGGATCAACCCTGATGCGCCCGATGCCGAACCCCCACGGCTTCCCGCTGCCTTCCCCGAGCCGAACCGCTGAAGGAGTGCACTGACCATGCGCCGCTTCAATCTTTCCGAGTGGGCGCTGACCAATCGCAGCCTCGTGCTGTTCGCGATGATCGTGCTCGCCTTGATCGGTGGCTGGTCGTATCGCCACCTGGGCCAGTCCGAGGATCCGCCCTTCACCTTCAAGGCGATGGTGGTGCGCACGGTGTGGCCGGGCGCCACCGCCGACGAAGTCTCCAAACAGGTCACCGAGCGCATCGAGAAAGCGCTGATGACCACCGGCAAGTACGAGTTCATCCGCTCCTATTCGCGCGCGGGCGAATCGCAGGTCATCTTCATGGCGCGCGATTCATTGCACTCCAAGGACATTCCGGAGCTCTGGTACCAGGTCCGCAAGAAGATCGGAGACATCCGCTACACGCTGCCCGAAGGCGTGGTCGGCCCGTTCTTCAATGACGAATTCGGCGACACGTTCGGCAACATCTATGCCCTCACCGGAAAGGGCTTCGACTATGCGGTGATGAAGGACTACGCCGATCGCATCCAGCTGGAACTGCAGCGCGTGCCGGACGTCGGCAAGGTCGAACTGGTCGGCCTGCAGGACGAAAAGATCTGGATCGAACTGTCCAACACCAAGCTGGCCACGTTGGGCATTCCGCTCACGGCGGTGCAGCAGGCGCTGGACGAACAGAATGCGATGACGCCGACCGGCTTCTTCGAGACGCCGACCGATCGTGTCGAACTGCGCGTCAGCGGCGAGTTCAAATCGGTGGAGCAGATCCGGCAGTTCCCGATCCACACCAACGGCCGCACGGTGAAACTGGGCGACATCGCCGACGTGCATCGCGGCTTTGCCGATCCCTCCGCGCCCAAGATGCGCTTCATGGGCGAGGATGCCATCGGCATCGCGGTGGCGATGAAGGACGGCGGCGACATCCTCAAGCTCGGCGACACGCTCGAACACGAATTCCAGCGCCTGCAGGGCACCTTGCCGATCGGCATGCAGTTGCGCAAGGTGTCGGATCAGCCGCACGCGGTGGAGGAATCGGTCGGCGAATTCGTCCGCGTGCTGACCGAAGCGGTGATCATCGTGCTGGTGGTCAGCTTCTTTTCGCTGGGCCTGCGGACCGGCCTGGTGGTCGCGGTGTCGATACCGCTGGTGCTGGCGATGACGTTCGCGGTGATGCATTACTTCGGCATCGGCCTGCACAAGATCTCGCTGGGTGCGCTGGTGCTGGCGCTGGGCCTGCTGGTAGACGATGCGATCATCGCCGTGGAGATGATGGCCATCAAGATGGAGCAGGGCTACGACCGCCTGAAGGCGGCGAGCTTCGCGTACGAATCCACTGCGTTCCCGATGCTGACCGGCACGCTGATCACCGCCGCCGGTTTCCTGCCGATTGCCACGGCCGCATCCAGCACCGGTGAATACACGCGCTCGCTGTTCCAGGTGGTGACGATCGCCCTGGTGGTTTCATGGATCGCGGCCGTGCTGTTCATTCCGTACCTGGGCGACAAGATGCTGCCGGATCTGGGTCAGCCGCGCACGCCGCGTCCGGGCACCTGGGCGCATCGCTGGCATCGCATGCGCGAGCGCGCGGCCGATCGCCATCCGGCATTCGCGCGATGGATTCTTCCGAAGCCTGCGCACCCGCAGGATCATGATCCCTATCAGCGCCCGTTCTATCAGCGCTTCCGCAGGCTGCTCGACGCGTGCCTGCGCCATCGCTGGCTGGTCATCGGCATCACGGCGGCGGCGTTCGTGGCATCGATCCTGCTGTTCCGTTTCGTGCCGCAGCAGTTCTTCCCGGATTCGGTGCGCCCGGAACTCATGGTGGATCTGGAACTGGCCGAAGGCAGCTCGCTGAAGTCCACCGACGCGCAGGCACGCCAGTTGGAGAAGCTGCTGTCAGGACGCGAGGGCATCCAGAACTATGTGGCCTACATCGGCACCGGTTCGCCGCGCTTCTATCTGCCGCTCGATCAGCAATTGCCGCAGGCGAATTTCTCGCAGTTCGTGGTGCTGACCGATGACACCGAAGCACGCGAAGCCACGCGCCGATGGCTCATCGAGGACGTCGCGCCGCAGTTCCCGCAATTGCAGTTCCGCGTGACGCGGCTGGAGAACGGCCCGCCGGTGGGCGATCCGGTGCAGTTCCGCGTCTCGGGCGAACACATCGATCGCGTGCAGGACATCGCCCGCCAGGTGATGGAAAAAGTACGCGCGAATCCGCACGTGACCAACGTCAACCTCGACTGGGATGAGCCCAGCAAGATCGTGCGGCTGGAGATCGATCAGGAACGCGCGCGCGCGCTGGGCGTGAGCACGGCGCAGGTGTCGCACTTCATCACCAGCTCGCTGTCGGGGCTGCATGTGAGCACGTACCGCGAAGGCAACGAACTGGTCGAGATCCTGCTGCGCGGGCCGGAGCAAGAACGCACGCGCATGGATATGCTCGGCAGCCTGGCGATGCCTACGGCCAACGGCGCGAGCGTGCCGCTGTCGCAGATCGCCACGATCGACCATGCCTTCGAGGACGGCATCATCTGGCACCGCGATCGCCTGCCGACCGTCACCGTGCGCGCGGACATCAACACCGATGATCTGACCCCGCCGACCGTCGTCGCCCAGATCCTGCCGACGCTCGATCGCATCCGCGAAGCGCTGCCGCAGGGCTATCTGCTGCAGACCGGCGGAACGGTCGAGGATTCCGCCCGTGGACAGAATTCGATCAACGCCGGCATGCCGTTGTTCCTGCTGGTGGTGGCGACGCTGCTGATGCTGCAGTTGCGCAGCTTTCCGCGCATGGCGCTGGTGGCGCTGACCGCGCCGCTGGGACTGATCGGGGTGACGCTGGCGCTGCTGATCTTCCGCGTGCCGTTCGGTTTCGTCGCGATGCTGGGCACGATCGCGTTGGCCGGCATGATCATGCGCAATTCGGTGATCCTGGTCGATCAGATCCAGCAGGACATCGACGCCGGACACGATCGCTGGCACGCGATCATCGATGCGACGGTGCGCCGGTTCCGCCCGATCGTGCTGACCGCGCTGGCGGCCGTGCTGGCGATGATCCCGCTTTCGCGCAGCGCGTTCTTCGGGCCGATGGCGGTGGCAATCATGGGCGGACTGACCGTGGCCACACTGCTGACGCTGCTGTTCCTGCCCGCGCTGTATGCAGCGTGGTTCAAGGTGAAGCCGGAAGAAGGCGCGCCGTGATCCCGGTCCGCCGGCCACGGAAGCAGTCGGTTTCCGTGGCCGCGGCGCTCACCGAGCCGCGGGCAGATGCCTGGGCACCTTGTTCCGCAGCAGCGTGATCAGTGCGGGGTCCATGTACGCGTAGTCGTCCGGAATATCGAGGCATACCACGCGCTGGCCGTGCAGCTGCGCCTTGAAGCGCGCCGACAGCTTGTTGCGGTGCATGCGCTCCATCACGAAGACGATGTCCGCCCATGCCAGCAGTTCGGGCGTGAGCGGACATTCGGCATCATGGTTCAGTCCCGCCGATGCGGTCTCGATGCCGGGCCACTCGGCGAACACCTGTTCAGCGGTTGGACTGCGCAGCCGGTTCTGGCTGCACAGGAAAAGGACATGGAGGCTCAAACCGATTTCCGCGCGCGACTGATGGCCTCAGGATAGCGCACGCCTGCGAGCACCGTAGTTGCATCGCCTGCGCACGCCATCTGCTCTCAGTCGCGCAGTTCGGCGACGTAGCACTGCTCCTGCAACTGCGTGACGACGGCCTGCGCCGCCGCTTCCGTGCCCACGCCGCGGCCACCGGCGGCCAGATCGTGGGTGAATACCTGCGCGTTGAGCGCCGCATCCACCGCACGCTCGATGCACTCGGCTTCCTCGTCCAGTCCCAGCGAATGCCGCAGCAGCATCGCGCCGCTCAGGATGGTGGCGTAGGGATTGGCGACGCCCTTGCCGGCGATGTCCGGCGCCGAGCCGTGGATCGGTTCGTACAGCCCGACCTTGCCGTTGCCCAGCGAAGCCGAGGGCAGCAGGCCCAGCGATCCCGCGAGCATCGAAGCCTCATCGGTGAGGATGTCGCCGAACATGTTCTCGGTGACGATCACGTCGTACTCGCGCGGCCGCGACAACAGGTGCATCGCCATCGCATCGACCAGCACATGCTCCAGTCGGACGTCGGCGAATTCCTCGCGGCCGATGCGCGTGGTGACGTCGCGCCACAAGCGCGAGGTTTCGAGCACGTTGGCCTTGTCCACCGAAACCAGGTAGCCGCGCCGCTGCCGCGCCAGATGGAAGGCGCTGCGCACCACGCGTTCGATTTCATCGACGCTGTAGCTGCACAGATCCGTCGCGGTTCCCGCGTCACGCGTCTTGTTGCCGAAATAGATGCCGCCGGTCAGTTCGCGCACGACCAGGATGTCCACGCCGGTAAGCAGGTGCGGCTTGATCGGCGATGCATTCAGGGCCGCCGGATGCGGACGCACCGGGCGCAGGTTGGCGAACAGGCCCAGGCCCTTGCGCAGCGCGAGCAGACCCTGCTCGGGCCGAATCCTGGCGTTCGGATCGGACCAGCGCGGACCACCCACCGCACCCAGCAGCACCGCATCGGCCTGCTGGCACGCGTGCAGCGTGCTGGCCGGCAACGGATCGCCATGACGGTCGATCGCCACGCCACCGATGTCGTGTTCGTGGAAGCGGAACTCATGGCCGTGCCGGCGCGCGACTTCGCGAAGCACCGACACGGCGGCGGCCGTGACCTCCGGACCGATGCCGTCACCGGGCAGGACAGCGATGTCAGCGCGCATAGCGGGTCTCCTCGTAATGTTCGATATCGGCCTGTCGGGCCAGCAGCCAGCCCAGTTCATCCACGCCTTCGATCAGGCAGGTGCGGGCAAAGGCATCCAGTGGAAAGTGGAAGACGCGGCCGTCCGGCGTACGCAGTTCGCGCGCGGCCACATCGATGACCAGTTCGTCATCGGGCCGCTGCATCAGGGATTGCACGTCGGCCTCGTCCAGCACCACGGGCAGCAGGCCGTTCTTGAGGCTATTGTTGCGGAAGATGTCGGCGATCTCGCTGCTGACGATCGCGCGCAGGCCGAGATCGGCCAGTGCCCACGGCGCGTGTTCACGCGAGGAGCCGCAGCCGAAATTGCGCCCGGCCAGCAGGATCGTCCGATCCGCGTTGCCCGGCTGATTGAATGGAAAGTCCGGGTTCTGCGTGCCATCGGGCCGCCAGCGCCAGTCATTGAATGCATGCTTGCCGAGGCCGGCGCGCTCGGTCGTGGAGAGGAAGCGCGCGGGAATGATCTGATCGGTGTCGATGTTGGTCTGCCGCAGCACGACGCTGCGCGATCGCAGTTGGCTGAAGCCGCTCATCACGCCACCTCCTTGCGTTCGGCGAACAATTGCCGCGGATCGCTGACGCGACCATTCACCGCCGCCCACGCCGCGCTGAGCGGGGACGCCAGCAACGTGCGCGATCCCGGACCCTGCCGCCCTTCGAAATTGCGATTGCTGGTGCTGACCGCCAGTTGCCCCGGCCCGACCAGATCGCCGTTCATCGCGATGCACATCGAGCAGCCGGGCTCGCGCCATTCGGCGCCGGCGGCGCGCACGATCGCATCGATGCCTTCGGCTTCGGCCTGTCGCTTGACCTGCTCGGAACCGGGAACGACCAGCATGCGCACGCGCGGATCGATGACGCGATCGCGCAGCACCGAGGCGACTTCGCGCATGTCGCCGAGGCGGCCATTGGTGCAGGAGCCGACGAACACCACGTCCACCGGTGTATCCACCAGTGACTGGCCTTCGCGAAACGCCATATAGTCCAGCGCCTTGCGTGCGGCGGCATCGTTGGCGGCGGGAACCGGTGCATCCACCGCGATCGCGGTGCCCGGATGCGTGCCCCAGGTCAGCGTCGGCCGGATGTCGGCGGCGTCGATGCGGACCTCGCGATCGAAGCGCGCGCCAGCATCGGTATGCAGCTGCGACCAGCGTGCGCGCGCGGCGGCGAATTCGGTTCCCTTCGGTGCGCGCGGCGCCTGTTCCAGCCACGCGAACGTGGTGTCGTCGGGCGCGACCATGCCGGCGCGCGCGCCGGCTTCGATCGACATGTTGCACAGGGTCATGCGATGCTCCATGTCCATTGCGCGAATCGTCGAGCCGCGATATTCGATCACGTGTCCGGTGCCGCCGTTGACGCCGATTACGCCGATGATGTGCAGGATCACGTCCTTGGCGCCCACGCCCAATGCGAGCGGACCCTCGACGGTGATCGCCATCGACCTGGGCTTGCGTTGCAGCAGGCATTGCGTCGCCAGCACGTGGCCGACCTCGCTGGTGCCGATGCCGAAGGCCAGCGCGCCGAACGCGCCATGCGTGGACGTGTGGCTGTCACCGCAAACGATGGTCATGCCGGGCTGGGTGAAGCCGAGTTCCGGCGCGATCACGTGCACGATGCCGCGCTGCGCCGACTGCATGTCGAACAGTTCGATGCCGTGCGCGGCGCAATTGCGCGCCAGCGTCTGCACCTGCGTCTCTGCGGCCGGCGTGTAGTAGGACAGGCGACCGTCGGGTCCGGCGGGCAGCGTCGGCGTGGAATGATCCATCGTCGCCTTGGTGCGATCGGGACGGCGCGGCGACAGTCCGCGCTTTTCCAGCTCGGTGAACGCCTGCGGCGAGGTGACCTCATGAATGAGGTGCAGATCGATGTAGAGCACCGCGGGCGCGGCATCGGTCTCGGGCACGACGACGTGCGCGTCCCACAGTTTGTCGAACAGCGTGCGAGGAGAAGTGTTCAAGGCCGTGCTCATGCCGCCGCCATCTCCTGCTTTTCGATCCGACGCTGGCGCAGCAGCCGGTTGGCCACGTCCAGCCATGCCAGCGCGCTGGCTTCGATGATGTCCTTGCTGGTGCCGGTGCCCTGGTACTCCACGCCGGCGCAGCGCACCGACAGGCTGGCTTCGCCGCGCGCGTCGGCGCCGATGCCGACGCTGTGCACCTGGTAGCTTTCCAGCTGCAGTTGCACACCGGTCGCGGCGGCGAGCGCGCCGAACAGCGCGTCCACCGGCCCGTTGCCCTGCGCGGTTTCGGCGACGCGGTTGCCTTCCGGATCCGACAGTTCGACCAGCGCGTTGGCACGGCTGCCGACATCGCTGATCGTCATCGAAGCCAGGCGATAGCCATCGCTGACCGATGCGTCCTGCATCAACGCCTGCAGATCGGCGTCGCCCACGACGCGCTGCTTCTCGCACAGTGCCTTGAACTGCTCGAACACCAGTTTCAGTTCGTCTTCCTCCAGCCAGTAGCCCAGCGCACGCAGTCGTTGTTCGACCGCCGCGCGGCCGCTGTGCCGGCCCAGGACCATCTGCGAGGACGGCCAGCCCACGTCCTGCGGCTGCATGATCTCGTAGGTGCCGCGATGCCGCAGCATGCCGTGCTGGTGGATGCCGGATTCGTGCGCGAATGCATTGGCGCCGACGATGGCCTTGTTGCGCTGCACCGGCATGCCGACCAGCCGCGAGAGCAATTGCGAGGTCGGCACGATGCGCCGCGTGTCCAGGCGCGTGTCCAGGTGGTAGAAGGCGTTGCGCACTTTCAGCGCCATCGCCAGTTCCTCGATGGCGCAGTTGCCTGCGCGCTCGCCGATGCCGTTGATCGATCCCTCGACCTGGCGCGCGCCGCCTTCGATCGCGGCCAGCGAGTTGGCGACGGCCAGGCCCAGATCGTTGTGGCAATGCGCGCTGAAGATCACGCGGTCCGCGCCCGGCACCTGCGCGATCACGCGCTGGAACATCGAGCGGATTTCCTCCGGCGTGGTGAAGCCCACGGTGTCGGGCAGATTGATCGTGCCGGCGCCGGCCGCGATCGCGGTGGCCACGACCTGATGCAGGAAGTCTTCCTCGGTGCGGGTCGCGTCCTCTGCGGAGAATTCCACATCGTCGACGTGCGCGCGCGCCATCGACACGTGCGCATGCACCGACTCCAGCACCTGTTCCCGGCTCATGCGCAGCTTGTGTTCACGGTGCAGCGGGCTGGTCGACAGGAACAGGTGCAGGCGCGGCCGCGCGGCCGATTGCACGGTGCGCAGCGAGGTTTCGATGTCGCCGGGCAGGCAGCGCGACAGCACCGCCAACGTGGTGTCGCGCAGCTCGCGCGCGATCAGTGCGTGCGCTTCGCGATCGGACTGCGAGCTGGCGGGAAACCCGGTCTCGATGACGTCCACGCCCAGTTCGGCGAGCGCGCGCGCCATCACCAGCTTCTGCTGTGGGGTCATGCTGCATCCGGGCGATTGCTCGCCATCGCGCAGCGTGGTGTCGAAAATCCGGATGTGCGGGTTTGATGAAGAGTGCATGTTCACCAGCTGGTTTCCTCTACGGCGGCGATGGCGCGCCGGGGTTGGGGCTTGGGCGCTGTGATGGGAAGGGCAGTGACGGAGGCGGGAAGCGATGGCCGTGCAAGCGAAGGCTCGCCTTCGCGATTGCGACGGCGCGGTTTGCGCGGCGGGCGTGGCCGCACGTCCGACAGCAACTGCGCAAGCACGCTGGCATCGATGTTGCCGCCGGAGACCACCGCGCACTTGCGCTTGCCGGCCACGCGCCGGCCCGCCGCCAGCGCCAGCGCACCGGCGCCCTCGGCGATCACGTGTTCTTCCAGCGCCAGCCGCACCAGCGTTTCGCGCAGCTCGGCTTCGCGCACGATGACCACATCATCGAGCAGTTGCGTGCACAGCCGGCGGGTCAGGAAGCCGGGAACCTTCACGCGAACGCCATCGGCGAGCGAGGCGGCCGGGTCGCGTGCGTCCACGTCGCCGCGCATCGCGCGCGCCATCGAGTCGACGCCTTCGACCTGCGCGCCGATCACGCGCACGCCCTGCGACTTCAGCGCCAGCGCCACGCCCGAGGCCAGGCCGCCTCCGCCGATCGGCACGATCACCACGTCCGGTGCATGTGGCGCGATCTCGATGCCGACCGTGCCCTGGCCGGCGATCACGTCCGGGTCGTCGAAGGCGGACAGGAAGCGGTAGCCGTTCTGATCGGCCAGTTCGCGGGCGAACGCGTAGGCTTCGTCATAGCTCGCGCCGTGCTGGCGCACCATCGCGCCCCAGTGCGCGACTCCTGCGATCTTGGTTTCCGGTGCGCCATGCGGCATCACCGTGATCGCCTGTACGCCCAGCCGATACGCGGCCCATGCCACCCCCTGCGCATGATTGCCGGCCGAAGCGCAGATCACCGGGCGGCGATCACCGCGTTCGCGCGCGGCCAGCAACGCGTTCAACGCACCACGCACCTTGTACGAGCCCGTGCGCTGCAGATTCTCCAGCTTGAGCATCACGCCGAAACGCTCGGCCTGGTGCACCGGCGTCGCCGGCAGATAGCGGCGCAACCGCGCCTGCGCCGCCAGCACGTCGGCCACGCCGACACGGACGTCGCCGACGTCGCTTTCTTCGCTGGACGTGCGGCCGGAATCAGGCATGGGCGCGAAGTCGGGAGCGGGTAGCCGGGAGCGGATAGCCGGGAAGAACCGACCTCCGGGGTTGATGATGCGTCCGAATCGCGCACGCCGCGCTTTGCCGGCCCACGGCTATCGGCTCACGGTTATCGCTGCGTGGCGCGCCCATCACGACGCCACCTCGGTGATCTCCACCGATTCGCAGTCGTAGATCTTCTGCATCTGCAGGCGCAGGGTCTCAGGAGGACGCTGGCCATCCACCACCAGTTGCACGCGCCAGCGTCCGTCGGGCAGCGCCGGTTCGCCGTTGATCGCGCGCGGCGCGAAGCCGCGGCGTTCGGCCATGCCGATCACGCGCGTCAATGCGCCCTCGGCCGGTTTCAGCACCAGATCAAGCCGGTATCGCATGGGAGGAGGGCTCCGGACTCTGCTTGGCGGGATTGGCTTCCAGCATCGAGCTGTTGGCGTGGTTCGGCGGGACCAGAGGCCACACGTTGGCCTTGATGTCGATCGCCACGTGCAGCAGCGCCGGGCCGGGTTGGGCCAGCAGCGACGCCAGCGCCTGGTCGATTTCACTGCGTTGCTCGATGCGCTGTGCGGGGATGCCGAACACGCGCGCCAGCGCGGCGAAGTCGGGGTTGTCCGACAGATCGATCTCGCTGTAGCGCTCGGCGAAGAACAGTTCCTGCCACTGCCGGACCATGCCCAGCGCGCTGTTGTCCAGCAGCACGATCTTCACCGGCAACCGGCAACGCGCGACGGTCGCCAGTTCCTGCACGTTCATCATGAAACTGCCATCGCCGCTGACCAGCACGACGGTGCGATCCGGACACGCGAACTGCGCGCCCATCGCGGCCGGCAGGCCGAAGCCCATCGTGCCCAGTGCGCCGCTGGTCAGATGATTGCGCGGATCGTTGAACCGGCAATGCTGCGCCACCCACATCTGATGCTGGCCGACATCGCAGGCGATGATCGTGTCGGCGGGCGCGACTTCGCTCAGCCGCTTCAGCAGGCCCGGTGCATAGATGTCCGAGCCCGGCGCGTCGTAGCGGAAGCCGTGGCGCTCGCGATTGGAACCGCAGCGCCTGGCCCAGTCCTCGCACGTGCTGCGCGCGGCGCTCAGCGTGCGCAGGCTGGTGGCGACGTCACCGGGCACGGCGATGTCGGCGTTGCGCAGCTTGGAGATCTCGTAGGCGTCGGCATCCAGATGGATGACGCGCGCGAACGGTGCGAACTCCGGCAGCTTGCCGGTCGCGCGATCGTCGAAGCGTGCACCGACCACGATCAGCAGATCCGATTCCTGCACCGCCATGTTGGCCGCGCGCGTGCCGTGCATGCCCAGCATGCCGAGGAACTGCGGATGCTGGCCAGGCAGCGCGCCCAGGCCGCGCAACGTCAGCACGGTGGGAATGCGCGTGGCTTCGACGAACTGGCGGAACGCCTCCACCGCGCTGGCCAGCGCGATGCCGCCGCCGCCATAGATCACCGGCTTTTCCGCACCGGCGATCGCCGCCAGCGCTTCGGCCAGCCGATCCTCGGCGGGCGCAGGCACCGGATCCACGGTCGCCGGCACGTGTTCGGGCAGATGCGAGGCATCGGCCATCTGCACGTCCTTGGGCAGATCGATCAGCACCGGGCCGGGCCGGCCTTCGCGCGCGATGCGGAAGGCCTCGCGCACCATCTCCGGCAGATCCTCCACGCGCCGCGCCAGGAAGCTGTGCTTGACGATCGGCATCGTCAGCCCGAATACGTCCAGTTCCTGGAAGGCATCGGTGCCCATCAGCGGGGTGGCGACCTGGCCGGTCAGGCACACCATCGGCACCGAATCCAGCATGGCATCGGCGATGCCGGTCACCAGGTTCGATGCGCCGGGGCCGGAGGTCGCCACGCATACGCCGACCTTGCCGCTGGCGCGCGCATATCCATTGGCCGCCAGCGCCGCACCCTGCTCGTGACGCACCAGGATGTGCTTCAGCGAGGAATCCACCAGTGCGTCGTAGAACGGCATGATGGTGCCGCCGGGATAACCGAACAGCGTGTCCACGCCTTCGGCTTCCAGCGCCTGCGTCAGCCAGCGTGCGCCGTTGCGCGGTGCACTGGCGGCAATGGCGTTCATGCGGCGGCGGCCTGTTCCGAGTCGGCCTGCGACGCATTGGCCTGCAGCCACACCATCTTGGCGCGCAGGCGCTGGCCGACCGCTTCGATCGGATGTTCCAGATCGGCCTGCTTGTACTTCCTGTAGTTCGGCAGGCCGGCTTCGTATTCGGCGATCCAGTTCCGGGTGAAGGTGCCGTCCTGGATGTCCTTCAGCACGTCCTTCATGCGCGCCTTGGTGCCGGCGTCGATCACGCGCGGGCCGCTGACGTAGTCACCGTACTGCGCGGTCTCGGACACGAACTCCAGCATGCGGGTGATGCCGCCTTCGTAGAACAGATCGACGATCAGCTTCAGCTCGTGCAGCACTTCGTAGTAGGCGATCTCCGGCTGGTAGCCGGCTTCCACCAGCGTCTCGAAGCCGGCCTGCACCAGCGACGAGGCGCCGCCGCACAGTACGGCCTGCTCGCCGAACAGATCGGTTTCGGTTTCTTCCTTGAAGGTGGTCTTGATGATGTTGGCCCGCGCGCCGCCCAGGCCGCCGGCGTAGGCCAGCGCCAGCGCTTCGGCGTGGCCGCTCTTGTCCTGGTAGATCGCGTAGATGCACGGCACGCCGCGACCGATTTCGTATTCGCGACGCACCAGCGCGCCCGGGCCCTTGGGCGCGACCAGCACCACGTCCAGATCCTCGCGCGGCGTGATCAGCCCGTAGTGCACGTTGAGACCATGCGCGAACAGCAGGCAGGCGCCCTGCTTCATGTTCGGCGCCAGCACTTCGTTGTAGAGCTGCTTCTGCACCATGTCCGGCGTCAGCACGGCGACCAGATCGGCATCCTTCACCGCATCGGCGGGCGCCTTGACGATGAAGCCGTCGGCCTGCGCCTTGGCTTCGGTCGGTCCACCGGGCCGCAGGCCGACCACGACGTCGAAACCGGATTCGCGCAGGTTCAGCGCATGCGCGCGGCCCTGGCTGCCATAGCCGACGATCGCGATGCGCGGTTGCGGGAGTGAGGTGTCTGCGGTGGTGGTCATGCTGGGTTCCTTGAAAGGTCGGAGGGAGTGCGATGAAAACCTGCGGCAACAAAAAACCCCGCGCCTTTCGGTGCGGGGTTTTGCGAATCTGGCGTTGGTTTCTGCTTACACGCCGGTTCGTCCCGCACCTGTTGGCGAGGTAATAAGGACGAGGACGAGGACAACGCTGGCCGCCGGGCGGGCGGTCATCATCGAGTCGGTCAGGGGCGTGTGGCGTTGCAACATGCGGCAAGAGAAACATGCCGCTTCCGCGCTTGTCAAGCGCGCATGAATTTTTTTCTGTAATGTCCCGATGGCCGGCGCATCCGCGTGTTGATGGTTGCAACTGCAACCACCGGAAACACTGCAAAACACGCGCCACCGCACCTCGAACATCCCACGCAGACTCATGCCCGAATACCGATCCAAGACCTCTACCCATGGCCGCAACATGGCGGGCGCGCGTGCCCTGTGGCGCGCGACCGGCATGACCGACAGCGACTTCCACAAACCGATCATCGCGATCGCCAATTCCTTCACCCAGTTCGTTCCGGGCCACGTGCACCTGAAGGATCTCGGACAGCTCGTCGCGCGCGAGATCGAACGCGTCGGCGGCGTGGCGAAGGAATTCGACACGATTGCCGTCGATGACGGCATCGCGATGGGCCACGACGGCATGCTGTATTCGTTGCCGAGCCGCGAGATCATCGCCGACTCGGTCGAGTACATGGTCAACGCGCACTGCGCCGACGCGCTGGTGTGCATTTCCAACTGCGACAAGATCACGCCGGGCATGCTGATGGCGGCGCTGCGGCTGAACATCCCGACCGTGTTCGTTTCCGGCGGGCCGATGGAGGCGGGCAAGACGCGGCTGGCCGATCACAAGCTCGATCTGATCGATGCGATGGTGATGGCGGCCGATCCGGAGGCGACCGACGAACAGGTGGCCGCGATCGAGCGCAGCGCGTGCCCGACCTGCGGCTCGTGCTCGGGCATGTTCACCGCCAATTCGATGAACTGCCTGACTGAAGCGCTGGGGTTGTCCTTGCCGGGCAACGGCACGGTCGTGGCCACCCACGCCGATCGCGAATCATTGTTCAAGCGCGCCGGCCGCATCGCCGTCGAGCTGTGCCATCGCTGGTATGGCGCGGAGGACCCGACCGCGCTGCCGCGCGGCATCGCCACGTTCGAGGCGTTCGAGAATGCAATGACGCTCGACATCGCGATGGGCGGATCGACCAACACGATCCTGCACCTGCTCGCTGCCGCGCAGGAGGCGGAGGTCGATTTCGGCATGCGCGACATCGATCGCCTCTCGCGACGCGTGCCGCAACTGTGCAAGGTCGCGCCCAACACGCAGAAGTACCACATCGAGGATGTCCATCGCGCCGGCGGCATCATGGCGATCCTGGGCGAGCTGTCGCGCGGCGGACTGCTGCATGACGGCGCGGCCACCGTGCATGCGAAGACGCTCGGCGATGCGATCGCGCAATGGGATGTGGCGCTCACGTCGGATGCCGATGTGCAGCAGTTCTATCGCGCCGGCCCGGCGGGCATTCCGACCCAGATCGCCTTCAGCCAGGACACGCGCTGGCCTTCGCTGGATAGCGATCGCAGCGAAGGTTGCATCCGCGATGTCGCACATGCGTACTCGGCCGAGGGCGGGCTGGCGGTGCTGTACGGCAACATCGCGCGCGATGGCTGCGTGGTGAAGACGGCCGGCGTGGATGAGTCCATCCATGTGTTTGAAGGCACCGCGCGTGTCTATGAAAGCCAGGATGCGGCGGTCAAGGGCATTCTCGGTGATGAGGTGAAGGCCGGCGACGTGGTGGTGATTCGCTACGAAGGTCCCAAGGGCGGGCCGGGCATGCAGGAGATGCTG
Source organism: Pseudomonadota bacterium (assembly GCA_023390905.1). Lineage (GTDB taxonomy): Bacteria > Pseudomonadota > Gammaproteobacteria > Xanthomonadales > Xanthomonadaceae > Pseudoxanthomonas_A. The sequence continues at coordinate 3,215 of JAEWBY010000047.1, read as the reverse complement.
TACCCGACCAGTTACCTGAAATCGAAAGGCTTGGGCAAGCAGTGCGCATTGCTGACGGACGGGCGCTTCTCGGGTGGAACTTCGGGGCTGTCGATCGGACATGCGTCGCCCGAGGCCGCGGCCGGCGGCGCCATTGGCCTGGTGCAGGACGGCGATCGCATCCGCATCGACATTCCAGCGCGCACGATCGATCTGCTGATCAGCGACGAAGCGCTGGCGATGCGCCGCGCCGCGCAGGATGCACGCGGATGGAAACCGGCCGCGCCGCGCACGCGACAGGTCAGCACGGCGCTGAAGGCCTATGCATTGCTGGCCACGAGCGCTGACAAGGGCGCGGTACGCGATCGAGCGTTGCTGGATCGAATCTGATGCGCCGCGTCTTCACGGGCCTGTGCCTGTCGATCGCGGTGTGCGCCACCCCGGTGACACCGGGGGCGCTGGCGAACCACGATCACGCTGCCGATGTGGCGGAGACGATCGTCGTCGCCACCTATGCCTATCCCGATCGCGATCGTGCGGCGGCGATCGGTCCGCTGGCCGCATATCTGGGGCGGATGTTGCAGCGGGAGGCACGCGTGCGGGTGCTGCCGTCCCCGTCGGCGTTGGTGGATGCGATGCAGCGGGGCGAGATCGACGTCGCCGTGCCGAACCTGCATGCGTTCCTCAAGGCGCAGGCCGGCGAGGGAGCCATCGCCACATTGCCGGTGCCGGATGTGCCGCCCGCGCAGGCGCAGCGCTATCGTTCGGTGATCGTCAGCCGGCAACCGATGACGCCTGCACAACTCAAGCAGCGTGCCGGGTCGATGCGGATCGTGCTCGTCGGTGCCGATTCGGCCTCCGGCGGCTTCGTCCCGTTGTCGTTCCTGTCCACGCAGGGCCTGACCTCCGACGATTTCGCCGCGCTCGGTTTCGCCGGTTCGCATGCCGCCGCGCTCGCGGCGGTGCATGAAGGCCGTGCCGATGTGGCGGCGCTGGCGGCGGACGTGTTCGATGCACGGCCGCAGGGGCTGCACGAAGTGTGGCGCTCGCCGGTCATTCCGCCCGGTCCGTTGCTGTGCCGGGAGTCCGCGCGCGTGCCCTGTCCGCGGATCGCCGATCTGCTGCGTTCGGTGGACCGGCATGACCCGGCCGTCATGGCCGGCCTGCGTTACGGTTGGCCGGAATTCGGCGACGCGGTGCGCTTCATCGATGCGCCGCCGGGCGCGCTGGAAGCGATGACGCAGTACAGGGCGCGGGATATGGACTGACATTTCCCGGATCCGGCGCTTGCTCCCCGTGTCGGCTGACCTCGCCATACCGCATGACAGCGCCGGCGATTGCATGTCTAATAGCGGCCGAAGCGGGGGTATCGCCGGCTGGCCGGCGATTGAGACAGACCCTTCGAACCTGATCCGGTTGAGACCGGCGTAGGGAAGCTTCGCAGGATGCGACCGGCAACGGGCTCGAGCCCGCATGACCCGCATGGGTCGATCCGCCGTTCGTGCATGCGCCGCCGCTTCGTCCGTGATGCGAGCCCTTCGCGTCCCACCGAACAGGACGATGCCGATGAATGCCGTGCCCTCCCAATTGCTGCAGGACGCCCAGCAGCTTTCCGAATCCGTCACCCGCCCGATTCCGGGCTCGCGCAAGATCCATGTCCAGGGATCGCGCGCGGATCTGCGCGTGCCGATGCGCGAGATCGCGTTGACCCGCACGCCCACGCTGTTCGGCGGCGAAGAGAACACGCCGATCACCGTGTACGACACCTCCGGCCCGTATACCGATCCGGATGCGCGCATCGATCTGGCCGCCGGCCTGCCCGCACTGCGCGCGCGCTGGATTGCCGAACGCGGCGATACCGAACAACTGCCGGCATTGAGTTCGGAGTTCGGCCGCGCGCGCGAACACAATGCGCGGCTCGACGCCGTGCGCTTCCCGGCGCGCATGTTGCCGCGCCGCGCGAAGGCCGGCGCCAACGTCAGCCAGATGCATTACGCGCGCCGCGGCATCGTCACCCCGGAAATGGAATTCGTCGCCATTCGCGAGAACCAGCGCCTGGAAGCGCTGCGCGAACACCTGCAGGGCGCGGCGGACGCGGGCGACGTCCGCTCGCTGCTGTTCCAGCATGGCGGCGAGAGTTTCGGCGCCAACATCCAGCGCATGATCACGCCGGAGTTCGTGCGCGATGAAATCGCCCGCGGCCGCGCCATCCTGCCGAACAACATCAATCATCCGGAAAGCGAGCCGATGATCATCGGCCGCAACTTCCTCACCAAGATCAACGCCAACATCGGCAACAGCGCGGTCAGCTCCGGCATCGCCGAGGAAGTGGAAAAGCTGGTCTGGGCCATCCGCTGGGGCGGTGACACGGTGATGGATCTGTCCACCGGCAAGCACATCCACGAGACCCGCGAGTGGATCATCCGCAACTCGCCGGTGCCCATCGGCACCGTGCCGATCTACCAGGCGCTGGAGAAGGTCGATGGCCGCGCCGAGGAGCTGACCTGGGAGATCTTCCGCGACACGCTGATCGAGCAGGCCGAGCAGGGCGTGGACTATTTCACCATCCACGCCGGGGTGCGCCTGCCTTTCATTCCCATGACCGCCGACCGCATGACCGGCATCGTCAGCCGCGGCGGATCCATCCTCGCCAAGTGGTGCCTGGCGCACCACCGCGAGAGCTTCGTCTACGAGCGCTTTGAGGAGATCTGCGACATCATGAAGGCTTACGACGTCGCTTTCAGTTTGGGCGACGGGCTGCGCCCGGGCAGCATCTACGACGCCAACGACGCGGCGCAGTTGGCCGAGCTGAAGACCCTGGGCGAGCTCACCCAGGTGGCGTGGAAACACGATGTGCAGGTGATGATCGAAGGCCCCGGCCACGTGCCGATGCAGCTGATCAAGGAGAACATGGAGCTCGAGCTCGCCGACTGCTCCGAAGCGCCTTTCTACACCTTGGGGCCGCTGACCACCGACATCGCGCCGGGTTACGACCACATCACCAGCGCGATCGGCGCGGCGCAGATCGGCTGGTACGGCACGGCCATGCTCTGTTACGTCACGCCCAAGGAACACCTGGGTCTGCCCAACAAGAAGGACGTCAAGGACGGCATCATCACCTACAAGATCGCCGCCCATGCGGCCGACCTGGCCAAGGGCCATCCGGGCGCCCAGCTGCGCGACAACGCCTTATCGAAAGCGCGCTTCGAGTTCCGCTGGGAAGACCAGTTCAACCT
>JAEWBY010000082.1 GCA_023390905.1 Pseudomonadota bacterium | reverse complement strand
TTTGAGCCGCGGCCCTTCGAGTTTTTCGCGGGGTTGCCCCCATCGGCCCTTCAGGCACCTTCCCCGCGCTGCGGGGAAGGGCAGGGAATCAGGCCAGGCCGGCCTGCTTCATCACTTCGGCGGCGTAGTCTTCCACCACCTTCTCGATGCCTTCGCCCACGGCCAGGCGCTCGAAGCGCACGACGTCGGCACCGGCGGCCTTCAGCACCTGCTCGACCGACTTGTCGGTGTCGAGCACGTACGGCTGGCCGTACAGGGTGACCTCGTTGACGATCTTGGCGACCTTGCCGCTGATGATCTTCTCGAGGATCTCGGCCGGCTTGGCGCGGTCCTTGTCGCTCATCTTCGCCAGCTCGATTTCCTTCTCCTTGGCGAGGAAGTCGGCCGGGACGTCGGAGGCCTTGTTGTGCGGCGGGTTCATCGCCGCCACGTGCATGGCCAGGCCGCGGGCGAGCTCGGCGTCGCCGCCCTTGAGCTCGACCAGCACGCCGATACGGCCGCCGTGGACGTAGCCGGCAACGGTGTCGTCGCTCTGCAGGGCGATCATGCGGCGGACCTGGACGTTCTCGCCGACCTTGGCGATCAGCGCGGCGCGGGCTTCCTCGACGGTCTGGCCGCCGACGTCGGCGCCCTTCAGGGCCTCGACATCGTCGACGCCGACGGCGGCCTTGGCCACGGCCTCGCAGAAGGCCAGGAAGTTCTCGTCCTTGCCGACGAAGTCGGTTTCGCAGTTGATCTCGACGATGGCGGCGCGGTTGCCGTCCTGGGCGAAGGCGACGCGGCCCTCGGCGGTGACGCGGTCGGCCTTCTTGTCGGCCTTGGCCAGGCCGGACTTGCGCAGCGCCTCGGCGGCGGCGTCGATGTTGCCGCCGGCCTCGGTGAGCGCCTTCTTGCACTCCATCATGCCGGCGCCGGTGCGCTCGCGCAGTTCCTTGACCAGGGAAGCGGTGATTTCCATTGGGGACCTCGGGATCTGTGGGTGTTCAAAGTTCGCGGCCGCGCATGGGGGCGCGGCCGCGTGTCAGGCGTGCGAAGCCGGGCGCCTTATTCGGCGGCCGGGGCCTCGTCCTGGGTCGCTTCGGGCTTGGCCTCGGCGGCCTCGGCCTTCTTGCGGGCCGGGGCGCGGCGCGGCTTGTCGCCTTCGGCGGCCTCGGAGAACTCCTCCTCGCGCACGGTCGCGGCGCTCGGCGCGGCGGCCTTGCCCTCGAGCACGGCGTCGGCGGCGGCGCGGGCGTAGAGCTGCACGGCGCGGATGGCGTCGTCGTTGCCCGGGATCGGGTAGTCGACCAGGGCCGGGTCGTAGTTGGTGTCGACCACGGCGATCACCGGGATGCCGAGCTTCTTGGCTTCCTTGATGGCGATGTCTTCATGACCGATGTCGATCACGAACAGGGCGTCGGGCAGGCGGTTCATCTCCTTGATGCCGCCCAGCGAGGCTTCCAGCTTCTCGCGCTCGCGGCGCAGGCCCAGCACTTCGTGCTTGACCAGCTTCTCGAAGCTGCCGTCGGTCTCGCCGGCTTCCAGCGTCTTCAGCCGCGACACCGAGCCCTTGACCGTGCGGAAGTTGGTGAGCGTGCCGCCCAGCCAGCGCTGGGTCATGTACGGCATGCCGCAACGCTCGGCTTCTTCCTTGATGGCTTCGCGCGCGCTGCGCTTGGTGCCGATGAACAGCACGGTGCCGCGCTTCTGCGCCACGCCCGAGAGGAAGTTCATCGCGTCGTTGAACAGCGGAACGGTCTTCTCGAGGTTGATGATGTGGATCTTGCCGCGGGCGCCGAAGATGTACGGAGCCATCTTGGGATTCCAGTAGCGGGTCTGGTGGCCGAAATGGACGCCGGCTTCCAGCATCTGGCGCATGGTGACTTGGGGCATTGCTTGGAACTCCTGAACGTGGAACCGGCCGCCGGAAAGGAATGGGGCGGCTTGCCCGCGAGGGCGAGGTTCCGGGGTTGGGCCTCCCTGCCGCATTCGTGTCCGAACCCGGAATCACGCAGGATTCCCGGGCACCCCGGCACGAAAGTGGGCGGCAGGTGTGGATTCGTCGATGTCGCCCGACGTGGGCGGCGGAAGGGCAGGGCCGATCCAGCCGCGGAAGTATAGCGGGAACAATGAGTTGCGGGCAACCTGCGCCGGTGATTGCGCTCATCCACGGGCGAAATCGGCGATAATCGCCCGATGGCCATCACTCTCAAGACCCCCGAAGACCTCGCGCAGATGCGCATCGCCGGCCGTCTGGCCGCCGAAGTGCTGCAGATCGTCGCCCCGCACGTGAAACCCGGCGTGACCACCGCCGAACTCGACCGCATCTGCCACGATCACATCGTCAACGTGCAGAAGGCGATCCCGGCCAACATCGGTTATGGCGGCGGACACGGCCGCATCCCCTTCCCCTCCACGGTCTGCACGTCGGTCAACAACGTGATTTGCCACGGCATGCCGAGCGAGGGCAAGGTCCTGAAGGAAGGTGACATCCTCAACATCGACGTCACCGTCATCAAGGATGGCTGGCACGGCGACACCAGCCGCATGTACTACGTCGGCACGCCTTCGGTGATGGCGCGGCGCCTGGTCGAAACCACCCGCGAGGCTATGTTCCGCGGCATCCGGGCGGTGCGCCCGGGCGCGACGCTCGGTGACGTGGGCCATGCGATCCAGCAGTACGCCGAAGCCGAACGGTTCAGCGTGGTGCGCGAGTACTGCGGCCACGGCATCGGCAAGGTCTACCACGACGAGCCGCAGGTGCTGCATTACGGACGGCCGGGTGACGGCGTGGTGCTCAAGCCCGGCATGACCTTCACCATCGAACCGATGATCAACGAAGGCAGCCGCTTCTCGAAGGTGTTGCCGGACGGCTGGACCGTGGTCACCAAGGACCGCAAGCTGTCGGCGCAGTGGGAGCACACCGTCGCGGTGACCGAGGACGGCGTCGAGATCCTGACCCGCCTGCCCGGCGACGACAACGACCTGTGAGCACGCTGCCGGCCGCGAACGATTCTGCGACGCGGCTGACGGACATCGGCCCGGACGCGGACGCTGATCCTGCCTGGTCGGCAGCCGCGCGCGCCGGCCTGCTGCACAACGACGCACGCCTGGAAAAACGCTTCGATCACGGCGATGGCATGGATCGCGTGCTGGCATTGCGCGCGCGCGCGGTCGATCACGTCATTCGGGATGGATGGAAGCGGTGCCTCCCCGATGACAGCCTGATGGCGGTGTTCGCGGTGGGCGGATACGGCCGTGGCGAACTGTTCCCGCAGTCGGACGTGGACCTGCTGGTGCTGGCCGAAGCCGCGCAGCAGGAACGCTTCCACGAGGCACTGGCGCGCTTTTTCGCGCTGCTGTGGGACGCGGGCCTGCCGATCAGCCACGCCGTGCGCTCGGCCGCCCAATGCACGGCCGCCGCGGCCGATCAGACCGTGCTCACCGCGTTGATCGAGGCACGCCCGCTGATCGCCGAACCGCTCGATGAAGCCCGCCTGATGGATGCGGTGTCCGCCGCGCGCGTATGGCCGGCGCGCGATTTCTTCGACGCCAAGCGCGAAGAGATGCGCGTGCGCCATGCGCGTTTCGGCGATACCTCCGAGAATCTGGAACCCAACATCAAGGAAGGTCCGGGCGGCCTGCGGGATCTGCACACGCTCGGGTGGATGGCGCTGCGCACCTTCGGCGTGCGTGATCTGGAACCGCTGGTGGGCATGGGACACCTGGGCCCCGACGAGGCGGCCGCGCTCGCGCGCGAGCGGCGCGCGCTGGGGCGGTTGCGCTATGGCCTGCACCTGGTGGCGGGACGCGCCGAGGAACGCCTGCGTTTCGATTACCAGAAATCGCTGGCGCAGCGTCTGGGATTTTCCGATGACGCGGAGAATCTCGGCGTCGAGAAGATGATGCAGGGGTTCTACCGCAGCGCGGCGATCGTGCGCCGCATCGGTGATCGCCTGTTGCAGCGCTTCGAGGAACAGTTCGACGGCGAAGCGCTGCCCGAACCCCTGGACGATCGATTCGCACTGCGTCGGGGCTATCTGGCCGCGCGCGATCCGGCCTGGCCGCGGAACGATGTCTCGCAGGTGTTCGCGCTGTTCGCGATGTGGGCGGCGCAACCGCAGGTGCGCGGCCTGCATTCGCTGACCGCGCGCGCGCTGGCCGAAGCGTTGCCGCGGCTCAAGCCGTATACGGACGCCGATGCCGAACAGCGCGCCGCGTTCATGGCCCTGCTGCGCGGTCCGCGCGCGGTCGAAACCCTCACGCGCATGGCGCGCCTGGGCGTGCTCGGGCAGTGGTTGCCTGCGTTCGCGCGCGTGTCCGGGCGCATGCAGTTCGATCTCTTCCACGTCTATACGGTGGATCAGCACACGCTGATGGTGCTGAAGAACATCGCCACCTTCGCGGCCGGACGCGCCGATGAGCGTTTCTCCATCACGCACGAAGTCTGGCCGCGCCTGCGCAAGCCGGAACTGCTGCTGCTGGCCGGCCTGTTCCATGACATCGCCAAGGGCCGTGGTGGCGATCACTCCGAACTGGGCGCGGTCGACGCGCGCGAATTCTGCGACGCGCACGGGCTGAGCGCGGCCGACAACGATCTGGTGGCATGGCTGGTCGAACAGCACCTGCGCATGTCGGTCACCGCGCAGAAGCAGGACATCGCCGATCCCGAAGTCATCCACCGATTCGCCACGCTGGTCGGGGATCGCGAACGCCTGGACTATCTCTATCTGCTGACCTGTGCCGACATCGCCGGCACCAGTCCCAAGCTGTGGAATGCATGGAAGGACCGGCTGCTGGCGGATCTGTATTTCGCCGCGCGCCGCGTCCTGCGCGAGGGGCTGGAGAATCCGATCGCGGTCGATGCACGCCTGTCCGAGGCGCGCGATTCGGTGCGCGTGCTGCTCAAGCTGCATGCGATCGATGATGCGACCGCCGATGCCCTGTTCGCGCTGATGCCGGAAGAGAGCTTCCTGCGATTCCGCCCCGAGCAACTGGCGTGGCAGGCCGAAGCCATTCGTGGGCTTGCCCCCGGTGAAACGCGGGTGCGCGCGCGCCTGATTTCCGAGGATGCCAACGCGATGGAAGTCTTCGTCCATTCGCCTGATCGCGATGGATTGTTCGCGGCCATCCTCGCCACGCTCGACCGCATGGGCTATGCGATCCATCAGGCGCGCCTGCTCGTGGGCCCGAACGGAACCGTGTTCGATACCTTCGAGGTGATCCCCGCGGACACCTACGCCACGCGCGATCCGGCCGATGTCGAACGCACGCTGCAGAACGCTCTGGCCGGCGCCCTCGACAGGGTGCGAACCTCGCGTCGCGCGCTTCCGCGCCAACTGCGGCACTTCCGGTTCGCGCCACGCATCGAGTTCGGCCGCACGCCCGATGGCCGCCGCACGGTGATCAGTCTGGTCGCGCCGGATCGCCCGGGCCTGCTCTCGGATGTGGCACAGGTGCTGCGCGCCCAGCGCCTGCGCGTGCATGACGCACGCATCGCCACGTTCGGAGAGCGCGCCGAGGATATTTTCCAGATCACCGACGAGCGCGACATGCCGCTGGCCGGTGAAGCACAACAGGACGCCCTGCGCGACGCCATTCGCGCCGGGCTCGAAAGCCACGCCTGACAGACAGAAGAACAGCAAAGGAACGGATTGATGAGCCCCCGCAAAGCCACCGCCACCGAAGAACTCAGATCCACCATCGAGAGCGCATTCGAGCGCCGCGCCGAGTTGACCACGATCGAGATCGAAGGCTCGACGCGCGCCGCCGTGGAGCGCGCGATCGAAGGCATGGAGAGCGGCAAGCTGCGCGTGGCCGAGCCGGACGGCAAGGGTGGCTGGAAGGTCAACGAATGGCTGAAAAAAGCCGTGCTGCTGTATTTCCGCGTCAACGAGATGGAGCTGATCGAATCCTATCCCGCACCGTACTGGGACAAGGTGGAATCCCGCTTCGGCGCGTTCGACGAGGCCGACTTCCGCAAGCTCGGCGTGCGCGTGGTGCCCGGCGCGATCGCCCGTCGCGGCAGCCATTTCGGCAAGGACGTGGTGCTGATGCCGAGTTTCGTCAACATCGGCGCCTGGGTGGGCGAGGGCACCATGGTCGATACGTGGGCCACGGTCGGGTCGTGCGCGCAGGTCGGCAAGCATTGCCATCTGTCCGGCGGCGCGGGCATCGGCGGCGTGCTCGAACCCCTGCAGGCCTCGCCGACGATCATCGAGGACCATTGCTTCATCGGCGCGCGCTCGGAAGTGGTGGAAGGCGTGGTCGTCGGTCATCACAGCGTGATCGGCATGGGCGTGTTCATCGGCCAGTCGACCCGCATCTACAACCGCATGACCCGGGAGATCACCTACGGTTACGTGCCGCCCGGCAGTGTCGTGGTATCCGGTTCGCTCCCCGCGGCCGACGGTTCGCATTCGCTGTACTGCGCGGTGATCGTCAAGCAGGTGGATGAGAAGACGCGCAGCAAGACCAGCGTCAACGAACTGCTGCGCGGACTGGCGGACTGACGCGCATGACCACCACGCTCCATGGCCTGAAGAACTGCGACACCTGCAGGAAAGCCATCAAGTGGCTTGAGCGCTTCGGCGTCGCGCACACGTTCATCGACTATCGCGATCAACCGCAGACGCCGCAGACCCTGGCGGCATGGGCGCAGCGCGCCGGCGGTTGGGACGCGCTGATCAACAAGTCATCCACCACCTGGCGCCAGCTTCCGGAGAACCGCCGCGCGCCGGGCTCGGACGCGGAATGGAAGCTGTTGCTGCGCGAGTACCCGCAGCTGATCCGGCGTCCGCTGGTGATCACCGCCGACGACCGGTTTTCACAGGGCTTCAGTGACAATGGCTTCAAGAAATTGTTCGGAGCCGGCAAGTGAGCGATGTCGTCGAGCTGTCCAGTGAACTGATCCGCCGGCATTCGGTCACGCCCGATGACGCCGGCTGCCAGCAGGTGCTGGCAACGCGACTGACTGCCGCGGGGTTCACCTGCGAATCCATGCGTTTCGGCGACACCGACAATCTCTGGGCCACGCATGGCAGTGGCGCGCCGGTGCTGGTCCTGCTCGGTCATACCGACGTGGTGCCACCCGGGCCGCTCTCGCAATGGACCAGCGATCCCTTCATTCCGACCATTCGCGATGGGGTGCTGTATGGCCGCGGTGCATCGGACATGAAGTGCGGCGTGGCTGCATGCACGATCGCGCTGGAACGTTTCGTCGATGCGCATCCGGATCATCCGGGCACCGTCGCCCTGCTGGTGACGTCCGACGAGGAAGGCGACGCGCATGACGGCGTCAAGCGCGTGGCGAGCGTGTTCCGCGAGCGCGGCCAGCGCATCGACTGGTGCATCACCGGCGAGCCTTCTTCAAAGGAGCGGCTCGGTGATCTGCTGCGCGTGGGCCGGCGCGGCACGCTCACCGGCACGCTCAGCGTGCGCGGCATCCAGGGGCACGTGGCCTATCCGCACAAGGCGCTCAATCCGATCCACAAGGCGCTGCCGGCGCTGGCCGAACTGGCCGCGCGCGTCTGGGACGAGGGATTCGAAACCTTTCCGCCAACCAGCCTGCAGATGTCGAACATCCAGGCCGGCACCGGCGCGAGCAACGTCATTCCCGGCGAGATGAAGCTGGTCTTCAACCTGCGCTTCAATCCGACCTGGACGGCTGCTGCGCTGGAGGAGGAGATCGAAGGGATCCTGCGCAGGCACGGGCTCGATTACAGTGTCCAGTGGCTGCGCGGCGGCGAACCGTTCTATACGCCGGAAGGCCATCTGCGCGCGACGGCGCGCCAGGTGCTGACCGAATTCGCGGGCGCGGCGCCGGAAGAAAGCACGGCGGGCGGCACCTCCGATGCGCGCTTCATCGCACCGCTGGGCGCCGAGTGCATCGAGATCGGGCCGGTGAACGCGAGCATCCACAAGGTGGATGAAAACATCAGCGTGGCCGAGCTCCAGTCGCTGCCCGCGCTCTATCAACGCCTGATGGAACGCCTGCTGCTGCCCGCTTGACGGTTGCAGCTGAAACCGTCGCGACGCCGCAGAAACCGCTTGCCAGCCCCCATTCTGGCGGGTTAGTTTGCTGACCATGCATCGCCAGCCCACCTTCGCCGCGAACAATTCGAACCGCCGCAACCATGCGCGTGCGAATAATCGTGCGTGGACGCCGCGGGTCTGCGACTAGGCAAGCAACACCAGCCGGACACAGCAAAACCCGCATCGCAATGTGCGGGTTTTTTTATTTCCGTTCCATATCCCCACAGGAGTTTCCCATGTGTTCCATCTTCGGCATCTTCGGCCTGCAGGCCGGCGACGATAAGACCACGCTGCGACGGCAGGCGCTGGAACTGTCGCAGCGACAGCGCCACCGCGGCCCGGACTGGAGCGGCGTGTTCCTAGATGAAGGCGCGATCCTGGTCCACGAACGCCTCGCCATCGTCGACCCGGCAGGCGGATCGCAGCCGCTGCGCTCGGATGATGGCCGTCTGGCGCTGGCGGTCAATGGGGAGATCTACAACCACCGTGAACTGAAGAAAGCACTCGCCACGCCGTATGCATTCCAGACCGGCTCGGACTGCGAAGTGATCAATGCGCTGTATCTGCAGGACGCGCCGGGCTCCTTCCTCAACCGCCTCAACGGCATCTTCGCGTTCGCGCTGTGGGATGCGGCGGAGCAGCGGGTGCTGATCGCACGCGATCCGATTGGCGTATGTCCGCTGTACTGGGGCCATGATCGCGAAGGCCGCCTGTGCGTGGCGTCGGAAATGAAGGCGCTGGCAAGCATCTGCGCCGATGTCGCGCAGTTTCCGCCGGGCCATTATTACGACAGCCAGGAAGGACTGGTGCAGTACTACCGCAAGCCGTGGCGCGCGTACGAAGCCGTGCAGGGCGTGGAGGTCTCGAAGCAGGAACTGCGCGAGGCCTTCGAGCGCGCCGTGCATCGGCAACTCATGACCGACGTGCCCTATGGCGTGCTGTTGTCCGGTGGACTGGATTCCTCGCTCGTGGCGGCGGTGGCCGCGCGTTTCGCGCGCAAGCGCGTCGAGGACGATGACAGCTCCGAGGCGTGGTGGCCGCGGCTGCATTCCTTCGCCATCGGTCTGAAGGGCTCGCCGGATCTGGCCGCCGCCGAGATCGCCGCGAAATCGCTGGGTACCGTGCATCACGGGTTCGAGTACACCTTCGAGGAAGGGCTGGACGCCTTGCCGGAAGTCATCCGCCACATCGAGACCTATGATGTCACCACGATTCGCGCGTCCACGCCGATGTTCCTGCTGGCGCGGCGCATCAAGGCGATGGGCGTGAAGATGGTCCTGTCGGGCGAAGGCTCCGACGAGATCTTCGGTGGCTACCTGTATTTCCACAAGGCGCCCAACGCGCGCGAATTCCACGAGGAACTCGTGCGCAAGCTCGACGCCCTCCACAACTACGATTGCCTGCGCGCCAACAAGTCGATGATGGCGTGGGGCGTGGAGCCGCGCGTGCCGTTCCTTGATGTCGAGTTCCTCGACGTGGCCATGCGGATGGACGCCCAACACAAGATGGCCGGCAAGGGCCGCATCGAAAAGGCCGTGCTGCGCGAGGCATTCGAGGGCTATCTGCCGGACAGCATCCTGTGGCGGCAGAAAGAGCAGTTCAGCGATGGCGTCGGCTATGGCTGGATCGACGGCCTGAAAGCGCATGCCGAAGCCCAGGTCAGCGATCGCGAACTGGCCGCCGCCGACAAGCGCTTTCCGGTCAATCCGCCGCAGACCAAGGAGGCGTATTACTACCGCAGCCTGTTCGAGCAGTTCTATCCGGGGCAGGCATGCGCGGAGACGGTTCCCGGCGGCAAGTCGATCGCGTGCTCGTCACCGGCCGCGATTGCATGGGATGCCAGCTTCGCTGCGGCGGCCGATCCTTCCGGACGCGCGGTCTCGGGAGTGCACAACGCCGCTCTTTGACGCGTGCCGTGAAGGCCGCTTCACGCATGCCCGCGGCCTCGCGCTCGCGGGCAAATGCAATTGAATTGCATTAGAACGCGGCCGGATCGATTCGGGCATCATGCGGCCATTCGCAGGAGTCCCCCCATGAAAGGCCATCCCGAGGTCATCGAGTATCTGAAGGATCTGCTGCGCGGCGAGTTGTCCGCGCGTGACCAGTACTTCATCCATTCACGCCGCTACGAAGACATGGGACTGAAGTCCCTGTACGCGCGCATCAACCACGAAATGCAGGAAGAAACCGAACATGCCGACGCGCTGCTGCGTCGCATCCTGTTTCTCGAAGGAGACCCGGACATGCGGCCGGCGCCGTTCGTGGCCGGCTACAGCGTCGAGGAAATGCTGCAGCGCGATCTGGAAGTGGAATACGAGGTACGCGCGCGCCTGGCCCGTGGCATCGCGCTGTGCGAGCAGCATGGCGACTTCGTCAGCCGTGCGGTGCTGCTCGCGCAGTTGAAGGATACCGAAGAAGACCACGCGCACTGGCTGGAACAGCAGCTTGGCCTGATCCGCATGCTCGGCATCGAGAACTACCTCACCGCCAGGCTGCGCGAAGACGCGGCCCGGTAAGCGGAAAGGCGCCGACGATCAGGAGCGGCGCCGCATCCGGTAGACCGCCGTCCACAAGTCGGTGACGCCCTCGGCGGCGAAGGCCGGTTCACTGGACAGGATGTCGCGACGTTCCAGTGGCTCCACGTCCCACCGGTCCGCGTAGAGCCGTTCGACTTCTTCGCCAGTCACCGAAAACGGCGGTCCGGCTTTTTCGGCCTGCGGGTATTCCATCGTGATGAGCAGGCCGCGGCAGCCCACGGGCAGGCGCCCATACAACTCGGCGGCATAACGCTGCCGCATGTCCGCCGGCAGCGCGATCAGCGCCGCACGATCGTAGATGCCGGCGCAATCGGCCAGCAGCTCACCCGGCAGATCAAACACATCGCCGCAGATCAGTTCAATGCCATCGGCTGCATAGCGACGTCCGTAGGCGTGTTCGCTGATGCGTGGCGACAGCCGGTGTTCGGCGAAGAACTGCTCCACGGCCAGCGCGGACAACTCCACGCCGATCACGTGATGGCCCTGTCCGGCCAGCCACAGCATGTCCAGCGACTTGCCTGCCAGCGGTACGAGTACCCGGCTGCCGTGCGGCAGATCGAGGCTGGGCCAGTGCTGCGCCAGCAGCGGCATCACTTCCTTGCGATGAAAGCCGATACGGCCTTCCTGCCAGCGTTGTTGCCAGAATTCGGGTTGCATGTGCGATCCGTGGTCAGGGGTGAGCGTCAGTCATTACGCAGGATGCAGCAGCCTCACTGCACATCCAGTCCATCCACTTTCTGCCATCCGCGCGGCAGCAGGCCGCCCCGCGTGGCGCGCGCACCGACGTAGGCATCCAGATCCTTGAACGACAGCGACATCGTGCGCTGTCCGCTGCGGATCTGCAGCGTGTTGCCGGGCGAAACGGCCGAGATGGCGATCACCCGCTCGGTGCCGAGCTTGGCCTTGGGGATGTCGATGATCTTGTTGCCCTTGCCCTTGTCCAGTTCCGGCAACTCGCTGAGCGGAAACGCGAGCAGGTGGCCTGCGCTGGTGACCGCGACGATGCGATCGGTCTGCGGATCGGCCACGTTCGCCGGCTGCAGTACTTTCGCGCCGGTGGTCAGGTTGAACATCGCCTTGCCGGCCTTCTGCCGGCCGGTCAGGTTCTCGAAGCGGGTGACGAAGCCGTACCCGTGCGAGGACGCCAGCACCACGCGTGCATTGTTTTCGCCGCTGGCCAACGCCTGGAACGAGGCGCCGGGCGCGGGCGAGAAACGTCCGGTCAACGGTTCGCCGTTGCCGCGCGCCGAGGGCAGCGTGTGCACCAGCGTGGAATAGCTGCGGCCCTCCGAATCCAGGAACGCCACCTGCTGCGTGCTGCGCGTGCGCACCGCGGCCAGCAGCCCATCGCCCTCGCGGTAGGACAGCGACGAAGCTTCAACCTCGTGTCCCTTCGCTGCGCGGACCCAACCCTTCTCGGACAACACGACGGTCATCGGCTCGGACGCGACCAGATCGGTCTCGTCCAGTGCCTGCGCGGCCTCGCGCTGCACCAGCGGAGAGCGGCGCGCGTCGCCGAATTTCTTCGCATCGGCCGTCAGTTCGTCCTTGATCAGCTTGCGGAGCTTGGCCTTGGAATCGAGGATGGCGGCGATCTTCTCGCGCTCGACGGCCAGCTCGTCCTGCTCGCCGCGGATCTTCATTTCCTCCAGCCGCGCGAGCTGGCGCAGCTTGGTGTCGAGGATGTAATCGGCCTGATCCTCGCTGAGCTTGAAGCGTGCGATCAGTGCCGGTTTCGGCTCATCCTCGGTGCGGATGATGCGGATGACCTCATCGAGATTGAGGTAGGCGATCAGCAGGCCTTCCAACAGGTGCAGGCGGCGATCGACCTTGTCCAGGCGATGCTTGAGGCGGCGCGTGACCGTGTCGTAGCGGAAACTCAGCCATTCGGTCAGCAGCGTCTTCAGGTTCTTGACCTGCGGACGGCCGTCCAGGCCGATGATGTTGAGGTTGACGCGGTAGCTGCGTTCCAGATCGGTGGTGGCCAGCAGATGGCCCATCAGCTGATCGACATCGACGCGGTTGGAACGCGGAATCAGCACCACGCGCACCGGATTGGCGTGATCGGATTCATCGCGGATGTCTTCCAGCCACGGCAGCTTCTTGGCGCGCATCTGGGTGGCGATCTGTTCGATCACCTTGGACGGCGACACCTGGTAGGGCAGGGCGTTGATGACGATGTTGCCGCCCTCGCGGACGTACGTCGCGCGTGCGCGCACGCTGCCGTTTCCGGTCTCGTAGAGCGCGCGCAGATCGGCGGCCGGCGTGATGATCTCGGCGGTGGTCGGATAATCCGGGCCGCGCACGTGTTCGCACAGGTCGGCGACGCTGGCCTCCGGATCATCGATCAGGCGGATGCACGCGCTGACGATTTCGTTGAGGTTGTGCGGCGGCACGTCCGTCGCCATGCCCACGGCGATGCCGGTGGTGCCGTTGAGCAGCAGATGCGGCAGGCGCGCGGGCAACCAGGTCGGTTCTTCCAGCGTGCCGTCGAAGTTCGGGGTCCAGTCCACGGTGCCCTGGCCAAGTTCGCCGAGCAGCACTTCGGCGATGGGCGTGAGCTTGGCCTCGGTGTAGCGCATGGCCGCGAACGACTTGGGATCATCCGGCGAACCGAAATTGCCCTGGCCCTCGATCAGCGGGTAGCGGTACGAAAAGGGCTGCGCCATCAGCACCATCGCTTCGTAGCACGCGCTGTCGCCGTGCGGATGGTATTTGCCGATGACATCGCCGACGGTGCGCGCCGATTTCTTCGGCTTGGACGCGGCGTTGAGGCCCTGTTCGCTCATCGAATAGATGATGCGGCGCTGCACCGGCTTCAGGCCGTCGCCGATGAACGGCAGGGCGCGGTCCAGCACCACGTACATCGAATAGTCCAGATAGGCGCGCTCGGCGTACTCGCGCAGCGGAATCTGCTCGAAGCCATGGAACGTGGGACGGATGGTTTCGCTCATCGTGTACGTGGGTCTGCTCGTGGTTCGTGCTGCAATTCTACCGGCGATCGGGCGATCGCCGGCCAATAAAAAGCCCCGCCGGAGCGGGGCTTTCATCAGCCGGGATGATCAGTTGGCGGGTGGCGCGCTGGGAGGCTCCGGCGTTGCAGGCGCATCGATCTGCGGAGTCGGCGGACGTGCCGTGCCACCCGGTCGGACCTGTACAGCCGTCTTGAGGACCGGGATGCCACCGCGCGTAATGGTCACGAGATACTGCCCAAGCGGCAGCGAGCCAAAACGATAGCGTCCTTCCTTGTCGGCGGTCGCTTGGCGACTGAAACCGGTATCACTGCTCTGGATGGCGATCTGGTCGCCGGGGGCGGCATTGCCGCCGATGTTGCCATTGGCGCGCTGGGCTGACGCCGCAAAAGAAAGTGTCAGCAGCAGCAAGGACAAGACCGTCAAAAACCGTTTCGGTTTGAAGATGTGGAACATGCGAGTTCTTCCGCTCATGGATGAGGCCAAAGAATCCTGCACGAAGCGCCACGCGACCTGTGCCGGAAGTCGCCATGCCATAAGTCATCAGGCATGAAAAAACCCGCCGGAGCGGGTTCTTCATGTCGGCTTCCGTTGCGGATAGCCGGTGTTGCATGGTGCCCAGGAGAGGACTCGAACCTCCACGGTTTTACCCGCTAGTACCTGAAACTAGTGCGTCTACCAATTCCGCCACCTGGGCGAGGTGTGCAGGGCGCGCATTGTGTGGGGTGCCGGAAGGATTGTCAAACATTTCTTTCGCGCGGCCTGCATTCAGGCGGGGTGTACCATGAACCGATGACCAAGAAGACCAGCAAGGGCGGCCGCAAGTCGGCATCGGGCAAGGCCAGCACCTCAGCGGCGCGAGCCGGTGGCGGTACGCGACGACCGCCGTGGATGCCGGATCTGCCGGCGCCGCCACCCGCGCGCGGGCGCAAGCCAGCCGCCGCTGCGCGATCCGCGCCGCGCGGCGGTGCCTTCCACGATCCGCATGCCGATCGCGAAGCCTCGCGTTATGCCGATCCGATTCCTTCGCGCGAGGCGATCCTCGCGCTGCTCGAAGCCTCCGATGGCCCGCAGATCGCCGAGGACATCGCGGCGCGGTTGGGCCTGGTTACACCCGAACGCCAGGACGCGCTCGGCAAGCGACTGGCGGCGATGCTGCGTGACGGCCAGGTGGTGCAGAACCGCCGCGGTGGCTACGCGCCCGTGCAGCACACGGATCTGATCGCCGGCGTGGTGATCGCCAATCCGGACGGCTTCGGCTTCCTGCGTCCGGATGCCGGCGGCGACGATCTGTTCCTGCCGCCGTATGAAATGCGCAAGGTGATGCATGGCGATCGCGTGCTGGTGAACGTCACCGGCATCGATCGTCGTGGCCGCCGCGAAGGCAGCGTGGCGCGTGTGCTCGAGCGCCGCCTGACGCGATTGATCGGCCGCTTCGGCTTCGAGGCCGGCATCGCGTACGTCGCGCCGGACGACAAGCGCGTGCAGCGCAATGTGCAGATCCCGCCGGACGCCACGCTGGACGCGCGCGATGGCCAACTGGTGGTCTGCGAACTGACCCAGCCGCCGGATGCGCGACGCCCGCCGATTGGCCGGATCCTCGCCGTGCTGGGCGACAAGCTCACACCGTCGCTGGTGGTCGAAGCGGCCGTGCACGGGCACGACATTCCCAACGAATTCCCGCCCGAAGTGCTGGCCGAAGCGACCGCGGTGCCGTTGACGGTGGACGCCGGCATGGCCGAAGGCCGCGTGGATCTGCGCGCGGTGCCGCTGGTCACGATCGACGGCGAGGACGCCAAGGATTTCGACGACGCGGTCTATTGCGAAACCACCCGCACCGGCTTCCGCCTGATCGTGGCGATCGCCGACGTCTCGCATTACGTGCGGCCCGGCGCACCGCTGGATGATGAAGCGCAGAAGCGCGCCACGTCCGTGTACTTCCCGGGCTTCGTCGTGCCGATGCTGCCGGAGACCCTGTCCAACGGCATCTGCTCGCTCAATCCCAGGGTCGATCGCCTGTGTTTCGTCTGCGACATGCAGATCGATCGCGAAGGCGAGGTCACGCGTTCGAAGTTCTACGAAGCGGTGATGAACTCGCACGCGCGCCTGACCTATACGCAGGTATGGAACGCCGTCGGCCTGGACGATGAGGACGCAAAGCGTCAGGTCGGCGATCGCCTGCCGGAAATCGAGCGGCTGCACCAGTTGTACCAGGTGCTCGCCAAGGCGCGGCAGAAGCGGGGCGCGATCGAGTTTGAATCCTCCGAAGTGCGCTTCGTGCTCGACAACACCGGCGAGGTGACGCAGGCGGGCATGCTCCAGCGCAACGACGCGCACAAGCTGATCGAGGAATGCATGATCGCCGCCAACGTCGAGGCGGCCCGTTACCTGATGCAGAAACACATCCCCGCGCCGTACCGCATCCACGAAAAGCCGCCGGAATCCAAGTACGAAGATCTGCTGGAATTCCTCAAGGAATTCAAACTGAGCCTGCCCGCCTGGAGCAAGGTGCAGCCGCGCGACTACACCAAGCTGCTGAAGAAGATCCGCGATCGCCCGGATGCGGCGCTGCTGGAATCGGTGTTGCTGCGCAGCCAGTCGCTGGCCGTGTATTCGCCCGACAACCAGGGGCATTTCGGCCTGGCGCTGGATGCCTATGCGCACTTCACCTCGCCGATCCGGCGCTACCCGGATCTGCTGGTGCATCGTGCGATCAAGTACGCGCTCACCGGCGGGCGACCGGACAAGTATCTGTATCCGCCGCATACCATGGCCGCGCTCGCGCTGCAGTGTTCCGAACGCGAGCGCCGTGCCGACGAGGCCGAACGCGAAGTCGATGAGCGCTATCGCGCCGCGTGGATGGAGAAACACGTTGGCGGCCAGTTCGACGGCGTGATCAGTGGTGTCACCAGCTTTGGCCTGTTCGTCGAACTGGATGAGTCCAAGGTCAACGGATTGGTCCACGTGACGCAGTTGCCGCACGACTATTACCACTTCGATCCGCTGCGCAAGACCTTGTCCGGCGAGCGGCGCGGCAAGGAATACCGCCTGGGCGACCGCGTGCGCATCATCGTGCTCAAGGCCAGTCTGGAAGAACGCAAGATCGACTTCCGCCTGGTCGAGGAACGTGAACTGCCGGCCGTGCCGGCGCGCGGACAGCCGGCGCGGCGCAAGAAGCAGAAATATTGAGACGCCGGGAGTCGGGAGACGGGAGACGGGATTCGTGGAAGCAACGGCGAATCGATCAGGAACGTAATCCTAATCCCTGCTTCCAGCAGCCGAAGGCTGTCATCTCCAATCCCCAATCCCGAATCCCGAATCCCGAGAAGCAATGAGCAAACAGAACCAATGGATCGTCGGCGTCAATGCGGTGGCTTCGGCCATCGACAATGATGCCGATCACGTGCGCGAAGTCCTTATCGAGGGCGGCAGCAAGAATGCGCGCCTGACCGAGATCGAGGAGAACGCGCGCCGCAAGGGCATCGACGTGCGCCGCGTCACCGCGCAGGCGCTGGATGGTGTGGGCGGCAACGTCCGGCATCAGGGCGTTGCGGCGCGCTATGCCGCCGCCAGGACCTGGGACGAGAACGAACTGGAAGGGCTGGTGGAAGACGCTGAAGGCAAGGCGCTGCTGCTGGTGCTCGATGGCGTGCAGGATCCGCACAATCTGGGCGCCTGCCTTCGCAGTGCCGCGGCCGCCGGCGCGACGGCGGTGATCATCCCGAAGGACAAATCGGCCACGGTGAACGCCACCGTGCGCAAGACCTCGGCCGGCGCTGCGGATCGGATTCCGGTGGTGGCGGTGACCAATCTGTCGCGTTGCCTGAAGGATCTGCAGAAGCTCGGCGTGTGGATCTACGGACTGGCCGGCGAAGCGGAAGCCTCGCTGTATGCGACCGATCTGCGCGGCAATGTCGCGCTGGTGCTGGGCGGCGAAGCCGACGGCCTGCGCCGTTTGACCCGCGAGCATTGCGACGGGCTGGTGAAGATCCCGATGCCCGGCGATATCGAAAGCCTCAACGTGTCGGTCGCCGCCGGCGTCACCCTGTTCGAAGCCGTTCGCCAACGCCAGTAAGGACATCGCATGCCCCAGGCCTCGTTGCGTTCATCGCTCGTGTCGTCGCTCATCGTGTGTGTGATGCTGCTGCTGTCGATGCCGTCCGCCCTGGCCAGCGACGACGGCCCGCGCGCGCGGGCGCGTGAACTCGGCGTGGCGCCCGGCATCTTCGCCCCGGGCAGGAATAATGCGATCACCGATGTGGCCGGCGTGCGCGTCGGGCAGGTGACCGTGAAGCAGGGCGACACCGTGCGCACCGGCGTCACCGCGATCCTGCCGCACGCGGGCAACGCGTACCGCTCGCGCGTTCCGGCCGCGGTGCATGTGGGCAATGGATTCGGCAAGTTCATCGGCAGCACGCAGATCAACGAACTGGGTGAACTGGAAACGCCGATCCTGCTGACCTGCACGCTGTGCGTGTGGAAAGCCGCCGATGCGATGGCGGCGTTGATGCTCGAGCAGCCGGACATGCAATCGGTGCAGTCGATCAACGTGGTGGTCGGCGAGACCAACGACGGTGGCCTCAACGACATCCGCGCGCGCCCGATCACCGCCGATGCCGTGCGCCGCGCGTTGACCACGGCAAGCACCGGCCCGGTGCAGGAGGGCAGCGTCGGCGCGGGCACCGGCACTGTCGCATTCGGCTGGAAGGGCGGTATCGGCACGTCTTCGCGCGTGCTCCCTGCGGGACTCGGCGGATGGACGATCGGCGTGCTGGTGCAGACCAATTTCGGCGGCGTACTGCAGGTGTCCGGCGCACCGGTCGGGCGCGAACTGCAACGGTATGCATTCCAGGATGCGGTCGCGTTGAATGTGGATGAGCCTGGAGGACGATTGGCCGATGATCGCGGCGATGGTTCGGTCATCATCGTCATCGCCACCGATGCGCCGCTGGGCGATCGCAACCTGCGCCGGCTGGCGTCACGCGGCATGATGGGTCTGGGCCGCACCGGCAGTTCGGCCTCCAACGGCAGCGGCGACTACGTGATCGCGTTTTCCACCGCGGAGTCCGTGCGGCGCGCATTCGGCAGCGAGCGCCTGCGCACGGAGGAACTGGCCAACGATCAGATGAGCGCGGTGTTCCAAGCCAGCGTCGATGCGGTCGAGGAAGCTGTCTACAACTCGCTGTTCATGGCGACCACGATCGAAGGCAATGGCGAGACCGTGCAAGCCATCCCGCTCGATCGCGTGCGTGAAGTGTTGCGCAGGCACGGCATCACGGCGCCGCGCTGAAGGGCGCGAGAAGCACGGCTGATCGGAACCGGGAAGAGTAGCCGGGATGGGCTCGGCTCGAGCAGGAACGTGGGCCTTCTGTTTCGCGGATGGCGACGCAGGCACGGTTGATCCGATGTCGGAGTTGAAGCTGCTCCTGCAATGCGTACAGCGATGGCGCGCACGCGCGCGCTCATTGGCCTGGATGGCATCCGCGTAGGCGCGGCGACCAGTTCGCCTCGCGATCAATCGTGAGGTCAGCCCACTGCTTACAGCGGCGACGGCCACGCATTGGCAATCTTGCAGAACAGGCGCGCGGTCTGTTCGGCGTCGTAAACGGCCGAGTGGGCGTCCTCCGCGCTCCAGTCGAACCCGGCGGCCTGCATCGCGCGCGCGAGTACGGTCTGGCCATAGGCGACGCCTGCCAGCGTGACGGTGTCGAACACGCTGAAAGGATGGAACGGATTGCGCTTGTGGCCGACGCGGTTGACCGCCGCGTTGAGGAAGTTGAGATCGAAATGCGCGTTGTGTCCGACCAGAATCGCGCGCTGGCAGCCGTGCCGCTTCACCGCTGCGCGCACCGGCGCGAATACGTGATCGAGGGCTTCGCGTTCGGGCTTGGCGAATCGGAAGGGGTGATCGAGCACGATGCCGGTGACTTCCAGCGACTTCGGATCGATCGCCATCCCCGGCGCCGGATGCAGATGCGCGCTGACCGTCTGGCCCGGAATGAACAGCCCGTTCTCGTCGATGTCGATCGGCACCGCCGCGATTTCCAGCAGCGCATGGCGGTTCCAGTCGAAGCCGCCGGTTTCCACGTCCACCACCACCGGCAGGTAACCGCGGAAACGGCGCGCCATCGGGCTGGTTGCGGGAAGTTCGGCGGCATCGTTCATGCGATCAGATTAGCAGAGGCGGCCATCGCGGGCCGGAGCGCGGGATGAACGCCGCCGCGTCCGCACGCGTTGCGCGAGCGGGTTCAGCCGGTGGTCGCGGTGCCGAGGACGCTGCCTTCCTCGCGCATGCGCGCCAGCATGGCCCGTGCCTGCGCATGGAAAGACGCGTCGTCGGCAAGGCCGGCTTCCCGCGCAAGCTGGCTCGCCAACTCCGCGCCGGTCCAGCGTGCTTCACCCAGCAGTTCGAACAGACGGAACACCAGCGGCGAGATCGCGGCGAAACGGATCGCATGGTTGGCATCGCGCCGGACCAGCAACAGGGTCGGCGTGGAGGGCGGCTCGAGCGGCTGAAGATCCGGCCCGATATGTGTCACCGGCCATGCGTATGCGAGCGCCCAGGCAAGCGGCGAAGCCAGTGGAATGCCGTGTTCGAGATCGCCGTGCGGATCATGTGGCGGCAGTGGTGCGTCCGCGATCTGCAGGGCCAGTTCCACCCATTCGTAGTGCGCCAGTTCGGCCAGCCACGGCGGCGAGGCCGCATCCGGTCCGGACTCCTGGAGAAACCGGATGAACTCGCGGCCGATTTCCGGGAACAGCGGCGTGCGGCTGCGATGTTCGGCCTGGAAGCGGCGCACGAGGGCGCGCCAGCGATCCTCGCCCAGCGTCCTGTGGATCACGGGGAAATTGCCGGCGAGCAGGTTGGCGATGTTGTTGAAGAACAGATCGCGATAGATCGCCATGCGCCTGTCCTCGATGCCCTCCGGCGCGGGAAACGAGGCGGGATCGCGCAGGTGCCGCGCGAACGCGAACTGCTGTTCGCGCAGACGATCAGGCGCGGACATGTTCGCGTGTCGTCACCGCCGCATCGGCCTGCGCGCGGCGGATGCAATCCAGCTCCGCGAGCAGTTCCGGCAGTGGCGGGAAATTGAAGTCGCGCTCCAGCAGGGTGGGGCGCACGCCGTGCACCCGATAGGCCAGTGCCAGCAGATCCCAGACGCTGTCCTTGACGCGTGCGCCGTGCGTGTCGATCTTCAGGTCGTCGGCTTCATCGTAATGACCGGCGACATGGTAGGACACGATGCGCGATGACGGCATCCGCCGCAGGAATTCCACCGCGTCGTACTCGTGGTTGACGGCGTTGACGTGGATGTTGTTGACGTCGAGAAGCAGATCGCAATCGGCTTCCTCGATCACGGCGGTGATGAAATCGGCTTCGCTCATCGCCTGGTGCGGCGCGGCGTAGTACGACACGTTTTCCACCGCGATGCGCCGGCCGAGCGCGTCCTGCACCTTGCCGATGCGCGCGGCCACGTGGGTGATCGCTTCTTCGGTGAACGGCAGCGGCATCAGATCGTAGAGATGGCCGTCATCGGCGCAGTAGCTCAGGTGTTCGCTGTACAGCCCGACGTGATGCCGATCGAGAAACTGGCGCGTGCGCGCGATGAAGGTATCGTCCAGTGGCGCCACCCCGCCGAGCGAAAGCGACAGGCCGTGGCAGGTCAGCGGATGGCGCGCGCTCAGCGCCTGCAGCGACTCGCCCAGGCGGCCGCCGACGCCGATCCAGTTGTCCGGTGCGCATTCGAGAAAATCGAACGCACCGGCGGGCGCATCCAGCAATTGATCGATGAGGGCGCGGCGCAGGCCGAGTCCGGCCGAGGCGGGAGCGGGAACGATGGGCATCGAAGCGACGCACGCTCCTTGCGGAGCGTGCGCCTCAGTGCGTGGGGATCAGGCCGATCCGCCGCACTTGCCCTCACCGCATTTGCCTTCGCCGCACTTGCCTTCCTTGTGCGCCTTGGCTTCGGTGGCATCGATGAAGCCGTCCTTGTCCGCGTCCATCGCGGCGAACCGATCGGCCTTGTCCGGATGCGCGGCATCGAATTCGGCCTTCGAGATCTTCCCGTCCTTGTCGGTGTCGGCCTTGGCGAGGCCGCACTTGCCTTCTTCACCCTTGGCGTCGGCCGCCTTCGCGTCGGCGGTCTTGGCGTCCTGCGCGGCGAGCAGATACCCCTGTGCAAGAGGCTGCATGGCAAACGCGGATCCGGCCAGGGCGATGCCGCTGGCAAGCACGGTGCTGACGACGACGGCGGGCGTGTGGGACTTGCTCATTGCGTTCTCTCCGGTAGGTGTGCGACGGGCGCACGGCGGGGGAAGCGCAGTGTAAACGGCGATCGTTAGGGATTCGTGGGGCCGGGGCGCGCCCGGCCCAGACCCCGGGATCCGTCTACAGCGAGCCGGTCGTACTGGTTTCGTCGCGCTTGTCGCGCGCCGGCAGCGGCTGGTCGCCGTGGATCAGGAACCACACGTTCTCGGCGATATTGGTTGCGTGGTCGCCGATGCGCTCCAGGTTCTTGGCCATGAACAGCAGATGCGTGCATGGGGTGATGTTGCGCGGATCCTCCATCATGTAGGTCAGCAGCTCGCGGAACAGCGCGGTGTACAGTGCATCGAGTTCGGCGTCGCGTTCGCGGACCTGCAGCGCGTGGGCGTCATCGTTGTGCTGATACGCCGCCAGCACGTCGCGCACCTGCTGCACGGCCAGCTTGCCGAGCGCGCGCAGGCCCGCGATCTGCGGCATCGGCGGCGAGACGTTGAGCGCGATGGAACGCTTGGCGACGTTGGCCGCGTAGTCACCGATGCGCTCGATGTCGGCGGGGATGCGCAGGCCGGCGAGGATTTCGCGCAGGTCGCGCGCCATCGGGCCGCGCAGGGCCAGGTGCATCACGTCGTGGCTGATGCGCTGCTCCAGCGCGTCGATGGCCTCATCGTTGGCCACGATCCGCTGCGCGGCGCGATCGTCGCGGCGATCGATCACATCCAGCGCCGCTTCGAGCTGCGCCACGGCGATCTCGCCCATGTGCACGATTTCGGCTACCAGCCGGCGCTGTTCTTCGTCGTAGCTCTTCACAATATGCTCGTGGGGATGGGTATTCATAGGGGCCGGGATTCGGGAGACGGGATTCGGGATTGGAAGAGGAAGTGCGGGAAGGGTGCGCGGGCAGGGCTCTGGCGAATCCCGAATCCCGTCTGCCCCGATCCCGCGGGACGTTTCAACCAAAACGTCCGGTGATGTAATCCTCGGTCTGCTGCCTGGCGGGTTTGGAGAAGATGGTCGAGGTGACGTCGTGCTCGATCAGTTCGCCCAGGTACATGAAGGCGGTGTAGTCGGACACGCGCGCGGCCTGCTGCATGTTGTGGGTGACGATCGCGATCGTGTAGTCCTGCTTCAGTTCTTCGATCAGCTGCTCGATCTTGCTGGTGGAAATGGGATCCAGCGCCGAAGTGGGCTCGTCGAGCAGGATGACGTCCGGCCGCAATGCGACCGCGCGCGCGATGCACAGGCGCTGCTGCTGTCCGCCCGACAGGCCCAGCGCGCTCTGCTTCAATTTGTCCTTG
This sequence comes from Pseudomonadota bacterium, assembly GCA_023390905.1. Taxonomy (GTDB): domain Bacteria; phylum Pseudomonadota; class Gammaproteobacteria; order Xanthomonadales; family Xanthomonadaceae; genus Pseudoxanthomonas_A. The sequence goes on along the minus strand of JAEWBY010000082.1, from coordinate 29,964 downwards.
GCTTCATCCCAGAGCGCGGCCTGGCGCAATGCCTGTTCCACGCGCACGTCCATGTCCGCCTTGCCGATGCGTTCGTGATGGCGGATGCCATAGGCGACGTTCTCGTAGATCGTCATCGGGAACGGCACCGGCTTCTGGAACACCATGCCCACCTTGCTGCGCAGGCGGTTCATCGGGAACTTCGCATCGAGGATGTTCTGCCCGTCGAGCAGCACCTCGCCGCGCGCTTCCAGCTTCGGGTACAGCGAATAGATGCGGTTGAAGATGCGCAGCAGGGTCGATTTGCCGCACCCCGAAGGCCCGATCAACGCGGTGACCTGCTTCTCCGGGATCTCCAGGTTGATGTTCTTCAGCGCGTGGAAATTGCCGTAGTAGAAATCGAGATTGCGCGCGGCCAGTTTCACCCGCGCGGCGGCGGCGGCGTCGATTTCGCGCGTCGGGGTCGCGACCGAGATACGGGCCACGTCATTCATGGGTCACCTTGTTTCGCAGGAGGATGGTGCGGGCCAACAGGCTGAGCAGCAGCACGAGCACGGTGACCAGGAAGGCGCCGGCCCAAGCCAGCGAATTCCACGAGTCGTACGGGCTCATCGCGTACTGGTAGATGACCATCGGCAGGTTGGCCATCGGCTGCATCAGGTCGGTACTCCAGAACTGGTTGTTGAAGGCGGTGAACAGCAGCGGCGCGGTTTCGCCGCTGATGCGGGCCAGCGCCAGCAGCACGCCGGTCACCACGCCGGGCAGCGCCGATCGCAGCAGCACCTGCACGGTGACCTTCCATTGCGGCACGCCGAGCGACAGCGCGGCCTCGCGCATCTGCTGCGGCACCAGCCGCAGCATTTCATCGGTGGTGCGCACGATCACCGGCAGCGCGATGAACGCCAGCGCCACCGCGCCGGCCAGTCCGGACCAGTGGCCCATCTGCGCCACCATCACGGTGTAGATGAAAAGGCCGAGCACGATCGAAGGCGCCGACAGCAGGATGTCGTTGACGAAGCGGATGGTTTCGCCGAGCCAGTGCTTGTTGGCGTATTCGGCCAGATAGGTGCCGGCGGCGATGCCGATCGGCGTGCCCAGCACGATGGCGAGCAGGCTGATCACCACGCTGCCGAAGATCGCATTGAGCAGTCCGCCGGGTTCATTCGGCGGCGGGGTCATCATGGTGAACAGATCCAGGTTGAGGCTGCCCAGGCCCTTGGTGATCGTGGTCCACAGGATCCACACCAGCCACATCAGCCCGAACACCGCCGCGGCGATCGACAGCGTCAGCGCGACGACGTTCTTGATCCGGCGCCAGGTATACAGCGAAGCGGACATCTCAGTTGCCCTCGCGCTTGGAGAGCTGGCGCAGCATCAGGCGCGCGGCGGCGAGCACGATGAAGGTCAGCAGGAACAGGGTGAAGCCGAGCAGCAGCAGCGAACCGCGATGCAGGGGATCGGTGGCTTCGGCGAATTCGTTGGCGATGGTCGCGGCGATCGAGGTGCCCGGTTCGAGCAGCGCGGCGCTGATGGCGTAGGCGTTGCCGATCACGAAGGTGACCGCCATCGTTTCGCCGAGCGCGCGCCCCAGGCCGAGGAACACGCCGCCGATGACGGCCGAACGCGTATACGGCAGCACGATGTCCCACATGACTTCCCAGCGCGTGGAGCCCAGTGCGTAGGCCGATTCCTTCAGCCGGCCCGGCACGGTGAGGAAGACCTCGCGCATCACCGAAGAGACGAACGGAATGACCATGATCGCCAGCACCAGGCCGGCGGTGAGCATGCCGATGCCGAGCGGCGGGCCGGAGAACAACAGGCCGATGCCCGGAATGCGGCCGAGGTTCTCGTCGATCCACGGATACACGTGTTCACTCAGTTGCGGGGCGAGCACGAACAGGCCCCACATGCCGTAGATGATCGACGGAATGCCGGCGAGCAGTTCGATCGCCATGCCGACCGGCCCGCGCATCCAGGCCGGCGCCACTTCGGTGAGGAACAGGGCGATGCCGAAACTGACCGGGACCGCGATCACCATCGCGATGGTCGCGCTGACCAGCGTGCCGTAGATCGGCACGAGCGCGCCGAACTCGCGCGTGCCTACGTTCCATTCGGTGCTGGTGAAGAAGCCCAGGCCGAAGGTCTGCAACGCTTCGCGTCCGCCCCACAGCATCGACAGCGCCGCACCGATCAGCGAAATGAGCACGAACAGGCCGGCCGCGGTCAGCGTCCAGCGGAACAGGCGATCGGCGCGCGCATCGCGTGCGGTGCGCTGGTCGACGGTGGAGAGGGGAAGGGCGGTGGCGCTCATGCGATCGGATGGTCCGGACCGTCGAAGGAAGGAACGGAGCCGGCGAGGGCTCCGCGGATTAGGCTCACAGCTTGATTTCAGCGGCCCAGTAGGCTTCGACCTGGGTGATCAGTTCGGCCGGCAGCGGCACGTAGTCCAGTTGTTCGGCCTGCGGCTTGCCCTGCGCGTAGGCCCACTTGAAGAACTCCAGCGTGTTCTTCGCGCGCGCCGCGTCCTTGGGTTGCTTGTAGACGAGGATGAAGTTGGTCGCGGTGATCGGCCAGGCGTCCGCGCCCGGTGCATTGGTGATCACCAGATTGAAATCCTTGGCCGAGGCCCAGTCGGCACTGGCTGCGGCGGCGGCGAAACTGTCGGCGGTCGGCTGCACGAACTGGCCGGCCGCGTTCTGCAGCGACGCATAGGCCATCTTGTTCTGTTCGGCGTAGGCCAGTTCGACGTACCCGATCGAATTCTTCAGTTGGCGCACGTAGGCCGCCACGCCTTCATTGCCCTTGCCGCCGACGCCACCGATCCAGTTCACGGAGGTGCCTTCGCCAATCTTCTGCTTCCACTCCGGGCTGACCTTGGAGAGATAGTTGACGAAGTTGAAGGTGGTGCCCGAACCATCGGAGCGATGGACGCTGCGGATTTCCTCGGCCGGCAGCGGCAGTCCCGGATTGAGCGCGGCGATCGCCGGGTCGTTCCAGCTGCTGATCTTGCCGAGGAAGATGTCGGCCAGCACCGGGCCGCTGAGCTTGAGCTGCCCCGATTCGATGCCCGGCAGATTGACCACCGGCACCACGCCACCGATCACCGAAGGAAACTGGCCCAGACCGGCCTGTGCCAGTTCCTCGGAAGACAGCGGCTTGTCCGACGAACCAAAGTCCACCGTGCCCGCCTTGATCTGCGCGATGCCGCCGCCGGATCCGATGGATTGATAGTTGATCTTCGCGCCGGTGCTGCGGTTGTAGTCGCTCGACCAGCGCGCCATCAGCGGATAGATGAAGGATGCGCCCGCGCCGGTGATCTCCGCGCCGACCCTGGCCGCGCCGTCGCCGGCCTCGCCGGACGCGGCATTCGGCCCGGTCGCGCTGGATGGGGCGTCCTGCGAGGGCTTGCAGCCGGTGATGAAGAGGGTTGCAGCAAGAGCGAGGGCCGCGAAACGGACCGGCTGGGCAAGCGACATGCGGAACTCCGTGAAAAGGGCGTCGGATTTCATGGCCGCTATGAAATGATGTTTTTGTTACATGCTGATGACAGCGCGAAGCGCCGCACATTTCGCCCCCGGATTCGGGGCGCCGGATGCCTGGAACCCACCGTGCACTGGCCTTCCGGGACTACCGCGCCACGGAGGGCATCGCTGCTTTCGGATGCGGCTCCGGTGCCCGGGAGTGCAGGCGAGCATCGCCGCGGTGTCTGCCCCGGGCAGCGCCGTGGTTGGCATCCGGCCGACGTCGTCGACTTCGCGACGCGGTTTGGTTCGCCGTGCGAATCCTTCCCATGGGTGCAGGCTCTGCCCGGCTCCCGAATCTCGTTTGGCGGATCCGAAAAAAAAAGCGGGCCAGAGCCCACTTTTTCTGTGGCAAAGAATGATCCCGTCCGCGCGGGAGAGAGAGGGACGCGGACAGGATCGGTGAACGGATTACTTCAGGGTCTGCGACCAGTAGGTTTCGATCTGCTTGACCAGCGCGTCCGGCAGCGGCACGTAGTCCAGCGCCTTGGCCTGCGCGTCACCGTTGTCGTACACCCAGTCGAAGAATTCGCGGGCGGCGCGCGTGCCGGCCGGGTTCTTCGGCTGCTTGCTGACCAGGATGAAGTTGGTCGCGGTGATCGGCCAGGAGTTGGCGCCCGGTGCATTGGTCATCACCAGGTAGAAGTCCTTCGCGCTGGCCCAGTCGGCGCTGGCGGCGGCGGCCGAGAAGGTCTCGTCGCTAGGCAGCACGAAGTTGCCGGAGGCGTTCTTCAGGCGCGAATAGGCCATCTTGTTCTGCAGCGCGTAGGACAGCTCGACATAACCGATGCCACCCTTGATCTGCTTGACGTATGCGGCCACGCCTTCGTTGCCCTTGCCGCCGATGCCGGTCGGCCACTGCACGCTGGTGCCTTCGCCGACCTGGCTCTTCCACTCGCCGCTGACCTTGGACAGATAGTTGACGAAGTTGAAGGTGGTGCCCGAGCCGTCAGAGCGATGCACGACGGTGATCTTCTGCGCCGGCAACTGCACGCCGCCGTTGAGCGCGACGATGCGCGGATCGTTCCAGGTCTTGACCTTGCCCAGGAAGATGTCGGCCAGCAGTTCGCCGTCCAGCTTCAGCGCGCCCGACGGCACGCCCGGCACGTTGATTACCGGCACCACGCCGCCGATCACCGAGGGGAACTGCGCGAGGTTGAACTTGGCCAGTTCCTCCGGCTTGAGCGGCGCGTCGGAAGAACCGAAGTCCACCGTGCCGGCCTTGATCTGCGCGATGCCGCCGCCGGAGCCGATCGATTGGTAGTTGACCTTCTTCTGCGTGGCCTTGGCGTAGTCGGCCGACCACTTGGTCATGACCGGATAGACGAACGAAGCACCGGCGCCGGTGACGTCGGCAGCGGCGGCGTTGGCCGTGAGCGCGGCGGCAATCGCCAGCACGGCGACGCGGGACTTGAACGAGTTGAACACGGATGGCTCCTGGATTGAGGTCACGGCCTGTTTGCCGTCGGCGAGCATTTGACGACGCTTGCGTGACAGTGCGGTGTCGTGGATGTGACGGTTGTGTTGCAGTGGGGGAGCCGGAAGCCGGAAGCCGGAAGCCGGGAGCGGGGAATCGGGAGCCGAATCGGAAGCGGATTGGGAATCTCCGAATCCAACCCCAAGCCACAACAAAAAAAGGCGCGACTTGCGTCGCGCCTCCGTGTTCCTTCACGTACTCGTCCGATTACCAGTAGAACTGCATGCGCGCTTCGAGGATGTTCGGGTTGTCTTCCAGCGCGCCCTTTTCCTGCTTGACCGCGACGTAGTTCAGCATGAACTTGAAGTTCGAGCGCCAGTACCAGTTGACGCCGGCGGTCCAGCTGTCCATCTCGCCGCCGACGACGGCGCCGTCGGTCAGATCGATGGTGTCGTAGCGCAGGCCGAGCTGCCACATGCCCTTGGTCGGATCGTTCGGCAGGCCCGTGGTCGGCACGCCACCCTTGTAGCCCCAGCTTTCGCCGGTGAGATTCCACAGGCCCGACACGTAGTAACCGTCGCCGCTGAAATCGTCGAAGTTGCCGTAGCGCTTGACGTCGGTGCTCATGTATTCGGCCTGCAGCTTGAACGGGCCGGTGACGAACAGGCCTTCCACGCCGAGCACGCTGTTGCGATCGGCCGCGCGCAGTCCGCTGCTGCCGGTGTCGACGAAGCGGGTGGACACCATGTCCGCCATCGGACGCGCACGCAGGCGGATGAAATCGCCGTCGGTGTCCTTGTCGGTGTAGTTCACGCCCAGGTGCAGGATCTTGCCGGCTTCATTGATCGGGGCCCAGTAGCCGCGCAGCGAGTAACCGCCGCCATGCTCGCGGTTGCGGGTCAGCTCGCGACCGAAGAAGCTCGCCGTCACGCCCCAGTTGGTGTCGCCCAGGTTGTACTGGAGGCCGACGCGACGCGGGGTGCCCAGCGAGTTGGTGATCGAGGACTTGGAAATGAAGTCGTTGTTCTTGGTGCTGGACAGTTCTTCCAGCGTCGCGCCGGGCTGCTTGAACTGGCCGATCTGCAGGAAGTGGTTGCCATTGCCGCCGAACTTGTACTTGATGTTGGCGTCGAGGAACTTGTCGTCCTTGGCGTCGTAGCCCAGCACCCATTCCACGTTGCCCGGGCCCTTGCCCTTCAGCACGAGTTCGGCGCGACGCAGTTCCTGCAGATAGTCGTCGCCGTCCAGATCCGAAGCGGAGTCCGCGCCGTAATCGATGGTGTCGGTGTCGAACTTGTAGAAGTCGGCCTGGACCAGGCCTTCGAAGCTCACTTCGGAACCGCCGATCACGTCGATCGGAATTTCGGCCTGCGCAGCAGGTGCGGCGACAGCGGCGAGCAGTGCGAGCGTCAGGGTGGAGCGGGACAGTTTCATGGGTAGCCCTTGGGGCGCGTGTGGAAGACGCTGCGCAGGCTAGTCCGTGAAGGTTGCGTTATTGTTACAGCGTTGTCTTATTTCGATGGGATGACAGTGGGGCGGGTAAAGCGCGAGCCGGGACGCGGGAATCGGGAATCGGAAGTCGGAAGTCGGAAGTCGGAAGCCGGGTTGTGGGACGGTCGGCCAGACGTTCGTCTGTTGAACGCCCGTCGCGACCACGAAGTCGGTCGATCGCGAACATGTATGCATCACGCGATCGCGGCTGAAGCCGCTCCTGCAGCGCGTGGCCGAAAAAAATCGGCGCGCATGACGTCAATGCATGCAGCATCCTTCGATTCTCGATTCTCGATTCCCGGTTCCCGGTTCCCGGTTATCGGCCCAAAACTATCCCTTCACCGGCAACGCCTCGGGCTCGCCCGGCGTCTTGTCCGGATACCGGCAGATGTCGCGGATGACGCAGCGCGGGCAATCGGGCTTGCGCGCCTTGCAGACGTAACGGCCGTGCAGGATCAACCAGTGGTGTGCGTCGTGCAGAAACTCGGCGGGCACGACCTTGAGCAATCGATCCTCCACCGCGCGCACATCCTTGCCGGGCGCGAGTCCGGTGCGGTTGGACACGCGGAAGATATGCGTATCGACGGCCATCGTCGGTTCACCGAATGCCGTGTTGAGCACGACGTTGGCGGTCTTGCGGCCGACGCCCGGCAAGGATTCGAGCGCCTCGCGTGAACGCGGTACTTCTCCGCCGTATTCGTCCAGCAGGATGCGGCAGGTTGCGATGACGTTCTTCGCCTTGGCGTTGAACAGCCCGATGGTGGAGATGTACGACTTCAGACCTTCCTCGCCGAGCGCGAGAATCTTCGCCGGCGTATTGGCCACCGGAAACAGGCGGCGGGTGGCCTTGTTGACGCCCACATCGGTGGCCTGCGCCGACAGCGTGACCGCGACCAGCAGTTCGAACGGCGTGCTGTATTCGAGTTCGGTGGTCGGCTTCGGATTGAGTTCGCGCAGCCGGGTAAACAGCTCGTGCACTTCTTCACGGCTGAGCGTGCGGCCGCGACGCCTGGAACGTTCGGTCATGCGGGATCATTTCCGCTGGAGCGCTGCGCGGCTTTGGCCTTGGCGCGCGCGAGGATCGCGGCAGCGGCCGACGGAAGCGAAGGCCGTGCGGCTTCGGTGACGGCAGGTTGACGACGCGCATTACGTTCATCGGCGCGGCGTTGCAAGCGTGCCGCGCGCGCACGGTAACGCTCGCGCGCGGCCCAGGCCTTGCGCAGTTGTGTTTGCTTCGCCAGCACGATGCGATCGTCCACGTGCGCGCAACACGGTGCCGTGCACGGGGTGTATTGCATCAAGCCGGCTTCGATGGCGGCATCGATATCGTCGTGCGCAATCAATGCAGCCAGTCGAACCCGTTGTTCGGCATGCGTGCAGGGCATGGTGGATGCCGTGGTCAGCGGCCGGTGAAATCCGGCTTGCGCCGTTCGAGGAACGCGCGCGTGCCCTCGCGCATGTCGTCGGTGGAGAACATCAGGCCGAACTGCGCCGATTCGTATTGCAGACCTTCCTCAATCGCGCATTCGCCGCCGACATGGATGACGTCCAGCGTGCCGCGCAGCGCGAGCGGTGCGGCCTGCGCGAGTTGTTCGGCCCAACGCTGCACTTCGGCTTCGAGCGCATCGGCCGGCACCACGCGATTGACGATGCCCAGTTGCCAGGCGCGCTCGGCGCTGATCGGTGCGCCGAGCAGGCAGAGTTCGAGCGCCGCGGCGCGCCCGGCCAGCCGCAGCAGGCGCTGACTGCCGCCGAATCCGGGGATGAGGCCGAGATTGATCTCCGGCTGGCCGACCTTGGCGGTGTCCGCGGCCACGCGCAGATGGCAGGCCATCGCCAGTTCTAGGCCGCCGCCCAGTGCAAAGCCATTCACCATTGCGATGACGGGTTTGGGCATGGTCTCGATGCGTCGCATCAGTCGCTGGCCGCGCAGCGAGAAGTCGCGGCCGTCGGTCGCGCTCAGTGTCGCCATCTCGGAAATGTCCGCGCCAGCGACGAATGCCTTCGGTCCGGCGCCCGTCAGAACGACCACCCGGACCGCCGGATCGCTCGCGGCGCCTTCAAACGCGGCATGCAGCGCGTCGAGGGTGCCGGCATTCAGCGCGTTGAGCTTGTCCGGGCGATTCACCGTGATGCGGCGGATGGCGCCCTGATCCGCGATGGAAACAGGTGTGTCGGTCATGCGTTCAGTCCGGAAGCTTGTGAAATTTTGGTAAAGGGAACTCGCGTCCGCGAGGGCGGTCAGACCCGCTGTCGTCAGTGGCGATTAAGCCCCGCCACGGCTATCCTAGCGCGTCCACCCGGGGCGGTAATCAGCCCCGTACTATCCACCCGGAGATATCGTTGATGAAGTTGCGTTCGTTAGTGGTCGCTATCGCGGCATTCGCCATGGCCGGTAGCGCCCTGGCCCAGGACACCACGTCCGAGAAAGGCAAGTTGAGCTATTACTTCGGCTACGACTACGGCAACAACCTTGCCGAGCTCACCGGCCGTGGTGAACAGCTCGACATCAACACCGTCATCAAGGGTCTCCAGGACGCCTACGCCAAGAAGCAGCCTTCGCTCACCGCCGAGCAGCTCAAGCCGGCACTGGAAGCCTTCCAGAAGCGCGAGCAGGCCCGCGCGCAGCAGGCCAAGGCCGAATACGACAAGGTGGCCGCCGAGAACAAGACCAAGAGCGATCAGTTCCTGGCGCAGAACAAGGCCAAGCCCGGCGTGCAGACGCTGCCGAGCGGTGTGCAGTACCGTGTGATGGAAGCCGGCAGCGGCGCCAAGCCGACCCAGGCGAGCACTGTGTCGCTGGAAGTGGCCGGTCCGTTCCCGATGGGCCAGCGCCCGCAGGAAGCCCGTCCGGCGCAGAGCATGCCGAACGTCAAGGTCAGCGAGATCGAAATGCAGGCCATGCGCGACGTGCTGCTGCAGATGCCCTCGGGCGCCAAGTGGGAAGTCGCGCTGCCGCCGGACAAGGCCTACGGCGCCGATCCGCGCACCGGTTTCCCGCCGAACGTGGCGGTGGTGTTCGAGATCAAGCTGCAAAGCGTCAAGTAAACCGTTCCCGCAGTACACACGACGCCGGCCTCGCGCCGGCGTTGTTTTTTCAGCGTCGGCGACGCCGTCTTTTCGCGGTACGCTGCCTGCATGACAGTCGATGAATACAGCTTTCCGCGCCGTGCTTAGCCCATGCATTGGCGTCTGTGCCCTGGGCGATGATGGATTGTGCGAAGGGTGTCTGCGGACCACCGCGGAAATCGCGCGCTGGTCGCGGATGAACGATGACGAGCGATTGCGCCTGATGGAAAACGTATTGCCCGCGCGCGAACACCAACGCTTGCCGTTTCCGCAACGCCTGCGTGACGCCGAGCGCCTGCGCGCGGCCTTGCATCCGATCGAACAGGTGCCCGAGTCGCCGGGCTGGAACCATGAAGAACTGCTGGATCTGCTGCCGCCCGGACCGCCCGCCGAGGCCGCCGTGCTGGCCGGATTGGTGCCGCGCGCGGAAGGCACGCAGGTGCTGCTGACGCGGCGCACCGACGCATTGCGCCACCACGCCGGACAGGTGAGTTTTCCCGGCGGGCGCATCGAACCGATGGATGGCGGCGTGGTCGCCGCCGCGCTGCGCGAAACCTGGGAAGAGATTGCACTGAAGGCCGAGCAGATCGCGCCGCTCGGTTATCTGGACCCGTTCACCACCATCAGCGGCTTCCGCGTGGTGCCGGTCGTTGCGGTGATCGATCCTTCCTATGTGGCGCAACCCAATCCCAGCGAAGTGGCGGATGTCTTCGAAGTGCCGCTGGACTATCTGATGTCGCCGGAGAATCTGCGCCAGATCGAAGTCGACTATCGCGGGCGCAGCCGCACCGTGCTCGAATATGGCTGGCCGGGCCAGCGCATCTGGGGCGCGACCGCCTCGATCCTGTTCAATCTGCGACAGCGACTGGAGGGCAGGTGATGCACTGGACCACATTGATCGATGCCGGAACGCTGTCGCGCGCGCTGGGTGATCCATTCCTGCGCATCGTCGATGCGCGGTTCGCCTTGATGGATCCGCCCGCCGGTCGCGCCGCCTATGCGCAATCGCATCTGCCCGGCGCGGTCCATGTTGATCTCAATGAGGATCTGTCGGATCTGGCGCGGCGCGGCGAGGGCCGTCATCCGTTGCCCGACGACGCGGCAGTCGCGCAGCGCCTGGGCCAACTCGGCATTGCGCCCTCGCACCAGGTCGTGGTGTACGACGCCGGCGATGGCAGCATGGCGGCGGCGCGCTTCTGGTGGATGCTGAAACTGCTGGGGCATGAGCGGGTCGCGGTGCTCGATGGCGGCCTTGCAGCGTGGCGTGCGCAAGGCGGAGCGGAAACCGCCGCGGAAATTGAGGTGATTCCGCAGGCCGTCTATCCCGCGCGATTCGACCGGCAGCGCGTCGCCACTGCATCCGAGGTACTGGCGCGGCTCGGCGAAGATCGCGGATGGCTGATCGATGCGCGCGCGGCCGAGCGCTTCCGTGGCGACGTCGAGCCGATCGATCCCATTGCGGGCCATGTGCCCGGTGCGCTCAATCGCCCGTTCAACACGAACCTGCGCGATGGACGCTTCAGGCCGGCGGAGGAACTGCATCGGGAACTGCGCGCGCTGATCGGCACGCAACGCCCCGACGATGTCGTGCTGATGTGCGGTTCCGGTGTCACCGCTTGCCACCTGCTGCTGGCGTTCGAACATGCGGGCTTGCCCGGACCGCGCGTATTCGCTGGCTCGTGGAGCGGATGGATCAGCGACCCCTCGAGACCGGTGGAGCGCAGCGCGCGCGATTGATGGAATCCGTCATCGCCCTGTAACCGGAGTGGCGCACGCTGCCGCGCTCTACAGGGGGATGAACGATGGGGTTGCTTCGCTTGTTGCGCATCGCGATCGCGGTGTGCTGCCTTGCCTTGCTTTCGATGCCGCGGCTCGTGCACGCGCAGGATGATGCATCGATCGAACGGCTGCGCATTCATGGCTCCAATACGCTGGGCGCCCGGCTGGTCCCGGCCATGGTGGAAGCCTGGCTGCACGATATCGGGTATTCGGATGTCCGCCGCAGGACGATCGACGCGCGGCGCCTGGAACTGCGTGGCGTGCGTGATGGCGTGCCATTGATCGTCGAGATCGATCGCAGCGGATCGGCGTCCGGTTTCCAGGCGCTGATCGAGGGCAATGCCGAGATTGCGATGATGGCGCGCGCGCCCGATGCAGCCGAACGCGAGGCGGCCTGGCAACTCGGCGATCTGGCTTCGCCCGAGCAGGAATTCGTCATCACGCTGGACGGAATCGCGGTGGTGGTGAACGAGCGCAATACCGTGCGCCGGCTGAGCGTGGCGCAGTTGCGCGACGTCCTCGCCGGTCGCATCCAGGACTGGTCGCAACTCGGCGGTTCCGCGGCACCCATCCACGTGCACGTGGGGCCTGCCAACGGCGGGCAGCGCGATTTCCTGCGCGAACGCGTGACGGGGCGCGTGCCGTTGGTGGCCGGCGTGCAGTCGCACGCCAGTCTGGCGCAGGCCGCGCGCGCAGTGGCGAATGATGCGTCCGGACTGGCCGTCATCGCCGTGCGCACGGGCGTGCCGCGCGGCGTGCGCACGCTGGCGATCTCCGATGGCGGAATGGCCGTGCTGCCGACGCGCCTGAATGTCATGAGCGAGGACTATCCGCTTGTCCAGCGCTATCGCCTGTATGGCGGACCGCTGATGTCCGCGCTCGGACGCAGCTTTGCGCAGTACAGCGTCACGCGGCAGGCGCAACGCGCGGCCGAGCGCGCGGGCTTCATGGCGGTGACCCTGCGTCCGGCCGTGCAGTCCCCACCCTCGGCGGCCGATTCAAGCTACGTTGAAGCCGTCGCCGGGGCCGAGCGCCTGCCGATCAGCCTGCGCTTCAATCCGTCTTCGATGACCACGTTCTTCGACAGCCGCAGCGCCAACGATCTCGAGCGCGTCGTCGCCTATCTGCGCCTGCCGCAGAACCGCGATCGCCATGCCGTCGTCGTCGGCTTCGCGCATGGCGATGGCAATACCCGCTTGATCACCACCGTGCGCAGCAATGAACGTGCGGATCTGGTGGCCGATTACCTGATCAAGCAGGGCATCGCCGTGCGGCGTTCGATCGGCATGGGTGCCAGTCGCGCGCTCGGCGACTCTTCCAGCGATGGACGACTGCGCAACGAACGCGTGGAGATCTGGCTGCAGCGACAGTGATCAGTCCGGCCTGACCGGATCGATCGCCTGTTCACCGACGACGGTGTGCCAGCGCCGGATCCGCCATGCCTTCACGAGTCCCTGCGTGACGTAGGGATCGGCGGTTGCGAAGGCTTCGACGGTCTGGGCGGATGCGCAATCAAACAGCAGGAGCGCCGAGTCGAGCGGGTCATCGACCGCGCCGCCCAGGATCAGCTCGCCGCGCGCCTGCGAGGCCCAGGCATGCCGCAGGTGCTGCTGGCGCAATGCCCCGCGCCGTTGCAGATAGTCCTCGCCATAGTCATAGCAGAGCAGGTAGTGCATCGTCACTTCCGCAGTTTGGCGACCAGCGCATGCAGCGCGGCCTGGGTGTCGGGCGCGTCCCAGGCATCGATGAACCGATCGAGCTGGATCAGTTCCGGCGACATGGCTTCGACGACATCGGCACGCGCGATCGCGCGCGTCTGCAGCATCGGATGGTGCGGAAGCTTCAGCAGGTGCTCCAGCCACGCCACCGCCCGTGCAACGACCTCGGCCTGATCGACCAGTTCATCGACCAGCCCGATGGCCTGCGCGCGTTCGGCCGGCACCATTTCACCGGCGACCAGCAGGCGTTCGGCACGATGCGGCCCGACCAGGCGGCGCATGAGGCGCTGGATGCCTTCGGGCGCAACCAAGCCGACCTGCGTTTCATTCAGGCCGATCGCGAACGGGCGCTCGGGATCGGTGCTGCGCGCCATCACGCGGTAATCGCAACACAGGGCCAGCACGCATCCGCCGGCCGGCGCGTGTCCGGTGATGGCCGCCACCACCGGCACGCGTGCATCGGCCAGCGCCCGCGCCGCACCGAAGAACGCTTGCCAGGCATCATGCAGGGCGTGGCGGTTCTCGCCGAGCGAGAGCAGGTAGGGAACGTCCATGCCCGCCGAGAAAATGCGCTCATTGCCCGTCAGCACGATGCCGCGCACGCCCGCCGCGACCGCGCTGTCCACCGCATGGATCAGCGCGCGGCAGAGTTCGGTGTTGAGGGCGTTGACCGGCGGACGCGCGAGGCGGATCTCGCGGATGCTGCCGTGATCAAGGGTTTCGACTGGCGCGGACATTCAGCTGCTCCGTTGAACTGAAGCCGTATCATAGGCGCATGGACAAATCCCTTGTATCGGCCGGCCTGTTGGCGCTGGCCCTGTCGACGCTTTCGGGTTCCGCTGCGGCCGCCGAATGCCGCCCGATCGTCAGTGACGCCTGGATCCGCCTGCCGCCCACGCCGGCCATGCCGATGTCCGCCGGCTTTGCACGCATCCAGAATCCCTGCGCGCAGGCGATCAGCATCGTCGGTGCCGAGAGCCTGTCGTTCGGCGATGTGTCGCTGCATGAATCGCGCGTGGTCGAGGGCGTGAACCGCATGCGCGAAATCGACGCGCTGCCGGTGGCGCCGAAGCAATCGGTGGAACTGAAGCCCGGTGGATTGCATCTGATGCTGATGCACCCGGAAACCCCGCTGAAGGCCGGTGAGGAGCTGGTCATCACGCTCAAGCTCAAGGACGGCCGCAGCCTGCCGGCCACCTTCACGGTGCGCAAAGCCGGGCCCTGATCGGCAGGGGCATGGAATAAAAAATCCCGCCGGAAGGCGGGATTTTTTTTTTTTTTTTTGCGACGGGCGCGCCGGCTCAGACCGACGCGTTGCGCACCGCATCCGGCAGCGGTGCGCTCTTGCCGGTCTGCGTATCCATCCACACCACCACGACATTGCCGTCCGAGTACAGCACGCTGTCATCGTCCTTGTCGACGATGCGGTGGCCGATGGTCACGCTGCTGCTGCCGAGCCGATCGACATACAGTTCGACCACGATGTCGTGCGGCCACGTCAGCGGCCGCTTGTAGTTGATGTTGTTCGCGGCCACCACCGGCGCGATCCGGTCGGTCATCGAGATGCCGGGCACGGTAAGCATCCAGCGCACGCGCGCTTCTTCCAGATACGAAATGTACTTGGCGTTGTTGACATGGCCCATGCTGTCCATGTCGCGCCAGCGCACGCTGATCGGCACTTTCGCCAACAGCCGGCGCGCCGCGGCGGTGTCGTTGTCATCGCTCATCGGGAAGCCTTTTTCTTGGTGGCGGACTTGCGCGGCGGCAACACGTCCGGTTTGGCGACCGCCGCCGGCTTGCTCGGCTTTGGCGTCCTGCCTTTGGGCAGCAGCTTGGCGAGGAAATGTCCGGTATGCGAAGCGGGGTTGGCGGCGATCTCCTCCGGCGTGCCGGCGGCGATGATCTGGCCACCGCGATGGCCCCCTTCCGGGCCGAGATCGATCACCCAGTCCGCGGTCTTGATCACGTCCAGGTTGTGCTCGATGACCACGATGGTGTTGCCGTCATCGCGCAGCTTGTGCAGCACCGCCAGCAGGTGTTCGATGTCGTGGAAGTGCAGGCCGGTGGTGGGCTCGTCGAGGATGTAGAGCGTGCGGCCGGTATCGCGGCGCGACAGTTCCTTCGACAGCTTCACGCGCTGGGCTTCGCCGCCGGAGAGCGTGGTCGCGCTCTGGCCGAGCTTGATGTAGCTCAGGCCGACATCCATCAGTGTTTCCAGCTTGCGCGCGATCGCCGGCACCGGCTCGAACAGCTTCAACGCATCCTCGACGGTCATTTCCAGCACGTCGTTGATGTTGAAGCCCTTGTAGAGGATCTCCAGCGTTTCGCGGTTGTAGCGCTTGCCGTGGCACACGTCGCAGGGCACGTACACGTCCGGCAGGAAGTGCATTTCTACCTTGATCAGGCCATCGCCCTGGCAGGCTTCGCAACGGCCGCCCCGCACGTTGAAACTGAAACGGCCCGGCGAGTAGCCGCGCGCGCGCGCCTCCGGGACCTGCGCGAACAGTTCGCGCAGCGGCGTGAACAGTCCGGTGTAGGTGGCCGGGTTGGAACGCGGCGTGCGCCCGATCGGCGACTGATCGATGTCCACCACCTTGTCGAACAGATCCAGCCCCACGACTTCCCTGTACGGCGCCGGCTTGTGCGATGCGCCGTTGATCTCGTTGGCGGCAAGGGCGAACAGCGTGTCGTTGATCAGCGTGGACTTGCCCGAACCGGACACGCCGGTGATGCAGGTGAACAACCCGGAGCCGATATCCAGATCGACATTCTTGAGGTTGTTTCCGGTCGCGCCGCGCAGATGCATCATCATCTTCGGGTTGGCCTTGTGCCGCGACTTCGGGACTTCGATCTGGCGCTTGCCGGACAGATACTGCCCGGTCAGCGAACGCGGCGCCTTGAGGATGTCCTGAAGGCTGCCTTCGCCGACGATCTCGCCGCCGTGCACGCCGGCGCCCGGGCCGATATCGAGGATGTGGTCGGCGGCACGGATCGCATCCTCATCGTGTTCGACGACGATGACTGTGTTGCCGAGGTCGCGCAGCCGCGTCAGCGTGCCGAGCAGGCGTTCGTTGTCGCGCTGGTGCAGGCCGATCGAAGGTTCGTCGAGCACGTACATCACGCCGACCAGGCCGGCGCCGATCTGCGAGGCCAGGCGGATGCGCTGTGCTTCGCCGCCGGACAGCGTATCGGCCTTGCGTTCGAGCGTGAGGTAATCCAGCCCGACATCGACCAGGAAACCGAGGCGTTCGCCGATCTCCTTGACGATCTTGGCGGCGATCTCGCCGCGCCAGCCGGGCAGTTCCAGCCCGCGGAAGAACGAGAGCGCTTCGTCCACCGGCATCACGACCAGCGCGGGCAGCGGGCGATCGGCCACGAACACGTTGCGCGCCGCCTTGTTCAGGCGCGCGCCGCCGCAATCGGGACAGGGCTGCTCGCTGATGTACTTGGCCAGTTCCTCGCGCACCGCCGGCGACTCGGTTTCGCGGTAGCGGCGTTCCAGGTTGGGCACGATGCCTTCGAAGCGATGCTTGCGCTGCGTGCGGCCGCCGGCTTCGGTCAGATAGCTGAAGGTGATGACTTCATCGCCGCTGCCGTACAGCACCGCCTGCTGCGCCTTGGACGACAGCGATTGCCAGGCCGCGTCGACATCGAAGCGATAGTGCTTGGCCAACGATGCGATCAACTGGAAGTAATAGGCGTTGCGGCGATCCCAGCCGCGCACCGCGCCGGCCGACAGCGACAGTTCCGGATGCACGACCACGCGCGCGGGATCGAAGAACTGCGCCACGCCCAGACCGTCACAGGTCGGGCACGCGCCGACCGGCGAGTTGAAGGAGAACAGGCGCGGCTCGAGTTCGGGCAGCGAGTAGTCGCAGACCGGGCAGGAATACTTGGAGGAGAACAGCAGCGGATCGGCTTCGGGCCTGTCCAGTGACATCACCGACGCCATGCCGTCACCGAGCTTGAGCGCGGTTTCGAAGCTCTCGGCCAGGCGCTGCTTGATGTCGTCGCGCGGCCGGAAACGATCGATCACCGCTTCGATGGTGTGCTTCTGCCGCAGCGCTAGCGGCGGAACCGCGTCGATTTCATGCAACTGGCCATCCACGCGCACGCGCACGAAACCCTGCGCGCGCAATTGATCAAACACCTGCGCGTGCTCGCCCTTGCGTTCGCGGATGACCGGCGCCAGCAGCATGTAGCGCTGCTCGCCGTCCAGCGCCAGCACCTGATCCACCATCTGGCTGACGGTCTGCGCTTCGAGCGGATACCCGTGGTCCGGGCAGCGCGGCGTGCCCACGCGCGCATACAGCAGGCGCAGGTAGTCGTAGATCTCGGTGATGGTGCCGACGGTCGAACGCGGATTGTGCGAGGTCGACTTCTGCTCGATCGAAATCGCCGGCGACAGGCCTTCGATATGATCGACATCGGGCTTTTCCATCACCGACAGGAATTGCCGCGCGTACGCGGACAGCGATTCCACGTAGCGGCGCTGGCCTTCGGCGTAGATGGTGTCGAACGCCAGCGAGGACTTGCCGGACCCGGACAGGCCGGTGATGACGATCAGCTTGTCCCGGGGAAGGTCGAGATCGAGGTTCTTCAGGTTGTGGGTGCGCGCGCCGCGGATGCGGATGCTGTCCATGCCGTGGGGTGGCCTGTTCGGGAGGGGGAGGGAAGGGCTCCGTTTCCACCGATCCGGACGGGGATCAGTGAATCGCCCAGCGTAGCGACTCCGGTATTTGGGGGCAAATTGGCCGGAACAAAGCACGCCGCGGCCTCGACAGGAGCCCTCCGGAGGCCTCCATTCAGCCGCCGCGCGCCTTGCACCCGGCCAGTTTCGGGCCGGCCCGTCTCAGCCGCTGCGACCGGCCGGCGGACGGGCAGGTTGACCCCAAGTTACTGAAGCGGCTACAATTCCGCTTCTGACCGCCCTCCATGGCGGATCAGTTCGAGAATAACTACAGAAGAGGAAACACCATGTACGCAGTTCTGGTCACGGGCGGTAAGCAATACCGCGTGATGAAGGGCGAGACTCTGCGCGTCGAGAAGCTCGATGCGGAAGCCGGCAAGGAAGTCTCGTTCGACAATATCCTGATGCTGGGCGACGGCGAAGGCGTCAAGCTGGGCGATGCGCTGAAGGGCGCCACCGTCTCGGCCAAGATCGTCGGCCACGGCCGCGCCGACAAGGTCCGCATCATCAAGTTCCGCCGCCGCAAGCACCACATGAAGCGTCAGGGTCACCGGCAGCATTACACCGAAATCGAAATCACCGGCATCAATCTGTAAGGGAGATCAGTCATGGCACACAAAAAAGCAGGCGGTAGTACTCGCAACGGCCGCGACTCCAACCCGAAGATGCTGGGCGTGAAGGTCTATGGCGGCCAGGCGATCGACGCCGGCAACATCATCATCCGCCAGCGCGGCACCCAGTTCCATCCGGGTACCGGCGTTGGCCTGGGTCGCGATCACACGTTGTTCGCGCTGATCGACGGCAAGGTCGAGTTCTCGACCAAGGGCCCGAAGAAGCGCCGCACCGTGAGCGTGGTGGCCGAAGCCTGAGGCTTCCCACCCGTTCGACGAAGGCCCCGCCGCGTGCGGGGCTTTTCGTTTCAAGGCCGGGAGCAGGAATCAGAGAGGGGAATGGTAAAAGTCATTCCCGCGGCGTCCGCGGTTTCGAGGCGGATTTCCTGATCTCCCGCGCTGGCGTTGTCGAGTCCCGATCCCCGAATCCCTATTCCCGGCCTTATGAAACTAGTTGACGAAGCTGAAATCCAGGTCATTGCCGGCAACGGTGGCAACGGTTGCATCGGCTTCCGGCGCGAGAAGTTCATTCCCCTCGGTGGCCCCGATGGCGGCGATGGCGGCAGTGGCGGCAGCGTCTGGCTGCTGGCCGACGAGAACCTCAATACGCTGGTGGATTTCCGCCACGAAAAGACCTTCCGCGCACAGCGCGGCGAAAACGGCATGGGCCGGCAGATGTACGGCAAGGCGGGCGAGGATCTGACCATCACCGTGCCGGTCGGGACCGTGGTGGTCAATGTCGACACCGACGAGGTGATCGGTGACCTGACCCGCCATGGCGATCGCCTGCTGGTCGCCAAGGGCGGCAAGGGCGGTCTGGGCAACATGCATTTCAAGAGCTCGGTGACACGCGCGCCGCGCAAAGCCACGCCGGGCGAGGAAGGCGAGCAGCGCCTGCTCAAGCTGGAACTGAAGCTGCTGGCCGATGTGGGCCTGCTCGGCTTTCCGAATGCGGGCAAGAGCACCTTCATCCGCGCCGTATCGGCCGCGACGCCGAAGGTGGCCGATTACCCGTTCACCACCCTGTATCCGAACCTGGGCGTGGTCAGTGTCGAGCCGCACCGCAGCTTCGTCATTGCCGACATCCCGGGCCTCATCGAGGGCGCGGCCGACGGCGCCGGCCTGGGCGCGCAGTTCCTGCGCCACCTGCAGCGCACGCGCCTGCTGTTGCACCTGGTGGACATGTCGCCGATGGAAGGCGGCGTGGAAGGCATCGATCCGGTCGAGCAGGTCCGTGCAATCGAACGCGAACTGCACAAGCACGATGCGGCCCTGCTGGAAAAACCGCGCTGGCTGGTGCTCAACAAGGCCGACCTGATGTTCGAGGACGAAGCCCGCGAACGTGCGGAACAGATTGTCGCCGAACTGGGCTGGCAGCAGCCGTGGTATCAGGTGTCGGCGATTTCACGGGATGGCACCTGGCCGATCATGAAGGACGTCATGGCCTTCTTAGATCGCCAGCGCGAAGACGCCGGAGAGGCCGGCCACGATGCAGGCTGAGGCGTCGCGGCCCCGGTTGCACGGTCATCGTGCCGCCGCGTGCGTGCCGGCGACGCGGCGGACGCGCCCGCGAATGCACGCCGCTGCCGCCAAGGCAACAAAAAACCCGGCCGGAGCCGGGTTTTTTTGCTTTCCCGTGAAGGCCGAATCAGGCAGCAGCCTGCAGGGCCTTGATGCGGGCAGTCAGGCGGCTCTTGTGGCGGGCAGCCTTGTTCTTGTGGATCAGGCCGCGCGAGCTGAAACGGTCGAGGATCGGCTGGGCCACGGCGAAGGCTTCCTTCGCGCCGGCGGCGTCGTTGGCGTCAAGCGCCTTGAGCACTTTCTTGACGGCGGTGCGCAGCATGGAGCGCTGGGCAGAGTTGCGCGCGTTGCGCACGACGGTCTGCTTGGCGCGCTTCTTGGCGGACTTGATATTGGCCACGATGGATTCCTGAAAGCTGGGATAATGGGTTTACGGGAAATAAGACCAAAAAGTATGGACGATTCAGAGGTTTGCGTCAACCTGGGTGACCTGCTAGAGGAGCCGGCCCGATGAGTGGCAACCGGCTGCTGCGCTCGACCGCCATTTTCAGTTCGATGACCTTCCTGTCCCGGCTCTCGGGGCTGGTGCGGGACCAGATCTACGCCATCGTGTTCGGCGCCAATCCGGCGATGGACGTGTTCATCGCGGCCTTCCGCATCCCCAATTTCATGCGGCGGCTGTCGGCCGAGGGTGCGTTCTCGATGGCGTTCGTGCCGGTGCTGGCCGAGTACAAGGAAAAGCATGGCCCGGAGGCGGTGCGCGAGCTGATCGACCGCGTCAGCGGCACGCTCGCTGCGGCCCTGCTCGCGGTGACGGCGCTGGTGCTGATCTTCGCGTCCCCGCTGGCGCGCTTCTTCGCGCCGGGATTCGAGGTGGACGGCGAGAAACACCAGTTGCTGGTGGAAATGCTGCGGATCACCTTTCCGTATGCGCTGTTCATCTCGCTGGCCTCGCTGGCCGGCAGCGTGCTCAACAGTTATCAGCGCTTCGCCATTCCCGCGCTGTCGCCGGTGCTGATGAACCTGTCGATGATCGCGGCGGCGCTGGGGCTGGCTCCGCTGATGGACGGCTCCATCATGGCGCTGGCCTGGGGCGTGTTCGCCGCCGGCATCCTGCAGCTCGTGTTCCAGTTGCCGGCGCTGGCGCGCCTGGGATTGCTGCCGCGCCCGAAACTCGGCCTGCGCCACGCAGGCGTGCGCAGGATCCTGACGCTGATGGTGCCGAGCCTGTTCGGTTCCTCGGTGGTGCAGTTCAACCTGCTGTTCAACACGATGGCGGCCTCGTTCCTGATCAGCGGCAGCATGACCTGGCTGTACTACAGCGATCGCCTGCTGGAATTCCCGCTGGGGATGTTCGGCGTGGCCATCGGCACGGTGATCCTGCCGCACCTGTCGAGCCGCCACGCCGCCACCGATCCGGACGGGTTTTCCAAGGGACTGGACTGGGGATTCCGGCTTTGCCTGCTGATCGGCATCCCGGCCTGCCTGGGATTGATTCTCTGCGCCGAACCCCTGGTGGCGACGCTGTTCCGCTATCGCAGCTTCACCATGCAGGATGCGGTCATGAGCAGTTGGAGCCTCATCGCCCAGTCCACCGCGGTGCCGGCGTTCCTGCTGGTGAAAGTGCTGGCGCCGGCTTTCTACGCCCGGCAGGACACGCGCACGCCGGTCAAATCGGCGGTGGTGTCGGTGGCGGTCAATGCCGCGGCGACGGTGCTGCTGTTCGCCGGGCTGGTGTATCTGACCGACGCGGGGCAGGCCGCGCTGGCGCAAACCGGCGGCAATCCGCTGGACGCACTCGCCCATATCCCCGGCGCGCATGCCTTGCTGGCGCTGGCCATCGCGATCGCCGGCTGGGTCAACGCGCTGCAACTGGCGTGGTATCTGCGGCGTGCCGGCGTCTATCGCCGGCAGCCGGGCTGGGGCCGGTTCCTGCGGCAGGTCGGCGTGGCTTCGGTCCTGATGGTGGTGGTGCTGATCGCGCTGCGTCTGGTCTGGCCGGACTGGTCGCAATGGAGCTGGTGGGAGCGCGGATGGCGCCTGGCACTGCTGGTCGGCGCAGGCGGCGGACTGTATGCGTCGATGCTGTGGCTGCAGGGCATCCGCCCGCGTGATCTCCGGGGGCATTGAAGCGGATGCGGCGGCTATACTGCGGGACTTGTGCGCATCGCACCGCCGGCCTCGGGCCGGTTCCAACCAGGAAACCATGAGCAGGCTGTTCCGTGACGTCGAAGGCGGGCCTTTGTGCCCCCGGGGAAGCGTGGTCTGCATCGGCGCTTTCGACGGCCTGCATCTGGGCCACCAGGCGTTGGTGCGCCACACGATCGCCCGTGCCCGCGCGCTGGGCGTGCCGGCGGTGGTGTTGACGTTCGAACCCCTGCCACGCGAGTTCTTCGCTCGCGAAAACCCGCCGCCGCGCCTGACCCTGGCGCGTGCGAAGGTCGAAGCATTGCAGGCGCTCGGTGTCGATGTGATTGGCCTGCTGCGCTTCGACGCGCGCATGGCGGCGATGAGCGCGGATCATTTCGCGCGCCACATGCTGGGCCAGCGATTGACGGCGCGCGAAGTCTGGATCGGCCCGGACTTCCGTTTCGGGAACCGGCGCGCCGGTGATCTGGCGTTGCTGCAGGCCATCGGTGCGGAACTGGGATTCCACGCGCAGGCGATCGACCCCATCGACGTCGGCGGCGAGCGGGTGTCCAGCACGCGTATCCGCGAAGCCCTGCGCGCAGGCGACTTTGCGGGCGCGGCGCGATTCCTCGGCCGGCCATACGCCATCGGCGGCCGCGTCGTGCGTGGACAGCAACTCGGCCGCACGCTGGGCTTCCCTACGGCCAACCTGCGCTTTCCGAAAACGCCCGCGCTCTCCGGCATCTACGCGACCTGGGTGCATGGCGTGGGCAGGCAGCCGTGGGCCTCGGTCTCCAGCTTCGGCACGCGTCCCACGGTGGACGGCGTCGAACCGCTGCTGGAAGCGCATCTGTTCGATTTCGCCGGCGATCTGTACGGCAAGCACATCGAAGTCGAATTCGTCGCCAGATTGCGCGACGAGCAGAAGTTCCCCGATCTGAGCAGCCTGACCGATCAGATGCACCGCGATGCCGCACAGGCACGCGGGATCCTGAGCCATTTCCAGTCCGCGGCCCCGGCCGCGGATCTTCCCCGACACGCCGCACTCTGACGATTCCCGTGACCCACGACTACAAAGCCACTCTCCATCTGCCGGCGACCGAGTTTCCGATGCGCGGCGATCTGCCCAAGCGCGAGCCGGACACCCTGGCCCGCTGGGAATCGGACAACCTGTACGCGCAGTTGCGCGCCCATGCCAAGGGCCGCCCGCTGTTCGTGCTGCATGACGGCCCGCCTTACGCGAACGGGTCGATCCACCTGGGCCATGCGGTCAACAAGATCCTCAAGGACATCATCGTCAAATCGAAGTACCTGGCAGGATTCGATGCGCCCTACATCCCGGGCTGGGACTGCCACGGGCTGCCGATCGAGATCGCGATCGAAAAGAAGTTCGGCAAGGTCGGCGTCAAGCTCGATGCGGTCGAATTCCGGCAGAAGTGCCGCGAATACGCCAATGAGCAGATCGACATCCAGCGCAAGGATTTCAAGCGACTCGGCGTGATCGGCGACTGGGACAACCCGTACCGCACGCTCGATTTCCGTTTCGAAGCCAATGAAATCCGCGCGCTCGCCAAGATTGTCGCCAACGGCCATCTGACCCGCGGCGTGAAGCCGGTGCACTGGTGCTTCGATTGCGGATCGGCGCTGGCCGAAGCGGAAATCGAATACCAGGACAAGGTATCGCCGGCCATCGATGTCGCGTACACGGTGCGCGATCGCGACGCGGTGGCCGCCGCGTTCGGCGTATCGATTCCGGAAGATGTCGAAGTCGCCGTGCCGATCTGGACGACCACGCCGTGGACGCTGCCGGCATCGCTGGCGGTCTCGCTGGGTCCGGATCTGGAGTACGCACTGGTCGAAGGGCCGGCGCACGCGGGCAAGCGTCGCTGGCTGGTGCTGGCCGATGCGCTCGCCGCGCGCGCGCTGCAGCGCTACGGCGTGGGCGAGGTCAACGTGCAGGGCCGTGTGGCCGGTTCCGGACTCGAGGGCGTGCGGCTTTCGCACCCGTTCTATGCCGATCGCGAAATCCCCGTGCTGCTTGGCGATCACGTGTCGGCCGAAGATGGCACCGGCGCGGTGCACACCGCGCCCGGCCATGGCCAGGAAGACTTCGTCGTCAGCCAGCGCTACGGGCTGATCGACAAGTACACGACCGCGCAATTGAATCCGGTCGACGGGCGTGGCGTGTATCTGCCGTCCACGCCACCGGCCGGTGACGTCACGCTTGCCGGCACGCATATCTGGAAAGCCAACGACGCCATCGTCGAAGTGTTGCGTGGCAATGGCACGCTGCTGGCCTTCAGCACGCTTGAACACAGTTATCCGCATTGCTGGCGGCACAAGACGCCGATCGCCTTCCGCGCCACGCCGCAGTGGTTCATCTCGATGGAACAGGCGCATCTGCGTCGCGACGCGCTCGCCGCGATCACGCAGGTCGGATGGTTCCCGCAGTGGGGCCAGGCGCGTATCGCCGGCATGATCGAAGGACGCCCGGACTGGACGATCTCGCGCCAGCGCACCTGGGGCGTGCCCATCGCGCTGTTCGTGCATCGCGAAACCGGCGAACCGCATCCGCGTAGCGTTGAACTGATGAATGCGGTCGCCGATCGCGTCGAACAGGGCGGCGTCGATGTCTGGTACACGCTGGAAGTGGCCGAACTGCTGGGTGACGAGGCCGGCGACTACGAGAAGATCACCGACATCCTCGATGTGTGGTTCGACTCCGGCGTCACCCATGAAGGCGTGCTGCTGGAGCGCGGGCTCGGCAAGCCGGCGGACCTGTATCTGGAAGGTTCGGATCAGCATCGCGGCTGGTTCCAGTCCTCGCTGCTGACGGGCGTGGCGATCGACAAACATGCGCCATACCGCCAGTGCCTGACGCACGGTTTCACCGTCGACGAACATGGTCGCAAGATGTCCAAGTCGCTCGGCAACGGCATCGAGCCGCAGGACATCATGAAAACGCTTGGCGCCGACATCCTGCGCCTGTGGATCGCCTCGGCCGATTACAGCAACGAGATGTCGCTGTCGCAGGAAATCCTCAAGCGCAATGCCGATGCCTATCGACGCATCCGCAACACGGCGCGTTTCCTGCTGGGCAATCTGCACGGCTTCGATCCGGCGCGTGATCTGCGCCCGCTCGAGGACATGGTCGCGCTGGATCGCTGGATCGTGCATCGCGCCTGGGAACTGCAGGAGAAGATCAAGGCCGCCTACGAGCGCTACGACTTCGCCGAAATCGTGCAGGCGCTGCTGAATTTCTGCAGCGTCGATCTCGGGTCGCTGTACCTGGACGTCACCAAGGATCGGCTGTACACGATGCGCGAGGATTCGCGCGGCCGGCGTTCGGCACAGAGCGCGATGTACCGCATCGCCGAAGCCTTCGTGCGCTGGATTGCACCAGTGCTCAGCTTCACCGCCGACGAAATGTGGCAGCACCTGCCGGGCCAGCATGAAGGCAACGTGCTGTTCGCCACCTGGTACGAGGGGTTGGCCGCACTGCCTGCCGATGCGGCGTTGTCGGCTGCCGACATCGATCAATTGCTCGCGTTGCGCGAGCAGGTCGCCAAGGTGCTGGAACCGATGCGCGCCAATGGCCAGATCGGCGCCGCGCTGGAAGCGGAGATCACCATCTCGGTGAACGCCGCACTGGCCGGCAAGTGGCAGCCGCTGGCCGATGAACTGCGCTTCTTCTTCATCAGCGGCGATGTCAGCGTGGGCGAAGTGTCGGCCGATGAAGTATTCGTGCTGGCCCAGCCGACCACGAAAACCAAGTGCGTGCGTTGCTGGCACCATCGCGCGGACGTCGGCGTCCATCCGGCACACCCGCAGATCTGCGGCCGCTGCGCGAGCAATGTCGAAGGACCGGGCGAAGATCGCCGCTGGTTCTGAGAACGCCAATGGCCTGATGCACGGATGCGATCAATCCGTCGGGCTTGACCGCCCCTCCCACCCAACCCGGAAACACGATGACCCCACGCCCCAAACCCAACGCGCTGATCTGGTTGCTGCTCTCGGCGGTGATCATCGGCCTGGACCAATGGACCAAGGCCTGGGTGCTGGCTGCGCTGCCCGAACACGTGCCGGTCCCGGTCATCGAAGGTTTCTGGAACTGGTATCGCACCTACAACACCGGCGCGGCCTTCAGTTTTCTCGCCGGCGCAGGCGGGTGGCAGATCTGGTTCTTCGGCGTGCTGGCGGTGGGCGTGTGCAGCCTGCTGGCGTTCTGGCTGAGCCGCACGCCGCGGCATGACTGGCGACAGGCGCTGCCGTACTCGCTCGTGATCGGCGGCGCGCTCGGCAACGTCATCGATCGCATCATCCACGGCCACGTGATCGATTTCGTCCAGTGGTACTGGCGCGACTACACCTGGCCGGCCTTCAACCTGGCGGACTCGGCCATCGTGTGTGGCGCGATCGGCATCGCGCTGTTCGGGTTGTTCGATGGGAAGCGGAAAGGCAAGTAGGGCGTTTTTTTCGGCGTAGGGCTGGCGCCTGTCTCCGTGCTCATGCGATGCAGTGGCCTCGTCGGGTTGCGATGTGGCAGGGCGACTTCGCGTTAGGCCTCGCTGTGCCGAAGGCAGAGGGGTCGTCCATGAGGAACCGGCTCGCCGGCCCGGGCTTCATTTTCTTGAATCGTTGTTTCTATAAGATCAGTCTCTATGGATGTTCTGCTCGCCAATCCCCGCGGTTTCTGCGCCGGCGTCGATCGTGCGATCGAAATCGTCAAGCGCGCGATCGAAACCCTGGGCGCACCGATCTACGTGCGCCACGAAGTGGTGCACAACCGTTTCGTGGTCGAGGATCTGCGCAACCGCGGCGCCGTGTTCGTCGAGGAACTCGATGAAGTGCCTGACGGCGCGACGGTGATCTTCAGCGCGCATGGCGTTTCGCAGGCCGTGCGTGTCGAGGCCGAACGCCGTGGACTGAAGGTGTTCGACGCCACCTGCCCGCTGGTCACCAAGGTCCATCTGGAAGTGGCCCGGCACTGCCGCGCCGGTCGCGATGTCGTGCTGATCGGGCACGCCGGCCACCCGGAAGTGGAAGGCACGATGGGGCAGTGGAACCGCGAAGGTGGCGTGGGCCGCATCTATCTGGTCGAGGACATCGAGAACGTCGCCCGGCTCGACGTGGGCCAGCCACAGAATCTGTTCTACACCACGCAGACCACGCTGTCGGTCGATGACACCATCGGCATCATCCAGGCCCTGCAGGCCCGCTATCCCAGCATCCAGGGCCCGAAGAACGACGACATCTGCTACGCCACGCAGAACCGCCAGGACGCCGTGCGCGATCTGGCCCGGCAGTGCGATCTGGTGCTGGTCGTGGGCTCCCCCAACAGCTCCAATTCCAATCGGCTGCGCGAACTGGCCGAACGCGATGGCGTCGAGTCGTACCTGATCGATGGCGCGCACGAGATCAACCCGGCCTGGGTGCAGGGCAAGCAGCGCATCGGCGTCACCGCCGGCGCCTCGGCTCCGGACATCCTCATCGACGGCGTCATCCAGCGCCTGCGCGAACTGGGCGCGGGCAGCGTCGGCGAACTCGAAGGCGAACCCGAGAACATGGTCTTCGCGCTGCCCAAGGAACTGCGCCTGCAGCTGGTCAATTGACCGACCCGGCCCCAACCCCTAAAATTCGCGGCTCCGCCGGAATAGCTCAGTTGGTAGAGCGGCGCATTCGTAAAGCCTCCAGCGCAGTTCCGAAATGATGTTTACAAGCAACACCGAACAAGGCCCGCAGATGCGGGCCTTTGTTTTTTCAGGTGTTTCCAACGGATGCGGACGAGGACCATCCGAGCACGAGATCGATGCTTCCGATGTCAGTCGGCTTAGTCCCGGCTTCGGCCACTTCACTGCTTCCGACCCCAAAGCGGACATTCTGTGTCCCCGTGAAACGCCTGCTGATAGCATCGCCGTATGTCTTCATCGCGCAAGCAACCACAGCCCGAGATTTCGCGCCCCTTTGTTTGGCGTCCAAGCGACGGGCTCCATGCCGGTTGCATCCAGCGCATGCGCGATCACTTTCATCTCCCCGCTGAACCAATGGGCGAAGCATGGTTCATGGGCAATGAGCGACGTACCTTCGATTTTCTGCTAGGTAACCTCGACGGACTTTCGCTCGAGGAACTGCGCAACCCGCTCGAGGAGATTGCGTCCGGAAATTCCTGTTTCGGCCCCATGGACGAATGGACGAACTGGTATTGCTACTTGTTGGCGCAGCTTGTCCCCCGACACGCAGAGAGGTCGTTCGATAGCCTTTACCAGCACATCGTCACTGCGTTCATCGCCGTGCATCCGCACGGTATTGGAGAGCGATACCCGGGCTTTGCCGATGACGCGAGGCATACACTGGGTCGCTGTCTAATGGATCCCTCTCGGTGGATGGGGGATCGGCTTGCTGTGTCTGCACCTGAAGATCCTTTCGACGGTGGTCGGCGCGCCGCGTTCGAGTGGAGCGTGGCATGCGGCGATTTCTCGGCAGGTATGTTCTTCTGTGTGAAATACCTTATTGAGGACGAGCTTGACGCATGGCTCGACTCGGTATTCGCAATTCCTTGCCCGCTTTGGACTACGCAGCTCTACAGCTGGCTGCTGGCGGTTCATCCCTTGCTTGCCGGACGGGTTCTGGAGCTGGCGAACCTCGAATCTGACTCGTGGACAAACGTGGTTTGGCATGGGGCGCAGGTGTTGACGGGCGACTTTACCGGCGAGTACGGGCCAACGTCGTCATCGCTGCCCCTGTTGTCGCTGGCTCGTCGTGAGGCAGTGTTGGCGGCTGTGCACAAGCACGTGGTGGAAGCCAACTACTTCGCTTGGCTCGACGGGATCAAGCCATATCCCTACCTGGAGGCAATACTGGGTGCGACGCCCAGCCGCTTCGCCGAAGTTTTCGAGATCGCCTAACGAGTCCGCTTGTGGCCGAAAGAAGCCGTCAGCGGGGGCAAGCGGTGAGGGGTTGGATTCTCGATCCGGCCTGCCGGCTCCGGCGAAGGACCGTCGCATTCTTAAAGCCTCCAGCAGTTCCGAAGCGACACTTACAAGCAACACCGAACAAGGCCCGCTAACGCGGGCCTTTGTTTTTGCAGGTGATTCCAATGGATGCGGACGAGAACCGTCCGAGCGCAAGTTGGGCACTTCCGGCGTAAGTCGGCGTAGCCCCGGCTTCGGCCATTTGACTGATTCGGATCCGAAGCGGACATCTACGAAACGCCAACGAACTGGATGCCCAACATCAAACAAACTGGACATTAGCCCCAAAGACGCTGGACACCGCCGCCAGACCGACTGGACACTAACGGCATGGTCAGCCTCCTTTGCCCGACCAACCTTCTTATTGCTTCCATACGACCTTATCAACTACAACCCATTTTCCAGCCTCACGTGAAAGGAAGAACTCACCGTTAGTTTCCATCGGATAGATCGTAGCTCGTACATAGGCAGCATTCCGGCTTCTGAAAAAACTCGTCACTGCCACATCCGGCTTAAGCGACCCAGTGGGAAGTTGGTCAGGCGCAATCACAAAATAAATCCCATCATGATTGGGGCAGTCAACTAGGGGGGGCGTACACCACCCCAGACCACCACGATCTTATCTTTCTCTCGATTCGGGCGAATGGAATAATCTTCTAACCCAAATCCTGCAAGAGCCACATTAATTACTTCGACACTCTCGACGTCGCAGGATTGGCGCTGATTGTTACTGGATACGGGATGACTCGCAGATGGATTGGGATCCCGGTCGCACGCCCCAATGAAAAACGACAGAAATACCAGATAGGCAATACTGGTTATTTTCATTGGGCTGTCACTTGTAGATGTAATAGACATAGTCCCAACCCTCTTCGCCAACATATTTATCGTCATTCCAGAAATATTGAGTAAAATGTACTAATTCGTGTTCAAGCGTCGCTGGACCGGCCAGAGTTCTGTAGACACTCAGTCGCCGCTCTGCGCGTAGCGCCTTTCAAACTCTACCGGTGACAGTCCGCCAGCGGAACCATGCCGGCGGATCGGGTTGTAGAACATCTCGATGTAGT
>JAEWBY010000023.1 GCA_023390905.1 Pseudomonadota bacterium | reverse complement strand
GTGCGTCCGGCGGCCAGGAAGCCGGCGATCGCCGCGGCGTGCTGCAGCCGATTGCGGACGATCAGCCCGACCGGTGCATCACCGGTGACGCCGGCGCCGCGCAGCAGGGCCGCGATCCGCGCCCCATACGACACCACCTCGTCGCCGGAGTACCACCGTCCGTCGAACTCGATACACGGCCGCTCGCCGTAGCCGTCCAGCGCGGCCGCGAAGCTTTCGGTAAACCCTTCGGTCACGCTGCCATTGTGGGCTATCCGGGCCTCGGGTCACAGGATTTTCCCGTGGGGCGCGATGCGGCCCGATAACGCTAGGCGAGGAGGAACAAGGACGAGCCACTCTCGAGGTTGCTGTACACCCCTTGCTGGTTCTGCACCTGCATCGTGATGGTGCGCGATGTGATCAACGAGAACGCCTTGTCGATCCTGATCGAGCGCAGAACAGTCTGGTACTCGCTCACGGTACCCAACCCCGTCAGCGTCAGCGTTCCGGCCGAGTACGTACCTTGGATGTGGGCTGGGGCGTCCCACAGGAGTTCGTCGCCGTCCTGGTAGTTCGCGATTGTCACGACCGCTCCCTGCAGGTACGAGGAGTCGTCGATGATCACTGCCAAGGGACTGAGCAACGGCAGACCGAGAATCGCCAAACCGCCACCCAACGGTGCGGTAAGGACCGGGGCGGAGTTGGCTGTGACAGTGACGAGCGCCGTCGCCGGCAGACTCGTGGCACCCGGCGCTTCGGTGACGGTGAACGTGAGCGTCTTTACGGCGGTTGGGGCCGTTCCACTCGTCGAGAACGTCACGGACTGCAACACCTGCTGGTATTGCAGTGTGTTCGCGGTTCCCGACAACGTCAGCACGCCGGTGGCGCTGTCGTAACTACCTGTGATGTCGGCCGTCGGGGTGAATCCCAGGATGTCCGCTCCCGGCGCGAAGTTACCGCTGATCTGCACCGTGGCGCCTGTCATGGTCGAGGAATCCAGATCAATCACGGTGATCAACGGATTCACCTGCACTGCAGTGTTTCCCGCGGTGTAGATCGGCCCCAGCAGGGTGGTCACGAGGGGCGACAGATTGAAGGGTGCCGCCACCACTGTGACGACCACGTTGCCGGGCAGCAGGCTCGCTGTTCCCTCAGCGTCGGTGACGGCGAAAGACACCGTCTTCAAGGCGGCGGGCGCTCCCACATCCGTCGACAGCTGGACCGACCGCAGTGCCTGCTCATACAGAGCGATGGTCGCCGTCCCCGACAACGTCAGGGTGCCGTTCACGTCGTCGTAGACACCCGTAATGCCCGACGGGGCCGCGAATGTCAGCATGTCGCCGGAGGCGAACCCTCCTGTGATCGTGACCGTCGCACTTTGCAGAGCAGTCGAATCCAGGTCAAGGACGCTCACCGAAGGATCGACGGTGACAGCGCTGTCGCCCGCCGTGTAGGAGATGTTCGCGACAGATGTGGTCACGAGTGGCGCAATCTTCAACGGCGCGTTGACGATAGTTACGGCGACCAAGCCGGGGGTGCTGACGTTCCCCTGGCCGTCGGTGACGACCAACGAGATACTCTCGATCGAAGCCAGCGCAGCGCTGGTCGTTGAGAACGTCACCGACCGTAGCAACTGCTGATACACGGCGACGGAGGCGTTGCCCTCAAACGTCAGGACACCGTCAACGTAGCTGCCGCTGATGCCGTCCTGCGCCGTCCAGCTGAGGCTCTCACCTGCCGCCGCACCGCCGACGATCGACACGACAGCGGCCGACATCGTCGTTGAGTCTGCATCGAGAATGAGCAGCCCCGGGTCGATCTCAACAGCCGAGTTACCAGCTGTGTAAACAAGATTAGCCAATGATGTGACGACGACGGGCGTGGCCAGGGTGGGCACGGACATCACGGTCACCGCCACTGATCCGGGAATGCTCGCGCCACCCTGGTCATCGGTGATCTGGAATGAGATGGCCTTGATCGTCGCCAGTGCCGACGCGCTACTCGAGAACATGACCGAACGAAGAAGCTGCTGATAGTCGCTGACCGAGGCGTTGCCGTTGAAGGTCAAGGTGCCCTGATCGAGGCTCGCGGTGACCCCCGCGGGCAGTTCCCCGTACGTCAATGCATCGCCTGATGCCGGATTGGCGATCGTCACCGTGGCGCCCGTCATGATCGTCGAATCAGCATCGAGCACGAGAATGCCGGGATCGACTGCGACACTGGAGGAGCCGGCGGTGTACGACACGCTGACGACCGACGTCAGCACCACAGGGGTGGCGACGGCAGGCAATCCCAGGACCGTGACCGCTGTGCCGACTGCGAGGCTGGCCTGACCCTGATCATCGGTGACCTGGAACGACACCGCCTTGATGCCTGGCGTCGACGACGTCAACGTCACCGACTGCAGAAGCTGCTGATAATCAGCCACCGACGCCACACCGGTGAAGGTCAGGACACCAGCTGCGTAGCCGGCGGTGACACCAGTGGGCAGACCACCCCACCCCAACACATCATCGGCCGCCGCGTCGGCCACCGTGACTGTCGCCCCGTTGATCTCGGCCGAGTCCAGATCGGTGATCACCACAATCGGGCTGACCGTGATCGCCTCACCCGTGGTGCCCGTCGCGGCCGGGGACACGACCACCAACGGCGGCACCGCCACCGGCAACCCCACCACCGTCACCACCGTGCCCGCCGGCACCGTATTCGGATTTCCTTGGGCGTCGATCACGGAGAACGCTACGGCCTTGAGCCCAATCGCCGATGAAGTCAGCGTCAACGACTGCAGCAGTGTGGTGTACGCCGCCACTGAGGCCGCGCCGGTGAACGTAACGGATCCATTTCCGATCGTGGCCGTCACACCCGTCGGCAACGCGCCCCACCCGAGCGCATCCCCGTCAGCCGGGTCAGTGATTTCCACTGTGGCTGAGGTCAATTCCTCGGAGTCCAGATCGGTGATCACCACAATCGGAGACACCGTGATCGGTTTTCCGACCGAACCCCCCGCGACCGGGGAGACCAACACCAAGGGCGGGACCTCGACAATAGGATTGGCGACCACTGGAATGAGGAGGGTCACGTCATCGCGTTCAGCTAGGCCGATCGCCCGCGCGAGGCAGTGGAACACCCCCTGGATGAGGCCCGCGATACCCTTGAGGTGTTCAGACGAGTCACTGATCACAACCTTGAAGCTGTCCTGCAGCGGACTTCCGGTGACCACGGTGGTGGGGGTGTACACGAAGTTTCCGGTGATCGGGTCCCTGACCACCAGCCCGTGCTCAGGCTGAATGATGTTGTAGGTCAGAGGATCCCCGTTGGGGTCATAGGCGTTGAGGTCGATGACGACCTGACCGGTCACTGTCTGTTGGCTTGTAACGGGTCCCCACTCCGGGGAATCGTTGAAGAACGTGTGGGTGATCTGCCGACGCACCCACGCCATCAATGCGTCGAACCAGGGAGCGCGGGCAGGCACCGCCGGATCCACGACCGGGGAGACCAGCCCGGCGACCAGAGCTGTGAACACATCGACCGTTTCCACAGCCTCTTCGACAGCAGGTGGGGCCGACGCGATGGACGTCGTGGTTCCGAGGGCCGCCCCATCGACGGCGACCACTTCACCGGACGTACCTGCGTCGTCCTCGGGTACGACGGTGTCGGACGTATCTGCTGGGTGAACAGGTTCGAAGGTTGGCTGGGACTCGGATCCCCCGGCGGAATCGGCAGCCGACGCAGGGTCTTCCGAGTCCCGTGAAATGTCCGATGTTGCCGTCCCCGGTGCGTCCTCAGCCGCACTGGGCGATGACGATGATGGCGTTTCCGTTTCGGGCGCCTCCGCCGGCGGCGGCACTTCATCCCCAGCGTCCGTGTCCGGTGCCGACTGCTCGGGACTCCCGTCAGGCTCGGAGACGTCGGCATCCTCGCTACCGACGATGTCCTCCTCACTGACTTCGAAATTTTCGGGTTCGGCCGTGTCGCCGGTCTCCTCGGACGGGGCCTCGGACCCACTGCTCGAGTCGAGCCCCGTCTGGGGGCCGGACGACGTAGGACCGCCGTCGCTCGACTCGGACGACACCGAAGAGTCCGCGTCGCTGTCGGCGTAGGCAATCCCCGCGGAGTTCGCGACGGCCAAACCGATTCCGAGCGAGACGGCTAGCGCGCCGACCCGACCGATCGGGAGCGAGAGTCTCGAGAGCTCATCGCGTGCATGCCGGGCCTGACCTCCAGTCGTATCCACGAGGTCCCGGGCGGCCCAGAATTCGGGCTTGGACGGGGTGCGGTCCTTGCGCGGGACGCGGTGCCGGGCCGGGCTAGCAGACATACTGATCCTCCGTTAGCGGCGGCGGAGGCCCCATGGGCTCAGTCCCTCAACCCCTGCGCGCTCGAGCAACCATCGCTCCAGCGCGGCGATGCAGCAGCTCCCCAAGCCTGCATCGCCGTCCCGCGCCGATATTCTATTGCGATTTGGTTTGCTGGACGTGCACTGACGCCAACGCTGCCTGCCCAGTATCGCTGAGCTTAGGACAAAACGATCGACGCAATAGCGCAACTCGTCTAATTGTTGATCGCAAAACCAGCGAGCAACATTTTGGACAAGCTGGCAGGGACATTGAAATGCCGAAAAGCTCTCTCTTAGCAACTTCAAAGCATGGACGATCGAACAGACCTTGCCTGCCACAATAGCCTCATTAGCAACGAAAATAGCGAATCGCTCGGCAGCACCGCCCGGACGCAGAGGCAGCTACGGCTACCAACGGTAAGCAAGTTAGCTGACCCTTTGACAGTTCACAGACTGCAATCGCCAGCTAAGTCAGTGCCTGCGGCCAGGCCACGCAAAACGGACGAGTCTCCCCAGCCAAACGGCCGGTGCATGTGCACCCTGTGACGGATGTGTCAGAATTTGCGGCGTTCTGTAGACTCCCGCAACTGAACGAGCCAGTCCGGGTCGACCACGAAGTCGCGCAACGCCGAGGCGGCCCAAGGGCGGGTTCACACTGTCGTGGCAACGCTCTCGATTTGAGAGGTTGCTGCTGGAAGCGACGCCGTTGTCGATCGAGCAGATCGCCGCGCGGGTGAGATTCGAGGTGCCCACGAC
>JAEWBY010000093.1 GCA_023390905.1 Pseudomonadota bacterium | reverse complement strand
GCGGAAGCGCCGGAAGGCGAACGCGCACCGCGCAAGCGCCGTCGCCGTCGCCATGGCCGCCCGGTGGAGAACGCCGAGACCGCCGCCGCACCCGCGACGCCCGCGCCGGCCGCCACGCCGGCCAAGCACGAGAAGCCATCGTTCTTCAGTCGTCTCGGCCGCAAGCTGCGATCGCTGGTCGGCGGTTGATCCACCGCGCGCAGGAGCCTCGGCGCAACGCCGCGGCTCCGGCATAATCGCCGGATGAGCGTCCTGCGATTCGAGAACGTCAGCAAACAGTACCCGGGCGGACACACCGCGCTGGCCGACGTCAGTTTTGACGTGGCCGAAGGCGAGATGCTGTTCGTCACCGGTCATTCCGGTGCGGGGAAGAGCACGCTGCTGAAGCTGATCCACCTGAGCGAACGGCCCACGCGCGGTGCGGTGGTGTTTGCCGGCCGCAACCTGCTGAAGGTGCGCGGCGGACGCATTCCGCTGCATCGGCGCGATGTCGGCGCGGTCCATCAGGATCATCGACTGCTCACCGATCGCACGGTGATGGAAAACGTCTCGCTGCCGCTGATCCTGCGCGGCGAACGGCGCGAGGACATCGGCAAGCGCGTGCGCGAAGTGCTGGCGCGACTGGGCCTGGGCCATCGCGAGCGCGCGCTGCCCACGCAGCTTTCCGCCGGCGAGCAGCAGCGCGTCGGCATTGCCCGTGCGATCGTCGCCGAACCGAAGCTGCTGGTCGCCGACGAACCCACCGGCAACCTGGATCCGACCCTGGCCGCCGAGATCATGTCGCTGTTCGCCTCGATGCCCGAACGCGGCACCAGCGTGCTGGTGGTCAGCCATGATCTCGCGCTGCTCAAGCGCATGAAGAAGCGCGTGCTGGTGCTCGATCATGGCCAGCTCGTCGATGACATCTCGCCCGCGGACCTGGCCGAATGAGCGACGCCAACACCTATGCGCGCCAGCGTTCCGGGCTGGGCATCTGGCTCGACCAGCATCTCTACAGTTTCGTCTCCAGCCTGGGCCGGCTGGTGCGCAGGCCGTGGGCCACGCTGCTGACGATCGGTGTGATGGCGGTGGCGTTCGCACTGCCGCTGGGGCTGTGGCTGGCGCTGTCCAACATCGAACACTTCGCCGGCAACGTCAGCCAGTCGCGCGAAATCGATCTCTTCCTCAAGCCCGGGATCGATGTCACCCGCGCCCAATCGCTGGCGGTGCAGCTGCGCAGCCGCGCCGATGTGGCCGATGTCGAGTTGCGCACGCCGGAGCAGGGCCTGGTCGAATTCCGCGAGCGCAGTGGCCTGGGCGCCAGCCTCGATGCGCTGGAAGGCAATCCGCTTCCCAGCCTGCTGAAGATCACGCCCAAGGGTGACGAGTCCGCGCTGGTGGCCGCGTTGGGCCACATGCCCGAGGCCGATCTCGTGCAGCACGATGCTATCTGGCGCGATCGCCTGCGCGGCTGGCTGGGTTTCGGCGAGCGGCTGGTGTGGGTGCTGGCACTGCTGTTCGGCGTCGGCGCGTTGCTGGTCGTCGGCAACACCGTGCGCCTGGACATCCAGTCGCGGCGCGAGGAAATCGGCGTGATGCAGTTGCTCGGCGCGCATGACGGTTTCATCCGCCGGCCCTTCATCTATCTGGGCGCCTGGTACGGGCTGGTGGCCGGTGCGTTGGCGCTCGGTCTGCTGACCGCGGCCGCCGCGGCGCTGCGCCAGCCGCTGGCCGCACTGGCGCAGAGTTACGGCAGCCAGTTCGCGCTGGCCGGGCTGGATCCGCTGCGCGCGCTCGCCGTCGTCGCCGCCGCCGCGATCGTCGGCTGGCTCGGCGCATGGCTGGTGACCGGGTATTTCTTGCGTCAGACTCGCCCGACTGAAACCTGACCCGGCCTCCCGCATGTCCCAAGCGCTCCGGCACCTCATCAGCGACGCCCCGCGGGTCATGGTGGTCGACGGATCCAAGCTGGTCCGCAAGCTGATCGCCGACGTCCTGCGCCGTGACGTGCCCGGGGTCGAGGTCATCGGCTGCGCGAGCATCGCCGAAGCGCGCAAGGCGCTGGCCAGCGGCGAAGTGCATCTGGTGACCACCGCGCTCGGCCTGCCCGACGGCGACGGCATGGAAGTGGCGCGCGCGGTGCGTGAAGCGGCCGGCCGAGCCTACGTGCCGGTGATCGTCGTGTCCGGCGATGCGCAGCAGCATCTGGAAGAACGCCGCTTCAACGATTACGTCACCGACTACTTCGACAAGGCGCTGGGCCATGAGGCACTGGCCGCGTTCATCCGCGGCTACGTGCAGCCCGAAGCGATCCCGGGCGCGACGGTGCTGTACATCGAAGACAGCCGCGTCGTCGCCGAAACCACCAAGCGCATGCTCGAACGGCAATCGCTGAAGGTCGTGCACGTGCTCAAGGCCGAGGATGCGTTCGCGCTGCTCACCGCTGAATCCCTGGGCCTGTCCACGCACCGGTTCGATCTCGTGCTCACCGACGTGACGTTGAAGGGCGAACTGAGCGGTCGCGATGTCGTGCAGCGTGTGCGCATCGATTTCGCCTACGGCAAGCGACGCCTGCCGATCCTGGTGATGACCGGCGACAGCAACCACGACAACCAGGCCGCACTGCTGCAGGCCGGCGCCAATGATCTGGTGCTCAAGCCCATCGAGGAACGCCTGCTGGTGACGAAGGTGCTGTTCCAGTTGCGGCTGGCGGCGTTGAAGAGCGGGAGCCGTGACTAGGTTTGCGGGATGGGGAGCGGGAATCGGGAATCGGGGCGGAATTGCGATCGCGATCTGTAGGAGATCCTTCAGGCCGGTCATGAAGATCAGCTGCGCATCGATCGCGCAAGATGTATGTCGTCGCGATTGTCCTGGTTAGACAAACGCAGGCCCGGGCCATGCTCCTACAATTCCGGCTACCCGCTACCCGCTACCCGCTACCCGCTACCCGCTACCCGCTACCCGCTACCCGCTACCCGCTACCCGCTATCGAACAATCATTCCCAATTCGCCACCCGCCTTCCCCCATGCACGATCGCATCAAGCTCGAACCTTCCTGGAAGCAGCACGTCGGTGATTGGTTGCTGCGTCCGGACATGCAGGCGCTGTCGGCGTACCTGCGCGAGCGCAAGCAGGCCGGCGCGCGCATCTTTCCGCCGGGACCGCACATCTTCACCGCGTTTGAAGCCACGCCGTTCGATGCGGTCAAGGTGGTGATCCTGGGACAGGATCCGTATCACGGTCCGGGGCAGGCGCACGGGCTGTGCTTTTCGGTGCGGCCTGGTGTTCCAGTGCCGCCGTCACTGCTCAACATCTACAAGGAACTCAACGCCGATCTCGGCATCACGCCACCGGATCACGGTTGCCTGCTGCCATGGGCGCGGCAGGGCGTGCTGCTGCTCAATGCGGTGCTGACGGTGGAAGAGAGCCGCGCCGGCGCTCACCAGGGCAAGGGCTGGGAAGGCTTCACCGATCACGTGATCCAGACATTGGCCGAGCAGCGCGAAGGACTGGTGTTCCTGCTGTGGGGCAGCTACGCGCAGGCCAAGGGCAAGGTGATTGACGCACGTCGGCATCGCGTTCTGCGTGCGCCGCATCCGTCACCGCTGTCGGCGCATCGCGGCTTTCTCGGTTGCGGGCATTTCTCCGCCACCCAACGTTATCTGCAGGAACGCGGCGTCACCCCGATCGACTGGCGCCTGCCGCCGCTGGCGCAGTTGCCTCCCGATCCGCTGCTGGACGCGCTGTGAACACGCGGCGCCGGATCAGCGCCGCCGCTTCTTCTTCGATGGACTGACCGGCGGGGCCGGCACCGGATCCGGCGTGACGTTGCTGATCTCGGCCTGCAGTTCTTCCATCATCGGCTTCATCTTGATCTGCATGGCCGTCATCAGGTTCTGCATCAGCGCCGGGGTCTTGTCGAGCAGGCTGCGCCCGGCCTGGCTTTCGTAGAATTTGGTGATCGCGCGGACGTCCTCGCGAGTGAACGTCTTCTTGTACACGTCGATGTAGAGCGGGCGCATTTCTTCCCACGACAGCGCCTTGCGCATGATGTCGTTGGTCCGCGCGAGGATGCGTTCGGCTTCGGCGCGCTGTTCGGGCGTCAGCTCCTTGCCGGCGACCATCTGTTCGAACTGCTGCCGCTGCATGGCTTCCATCTGCGGCACGATCGCGGTCAGCATGCTCTGCGCGCGCGAGGCCTGCAGCAGCTTCTCGATGTCCGCGTCCGAGGGCTGCGCGGCCTGGGCCAGGCCCGTCAAGATCAGCAGCGCCAGCGTCATCAGCAGGCGGGAACGGAATCGGGCTGGGCGCATGGGAAGTCCTGGCGGAACGGGCCTGCATGGTGCCCAGCGCGCGGTAAACATGCCGTTAAACGGCGCATCCGGCGCGGATGCACTGCGTCCTGCACGCGCCTCCTCTACAATCCCGGCCATGGGGAGCGGACCACTCGAAATCACGCCCACGCTGGTGATCCCGGATGACGAACTGATCGAACGGTTCGTGCGATCCAGCGGCGCGGGCGGGCAGAACGTCAACAAGGTCGCGACCGCGGTGGAACTGCGGTTCGATGTGGCCGGTTCGCCCTCGTTGCCCGATCCGGTGCGCGAACGATTGCTGGCGCGGCGCGATCGCCGTCTCACCGATGAAGGCGTGCTGGTCATCGATGCGCAGCGTTTCCGCACGCAGGATCGCAACCGCCAGGATGCACGCGAGCGGCTGGCCGCGTTCATCGCCGCCGCGCTCGATGTGCCGAAACCGCGCATCGCGACCCGGCCTTCGCGCGCGGCCAAGGCGCGCCGGCTCGATGCCAAGCGCGAGCGCAGCCAGCTCAAGCGCGGCCGCTCGCAGAAGAACCAATGGGAGTAATGGATTGAGCGACATCATTCCGGCGATTCCGCCCAACATGCCGCAGGTGCCGCCCAACCGCTTCACCCGCTGGATGGGACGCACGTTCCTGCGGGTGTTCGGCTGGAAGATGGTCGGCACGCTGCCGGACGTGCCCAAGCTGGTGCTGATCGTCGCGCCGCATTCGTCCAACTGGGACGGCATCTGGGGCATGGCCGCGAAGATCGCGATGGGTTTCCAGGTGCGCGTGCTCGGCAAGGCGCAGTTGTTCTGGTGGCCGCT
Organism: Pseudomonadota bacterium; assembly: GCA_023390905.1. Classification (GTDB taxonomy): domain Bacteria; phylum Pseudomonadota; class Gammaproteobacteria; order Xanthomonadales; family Xanthomonadaceae; genus Pseudoxanthomonas_A. Next base: position 22,483 of record JAEWBY010000093.1, on the reverse strand, counting down.
GGGTCCGCTGCTGCGCAAGCTCGGCGTGATCCCCGTCGATCGCACCAACCCGCAGGGCACGGTGGAACAGGCCGTGGCGATGATCCGCCAGGCCGATCGCATGTGGTACGCGCTCACCCCGGAAGGCACACGCAGGAAAGTGCAGAAGTGGAAGAGCGGCTTCTGGAAGATCGCCCACGAGGCGCAGGTGCCGATCCTGATGGCGTATTTCCACTATCCGGAAAAGACCATCGGCATCGGGGATCTGTACTGGACCACCGGCGATGCCGACGCCGACATCGCCGCCATCCGCGAGTGGTACCGGCCGTGGATCGGGAAGAACCGCGGGACGGTGTGAGGGGGCGGGAGACGGGAGAAGGGAGACGGGATTCGGGATTCGGGATTCGTAAAGAGCGGTCTTCGAAACCCAAAAAAAACCCCGCGAATGCGGGGCTTTTTTTTTTGCAGAGAATGGTAAGGCGGTGAGCCGGAAACGGGCGACGCGAATCCCGTCTCCCTATTCCCGGCTCCCGGCCTGTTACAACGCCGCGCCGCCCAGCTTCCAGGTGAACTGCAGGTAGTAGCTGCGGCCGAACGAGTCGAACCACGAGGTGTCGTAGTACGGATAGTTGCCCCAGGTGGCGTCCTTCGGCGGCATCTTGTCGAGCAGGTTGTTGACCGTCAGCGAGATGCGCAGGTGGTCGGTGACGTCGTAGCGTGCACCGGCGTTGAAGCGCCAGGTCGATGGCGTCCAGGCATCGTTGTTGTAGTTGGCCACGCGGCCGAGGTAGTTGCCGAACAGGCTGGCGCCGAACTGCCCCTTGTCCCAGCTCACGCCCAGGTTGCCCTTGGTGCGCGGCAGCGTGGTGTCGGCGAAGCTGACATCCAGCATGTCTTCGGTCGGATCACCCGGATAGAGTTGACGGGTGTGCTTGTGGGTCCAGTTGTAATTGGCTCGGAAATTGAAATCGCCGGCACCGGCCGTGGCCAGACGGTAGTTGGCGGTCGCATCAATGCCCGAGGTTTCCTCGTTGGCGATGTTGATCGGCGAGAAATGCACGCTGGTGATCACGCCATCCTCGTCGCGGATGACGCGCGCGATCGCATCGGCGCAGGTCGGCGAATTGATATCGACCGGTTCACCGGAATCGGTCACGCCCAAGCGGCAATCGGCCTCGGTCTGACGCAGCAGATCGCGGTCCTGCGTTTGCACCTGATTCTTCACCTGGATCTTGTAGTAATCCAAGGCCAGATCGAAGTTGGCGGTCGGCGACCAGACTAAGCCTACCGTGAACGACTTGCTGGTTTCGACATCCAGATCAACGTTGCCGCTGTAGACGTCGAATGTGCTGACGTCGTAATCGCCGACGTCGTAGCACTCACCGTTGCTGATACCGGGCTCGGCGCTGCGGCAGTCGTAGTAGTCAGTGGCGAAACGCGTGCGGTAGTAGTCGTCGCCGGCAAACAGATAGTGCATGTCCGGTGCACGGAAGCCGGTGCCGTACGAACCGCGCACCAGCAGCGTATCCACCGGGCGCCATTCCAGGCCCAGACTGTAGGTGAACTTGCTCGGGCTCTTGCCGGCATAGCTGTAACGGTCATAGCGGCCGGCCAGACTGGCCTCCAGCGAAGACAGTAACGGCATGCGCATTTCGGCCGCCGCACTCCAGCGATCACGGCTGCCGTCGCCGTCGCCATAACGCGGGCCGTAGTAGGCGTCTTCGGTGAGTGCGTAGGGATCCGGATTGATGTGGTACGACTGCTCGCCATACTCCAGTGCACCGGCAAAGCCGACATCGCCGGCCGGCATCGAGAACAGCGACGGCGTGTCGATGGTGAAGCTCAGGTTGTCGTTCTTGGCTTCCGGATGGAACGTGGACATCGCCGCGATCGAATTGAACTGGGCAGTCGTCAGCGGTGTGAACAGCCGCGCCGGATCGGCGTTGTAGATCGCGTAGCCATCTTCGTCGTAGCCCAGACGCTCACCGAGGAACAATTCGTTGGCAGCAGCGGCCCAGATGCGCGGCATGCCGACATCGGCCTTGTACTGCGAGTGGTTGTAGGCGGCTTCCCAGTTCCAGTTCTGGGCGATTGAACCCTGCAGGCCGGTGGTCACCGCCAACGTCTTCTGGGTTGTCTCGTTCATACGGTTGCGCAAGCCACCCATTTCTTCCGGAGTGAACTGGCGCGACCAGATCTCGTACATACCGGAGGCTTGGTTGTAGAAGACCTTGTTGCGATAGTTGTTGGTGGAATTCGGATCGTGGAATTCCCAACCCATGTGATCGCTGGCGGCAAGGTTGCCATTGGTGCCGGTCAGCAACTTCACCTCCTGACGGCCCAGCTGCACATCCACGAACCACGACAACGTGTCGGAGAAGCGGTATTCGAACGAACCGTAGGCGTTGTAGCCCTTGCGCTCGTTCTGGATCGTGCGATACGCGATGGCGCGATCGCTGCCGCAATACAGGCCGTAGTCGGGATCCTCGGCCTGCACGGTAGTGCCTTGATTCAGGCCCGCCATCGCCGCGCAACCGTCTTCCGGATCGATGTTGAGGTCTTCGTCCCAGTCGTAACGCTGCGCGATCAGGCGCGGCAGGCGGCGTTCCTCGGTCGGTGCGTCATAGGTGGAATCCTGGATGCGGCGATCGGTGCCCCACAGCGGCTTCTTGTTCTGGAATTCGACGCCGACGATGCCGCTGAAATTGCCGGTTTCAAAACCGGATGTCAGCGTCAGATATTGCGAGGAGCCGCCGCCGTGCTGGGTATCGCCGAAGCGGTAGTCGAGCGTGGTGCCGTCGGCGGATTTTTTCAGGATGAAGTTAATGACGCCGGCCATCGCATCCGAACCGTAGACCGCCGATGCGCTGCCGGTCAGCACTTCGATGCGATCGATCATGCCGAGCGGAATGTTGCCGATGTCGGTGAAGTTGCTGCGGCCGTTGAGCGGCAGCGGGAAGTCGGCGATGCGGCGGCCGTTGATCAGCACCAGCGTGTGGTTGGGACCGAGGCCGCGCAGATCGACCGCCTGCGCGCCGGGCGTGGACTGCGCGCTGGTGGTGTTCTGCTGGCCCTGCACGCTGCCGCTGTTCTGGCTGAGCGAGCGCAGCACATCCGGCACCGAGGTCAGGCCGGCGGCCTGGATCTGTTCGGCGGTCACCACGGTGATCGGCGCGGGGCCTTCAATCTGCGCGCGCGGAATGCGCGAGCCGGTCACCTGCACGTTTTCCAGTTGGGTCACCGGCTCGGCGTTGCTGGCCGACTGGCCGCCGGTGGTGGCTGCCGGCGCGGGTCGCGGGCGCGCGGGCGCCTGTGCATCCTGCTTGACGACCAGCACCGCGCCGCTGCTCTCCTTGCGCGCGACGAAACCACTGCCGCGCAGCAGGCGATCCAGCGCCTGATCGGAGGAAAGATTGCCCTGGGCGCCGGACGTGCGCGCGCCGCGCAACTGGTCGGCGCGATAGACGAACTGGGTACCCGATTGCCGGCCCAGCGTATCCAGCGCGGCGACCAGATCGCCGGCGGGAATATCGATCGGCGTGGCCGCGTTCTGCGCCTGGGCGGCCAGCGCAGTGGAACAGGCAAGACTCAACAACAGGACACGAAACGACGACCGCATCGGGCTCTCTCCCCATGGACGCACGGGACGGCGTCCTTGGCTATCAGGACGAACGAACCGCACGGATCCCGCCACCCCCCGGCGGAAGCGATCCGGACGGCCGAATCAGAGGCTGTGGAGGACGATCCGATCGTCGGCGTATTCGGCACGCACCGGGAAGCCCTGTTCGAGCAGCCGCACGAAGGCCTCGGTGTTGGACCAGCGGAAATTGCCGCCCACGCGCAACTGCGCCACCGCCGCATCGCCGATCACCAGCTTGCGCGCGCTGTAGCGGTTGAATTCGCGCGCGGCCTCCAGCAGCGTGGTGTCGCGGAAGGCGAGGAAGCCACTGCGCCAGTCGACCAGGCGTTCGGCGTCGGCCACCGAGCCGGTGCGCACGAACACGCCCTCGCCACTGGCGATCGCGACGCTGCCGGCCGGGAGCAGGGTCGTCGGCTGCGCATGGCCGGCCGCGTCCGGCGTGGATTGGAGGCGCACGGTTCCTTCGGTGACGACCACGCGCAGATCCGGCCCTTCGCGGCGCACCGAGAAGCGCGTGCCCACCGCGACCACGTGGCGCGTCCCGGCGGCGACCACGAACGGCCGGCCCGGATCCTTGGCCGCCTCGAAGAAGGCTTCGCCCTGTTGCAGGGTGATGCGGCGTTCGCCGCGCGAAAGGCGGACGTCGATGCGGCTGTCACTGCTGAGCGTGGCGCGCGACCCGTCACTCAGCGGCACGCTGTCCAGATCGCCCAGCGAGGTGCGATAGCTCGCCTGTTCGATCGCTCCGTACGAGCGCCAGCCCAGCCCGACCACCGCCACCAGCGCCAGCAGCGCGGTGCCCGCCGCCGCCGCGCCCGGCCAGCGACGCGTGCGCCGATCGCGCGGAGCGAAGACCAGCTGCGCCACATCCGGCGCACCCCCTGCGGTGTCCGCAATGGAAACGGCGCGCGCCGAGTTGCGCGCCTCCAGTGCCGAATGCCTCCATCGGCCGCGCGGCGGAACCCCCGTTGCCGGCCCGGCGCCCAGCGCGGCCAGCCGGCCGCTTTCCTTCCATGCCGCATCCAGCCGCAGGAAGGCGACCCGATGCGCCGTCGAGGCCGACAGCCAGGCATCCAGTCCGGCCTGCTGCGTGGCGTCCCACGAGCCGCCTTCGCGCCGGGCCAGCCAGCGCGCGGCGGCCTGTTCAATCTGTCTGCTGGTGGGCGCCATGTGTCCGCTCCGCTTCCTGCGCCATGCGTCCGCGCGCCGGGCGCACGCCGGCGCCGCCGTAGAAATGCTCGGCGATCAGGCGCATACCCTTGGCGACATGTTTTTCCACGGTCTTCTCGCTGATGCCCAGGCGTGAGGCCACTTCCTTCTGTGGCAGTTCTTCCACCCGCCGCAGCCAGATCACCTCGCGGCAGCGGTCCGGCAGCCGGTCGAACGCCTCGGCCAGCCGCTTCAGTACCTGCCGGCCTCCGCACCAGCGTTCCGGCGATACCTCATCCACCAAGACGTTCATCGGCTCGAGATCACCCATCGTCTCGATCGACACCACCCGGCTGCGGCGCAAACGGTCGGTCATCAGGTGGCGCGCGGTGGCGAACAGGAACGACTTGGGCATCGTCGGCACCGAGCGGCCGGCGGCCTCGTAGATGCGGACGTAGATTTCCTGGCGCAGGTCGTGGATCTCGTCGCGGTGCGGCCAGCACCGGCGCAGGTAATGCACCAGCGCTTCCTCGTGGACGAGGATCTCGCGGGCGAACCAGCCGTCGGTGGATTCGGTCATTTCCCGACATTACCCGAATCCGCACGACGGGCGAGAGTGCCGTCCATGCTGCACAGCAGCGCAACTGCGGGGCGGGGAAGCACGCCCACGTTCGTCTTCAATCAGGACCGGACCGTGGAGTGGCGTGCGAATGCTGGAACGTGCAAGCAAGTGGATGGGCCTGCTGGCGGCCTTGTTGATCCTGCCGATGGCGATGCGTGCACAGGCCGCCGAGCCTGCTCCGTCCAGCGGTTATCAGTATTTCGAGATCGGCGATCCAGCGGCGCAGCGACCGGGCAGGACCGAAGCCGGGCTGATGCTGGTCGGCGGCGGTGACTGGCCCCACGATGCCTTCCGCTGGTTCATCGACAAGGCCGGGCACGGCCGCATCGTCATCCTGCGCGCCTCCGGGACGATCGAAGCGCAGGACGAATTCTTCAAGGACATCGGCGGCATCACCGCCGCGCAGACGATCGTCTTCAGCGATCGCAAGGCGGCCTCGGATCCGCGCGTGCTCGAGATCGTGCGCAACGCCGATGGCATCTTCCTGGCCGGCGGCGATCAATCCAACTACGTGCGCTTCTGGAAAGGTACGCCGCTCAACGCCGCGCTGGATGCGCACGTGCGCGCGGGCAAACCGATTGGCGGTACCAGTGCGGGGCTGGCGATTCTCGGCGCGTATTCGTACGGCGCGATGGATGGCGGCAGCCTCACCACCGAGGAGGCGCTCAGGGATCCATCCGGCAGCGCTGTCACGCTGGTGAAGGATTTCCTGCACCTGCCGTATCTGCAGAACGTCATCACCGACAGCCACTTCGGCGCGCGCGATCGGCTGGGGCGGTTGATCGTGTTCCTGGCGCGGCTGTCGAAGGAAGAGCAGCGCCAGGATCTGATCGGCCTCGGCATCGATGAGTACACCGCGCTGTGCATCGACGCCCACGGCCAGGGCCGCGTGTTCAGCGGCAACGATGGCAAGGTCTGGCGCGTACAGGGCCGCGATCACGATTGGCGCGGTGTGTGGAATCGCGATGCCGCGTCCGAGGTCGAGGTCACGCTGATCGGTACCGCCGGCCGCTTGCATTTCCGCGGCGACGCCAGCACCGTCGACAACACCGCGTTGTCGCCCACCGCGGCCAGCGAAGGCGCAACCACGCGCCTGGTGCGTGTGGGCGGTGGCGAACTGCGCGATGATGGCGCGGGCAGCACGTCGGCGCACGCGCACCATTGAATCCCAGAACTTCCGGAACCCATCGACATGAAGATCTCTCCGCTTGCCGGCAGCCTGGCGCTGCTGTTGTCCGCGATCACTCCACTGGCGCACGCCGCCGAGCCCGCGCCTGCGCAGACCGTGCTGGTGATCCATGGCGGCGCCGGTGTCGAGCGCGCGGATCTTTCGCCGGCCGATATCGCGGCCGCGCGCAAGGCGATGGAGGAGGCGTTGCGGACCGGTCATGCGCAGCTGAAAGCCGGCAAACCGGCCGTCGATGCGGTGATGGCGACCATCACCGTGCTCGAGGACGCGCCGATGTTCAACGCCGGCCGCGGCGCGGTGTTCACTCATGACGGCAAGAACGAACTGGATTCCTCGATCATGGACGGTGCCACCGGCAAGGCCGGCGCGGTGGCCGGCGTGCACCGCGTGAAGAATCCGATCCAGCTCGCGCGGCTGGTGATGGATAAATCCAAACACGTGATGATGGTCGGCGAGGGCGCCGAAGCGTTCGCGGTCGAGCAGGGCCTCACGCTGATCGATCCCTCGTACTTCCGCACCGAAAAACGCTGGCAGCAATTGCAGAAGGCGCTGAAGGAAGAACAATCCGGGCAGGCGCATGCGGATCTGGAAACAGCCAAGCATTTCGGCACCGTGGGCGCGCTTGCGCTCGATGCGCAGGGCCATCTGGCGGCGGGCACTTCGACGGGCGGCATGACCAACAAGCGCTACGGTCGCGTCGGCGACTCGCCGATCATCGGCGCGGGCACCTATGCCGACGAACGCTGCGCGGTGTCCGGCACCGGCTGGGGCGAGTACTACATCCGCGATGTCGCGGCGTTCAACATCTGCGCGCGTGTGCGATTCGGCGGACAGGACATCGCCAGCGCGGCCAAGGCCGTGATCAACGACGAGATCCCGAAAGCCGGCGGCGACGGCGGCGCGATCGCATTGTCATCCGAAGGCGCCGTGGCCTTCCCGTTCAACACCGAAGGCATGTACCGCGGCTGGATTGGCGCCGATGGCATTCCGCACGTGGCGATCTTCGCCGACGACCCGTTGCCGATGCCCAAGTGATGCGTTGAATGATGGCGGCGTGACCGGCGCCGCACGCGGACGAAGAAGCCCACCGCATGGGTGGGCTTCTTCATGGTGAAAGTTCCGACGCGTGGTGGGCCCGTGCTGTGTGCAGGCAGAGACGGCGTTGCAGTAGGGGCTTCAGCCCCGCGCTCCTGCGAGGCCGCCGTGCATCGACGCTGAATGCCCAGCACACATGATGGCTTCGAACGCGACGACGCGTGAGGAGATGCCCCTGTCGCAGGTCTACGCGTCAACCTCCCGACCACACCGCCAGCTCATATCCATCATGGTCGCGGAAATGAAAGCGCCGTCCTCCGGGAAATGAAAAGATCGGCTTGCTGATCACGCCGCCCGCCGACTCCACCGCCGCCAGCGAAGCCTCCAGATCCTCCGAATAAAGCACCACCAGCGCGCCGCCGGTTGTCACCGGCCCATGCGCGAACCCACCGGTCAATCTTCCATCGCGGAACTCGCAGTAGTCCGGCCCGTATTCCTGGAACGTCCACCCGAACGCATCGCCATAGAACTGCCTGGCGGCCGCGATGGAGCTGACGTTGAATTCGAGGTAGTCGATGCGATGGTGCTGGGTGGTCATGCGATTGCTCTATGGGTGCGGAGATGCATGAGTATCGCAGTTGCCTCGCATGGCCCAACGAGGCTCCCGCGTCGCATGCGTCAGGGGAGCCACACGCTCAAGCGCTCAGCAGCGATGAGACTTTCATCGCTCCGAATGCCCGCTGTCGTCATAGTCGCGGCGCACGAACAGATCCGGCTGGATCAGTTCGACAAACGCGCGGGCCTGCGGTGAGAGGTACTTGCCCTTGCGCACGATCACGCCGTAGCTGCGCGAGGGGAACCACTGGCTGAGCGATCGTGTCGCCAGTCGGCCACGGTCGGCCTCGCTCAGGCAGATCGAACTGACGATCGAAATGCCCATGCCCATCGCGACGTATTGCTTGATCACTTCCCAGCCGCCGACTTCCAGCGCGACCGTATACGGCACGCGGTTCTGCTGGAACACCAGATCGATCAGGCGATAGGTGATCTGTCGCTTGGGTGGAAGAATCAATCCGTGCGGCGAGATGTCGGACAGTTCGAGCTTCGGCTTCCGGGCCAGTGGATGATCCGGTGGCGTGATCAGCAGCGGTTCGAAGCGATAGATCGGTGCGTAGCTGAGGTCGGCCGGCACGTCCATCATCGAACCCACCGCCAGGTCCACCGCATCGGCGCGCAGCAGATCCGTGCCGTCGGCGGTGATCGCGTTGTGCAGCGTCAGCCGCACGTCGGGGTGCTGGGCGCGGAAGTTCTCCACGATGCGCGGCAGCAGGTACAGGATGGTCGAACTGTTGGCGGCGATGTTCAGCTCGCCCGCGTCCAGCCCGGCGAGCTTGTCCTTGAACGTGGCGTCCAGCCCGTCCAGCCCCTCGACCAGCGGCTGCGCCAGTTCGAACAGCAACTGGCCTTCGCGGCTCGGCGTGAGCCGGCGACCGCTGCGCTCGAAAAGGCGCACGCCCACCTCGCGTTCCAGCGCCTGCAACTGCAGGGTGATAGCCGGCTGGCTGACGAACAGGGCCTCGGCCGCCCTGGAAACCGAACCCAGCCGCACCGTCTGACAGAACGCGCGCAGCGGTTTCAGCCGATCCGACTTGTAGGCGAAACGCAGTGTGGGCGCGGCTTTCGGAGGCATCTGCGGATCAATATAAGTTGTTCTTATTAAAAGCATTGACAAAACTGTTTTGTCAAATACATGGCGGCGGGAGCAGGTTGTCCTCACATGACAAGGAGGACCGCCATGTCCGCAGCCATCGCCACCCGTCCGCCCGAGAGCCCGCCGGGAACCCGGCCTACCCCGGGCATCAGCCTCACCGCCTCCCGGCAGGGCCAGGCCGAACTGCTGCCGCCGGGGGCACTGGCGCTGCTGGTCTCTCTGCACCGCGCGGTCGAGCCCGAGCGCCAAGCCCGGCTCGCCGCGCGTCGCCAACGGCAGGCCGAGTTCGATCAGGGCGCGCTGCCGGATTTCCGCACCGATACACGCGCCATCCGCGAGGGCGACTGGAAGGTCGCGCCGCTGCCGGCCGCCTTGCGCGATCGCCGCGTGGAGATCACCGGCCCGGTGGATCCGAAGATGGTCGTCAACGCGCTCAACTCCGGCGCGCGGGTCTACATGGCCGACTTCGAGGACTCGACTTCGCCGACTTGGGACAACCTGCTCGTCGGCCAGCGCGCACTGGCCGCCGCCGTGCGCGGAGAGCTGGCGTTCACCGCCGCGAACGGCAAGCACTACGCATTAAAACCGCAGGACGAGCAGGCGGTGCTTCTGGTGCGCCCGCGTGGCTGGCACCTGGACGAGAAACACGTGCTGGTCGATGGCCAGCCAATCGCCGGCGGCCTGTTCGATCTGGCGGTGTTCGCGTTCCACAACGCGCACGCGCTGGCCGCGCGCGATCGCGGCCCGTACTTCTACCTGCCCAAGTTGCAGAGCATGGAAGAAGCTGCGCTGTGGCAGACCGCGCTCTCGCATGTGGAAGCCGCGCTCGGCCTGCCGCAGGGCCAGATGAAGGTGACCGTGCTGATCGAAACGCTGCCGGCCGTGTTCGAGATGGACGAAATCCTCCATGCGCTGCGCGAGCGCATCGTCGGCCTCAATTGCGGCCGCTGGGACTACATCTTTTCCTACCTGAAAACGTTCCGCCGCCATCGCGATCGCGTGCTGCCCGAACGCAGTCAGGTGACGATGACGCAGCCCTTCCTCAAGGCCTATTCGGAACTGCTGATCCAGACCTGCCACCGTCGCGGTGCGCATGCGATGGGCGGGATGGCGGCGCAGATTCCGATCAGCAACGACGATGCGGCCAACGAGCAGGCGATGGCGCGCGTGCGCGCGGACAAGCTGCGCGAAGTGACCGCCGGCCATGACGGCACGTGGGTGGCGCATCCGGCATTGATCCCGATCGCCCGGGCCATCTTCGACGAACACATGCCCGCGCCGAACCAGCATGAGGTGTTGCGCGCCGACGTGCAGGTCACGCGGGACGATCTGATCCGCCCGAGCGAAGGCACCATCACCCGCGCGGGCTTTGAAGCCAATGTCGAGGTCTGCGTGCGCTATCTGGCCGCGTGGCTTGGCGGCAACGGCTGCGTGCCGATCCATTGGCTGATGGAGGACGCGGCCACCGCCGAGATTTCGCGCACGCAGATCTGGCAATGGCTGCACACGCCCGGCCTGCATCTGGCCGACGGCACTGCAATCGACTTCGCGTTGTTCGACGCGACGCTGCGCGCCCTGCCGGCGCGACTGGGCGACCCGGCGCGGTTGCCCGGCGGCGAGCACGTCGGCGAAGCCATCGCCCTGCTCGATGAACTGAGCCGGGCCGATGAGCTGGCCGAATTCCTGACCCTTCCCGCCTACGCGCGCATCGACTGAATCCGTCGTTTCCTCAAGGAGTACCCGCATGAACACGTTGCCGACCGCCCAGGACATCCAGAACGACTGGGAGACCAACCCGCGCTGGACGGGCATCACCCGCAACTACACCGCGCAGGACGTGGTGCGCCTGCGCGGCACGATCGCCGTCGAGCATTCGATCGCGCGCATCGGCGCCGAAAAACTCTGGAAGTACCTGCACGAAGAAGACTTCATCAATGCGCTCGGCGCGCTGACCGGCAACCAGGCGATGCAGCAGGTCAAGGCCGGTCTCAAGGCGATCTACCTGTCCGGCTGGCAGGTGGCGGCCGATGCCAACCTGGCCGGTCAGATGTATCCGGATCAATCGCTGTACCCGGCCGACTCGGTGCCCGCCGTGGTCAAGCGCATCAACAACACGCTGCTGCGCGCCGATCAGCTGCACCATGCCGAAGGCGATGACAGCATCGATTTCCTGCAGCCCATCGTGGCCGACGCCGAGGCCGGATTCGGCGGCGTGCTCAATGCATTCGAACTGATGAAGGCGATGATCGAGGCGGGCGCAGCGGGCGTGCATTTCGAGGATCAACTCGCCAGCGTGAAGAAGTGCGGGCACATGGGCGGCAAGGTGCTCGTGCCCACCCGCGAAGCCATCGAGAAGTTGAACGCCGCGCGCCTGGCCGCCGACGTGATGGGCGTGCCGACGCTGCTGATCGCGCGCACGGACGCAGAAGCCGCGGATCTGCTGACCAGCGACATCGATGCCAATGATCAGCCGTTCACCACCGGTGAGCGCACCGTCGAAGGGTTCTACAAGACGCGCAATGGACTGGATCAGGCGATCAGTCGCGGCCTGGCCTATGCGCCCTACGCGGATCTGATCTGGTGCGAAACCGGCAAGCCGGATCTGGAATTCGCGCGCAGGTTCGCCGAAGCCATCCATGCGAAGTTTCCGGGCAAGCTGCTGGCCTACAACTGCTCGCCCAGCTTCAACTGGAAGAAGAACCTGGACGACGCGACCATCGCCAATTTCCAGAAGGAAATCGCCCGCTATGGCTACAGGTTCCAGTTCATCACGCTGGCCGGCTTCCATTCGCTGAACTACGGCATGTTCAATCTGGCGCACGGTTACGCGCGCCGGCAGATGAGTGCGTTCGTCGAAATGCAGGAAGCCGAATTCGCGGCGGCCGATCGCGGCTTCACCGCGGTCAAGCACCAGCGCGAAGTGGGGACCGGCTATTTCGACGCGGTGACCCAGGCCATCCAGCAGGGCCAGTCATCGACCACGGCGCTGAAGGGATCGACCGAGGAAGAGCAGTTCACGCACCAGGCCGCGTGAGCGCGCAAGTGGACTGCGTCCTCGCGGGCGCAGTCCACCGCCAACGTGCTGCGAGATTCCGCGCATCGTGCTTGACGGGAATGGTCGCGCAGGCGATTCGCACAACGATTTGCACTCCGTCGCACCTGGAATGACGTGCCTACACTCGAAGGCAGTCATGCAGGAGCACGATTATGCGCTTGAAATCACACGTGTTGGTGCTCGCGGTGGCGCTCGCGAGTTTTGCGCTCACTGCCATGACGATTCCGCTCCAGATCTGGCCGACCACGGCGGCGCTCAGCCTGGGGTGCGGCGTGGCCGCGTTGTCGATGATGGCGGTCGCCGCGCTGCTGTCGGCGCGATGGCAATGGATTGAATCGCTGCTGGGCGGACTGGATCGCGTCTATCAGGCGCACAAGTGGCTGGCCGTGTGGGCGCTGGTGCTGGCCTCGTTCCATCTCGTGTTCAGTGCCGAACTCGATGACTGGCAGACCAGCGCGATCATCGCGTTGCCGCGCGCGGTCATCCGTCTGCTGCGCCAGCTCAGCTTCGTGGCGCTGATGGTGATCGTGCTGCTTGCGCTCAATCGTCGTATCCCGTATTCGCACTGGCGTTGGTGGCACAAGCTTTCCGGTCCGCTGTTCCTGATTGCGATCCTGCACTGGCTGAGTTTCCGTTCTCCGATCACGCTGGGCAGCCCGCCCGGCGTCTGGCTTGCCGTGCTGGCGGGACTGGGCACGCTGGCGGCGCTGTACAGGCTCGTGCTCTACCCGCGATGGTCGCCGCATGCCCGCTATCGCGTGGCCACGCTCTCCTCCAGTGCCACGGCACTGCATCTGGAGTTGGCGCCTGAAGCCGGCCGGGTCGATTTCGAGCCCGGGCAATTCGCATTCCTTTCGTTCGACGAACCGGGTCTGCGCGACCGCATCCGTTCACCATCGTGGGCAGCCGCCGCGGTGACGGTGCGATTGGCTTCGTCGTGCGATCGCTGGGCGATTACACGGCCCGGCTGCTGCGCCGCGCCCGGCCCGGCATGATGGTCGATGTCTACGCACCGTATGGTCGGTTCCGGCAGAAGGCCGAGGCCGCCGATCTCTGGATTGCCGGGGGCGTGGGCGTGACGCCATTCATCGCATGGTTGCAGGCCGGTCCCGCGGACAGGCTGCAACAGGTCACGCTCATCTACCTCCACACGCCCGGACGCGAGCTGCCGGCGACGGTGGACCTGAATGCGCTGGCGGCGGAGCGTGGCGTGAATCTGGTCGATATCTCCGGCGGGCCGGAGTCGCCGGCGTTCCGCGCCTGCTTTGCGACGATCGTCCGCGCCCGCGGTGCCGTCGCGGTACGCATCGCCTTCTGCGGACCGGATGCGCTGCTGCACAAGGTGCACGCATTGATGGAAGCCCATGGCGTTCCGTTCGCCCACCTGCGCAACGAGCTGTTCGAGTTCCGCTGACAGACTTGGCCGGAACCGGGAGACACGGATGAAACTGTTGCTGGTCGAAGACTCCCAATCCCTGTCGGGTGCGCTGTCAGTCACCTGTCACGGGAAGGGTATGCGGTGGATCATGCCGCCGATGGTGTCGCCGCGATGGGCTTTCTCGATGCCCATGAATATGACGCGGTCGTGCTGGATCTGATGTTGCCGAAGCTGGATGGACTGAGCGTGCTGCAGCGGTTTCGCCATCGCCGCGGGCGTGCGCCGATCCTGGTACTGTCCGCGCGCGACCAGGTCGATGATCGCGTCCGCGCGCTCGACGCCGGTGCCGATGACTATCTGGTGAAGCCCTGCTCGCTGGACGAACTCTGCGCCCGCGTGCGCGCATTGTTGCGAAGGCCCGCGCAGGCGCTGGCGAGCGTGCTCGCGTGCGGTGCGCTGACCGTGGATACGCGCACCCGCCGCGTCCACTGCAGGGCCACCGAACTGCATCTGACGAAGGATCACCGTGATCGCGCGGCGCTGCATGCGCCCCGTTCGTGGCGGTCGGATCGAAGCGATGGGGCAGCGGAGCATCGAGCGGTCTTGCACGTCATGCGGACGATGGGCTCGCGTCTCCTGAAGAGCGGTAGCTCAGGGCTTCAGTCAGATGTTCGGTCAGTATGTCCGGGGTTCCGGCGAGATCAGCGATGGTGCGCGCCACGCGCAGGATGCGCTGCATCGATCGTGCACTGAGGTGAAGGCGATCGATCGCAACTTCGAGCAGGCGTTGATCGCTCTCGGCCAGGCGGCATGACAGGCGCATCTGATCCTGGCCTAGCTGCGCATTGAGCCGTCCGTGTCGTGCGTCCTGGATGGCCCGTGCACGTTCGACGCGCGCACGCACGGTGGCCGTGTCCTCGCCCGACGGGGCGTCAGGGCGCAACGCCTGTGGCGGAAGGCGTGCGACAGCCAGATGCAAATCGATGCGATCCAGCAACGGTCCGGAAACACGGCCGCGATAGCGGCGCACGATATCGGCCGAGCATCGGCATCGACCACTGGCATCGCCGCCCAACCGCATGGGCAGGGATTCATCGCCGCCACCAGTTGGAAGCGCGCGGGGAATTCGGCGGTGCGCGCGGCGCGCGACACCGTGACCACGCCGGATTCCAGGGGCTGGCGCAGCACTTCCAGTGCGCGCCGGTCCCATTCGGGAAGTTCGTCGAGAAACAGCACGCCGTTGTGTGCAAGCGAGACTTCGCCCGGGCGCGGCTGCGCGCCGCCGCCGATCAGGGCCACGGCGCTGGCGGTGTGGTGCGGGTTGCGGAACGGACGCTGCCGCCAGCGCGCCGGGTCGAGCCCCTGTCCGCTGACGGAGGCGATCGCCGCGCTCTTGAGGGCTTCTTCTTCGCTGGCCTCGGGCAACAGGCCGGGCAGGCGGGACGCAAGCAGTGTTTTTCCGCAGCCGGGCGGCCCGACCAGCAGCAGATGATGATGGCCGGCCGCGGCAATCTCGAGCGCGCGCCGTGCCTGTGTCTGTCCGCGCACGTCGCGCAGATCCGCGATGGATGCGCACGAGGGCGCCGGAGCCTCCGCGATCGGCAGCGATCGGGTGCCGGTGAGTGCGGCGCAGACGTCCAGCAGCGTGCGTGCGGTGTGGGCCTGCACGCGATGCGCAAGCGCGGCTTCAGCTCCGCTGCCGCTGGGCACGATCAGCGTGCGGCCCGCTGCGGCGCATGCGAGTGCGGCAGGCAGCACGCCGTCGACTGTCCGCAGTTCGCCCGTCAGGCCGAGTTCGCCGAGGAATTCGTGATCCAGCAGCGCCTCGCGCGGGATCTGCCCGCTCGCCGCCAGGATGCCCAGCGCGATCGGCAGATCGAAACGGCCGCCTTCCTTGGGCAGATCGGCGGGGGCGAGATTGACGGTGATCCGCCGTGCCGGAAATTCGAACTGCGCGCACAGGATGGCCGCGCGCACGCGATCGCGGGATTCCCGCACGGCCGCTTCCGGCAGCCCGACGATATGCGTCTGCGGAAGTCCTCCGGAAAGATGCACCTCGACCCTGACATAAGGCGCGGACACGCCCGCCCGTGCACGGCTGTGCACCAGCGCCAGACTCATGGAGGGTGGCCTCAGTGAGGCGTGGAGGTCGGCGGCGTCGCCGTGGCGGTTTCCAGCGCGCGCACCGTGCGTTCCAGCGCTTCCAGTTTCTGGCGCGTCTTCAGCAGCACCGCACGCTGGACCTCGTATTCCTCGCGGGTGACCAGATCCAGGCGCGACAGGCCGCTCTGCAACGCGCCCTTGAACGCCTGCTGCAGTTCCTCGCGCGATTCGCGCAGGCCGGGGGGAATCAGATCGCTGAGGCGGCGGGCGAGGTCGTCGATGTGGTTGAGGTCAATCATCAGTGTTCTCCGGCAGGGCACCCAGCTTGCCGGGGTGCTCGGGATGCGGCCATCAGTGGCTGCAGCGCGGCGCTGTCGGAAAAATCCGAAACGCATTCCGGCTCCATTGAACCCGAGGTCCGGGATGGCCGCAACCGCGATATGCTGATGCGAGTGAATCCGGAGACCGCTGCATGAAGATGATCATGGCCATCATCAAGCCCTTCAAGCTGGACGATGTCCGCGAGGCGCTGGCCGAGTCCGGCATTGCCGGCATCACCGTCACCGAGGTCAAGGGGTTCGGGCGGCAGAAAGGCCACACGGAGCTGTACCGCGGCGCCGAATACGTGGTCGATTTCCTGCCCAAGGTGAAGCTCGAGGTCGCGGTGACGGACGAGCAGGTGGAGTCGGTCGTGGAAGCCATCGTCAAGGCGGCCGGCACCGGCAAGATCGGCGACGGCAAGGTGTTCGTCTACGAACTGGAACGCGTGGTGCGCATCCGCACCGGCGAGCTGGATGCCGACGCCCTATGAATCGAACGGCGTGAAGGAGCACCGATCCGGGCATGGCCCGTGCGCGGAATGATGGCCGGATTCGACGTCCGGTCCGTTGATCTGATGATGACCCCAAAGGAGTTGAATGTGCGCCATCCCTTCCTGCTGATCTGCGCTGCGGCGCTGGCCATCGCCGGTGCGCCTGCCGCGTCCGCGCAGAGCGTGACCGTGCCGGCGTCGGTGCCCTACGTCGAGGACAACGAAATCTCCGACGCGATCAAGGCCGAGTGCTCGCTCGGCACCAAGCTGTCCGATTCCATCAAGCGGCACGGCCCTTCGGTGGTGCTTGCCGATGGAACGCCCGACACCGCATCGGGCCGCGTGCTGCACGTGGAGATCGTCGATTCGGTGAACATGGGCAACGCCTTCATGGGCCGGCAGACGTACACGAAAATCCGCGGCACGCTGTTCGATGGCGGGCAGAAGGTCGCCTCGTTCAAGGCGCGGCGCAATTCGATGGGCGGCGCCTTCGCCGGCTTCAAGGGCGCATGCTCGGTGCTGGGACGCACGGTCGACAAGCTCGGCGAGGACGTCGGCGGCTGGCTCGCCAATCCGAAGGACGGCGCCGCGCTCGGCGATTGATCGACGGCTTCGGCCAAAAAAAAGCCCCGCGTTGCGGGGCTTCCATGCAAGGTGAAACGGGTTTATTCGCCCAGTGCCCGTGCCACGAAGGGCGGCGCCACCAGCACACCCTCGTGCAGGTGCGCGCTGTAGTACAGCGTGTCGAAGGTTTTGCCCGCGGCATCGTCCCTGCGATATCCAAAACCGCCCTGCGTTCCCGCCGCATTCTTGCGCGCCATCGTCACGCTCCACCAGCCCGTCGGATAGCACGGTTGCGGGAACGGCAGCGTCTTGAACGTGGTGAAGCCCGCCTTGCCCATTTCCGCTCGCATTTCCTTGATGAGATCCAGCAGCGCCAGCGGTGATTCGGACTGCTGCACGAGGATGCCGTCGTCTTTCAGGGCGCGGAAGCAGCTCTCGTAGAACGCCTTGTTGAACAGGCCTTCGGCCGGGCCGACGGGATCGGTGGAATCGACGATCACCACGTCCACGCTGCCGGCTTGGCAGTTCTTCATGTAGGCCACGCCGTCGTCGAACAACAGCTCGGCGCGCGGATCGGAGTTGGACTCGCACAACTCGGGGAAATACTTCTCCGACATCCGCGTGACCTGCTCGTCGATGTCGCATTGCGTGGCGCTTTCCACGCCCGGGTGCTTGAGCACTTCGCGCAGCGTGCCGCAATCGCCGCCGCCGATGATCACCACGCGCTTCGGGTTGGCGTGGGTGAACAGCGCCGGGTGGCTGATCATCTCGTGATAGAAGAAGTTGTCGCGCGAGGTGAGCATCACCGCGCCATCGATGATCATCAACTTGCCCCAGTCGGTGGTGTCGTAGATCTCGATCTTCTGGAACGGCGACTGCACCTCGTCCAGCTTGCCGGTGATGCGGTAACCGATGGCCGAGCCGGTCGGCTGGAAGTGTTCGATGTACCAGTTGTCGTTCGTCATGGTGGGCTTCGCCGCGTTACGGGGACGCGGATTGTACCGGAGCGCCGGTGACAGGCCGTGGCGGCGGGCGTGCAGAGGCAGACAGGCGAGTGCGCTGTCATCGGCCCACCACGCCGCGGGGGTTAGAATGCACGCCCTTTTCGTCGTGCCGAGCCAGCGCAATGAGCCAGTGGTCCACCGACCAAGCCCGCAGGACCTATTCCATCCCGCACTGGGCGGAAGGGTATTTCGACGTGGACGCCGATGGCCGCATCGTGGTGTCGCCCGCCGGCCAGGCCGGCCCGGCCATTCCATTGCCCGAGGTCGTCGATGCGGCGCGCGCCGAGGGCGCCAAGCTGCCGTTGCTGGTGCGGTTCCCCGACATCCTCGGCGATCGCCTCGGCAAGCTGCAGGCGGCGTTCGCGCAGGCGCAGGCCGACTGGGATTATCGCGGCGGCTACACCGCGGTCTATCCGATCAAGGTCAACCAGCATCGCGGCGTGGCCGGCACGCTGGCCTCGCATGCCGGTGAAGGCTTTGGACTGGAAGCGGGCAGCAAGCCGGAACTGATGGCGGTGCTGGCGCTGTCGCGGCCGGGCGGGCTGATCGTCTGCAACGGTTACAAGGATCGCGAATACATCCGCTTGGCGCTGATCGGCCGCAAGCTCGGCCTGCAGACGTTCATCGTGGTGGAAAAGCCCTCCGAACTGCCGCTGGTGATCGAAGAGGCGCGCAAGCTCGGCGTGAAGCCCGGCCTCGGCGTGCGCATGCGCCTGGCGACACTCGGCGCGGGCAAGTGGCAGAACAGCGGCGGCGACAAGGCCAAGTTCGGTCTCTCGCCGCGCCAGGTGCTGGACCTGTGGAAGCAGCTGCGCGATGCCGGTCTCCAGGATTCGCTCGGCCTGCTGCATTTCCACATGGGCTCGCAGATTTCCAACGTGCGCGACATCGCCAACGGCATGCGCGAGGCCACGCGCTATTTCGTCGAACTGTCGAAACTGGGCGCGACGATCAGCCATGTCGATGTCGGCGGCGGGCTGGGCATCGATTACGAAGGCACGCGATCGCGCAGCTACTGCTCGATCAATTACGGGCTCAACCAGTACGCCAGCAACATCGTGCAGCCGCTGGCCGAAGCGTGCGAGCAGAACGGCCTGCCGCCGCCGCGCATCGTCACCGAATGCGGCCGCGCGATGACCGCGCACCACGCGGTGCTGGTGGTCAACGTGGCCGAAGTCGAGCAGGCGCCGGAAGGCCGCGTGCCGCAGGCGCATGACGACGAGCCGGCGGTGATCCGCCACCTGCGCGAGATCCACGCGGATCTGGATGCGCGGCCGGCGGTCGAACTCTTCCATGAAGCGCAGCATCACCACAGCGAAGGCCTGTCGCTGTATGCGCTGGGGCAGATCGATCTGGTGCATCGCGCGCGCATCGATGATCTGTTCTACGCCATCGCCCACGCGGTGCGCGGCCGCCTGAGCAGCGAGGAGCGCAGCCATCGCGATCTGCTCGATGAACTCAACGAACGGCTGGTCGACAAGTATTTCGTCAATTTCAGCGTGTTCGAATCGATTCCCGATGTCTGGGCCATTGATCAGGTGTTTCCGATCGTGCCGATCGAACGCCTGGACGAGGCGCCGGATCGACGCGGCGTGATCGCCGACATGACCTGCGATTCGGACGGCATGGTCGATACCTATGTCGAGAACGAAGGCCTGGACAGCTCGCTGCCGCTGCATCGGCTCAAGCCGGGACAGAGCTACCGGCTCGGCATTTTCCTGGTCGGCGCCTACCAGGAAATCCTCGGCGACATCCACAACCTGTTCGGTGACACCGACGCGGTGGAAGTGCGTGCCAGCGAAGGCGCGGGCTATCAGCTGATGCAGCAGCGCCGTGGCGACACCACCGACGTGATGCTCGATTACGTGGGCTATCGATTGGACGATCTGCGCACGGTGTATCGCGAACGCGTTGCCGCGGCCGCGTTGCCCGCGGAGGAATCGAAAGCGCTGGCCGACGCGCTGGAAGCCGGATTGACCGGCTATACGTATCTGTCGGACGAACCGCTGGGCTGAGTGGCGCCAGCGCCGCGTCGCGGGCGCTGGACAGCGCGACGTCGACGTGGCGCAGACAGATCGCGCGCCGAAGCGGTGCGCGCGATCAGTTCCGCGCGACCTGGAATCCCGCGAACGATTGCGTCACCGGCATGATCTCCAGCCGGTTGATGTTGAGGTGCGGCGGCAGCGTGGCGACGTAGTGGATCGATTCGGCGATGTCTTCGGCGGTCATCGGCGAGGCGCCGGCGTAGAGCTTGTCCGAGGCGGCCTGATCACCATGCGTGCGCACGAGGGTGAACTCGGTTTCCGCCATGCCCGGTTCGATCGAGGTCACGCGCACGCCGGTGCCATGCAGATCCGAGCGCAGGCCCAGCGAGAACTGGGTGACGAAGGCTTTGGTGCCCCCGTAGACATTGCCGCCCGGATACGGATAGCTGCCGGCGATCGAACTGATGTTGATGATCGCGCCCTTGCGTGCGATGAGCTGCGGCAACAGCCGGTGGGTCAGGGTGACCAGGCTCTCGATGTTGGTGGCGATCATGGTGTGCCAGTCGGACAGATCCGCGTTCTGCGCGGGCAACGTGCCGAGCGCGAGTCCGGCGTTGTTGACCAGCAGATCGATATCGGCGAAGGGTGCGGCCAGGGTGTCGAGCGCGCGGTTCATCGCCGCTTCGTCGCGCATGTCGAAACACAGCGCGTGCACGCGGTCGGCGCCGAGTTCATCGACCAGTGCCTGCAAGCGATCGCCGCGACGGCCCGTGGCGATCACGCGCCATCCGCCGGCGATGAAGCGACGCACGGCGGCGGCGCCGAAACCCGAGGTGGCGCCGGTGATGAGGGCGGTACGGCTCATGAGATGCTCCGGAATGTTGCGGTGATTCAGGGAGAGACGGGCTGGCGGTGCTGCGCGAACAGCCAGTCGCGCCACCACAGTCCGGGCAGTTGATCGCCCGGCGGGGAATGGGCCAGACCGGTGTATTGCCGCAGTTTCCTGGCGGCCGCCGATCGCGTGCAGCCGCGCGATCATGCGCCGGTCCGCGTCGATGGGATTCTCGGTGTCCGCATCGCCGTGCAGCGCGAGGATTGGAAGATCGCGCAGTGCCGGCGCGAGATCGTCGGCCGGTGCGATGCCGGCAACGGGCAGGATCGCGGCGAAACGGCCGGGACGCAGCGTGGGCGCCAGCCATGCGGCCGAGCCGCCCATCGAGAAGCCCGTGGCATAGACACGCGCAGGATCGATGGCGGTTTCTTCGCGGAGGAAGTGATCGACCAGTTCCATCGCGGCGCCAAGCGCAGGCGAGGCGACCGCACTGCGTGGCATGTCCGGATCATCGTAATTGGCGCTGCGCACCGGGAACTGCGGCACCAGCACGAAGGCCGGATAGCGCGCGCGGATATCCGGCAACGCCCAGGCCTTCGCCATGACTTCAAGCTGCCGCTGGTTGTCGGCACCGATGCCGCCGGAGCTGTGCAGTTGCAGCACCAGCGGATAACGCCGGCCGGGTTCAATCGTGGCCGGCCGCAGCAGCCGCCACGGCAGATGCGTGCCATCGCGCGCGACGAATTCGCCGGCGAGGAACTGCGCCGTATCGACGTGGGCGATCTGCGTGCGATCCAGCGGTGCGCCCGCGTCGATGCGTTCGATGATTGGCGTGCCCGCGCAGCCGGCGAGTGCCCATGAGAAAACCAGCAGCGCCGCCAAGGCCGGGCGTGCGGCAGGTACTCGATGCAAACGCGTCGACGAATGATCGCCGTGCGCGCACGCGATCGCGGCGCGGCCGTCCCGTGCGGCGCCGGAGCGGTCACGCATCGGCTTACTGCGCCTTGACCGCCATCGCCGGCAGGCCGCCGGAAGACAGCTTGCGCTTGGCTTCGGCCAGTTCGCTGGCGGTGCCGTACGGCCCCATGCGCACGCGGTACACGGTCTTGCCGTTGATCTGCGCCGACTCCACACGTGCACTGAGGCCGAGCAGGGCGATCTTGGCCTTGGTCGCTTCCGCATCGCCGGAGGCTTCGAATGCGCCGGCCTGCAGGATGTAGCGCGCGCTGCTGTCGGCGCTGGCGATCGTCGCCGGCGCAGTGCTCGTGCGCGAAGGCGATGTGGGCGTGGACGCTGTCGTCGCGGCCGGGCGTGGTTCGGTACGCACGGGTGCGGCGGGGGTTTCGTCGATCGGCCTGGGATCGGAGGCGGGCGCGGGGCCGGGCGCGGTGGTGGCCGCGGGCGCGACGGTTGCGCTGGCGGTCGT
>JAEWBY010000057.1 GCA_023390905.1 Pseudomonadota bacterium | reverse complement strand
TCGGTTCCGAACAGCATCGGGCCGGCGGTGAAGAAGCCGATCACGACCGACGGGATCGCCAGCAGCACCAGCGGCACGGTGACCACCCACGGCGACTCGTGCGGCTCGTGCGCGCCGTGATGGCCGTGGCCATCGTCGTGATGGGCATCGTGATGCGCGTCATGGCCATGCCCGTGGGCATCCCGGAAGCGCTCCTTGCCGAAGAAGGTCAGGAACAGCAGCCGGAAGCTGTAGAAACTGGTCACGAAGGCGCCCAGCAGCACGGCCCAGTAGGCGTACTGCGCGATGAAACCGCCCTCGCCCGCGTGTTCGCCGGCAGCGACGATGATCGCGTCCTTCGAGTAGTAACCGCTGAAGAACGGCGTGGCCACCAGCGCCAGCGTGCCGAGCCACATGGTGATGTGGGTCACCGGCATGTACTTGCGCAGCCCGCCCATCTTGCGCATGTCCTGCTCGTGGTGCATGCCGATGATGACCGAGCCGGCGCCGAGGAACAGCAGCGCCTTGAAGAAGGCATGGGTCATCAGGTGGTAGACCGCCGCCGAGTACGCGGACACGCCCAGCGCCACCGTCATGTAGCCCAGCTGCGACAGCGTGGAATAGGCGACCACCCGCTTGATGTCGTTCTGCACCATGCCGATCAGGCCGGTCCAGAACGCGGTGGTGGCGCCGATGAACAGGACGAAGTTGAGCGCGGTTTCGGACAGTTCGAACAGCGGCGACATGCGCGCCACCATGAAGATGCCGGCGGTGACCATGGTCGCGGCGTGGATCAGCGCGGAAATCGGAGTGGGGCCTTCCATCGAATCGGGCAGCCACACGTGCAGCGGCACCTGCGCCGACTTGCCCATCGCGCCGATGAACAGGCAGATGCAGATGACGGTGGCGATCGACCAGGCGTGGCCCGGCAGGATGTCCACGGTCATGCCGCGGATCGCCTCGGCGTTGGCGAAGGTCGCGCTGTAGTCGAGCGTGCCGATCCAGTACAGGACGCCAGCGATGCCGAGCAGGAAGCCGAAGTCGCCGACGCGGTTGACCAGGAACGCCTTGAGGTTGGCGAACACGGCGGTCGGCTTCTTGTACCAGAAGCCGATCAGCAGGTAGGACACCAGGCCCACCGCTTCCCAGCCGAAGAACAGCTGCATGAAGTTGTTGCTCATCACCAGCATCAGCATGCTGAAGGTGAACAGCGAGATGTAGCTGAAGAAGCGCTGGTAACCGTCGTCCTCGGCCATGTAGCCGATGGTGTAGATGTGCACCAGCAGGGAGACGAAGGTGACCACCACCATCATCATCGCGGTCAGCTTGTCGACCAGGAACCCGACGTTGACCGAGATCTCGCCGACCTGCATCCAGGTGTAGAGATTCTGGTTGAACACCTCGGCGCCCTGCAGCAGCTGCCAGAGCACATGCACCGACAGCGCGCAGCTGGCGGCCACGCCCAGGATGGTGGCGGTATGCGCGCCGGCGCGGCCGATGCGGCGGCCGAACAGGCCGGCAAGGACGCTGCCGACCAGGGGCAGCAGCACCACCAGCACGAGTTGGGTCTTGGAAATGAGGAGTGCCGGATCCATCGGGTCAGCCCTTCAAACTGTCGATGTCCGCAACATCAATGGTGCGGCGGTTGCGGAACAGGGTGACCAGGATCGCCAGGCCGATGGCGGCTTCGGCCGCGGCCACGGTGAGGATGAAGAACACGAACACCTGGCCGGCGGCGTCGCCCAGCGAGCGCGAGAAGGCGACGAAGTTGATGTTCACCGAGAGCAGCATCAGCTCCAGCGACACCAGCAGCATGATCACGTTCTTGCGGTTGAGGAACAGGCCGGCGACGCTGATGCAGAACAGCACCGCGCCCAGCGCGAGGTAGTGGCCAAGGGTCAGGGCGGACAGCAGAGTGGTCATTGCGCGCCCTCCTCCGGCTGCGCCGGCGCGGGCGGGACGTCCGCCTGCATCTTCACCATCCGCAGGCGGTCGGCGGGCCGCACCCGCACCTGCTGCGATGGATTCTGGTGGCGTGCACCGGGGCGCCGGCGCAGGGTCAGCATCACCGCCGCCACCACCGCCACGGTCAGGATCACCGCCGCCACTTCGAACGGCAGCATGAAGTCGGTGAACAGCGCGCGCGCAAGCCAGGTGGTGTTGGGCACGCCCGCCGCGACCGCGGCGTTTTCGGCCAGCGGCGCCTGCAGCGCGCTGCGCACGCCGATCAGGACCAGCATCTGCACCAGCATCACCGCGGCGACCAGCAGGCCGACCGGCAGGTAGCGCACGTAGCCTTCGCGGATCGGCGCCCGGTCCATGTCCAGCATCATGACCACGAACAGGAACAGCACCATGACCGCGCCGACGTACACCAGCACCAGCGCGATGCCGAGGAACTCGACGCCGCCCACGATCCAGGTGCAGGCCACGGAGAAGAACGGCAGCACCAGCCAAAGCACCGCGTACACCGGGTTGCGCGCGGTGATCGCGGCCAGCGCGGCGATCGCCGCGACGGCAGCGAAACCGAGGAAGGCAAGAGTTGTGAAATCGAAGTCCATGCTCAGGTCAGCCTCAGCGGTACGGGGCGTCGGCGGCGCGGCGCTCGGCGA
>JAEWBY010000106.1 GCA_023390905.1 Pseudomonadota bacterium | reverse complement strand
GCACGTTGACCGGGATCTCGACGTCGCCGCGGTGGAAGTCGCGCAGCGACGAGCCGCGCAGCCCCATGCCCACGAACGACGCGACCTGCTGCGCGCTGAAGCCGAAGGACGCCGCGCGTTCGCGGTCCACGCGCACCGACAGCTCGCTGTTGGTGTCGCCCGTGTCGATGCGCACGTCGCGCAGCTTCCCGTCGTGCGACAGGATCGGGATGATGTCCGCGGCCAGTTCCTGCAACGTCTGCGTCGAATCGCCGACCAGGCTGAACTGGATGTTGTTCTCGTCGCCGCCGCCCATGCCGCCCTGGCGGCCGATGCCGATGTTGGCCAGCGCGGACTTGGGCAGCCCTTCGCGGAGCTGGTCCTGGATCTTCGCGGCGACCTTCGGATCCTTCACGTCCAGGTCGAGCTCGGTGCGCGCCCAGCCCTGCTCGCTGTAGCGCGAGTAGATCTTCTCGACGTGGAATTCCTTGCGGTGCGCATTGACGTAGCGTTCGACCTTGGCGACTTCCGCCCCCATCTCCTCCTTGGAGTAGGCGCCCTGCCACTGGTAGTAGATGTCGATCTCGCCCGGATCCGACTCGTCGCCGGAATCCTGCTTCGTCATCGTGACCGGCACGATGCTGAGCATGACGATGGCGAGGATGCCGGTCACGGCCCAGCCGCGGTGCGCCAGCGTCCAGCGCAGCAGCCGCGCGTAGCGCTCCTGCACGCGCGGGATCAGTCCGGTGGCCGCCGCGACGGCGGGCGGCGTGCGCATCCGCGCCGACAGCATCGGGATCAGGCTCACCGCGACCAGCCACGACGCCAGCAGCGAGACCGAAATGGTCACCGCGATCTGGGTCAGGAAGATGCTCAGCATGTTGCGTTCGCCGAACATCGTCGGCAGGAACACGATGCAGTGGCACAGCGTGCCGGCCGACAGCGCGATCGCCACATGGCGCGTGCCGATGATCGAAGCCCAGATCGGCTGGCCCGGCATGCGCTCGCGTTCCTGGTAGATGCTCTCCACCACGACCACCGCGTTGTCCACCAGCATGCCGACCGCCAGCAGCAGGCCCATCATGCTGAGGATGTTGAGCGTGACGCCGGTGAAGTACATGAAGCCGAGCGTCATCACGAAGCAGATCGGAATGGCCAGCGTCACCATCAGCGTCGACGGCCAATGGCGCAGGAAGAAGAACAGCACCGCGATCGACAGCACCAGGCCGATGCCGCCGGCCTCGGCCAGGCTCAGCAGCGAAGAGGTGACGTTGTCGCCCTGGTTGTCCATCACCAGGATCTGCACGTCGTCGAGCGCTGGATTGTCCTTGATCGCCTCGACTTCCTTCAGCGCCGCCGCCGACACATCGACCAGGTTCGCGCTGCGCTCCTTGAAGATGTCCAGGCCCACTGCCGCACGGCCATCCAGCCGACGCCCGTAATCCATGCGCGCGGGCTTCAGCCGCACTTCGGCGATGTCGCCCAGGCGCAGGCCGCTGTCGTTGAGCACCAGCGCGCGCAGTTGCTCGAGGTCGCTGAGCTCGCCGACCGGCTGCACGCGCAGGCGGCGGCCGCCGTCCTGGATCTGCCCGGCCGACACCGAGAAGTTGGCCGATTGCAGGCGGGTGGTCAGTTCGTTGAGGCCGAGGTTGTGCGCGGTGAGGCGATCCGGATCGATCGCGATTTCCACTTCGTTGGCCGGGGCTCCGGAGACCTCCACACGCGCCACGCCCGGAATGCGCTCGAGCCTGCGCTTGAATTCGCGGTCGATCATGTCGTACGCGCCGGTCAGATCGGTGGCGCTGGCCAGCCGCACGCGCAGGACCGGTTCGTCCGTGGTGGAGAACTTGAAGACGAAATAGCGTTGCAGATCGTCGGGCAGATCATCGCGGATGGCGTCGATGCGCTCGCGCGCTTCGGACGCGGCGATGGCCACGTCGCGTTCCCAGTCCGAGAACTGGATGAACACGTTGGCGCCATCGGCGCGCGCGCTGCCGTCCATGCGCTTGATGCCGGTCATCGTGGACAGCGCTTCCTCGACCGGCCGCAGCACGGTCCGCTCGACCTCCTCCGGGGTGGAGCCGCTGTAGGGCAGCTGCACCATGATGAAAGGCGGCGACACGTCGGGGAAGGCTTCCAGCGGGAGCCGGATCGCCGCGATCAGACCGATCACGAACAACGACACGAAGAACATGATCGTCGTGACCGGCCGCTTGATGCTGAACTCTGCGACGCTCATGCGTGCTCCGGAGCGGCCTCGCCGCCTTCGCTGTCGATGCCCTGCGCGGCGGCGCGCGCACGCCGGCCGCGCTCGCGGTAGTACTCATCGCTGCGGCGATCCATCAGGTCATACACGACCGGGATCACCACCAGTGTCAGCAGCGTGGACACCAGCAGGCCGCCGATCACGGTGATCGCCATCGGCGAGCGCACTTCCGCACCCGGGCTGCCGAACAGCGGCGCGACCGCCAGCGGCAGGAAGCCGAACAGCGTGCACAGCGTGGTCATCACGATCGGGCGCAGTCGCGAACGTGCGCCTTCCACCAGCGCCTCGCGCTTGCCGACGCCGGACTCGCGCAACTGGTTGACCTTGTCGATCAGGATGATCGCGTTCTTCACCACCAGGCCGACCAGCAGGATCAAGCCGATGAACACCACCACCGACACCGGCGAGCGCGTCATCAGCAAGGCCAGCACCGCGCCGACCAGGGCCAACGGGATGGTGAACAGGATGACGAACGGGTGCAGCAGCGACTCGAACTGCGAGGCCATCACCAGATACACCAGGAACACCGCCAGCGCGAACGCGAACAGCAGCGAGCGCACCGATTCGGCCAGTTCCTCGCCCTGTCCGCCGATATGCATGCCGACGCCGGCGCCCAGCGGATCGTCCTTCACCATCGCCTGCACTTCGCGCACCGCGCCGCCCAGATCGATGTCGCGCAGGTTGGCCGAGACCACCGCCACGCGCACCTGATCGGTGCGATGGATTTCGCTGGGGCCGGTGGTCGAGATGACATCGGCCACCGAGTCCAGCGTGACCGGACGGTTGCTGCCCGGATTGACGATCAGGCGACGGATGCTTTCGACGCTGTCGCGATCGGTTTCCTGCGCGCGCACCAGCACGTCGATCTTGCGATCACGGAAGCTGTAGCGGGTCGCCACTTCACCGCGCACCTTCTTGACCACCACGTCGGCGATCTGGCGCGTGGTCAGGCCCAGCGCACCGGCGCGTTCCTGGTCGAAGCGGATCTGGATTTCCGGGAAGCCCTCTTCCACCGTCGATTTGACGTCGGCGTAGTGCGGGTTCTTGCGCAGCATCGCGGCGAGCTTGCGTCCGGCCTGCTCGATGCCGGCCAGATCCTGGCCGCGCAGTTCCACTTCCAGCGGCGTGGAGAAACTGAAGAGTTCCGGCCGCGCGAAATCGACCTGCGCACCGGGATGAGCCTTCATCGTCTGGCGCAGGCGCTCGGTCTCGGTGGCTTCGACGGTTTCGTTGCCGCCCCCGGCCATCACGATGGTGAGCTTGCCGATGTTCTCGCCGCTTTCGGTCGGACTGGCATCCAGCCGCGTACCGCTGCCGCTGACGCCGTACAGCGCATGCACGCCCTCATCCTTGCCGTGCTTCTCCTGCAGTTCGCGCACGAGTGCGTCGGTGTCCTTCAGCGGTGTTCCCGGCGGCAGCTTGACCGTCATCTCGAAGCGGTCCTGCGCCAATTGCGGGATCAGATCCGCGCCGAGCATCGGCACCACCAGCAGCGTCGCGACGAATGCCGCCGCGGCGAAGCCCAGCACCAGCCAGGGGCGCTGGAGCGAGGTCGGCAGCACGCGCAGATACGCTTTCTCGAGGCCGTGATACGGCATCATCGTCAGATCGCTGAGCTTGCGCATCACCGGCCCGATGACCGCGGCCGCGCCGCGCCAGATGCGCACGGCCAGCCAGCTCAGACCGAAGAAACCATGCCGCGTGGTCGCGCCGATCGCATGCCCACCCATCGCCATCGGCTTCTGCCACTTGCTGTCCGGCTGCCAGCGCGGATGCGGCGGCTCTTCCGGGAACGCCAGCGGCGAGCGGCCCTTGAGCGAGCTCAGCATCGGAATGAGCGTCATCGCCACGATCAGCGAGATCGCGATCGCAATCGCCACGGTCAACGCCTGATCGCGGAACAACTGGCCCGCGATGCCTTCGACGAAGACCAGCGGCAGGAACACCGCGATCGTGGTCAGCGTGGAAGCCACGACCGCCATGCTCACCTCGCGCGTGCCGACGATGGCCGCTTCGAGGATGCCGAGGCCGCGTTCGCGCGCCTTGGCGATGCTCTCCAGCACGACGATCGAATCGTCCACCACCAGGCCGGTGGCGAGCGCCAGGCCGCCCAGCGACATGACGTTCAGGCTGAGCCCGAACTGATCCATGAAGAAGAACGTGGTGATGATCGAGACCGGCAGCGACAGGCTGATCACGAACGTGCTCCAGCCATCGCGCAGGAACAGGAAGATGATCAGGATGGCGAGCAGACCGCCGATCACCGCGTCCTTCTTGACGTCGGCGATGGCGTGCTCGATGAAGATCGATTGATCCTCGATCGTGGTCAGTTCCACGTTCGGCGGAATCTGCTCTTTGAGTTGTTCCAGGCGCTTCTTGAGCGCTTCGGCGGTCGCCACGGTGTTGGCGTCGCCTTCCTTGTAGATCGCCAGTTCGACCGCTTCCTTGCCGCCCAGACGGATGATCGCTTCGCGTTCCTTGAAGCCCTGGCGCACGTCGGCCACGTCCTTCAGGCGCACCGGCATGCCGCCGGCGATCGCGCTGCTGGATCCGGATGATGCGTTCTGCACCGAAGCCGCCGCCGCCATCGCCGCCGCCGAACCGGTGGATGCGGCGATCGCCGCCATCTGCTGCGCCGCCGACTGCGCCGCGCTGTCGCTGCCGCCGCTCTGCGCGGTGATCAGCATCTCGCGGATTTCGTTGACGTTGGCGAACTGGTTGACGGTGCGCACCAGGTAGCGCTGCGAACCTTCTTCCAGGCGTCCGCCGGAGATGTTGATGTTCTCCTGCTGCAGGCGGGTGATGATGGTGTCGATCGGCAGGTTGAGCTGCGCGATCTTCTGTTGATCGATGTCGACCTGGATCTCGTCCTCCAGACCGCCGCCGACCTTGACCGCGGCCACGCCTTCGACGGGCTCGAGCTTCTTCTTCAGGTCATCGTCGGCATAGCGGCGCAGTTCGATCAACTGGCGGATGGCGTCGGCGTCGGTGCGCGCGGCGTCCTTGGTCGACAGCGCCAGCCGGATGATCGGCTCGGTGGAGGGATTGAAGCGCAGCAGCACCGGCGCCTTGGCTTCCAGCGGAAGCTGCAGGACTTCCATCTTGTCGCGCACTTCGAGGCTGGCCTGATCCATGTCGGTGCCCCAGGCGAATTCGAGCACGACATCGCTCTGCCCGGTGCGCGAAACCGACTTGAGCTTGCGCAGGTTCTTGACCACGCCGAGCGCTTCTTCCACCGGCTCGGAGATCAGGGTTTCGATTTCCGACGGCGCCGCGCCGGTGTATTCGGTGCGCACGGTCAGGGTCGGATAGCTCAGATCCGGCAGCAGGTTCACCTTGAGGCTGCCGAGCGCGATGAAACCGAACAGCAGCATCGTGATGGTGATCATCGCGATGGTGACGCGGCGGCGCGTGGAGAACTCCACCAGCCCGCCGCCGAGGCGACCGCCGGAGGGCGGCGCCTGCGGATCGAGGTCGTGGTGGCTCATTTGGCGTTACCTGCCTTCTTGTCGTCGGCCTTGGCGACGGTCTTCGGCACCGGATCGCCGATCACCTGCACGCTGCTGCCATCGCGCAGCGCGACCTTGCCGGCGGTCACCACGCGCTCGCCGGGCTTGAGGCCTTCGCGCACTTCCAGCCATTCGCCATCGGCGTAGCCCAGCTTGACCGGCACGCGCGCGACCTTGCCGCTGCGCACGACGAACACCGCCGGGTCGCCATCATCCAGCAGTGCCACGCGCGGAATCACCAGTGCGTCGGCGCGCTGGTCGTAATCGATGCGCATGCGGCCGAACATGCCCGGCTGCAGGATGCCGCCATCGGAGAACGCGCAGATCACGCGGAACGTGCCGCTGCCCGAATCCACGACCGGCGCCACGCGATCGACCACGCCTTCGAAGGTCTTGCCCGGCAGCGCATCCACGCGCAGTTGCACCGGCAGTCCGGCCTTCAGCGTGGACAGTTCGCGCTCGGGCACGCTCAGCGTGGCTTCCAGGCGCGAGTTGTCGACGATGCGGAAAATCGGCGTGTTGATCTGCACGAAGTTGCCGGTCTTGATCGAGCGCGAGGCGATCACCCCGGAAATCGGCGCCACCACCGTCGTGTACGACAGTTCCAGCTTCATCAGGTTGTACTGCGCGCGCGCGTTCTCCAGATCGAACTTGATCTGATCCACGTCGTTGGCGCTGATCATCTGCTGGCCGACCAGTTGTTGCGCGCGGCGGTAGTTGTTCTCCAGCTTGCGCATGGTGGCTTCGGCCTGGGCCACAGCCAGGCGCGAGCGATCCGGGTCCAGCCGCACCAGCGCCTGTCCTGCGCTGACGTGCTGGCCTTCCTCGGCCATCACGGAGAGCGCCACGCCCGAGGTTTTGGCGACCACCTGCGACTCGGCGCGCGGTTCGAGCGCGGCGGTGCCGGTGTAGCTGGCGGCGACGGCGCGGCGGCTGGCGGCGACCGCTTCGACCGGGACGGCGTCGGCCTCCTTCGCCGCCTCGCCGTTCTTGGCCTGGGCTTCCGGAGTCGGGCCGCCTCCCTTGCAGCCGGACAGGACCAGCATGCCGCACAGGGCGGGCAGCAGGGCAAGGCGCAGGTAGGGGCGGCCGGATTGGACGTGGGCTCGGGACATGGGTGGACCGTGGTGGTGTTGTTTAGGTGTTGTATGAAGGTATATCACCGCCTTCACAGTCTCATGCGCCGAAGGTCATGGTGACCAGCGTCCGTAATGACCGCTATCCAGTGCGCGCGCGTGCCTCGCCCCCAGCCTGCGACTTCGCCATGACGGTGCGTTGACCGTTCAGCGGATGGCGACCGTTATTCCCCTCACGTTATACTCCGCCCAGCCAAGCGCTGCGGATTGGACGCAGCGCGCGCAAATGAGAGTCCCGGATTACGACATGATGCGACCGCTTCCGCTCGCCGCTTGCCTTGCCTTGGCCGTCACCCTGCCAATGGCCGCACTGAATGCACAGACGCCCACCGCGACCGCGCCGGTGGCCAATGCGCCGGCTCCGGCCAGCACCCAGCCCGCCGCCAATCCCGCACCCGCCCCGGCCAAGCCGGTCGGCAACGCGGACAAGGGCCGCACCCTGACCTACACCTGCCAGGGTTGCCACGGCATCGAGGGCTACAAGAACGCGTACCCGAACTATCACGTGCCGCGCATCGGCGGGCAGTCGGCCGAGTACCTGATCAACGCGCTGACCGAATACAAGAACGGCAACCGCAAGCACCCGACCATGCAGGCGCAGTCCCAGAGCTTCTCTGATCAGGACATCGCCGACATCGCCGCCTTCCTTTCCACCGTCAAGTAATCCGCTCATGCCCAACGCCAAGCACGCCCAGCGTCTAGCCATCGCCCTGTTCGCTGCCCTCGCCCTGGTGGCATGTTCGAAGGTGGAAACCACCGATACCGCGGCCACCAATCCCGGCCATGCCAGCGGTGAACACGGTTCGAGTTCCTCCGCCGGGCTGCCGGCCGGCCGCATCGCCACCGGCGAACATCTCGCCAGCGCCAAGGGCAAGGCCACCGGCCAGAGCTGCGTCGATTGCCACGGCGCCGAAGGCAACGCGCCGATCGACGGCACGTATCCCAAGCTCGGCGGCCAGTACGCCGACTACCTTGCCCATGCCTTGCAGGCCTACCGCGCCGGCGATCGCCAGCATGCGCTGATGTCGCCGCAGGCCGCCGGCCTGAGCGATCAGGACATCTCGGATCTGGCCGCGTACTTCGGCTCGCGCGAACGCAAGCTGCGGGATCTGCACGGCGTGCATTGATCGCCCGGCCCTACGGAAATCGATGAAGACGGAGCCTGCGGGCTCCGTTTTTTTTATTGTCGTCTGAACGCGGCCATTTGGATGCCGGTAGTGCTCCAGCGCGACCGCAGCACGTGGCCCACCGCCGGGGAAACCATCACGACGCGCGGTCATTGGTCTCGGCGCACGCCCCGTATTTCAAACGAAGACGGAGTTCCGGTTTTACGCATCCATCTCCCGGCTCCCGTCTCCCCAATCCCGCGCCTCACGAATCCACGGGAAGCGGCGTGCGTTTCACCGGGATCTCCGGCGGCGGGCGTGCGGTGGCTGGTTGTTCGTTGAGGTTGGGATCGAACACGCCGCAGCCGCCGCCCAGTTGCAGCACCGAGATCACGCAGCGGATCTTCTTGTTGGTGCCGGGAATCGGGATGACGGTTTCGCGGATGTTGCGGCGGACCCATTCGGCCAGCAGCGATTCGTTCGGCACCCAGTATTTGTCGAAGCTGCTGGCTTCGTAATCCACGCCCTTGCGTGCGCGCCAGACGCCGGATTGCTCGATGCGTTCACTGGTCCATTGATCGCTCGCGCCGCCCGGTGCGCCGCGATCGGCGGTGGATTCAGTGCCCGCAGACGATCCCGGCAGGCGCACGCTGCCATCGGCATTGAACAGGCCCGGCGTACGGCCGGCGCTGGCGCCGCTGTCTCCGGCGACGTTGCGCTGTGATGCACCCCAGTCATCGCCGCGCGCGGGGGTGGTCCAGCCGCCGCTGCGATCGGCGGACGCCGGACCGCTCGCCGTAGCGCTGGACCGACTCCCGGGTGCCGGGTTCGATGCCGGATTGCTGCCGGGTGCGGTGCCCGTGGCCGGCGTCGGCGTGGGGGCACGCCCGCTGGCGGCCGCCGTGGCCGGTTGCGTGGCCTCGCCGCTGGCCGGCGCAGGTCGCGGCGCGGCGATTTCCCGTTCGCGCACGGCAATCGACGGCGCCTGCACGTCACGCGTCGGTGCGATGCGCGAAGGCACGTCCACGGTGCGCACCTGCGGCAGCGGCGCGGAAACCTCGCGCTCCTGCACCTGCGGCGATGGCCGCTGGATCTGCGGCGCGGGGATCACGATATCGCGCGCGACGCGCGGGACCTGTGGCGTCGGCACGACCACCACTTCTCGCTCCTGCACAGGGATCTCGCGCGCGCTGATCGCAGGCGCGCGCAGCGCATCGTTGCGCACTGTGGGCGGCGGCAGGACGTATTCGGTCTGCGGCACGGGGGTTTCGGTCACCTGCACCGGTTGCGCGGCCGGCGGCGCGGGTTCGGCGATCTCGCGCTCGCGCACCTGTGGAACCTGCGCGGACACGGCCGGTGACGGCGGCACGAACTCCGGCAGGCGGCGCGGCGTGGTGTCCACCTCGGTGTCGGCGTGCGAAGTGGCCGAGGGCGCGGACGCGGATGCTGATGCGGAGTCGGTGGTGGATGGCGAGGCCTGCGCAGGCGCACCGCCGCCTTCTTCCTCCGGTGTGCCGCGGCCGATGTATTCGACCCGCACGCGACTGCCTTCGCCGGCCTGTTCCGGTGGCGGCGGCAGGCGGACCACGGCCACCCACACCAGCAGCAGCACGAACAATGCATGCATCAGCAGGCTGACGGCCGACGCGAACCAGCGCAGCGGCCGTTCTTCGCGCAGCGGCGGTTCCCACTGCTGATGGAACAGCGAACGCAGCCCGCCCCAGAACCCGAGCGCGGGCGCGATGGCGCCGCGCGGCGGCGGCGGGCGCTGCATCAGATCACGGACGATGTTTTCGGATTTGTCGCGCGGGATCGCGCCGCGCTCGGCCCGCAGCGTACGCAACCACAGGCCCCAGCCATACGGCAGCCCGGTCTGGCGTTCGAGAATCGGCGCCGGCTTGCGCGGCAGCAGCGCCTGGATGATGCGTTCGGCGGCCTTCGTCACCGGCGCGGGCGCGTCAGGCGGCGTTGCCGCGCGGGATATAGGGCGCGTGGCCGGTGTCGTGATCGGTGGCGTCGCGCACCGCGGTCACGCCCGGAACGCGGGCCATCAACGTCTTCTCGATCCCCTGCTTCAAGGTCACGTCGGCCATGCCGCAGCCGTGGCAACCGCCGCCGAAACGCAGGTACACCGCACCTTCGGCAGTGACTTCCTCCACCGCCACGCGTCCCTTGTGCTGGGCCAGTTGCGGATTGATTTCGTTCTCCACGACCCAGCGCACGCGGTCCACCAGCGAGGCCGAATCGGCCGGTGCTTCGCCCTTGATCTTCGGCGCCTTGATGGTGAGCTGCGTGCTCGCGCCCTGATGGACGTAATCGATCTCCGCGCCGTCCAGCCAGGCCACGCTCGCCGCATCCACGTAGAGGGTGAAGCCATCGCAATCCACGGCCCATTCGTCGCCCGCCAGATCCGCCGGTTCGGCGAATTCGAGGCGGGCATCGGCGCGCGCGGTGCCGCCGTGGACCGCACTCAGGCGCACGCCCAGGCCAGGCAGCGCCTCGCGTTCGATGAGTTTGCGGAAATGCTGCTGTGCGCTGTCGGAAATATGGATCATGCGGGTATTCTAGCCGCCTCCCCTGTCAGAGCGCGTTATGCTCCGGGGCTTGCCGCCATAGTAACCGTGCCAGCGTTCCGCTGAGCAAACGAGGCTCCCCATGAACGACCTGATCCCGCTCGCCCAGGCCCATTGCGTTCCGTTGCGCGGCAGCGAGCACCGCCTCGGACAGGCCCGCATCGCCGAACTGCTGCCCGAGCTCCCGGGCTGGGAACTGGTCGAGGATGGCCACGCGCTCAGCCGTACGTATCGGTTCAAGAACTACTACGAGACGATGGCCTTCGTGAACGCGCTGGCCTTCATGGCCCATCGCGAGGACCACCATCCGGATCTCGGCGTGCATTACGACCGCGCGGTGGTGCGTTATTCCACCCACGACGTGGGCGGGCTGAGCGAGAACGACTTCATCTGCGCCGCGCGCGCCGACGCACTGGCCAAGGGAGCCTGACATGAACGCCTTTTCCTTCCGTTTGCGTGCAGGCGCCGGCTCGATGCTGGCGCTGGCGTTGACCGCCTGCGGCGGTTCCACTGCACCGTCCGCGCCGGTCATCGCGCCGACCGAGGTGGCCGCCGTCGACACGCCGCCGCCGGACTATCCGATCCGCTTCGCCTGCGCGGGCGTGGGCGGTGTCTCCACGCTCAAGGTAGTGATCGGAACGCAGGGCACGCCGACCGATGTCAGCGTGGCCAAGAGCAGTGGCCAGCCGCAGTTGGACGATCTGGCCATGAAGGCCGTGCGCAACTGGCGGTTCAAGGCGGCCACCCGCGGCGGCCAGCCGGTGGCGACCACCATCCAGGTGCCGGTCAACTTCACCCCGCCGGCCGAGCGCCCGCAGGAGTGCTTCGCGCTCGACTCGCAGGGCCCGGGCTGAGGCTGATCCGGGTCGGATCGATCGGGCTAGCGCCTGGCGGCATCGGGCGCGCGCCGCTGTTCCGATTAACATGACGCCGCGCGCGGCCGTGGGTATCCGCTCGGAGCCGTCGGGCCCGAAGGCCCGTCTGCAACCGCAATCCTGCTCGCTCAGCCCAGCCGGTCCAGCACTTGGGCCAGTTCGGACGCCAGCGGCGCATTGAGCAGATACGGCGTCTTGCCACCTTCCAGCGTGAATTCCAGCGACGCCGCGTGCAGGAACAGGCGCTTCAGCCCGGCCTGATCACGCAGCCGCTTGTTCACCGCTTCGTCGCCGTACTTGTCATCACCAGCCACCGGATGGCCGATGTGCCGGGCATGCACGCGGATCTGGTGGGTGCGCCCGGTTTCAATGTGCACTTCGCAATAGGAATGCCCGCCGCGCCGCTCCAGCACGCGGAAATGGCTGAGCGAGGGTTTGCCGGACTCATTCACCTGCACATGCCGCTCCCCGCCCTGGCGCAGGCCGACATGCAGCGGCGCATCGACCGACATCACGCCGTCGGGCATGCGGCCGGCCAGCAGGGTCAGGTACCGCTTGTTGATGCCGCCGTCCTCGCGCATCAGCGCCTGCAGTTCGGTCAGCGCCGAACGCTTCTTCGCCACGATGAGCAGGCCGGAGGTATCGCGGTCGAGCCGGTGCACCAGCTCCAGCGACTGATTCGGGCGCAGCGCCCGCAGGGTTTCGATGGCCCCGTGGCTGATGCCGCTGCCGCCGTGGCTGGCCACGCCCGAGGGCTTGTTGATCACCAGCAGGCGGGTGTCCTCGAACAGGATCGCCGCCTCCATCCGTTGCAGGAAACCGCTCGAGGGCGGCGCCTTGTCGCCGGTCTCGCTCAGGTTCACCGGGGGAATCCGGACCTCGTCGCCGGCATCGAGCTTGCGCTCGGCCTTGGCTCGCCCACCGTTGACCCGCACCTGTCCGCTGCGCACCAGTTTGTAGACCAGGCTGCGCGGGGCGCCCTTCAGCTGGCCCAGCAGGAAATTGTCCAGTCGCTGGCCGGCGCGGTCCTCGGGAACGCGCACCGTGCGGACGGTCGCCCGGGGGCCGGGAGCGGACGGAGCCGCGGGGGGAGGAACGGTCATCGTGAGTATTATTCTGTTACACTCGGCGGGCGAGATAAGGGTTTGATTTCGCTGGAAGTTCACCGGTCTGGAAGCAGACCGCGGGCCAGAAGCCCAGCTTTCCGTGATTCCGGTCAGTGCGCGGCCACCGCCCCAGGGGCGGCCATGTTAGCGGCTCATCGGCAAACCCGGATACCGCCGGATGCGTGACGGCATTCGTTGCTGAACATGTCCCGTGCGGCGCCACCATTCGTGGGAAGCTGCCGCCGGCCCGCAACACCATTAAAAAAAGCGCTCCCGCGGCCTGCCGTGGTGTCGCAGCGCTGGAAAGCCAATCGCTTCGCTGCGCCTGCGCAAGAGGCGGCCAAAGTTCCAGAGGCGAAACGCCACGGCGTTCCGCGCGGTAGTAGCGCGCGAGGAACGCACACAATGAAACGCATGTTGATCAATGCGACGCAGGCAGAAGAACTGCGCGTCGCCATCGTGGATGGACAGACCCTTTACGACATCGATATCGAACAACCGTCGAAGGAACAGAAGAAGTCCAACATCTACAAGGGCCGCATCACCCGGCTCGAACCCTCCCTCGAAGCGGCCTTCGTCGATTACGGCGCCGATCGCCACGGCTTCCTGCCGCTGAAGGAAATCTCCCGCGATTATTTCCAGGCCGGCGTCGACCCGAACAAGGCCGGCCTGCGCGAACTGCTGCGCGAGGGCCAGGAAGTGGTCGTGCAGGTGGACAAGGACGAGCGCGGCAACAAGGGCGCGGCGCTGACCACGTTCATCTCGCTGGCCGGCCGCTACATGGTGCTGATGCCCAACTCGCCGAGCGCCGGCGGCGTCTCGCGACGCATCGAGGGCGATGACCGCGCCGAGCTGAAGAAGGCATTGGACAGCCTGTCCATTCCCGATGACATGGGCGTCATCATCCGCACCGCCGGCGTCGGCCGCGATGCCGAAGAACTGCAATGGGATCTCGATTACCTGCTGCAGGTGTGGAAGGCGATCGCCGAAGCCGCGCTGACCAGGCCCGCGCCGTTCCTGATCTACCAGGAGTCGCGCCTGATCGTGCGCGCCCTGCGCGACTACCTGCGCGCCGATGTCGGCGAGATCCTGGTCGACACCGACGAGCTCTACCAGACCGCGCACGAATTCATGCAGCAGGTGATGCCGCAGAGCCTGCGCAAGCTCAAGCATTACAAGGACGACATCCCGCTGTTCAACCGCTTCCAGATCGAATCGCAGATCGAAGGCGCGTACGAACGCAACGTGCGGCTGCCGTCCGGCGGCTCGATCGTGGTCGATCAGACCGAAGCCCTGACCGCCATCGACGTCAACTCCGCGCGCGCCACCAAGGGCGGCGACATCGAGGAAACCGCGTTCCACACCAATCTGGAAGCGGCCGAGGAAGTGGCCCGCCAGTTGCGCCTGCGCGATCTGGGCGGCCTGGTGGTGATCGACTTCATCGACATGTCCTCCAACAAGCACCAGCGCGAAGTCGAGAACCGCCTGCAGAACGCGCTGAAATACGATCGTGCGCGCGTGCAGCTCGGCCGCATTTCGCGCTTCGGCCTGCTGGAAATGAGCCGCCAGCGACTGCGTCCGTCGCTGGGCGAATCCAGCCAGATCGTCTGCCCGCGCTGCGATGGACATGGCCGCATGCGCAGCGTCGAGTCGCTGTCGCTGTCGATCATCCGCGTGGCCGAAGAGCACGCGATGAAGGAAAACACCGGACAGGTGCTGGTGCAGGCGCCGGTCGAGATCGCCAATTTCCTGCTCAACGAAAAGCGCAGCGCGCTGCGTGAAATCGAAACCCGCCACGACGCGCCGATCATCATCGTCGCCGACGAGGCACTGCATACGCCGCACTACGAAGTCACCCGCATCCGCGAGAACGAACTCGGCGAAGAATCCACCAAGCCCAGCTACCAGCGCGGCACGCCGCGCAAGCTGCCGGTGCACGCGCTGACCAAGGCGCAGCTCAACATCCCGGCCGCGCCGGCGGTCACGCACGTCAAGCATTCGCAGCCGGCCCCGGTGCGCGAAGAACGCGAACCGGTGGCGGCCCCCGCCCCGGTCGCCGCGCCAGTGCCCACGCCGGCCCCGGCCAGCAGCGGCGGCCTGTTCGGCTGGTTCAAACGTCTGGTCGGCGGCCATCCGGCGCCCGCGGCGACGCAGAAGCAGGAACAGGCACGCGGCCCTTCGCGTCCGGAGCGCGGCGATCGCAACCCGCGTCGTGACAACCGTGGCCAGCAGAATCAGGGCCGCGGCGGCAACAACGCGCGCCGCGAGGAAGGCCGCGCCAAGGGCCAAGGCAACGCCGGGCAGAATCCGGGCCAGCAGAATCCGAAGCCGCGCAGCGATCAGCCGCCGCAGAAGCAGAAGCAGCAGCCGGCGCAGAAGGCCCAGCAACCGCAGGGCAACAAGCAAGCCCAGGGCCAGCAGAACCCGAAGCCACGCAACGAACCGGCACCGAAGCAACCGCAGCAGGACCAGCCACGGCAGTCGCAGCCGCCGAAGCCGGAAGCCGCCCCGGCGCAGAACGTGCCGGCTTCCGCACCGGTCGCGGCAGCGGCCATCGCGGCCAACACGGTCGCCACCCCGCCGGTGACGCCGGCGGCGCCCGTCGCCGAGCCGGTGCAGGCGCAGGGTTCCGCCGCTGCCAAACCCGAAGAAGCCATCGCATCGCCCGCCGCTGAGGTGGCGTCGATCGAAAACGCGTCCACGGAACAGGCGTCCGGTGACGCCGCCACCGGTGAAGGCAATGGCCGTCGCCGCCGGGGTCGGCGTGGTGGCCGTCGCCGTCGTCGTGGCAATGCCGAAGCCGGTGCGGCGACCGATGAGCAGTTCGACGGCGCCGACGACTTCGCCGATGGCGACGAAGGCGAAACCGCCGGGACCCCGGGCGAGAGCACCGAACGGGCGGCGCATCGTTCGCAACCGGAGTTCGATTTCGAGGACATCGAAAGCCAGGCTCCGGCAGCGGCGAAACCGGCGCGCCGGGTCGAAGCCGACACGCCCGTCGCGATGGCCGCACCGGCCGCCGCCGCGCTGACCGCCGAGGCGGTTGCCGTGGTCAGGGCACCGGAAACGCCGCAACAGGCGCCCGCTCCGGCAGTCGTGGAGGAAGCGCGATCGATTGTGGCCGAAGTTGCGCAGAACGCACCGGAACAGGCGGCCATCGCCCAAACGGTCAACAGCGAAGCCGAAGCGGGCCGCGACGCCGTGACACAGGCGATTGCAGCCCCCTCGCCCGCCTCGTCCGCGCCGACTGTCGAAACGGCCCAGGCCTCTGAAACGCCGATTGCCGCTGCGCCGGCCGTCGCGTCGCCGGTGGTGGCCCCGACGCCTGCCGAAGACGCCGCGGTCGCTGTGGCGGACACCGAGCCGAGCGCTGAAAGCGTCGAGTCGGCCACGCCCGCCGATGCCGCCGCGCTCGCAGCCGCTCCGGCGACCACACCGGTCCAGAACGAAACAACGCGCGGCACGACCGGTTCGTTGTTCTTCGCGCTGGACGCCAACACGCCGACTTCGGTGACGCGCGGATTGTTCGATCCGGTGCCTGCGCCGAAGCCGGCGCCGAGCGAGGAAACCATCGCCCACAATGACGACGCCCAGGACGATCATCCCGCCCACCCGGATGACACGCCCGACAGCGAACGCAGCGCCTGATCAGCTGACGCGGAGAAGAACCCGGCGGTTCATCCGCCGGTTTTTTTGCCTGTACGGTCCGGCTCAGAGCGTGCGCGAGGGATCCAGCAATCCGTATTGCGCCGCCAGGCGGGCCAGCGCGATGTTGTCGCTGACGCCGGTCTTCTCGAACAACCGCGTCTTGTGCGTATTCACCGTCTTGGCGCTCAGGCTGAGGCGCTTGGCGATTTCTTCCTGGCGCATGCCCTGGATCAACAGCATCGCCACTTCCAGTTCCCGCGGCGACAGCGCATCGAACGGCGAACCCTCGCCCGCCACGTTCAGCAACGCCATGTTCTGCGCCACGCTCGTCCCCAGATAACGCTTGCCGCGCGCGACTTCGCGCACGGCGCGCACCAGTTCCTGCGCGTCGCCGGCCTTGCCCAGATACCCCGACGCACCGGCCTCGAGCAGGCGCTTGGGCAACGGGCCGTCCTCCAGCACCGACACGATGATCACGCGACTGGCCTGATCGGCCTTGACGATGCGCTCGGTCACTTCCAGACCGCTGTAACCGGGCAGATGCAGATCGCACAGCACCACGTCCGGCTGGAGCTGCCGCAACTTCGGCAGGGCCTCTTCGCCGCTTTCCGCTTCGCCAATGACCTCGATATCGCTTTCCTGCGACAGGATCAGGCGCATGCCCGTCCGCACCAGCGCATGGTCATCGATCAGGAAAACACGGATTGCCATTCCAACTCCCCAGGACTTCAATGCGCGGCGAGCCTAGCTCCGGCGAGCAGAACGTCGCAACTCATATTGTAGACGTCGCACCCGGCTTGGTCCCCCATCGCACGGATGAACGGGAGCGCGGTTGCGCGCGCGGCTGGACCGGCATCTCAGTGATCGAATGCCTGCCGCTTCCAGGTGAAGAAGCCGTCACGCGATCGCGGCCGGAATGCATGCGATCGTTCATCGCGTTTGGCCGCGAGACAGAAAGCGACGCGCATGACATCCTTTCTT
The DNA here is from genome assembly GCA_023390905.1 of Pseudomonadota bacterium. Lineage (GTDB taxonomy): Bacteria > Pseudomonadota > Gammaproteobacteria > Xanthomonadales > Xanthomonadaceae > Pseudoxanthomonas_A. The sequence goes on along the minus strand of JAEWBY010000106.1, from coordinate 4,100 downwards.
TGCACGATGATGACATCGGCCAAGGTAGATTCTGCCCAGCGAATTTGCCCGCCCCACGCCATGATGACGTTCGATATACCCCACGCTCCAGGCAACGACGGCAGCTTCCTTCTTTCCATCAACGAATCCGAACCCCTCCACTTTCCGTCCCGCACCGAAGCGCTCGCCTACGCCAACCAGATGGCGCGGCAGCGTGAACAACAGGGACTGGACTACGCCATCAATGTGGAGGGCGGCGATGGGAAATGGCGGTTGTTCCATCGTCGCAGCCGGATAAATTCCTGACAGCCTATTCAGAGAATTCCGTCGCGTCATCGCGGCGTTGTCCGGCCGAATCTGCTCCTTTTTCCTACAACGGGCGGTCTCGCATCGTCTTCGCCCGTGCGGTTCGCGCGTGCGGACCCCGGTTCACTTCAGCGGAACGTCGATGGCCGGAAACGGAGAGTTCCGGTCTGCGATCGTGGCAGCATGGCGGTTCCTTCCCGCCGGCCTGACCCATGTCCACCACTCCAAAGCGCACCGCGCTGTTCCGCCAGTTTCACACCGATGACCTGTTGCTGTTGCCCAATGCCTGGGATGCGGGCAGCGCGCGGCTGATCGCCTCGCTGGGCGCACGCGCCATCGCCACCACGAGCGCAGGTGTTGCCTGGGCACATGGCTACGCCGATGGCGATCGACTGCCGGTGGCGCACCTGCTGGAGACGATCCGCGATATCCGGCGCGTCACCGATCTGCCGCTGACCGTGGACATCGAAGGCGGTTATTCCGAAGAACCCGCGCAGGTCGCCGCGACCGTGCTGCAGCTGGTGGAGGCCGGCGTCAGCGGGATCAACGTGGAAGACGGCGACCGTGAACCGCGCATGCTCTGCGACAAGATCGCCGCTGTCCGCACCGCATGCACCGCGGCCGGTGCCGACGTCTTCATCAACGTGCGCACCGACGTCTATCTGCGGCAACTGGCCCAGGCCGGTGAGCCGCGCGTGCGGATGTCACTAGAGCGCGCGCGCCTGTATCGCGATGCCGGCGCCGATGGGCTGTTCGTCCCAGGCGTCACGGAAGAAGACGAGATCCGTGCCCTCGCCGCGCAGGCCCGGTTGCCACTCAACGTACTCTGGCGCGCGGCATTGCCCGACGTTCGGACGCTGGCCTCCTGGGGCGTGCGCCGGCTGAGCGCAGGCACCATGCTGGCCGAATCGGTGGCCGGCCACCTGCGCACCCGCGCGCGCGCCTTCCTGGAAGATCCGCGGCTCGCCGCCGATCCCGGCGCCATGTCCTACGGCGAACTCAATGGCTTGTTCCCGCCTGCATGAGGCTGCGCTAGAGTGCGGCATTGTGCCGGCGCAATGCCGATGCGCGCACGGGGACAAAAAGGATGAAAAAACGATGTGCGGGCCTGATCGGACTCGTGATCAGCCTGTCGTGGATGGGTGCGGCGCAGGCGCAGGAGGCCGGACTTTCCATCGAACTGCAACGGCTGACACGCGCGGTCCAGGACATCAGGACCAGTGAGGCGCTGGTCGACCACATCCTGGATTACTGCGCCCAATCCAATCCCGCCTTCGCGCCCACGCGCAATGCAGTGCGCGTGGAATGGCGTGATCGCAATCTCCGCTACCGCGTGCTGGAACCGGGCCTGCGCTCCGAACTCGATGCCCTCGCCGCCCAGGAACTGCAAACCTCGGCGGGAGAAATCGACGACGTGCTCCGGGACGCCATCGGCGAAGTGACGCAGGCGTTCGATGACGAACTGCAGGATTCCGGACACGAGATGCGTGATCACGTCTGCGAGCGCTTCGCCGAGCGCATCCGCGATGGCGTGTTCGACATTGGCGCGCGCCGGCCCGAAGTGAAAGCAATGCTGGACGCTCGCCTTAGTCGTTGAGGCTCCGCCCGCCAACGCCCTGCGACGACCGGCCCCAAGCCTGGTCCCCGCTGATCGGCCTGAAACCCCAGCCTTCCGGCATTTCATTCCGGTACGGGAACAGGGAAAAATACGGCACCGCTTCCTCGTACGTGCGGCGAATCGATGGCCGCGCCATCAACCGGTCGAAATAGGCACGCACATGCACTGCGTCCTTCGGGAACGGATGCACGACGCCGCTGTAGAACAACGCCGGCGCCGCCGCGCAATCGGCAATGGAAAAGCCGGTGCCGAGCATCCACTCGCGTCCGGCCAGATGCCGTTCCAGCATGGCATAGGCCGTGTCGATGGTCGCGGCCGCCTCCTTGACGCCGTGGGGATCGCGTAGAGCATCGTCGGCGCGGATCCGATCGATCACATGCTTCTGCATCGGCTGATGGATGTACTGATCGAAGAAGCGATCCCACAGGCGCGCCTGCAGCGCGGCTTCCGCGTCCTCGGGAATCAGGCGCCGCGCACCCGGATAGTGCGTATCGAGATATTCGATGATGATGGTGGACTCGGGCACCAGCGCGCCGCGGGTTTCATCGCGCAGCACCGGCATCTTGCCCACTGGCCAGAATTCCAGCAGCGCCGCGCGCTCCTGTGGAATGTCCGGCCGGATGATCTCGCCTTCGAACGCCGTGCCGTTTTCGTACAGCGCAATCAGCACCTTGTGGCAGAACGAAGCCAGCGGGTGATAGAACAGGATGAGCGACATGGGCGACTCGCGGGCGTGACCGGCAGCGCATGTCATCGCATGCGATGGACAGCGATGCAAGACGCACTGCGGCGCAAGCGGCCGGCGCGACGGCCGACGTTCCTCGAAAACTTTATGTGCGCGCGACGGCGGATTCCCCACAACTGAGAAAGACGAGGGCCCGATCAGGGCATCTTTCGATCCAGAGCGATGTGCGCCTAGTGGCGGTTCTGCTCTTGGTTGCTGAAACACTGTGCGAGCGCCGCATGGCGGAGGACGACGAAGGCAAGCCGGCCGAGCCCGCTGCGGATGGGGGGCGAGGACCTCAGGCTTGATCGCACGACAACGGCCCTTCCCGACCTCCAATTCAATCGCGTGGGCGACATTCTTCGTCTGGGCTTGAAGCCGATTTCCTGGCTCGTCCGAGACTACCTGGAATCAGATGCGCTAGCCCTCCTGTTTGGAGATCCCAGTGCCGGCAAGTCGTTTGTCGCCATAGATCTAGCCTGCTGCATAGCGACCGGCACGCCCTGGCACGGCCACGACGTCACGCAAGGCGCCGTGTTCTATATCGCTGGCGAGGGTCAGAATGGCCTTCATAGGCGTTTTGCTGCCTGGGCGAAGCACAATGCCATTGATCTGAGCGAGGCACCGCTATTCGTTGGCGACCGCCCTACCCAGCTTTGCAAAGACGATGAAGCCGGTTCTATCGCGCATACAATCGAAAGTATGGCCGACACCTTCGGCGCCCGCCCCTCGTTGATCGTTATCGACACGGTAGCGCGCAACTTTGGTGGCGCCGACGAGAATTCGACTCAGGACATGGGCGCCTTCATTGCCAACATCGACGGATTCCTGCGCTCTCGCGACCTTGGCCGCCCCACTGTTCTTCTCGTTCACCATTCCGGCCACGGGGACAAATCCCGCGCACGCGGGTCTTCATCGCTAAAAGGCGCGCTGGACGCGGAGTACTCTCTGACTAAGGACGACACCAGCGTGATCCGGCTTCAAGCGACCAAGATGAAAGATGCGCCGGATCCCGCCCCATTGGCTTTCACGCTTCAAACGGTGGACCTTGGCGCAGATACAGCAGGCGAACCGATATCGAGCGCGGTCCTGTCCAGCGCTTCCTACGTCCCTCCGGCGCGCTCCGGTAAAGTGGGACGCGGCAAGAATCAGACAACCGCTCTTGGCGCCCTGGCCGACCTCCTAACTGAGCATCGCCAGCGCTTGGCGGACGCGGGTCTGAGTCCTGCGGGAGCATGTATCCGAATGGATGATTGGCGCGACCGACTTGTCGCCTCTGGTATCGACCGAAAACGGTTCTACGAACTTAAAAAAACACTTGAAGACGCAAACCTGATTCGGGTTGATGGTACGCCCCCGCTTTCGTAGACGGTTAGGGGCTTTGTTTTGAGTTAACCGCCTCAAACATCATTGGCGCAAGGCCTCCCAGATGTCCATGGCGGCGCTGTCGATTGTAGAAAACCTCGATGTAGT
>JAEWBY010000096.1 GCA_023390905.1 Pseudomonadota bacterium | reverse complement strand
TGCAGCAGATGCTCGGCCACGGCATCGCGGCGAAGCTGTCGCAGCGGCTCGGCGAAGGCGTGCTCAACGGATTGCTGACGGCCCGCCTGGGCTTGGCGGCAATCGACGTCACAAGGCCGCTGCCGTTCGCGGCGCTACCGCCGCCGAAGCTGTCGGACCTCGCGGCGGATCTGCTGCGGAAGAAGGAGGACGAGGAGTAGCGGCAAGACGGGTGAGGGATCTCTGCGCAAGACCGAAATCGTAGGGTGGGCAAAGGCGCACTTGCGCCATGCCCACAATCTCTCTCGATCGCAAAAAATGCGTGGGCACGCTTCGCTTTGCCCACCCTACGATACTGCGCGCGTGGAGAGATCACTCCACCCCGCTCGCGCTGCGCGCACTCGCTTTTCAAATTCTCCCGCCAGCACCTTCCACTGGAACAGCGGCGAGTCCTTCGGCGGCGACAGCTCCGGCGTCCAGCCGGTGAGCTTCTCGATCGCATAAGTATCCGAGCGGACGCCGCGCCAGCTTCGGTCGACTTCGCCGAGCGGCTCGCGTTTCGCCGGGATGTTCTCCCACAGCGACGAGCTATCGTCCGGCTTGCGCCCGACATAGATACCGGCGTGACCCTTGATCCTGTCTATCCCGGGATCGGCAAAATCCTGGAAGCGGCCGCGCTCGTTGAGCTCGATGACGGGCACGCGGCCGCGGAACAGCCAGCGCATCATGGCGTAGGTGCGGTAGTCCGTGGTCGCGATCCAGGTCGCGCCGGTCTCGTCGAGCGCGGCCTGTGCGCGCGCGGCGACCTGCTCATAGCCGGCCTCGGCGCCGATCGGGTCGATCCGGCCGAGCAGATTCCAGGGCGCGGCGACGTAGTAGAGGAACACGATGACGACGAAGGCGAGTCCCGAGATAATCGCTGTCCTGGCCCAGAACAGCGACGACCTCAGCATGCGCGCCGACCAATCCTCCTTCGTCATCGTCGCGAGGTTCACGGCGGTCGCGGCGAAGCCGACCGGCCACATGAACATCGGCCAGGTGTCGCCGACCCGGAGCATCGTCGACTTGAAAAGGAAATAGAGGAACGGCACCAGCACCGCGGTCGACAACAGGATTGCGACGGGCTCACGCGTGCGATAGCCGCGCCATGCCGACAGCACCAGCCCGGTCAGCACCACCGGCAGCATGACGAAGCCGACCAGACCGAATTGCAATCCAATGTATTCGCCGATGGTGCGCAGTGAGATGCCGTAATTGGCGGTGGCGCGCACGCCCTGGAAGCGGAACGAGGCCCAGTCGTGCTGCGCGTTCCAGATCACCACCGGCGATAACACCGCGACCGCGACCAGCACCGCGAGATAGGGATACGGACTGCGCAACCAGCGCCAGCGCCAATCCGGCACCAGCAGAAAGGCGGCGACCGCCGGCGCGAACATGATCACGGTGAACTTCGACAGCATCGACAGCCCGCCGAACAGCCCGGCCACTAGCCACCAGCGTCCGTCGCCGCCCTGCGCCAGCCGCACCAGCGACCACATCATCGCCACTGCAAGCGGGATCATGGCGACATCGGGCGCGACCTTGGCCACCAGCAGGCCGTAATAGAGCGCCGCCTCCGGCATCAGCACCGCGAACACGATCGCGCGCACGTCGTGGGTGAGACGGCGGACGATGTCGGCCAGCAGCAGCTGCGTCACCAGCATCGCGACGATGCCGCCGAAGCGCACCCCGAGCGTGGTGTCGCCGAAGATCGCGGTTCCGAAACGGATCAGCCAGGCGATGCCCGGCGGATGATCGAGGAAGCTGAGCGCGGCTTCCTTGGACCAGGTCCAGTAATAGGCCTCGTCGGTGCGCAGCTCGATCGCTGAGGCGTAGACGATGCGCAGCAGCGTCATTGCGGCGATGACGAGCACGGCAATAAAGATGAGACGGCGTTCGGCGCCGCCGGGCTTCACGGAGATATCGGGAGCGATCGTCACGGCCGCGCTTTTCGCCAACCTGGGAGAGGGAGTCAATGCGGCCGCAGGCTTGCCGGGCGAGCGGGGGACGATCGTTGCCCCACAGAGGACGCCGTAGGGTGGGCAAAGCGAAGCGTGCCCACGCTGTGCATGAAAGTATAGACTCGGTGGGCACGGCGCTTCACGCCTTTGCCCACCCTACGGTTTTGTAACCTTGTCGGGCATATGATGCTGAAACCTGTCAACCCCGGGAATTAAACGCTACGCTGGCCGTTCTCCTTTCTGAACTGATACAAGCGAATCATGGCCACCGCTCCTGCACACATGTCCGAACTCGTCCGCGCGACCAGCGTGCGGCAGGTGCGGCTGGTCTGCGGCTTGATCCTGTTCTCTTATGTGGTCAGCCATTTCCTCAACCATGCGCTCGGCAATATATCGGTCGATGCCATGGAGACCGGCGTCTACTACCACACGACGTTCTGGCAGTTCCTCCCCATCGCGATCGTGTTCTACACGGCCGCGCTCACCCATATGGGTCTCGGCATCTACGCGCTGTATCAGCGCCGCCAGTTTCGCTGGCGGACGATCGAGCCGCTGCAGCTCGTGCTGGGCCTGAGCATCCCCGCGCTGGTCATGGCGCATGTTGTCGGGGTACGGCTCGGCTATACGCTGTACGATCATCAAAAGCTCTATCCGCAGGAGCTCTATCTGTTCTTCGTCGCCGCGCCCGGCCGGCTCTGGCAGATGACGATCCTGCTGCTCATTGCCTGGGTGCACGGCTGCATCGGCATCTTCTTCTGGCTGCGCCTCAAGCCGTTCTTCGTGCGCGCCGCACCCTACCTGCTCGCCGCCGCGGTGCTGGTCCCGACATTGTCGCTGCTCGGCATCTACCAAGGCGGACGCAGCGTCGCGTTCGAAGCCGATGACGGGGAATGGCGCACGCACAATCTCACCGCGCGCCAGGTCGGCACGACGGCCGAGGCCGCGACGCTCGACCGCATCACCGACGCTTTCACCATCACCTATTTCGGGCTGCTGGGCCTGGCGCTGGCGGCGCGCGGCGTGCGCGCCTGGCGCGAGCGGCGCGGCGGCATGATCGCCGATGACGCGGATGCGGCAGGTCGAGCAGCGGGCGCGGCCGCCGCAGACGCTGGCATGCGGCAGATTGTGCCGCAGGCTCGCCTCCAGCACGGAGAGGCCCTTCGGCACGCGCACCGTCCTGCCGTTGCCGTAGGACCGCGCGATCTTGCCGCCGCGCCGCTCGCGCCAGGCGCGCACGCCGCGCGCCGCCAGCGCCAGGCCCAGCAGCCCGAAATAT
>JAEWBY010000050.1 GCA_023390905.1 Pseudomonadota bacterium | reverse complement strand
ACAGCGACTTCGTACCCCGCTTCCTCAACAAGGGACCGATGCGACAGGCGCTCGAACGCATTCCCGTGAAGCTGGTCGAGCACGGGCAACTCGGCGTCATCGGCGCCGCAAGCTGGTACCTCGATCAACGCAACGCGCAATGAAACAGGCCCATGGCCCACCGGGGAGTCCGGCCACGCACTGCCTGCCGTGCAGGTGACAACCAATCATGATGGGAGAGACAGCATGAGTTACCGCAAGACCGCATTATCCGCCGCGATCGTGATGTGTCTGAGCATCACCGCGCACGCCCAACAGGCGCAGGACAGTGCCGCGCCGCCGGCGCCGGAAAACCAGGCCACCGAACTGGATCGCGTCACCGTCACCGGCATCCGCGGAAGCCTGCAACAGGCGCTGGACACCAAGCGCAACGCCGATGCGATCGTCGATGTCATCACCGCCGAGGACGTCGGCAAGTTTCCGGCCACCAACGTCGCCGAGGCGATGACGATCATTCCCGGCGTCACCATCGATCGCCTGTTCGGACAGGGCGAGAAGGTCAGCATCCTCGGCACCGATCCGGCGCTCAACCGCACGCTGCTCAACGGGCAGACGGTGGCCTCGGCGGACTGGTTCATCGTCGATCAGCCCGGCCGAACGTTCAATTATTCGCTGCTGGCGCCGCAGATCGTCAGCAAGGTGGAAGTCTACAAATCGCCCGAAGCGCACATCGACGAAGGCTCCATTGGCGGCACGGTGATCGTCAGCACGCGCAAGCCGCTGGACCTGGAAGACCGCACGTTGATCTCCGGGCAGGTCAGCTCGCTGTACAACGATCGCGTGCGCGACTTCGATCCGCAGGCCTCGGTGATGTTCGGCTGGAAGAACGCGGCCGACAACTTCGGCATCATCGTGTCGGCGCAGACCGCGACCGAGAACATCCGCCGCGATGGCGTCGAAGCCTATGGCTCGGTGTCCGCGCGCGATTATCGCGACGGCCAGGGCGGTGGCGGTTCGGTCAACAATCTGCCGCCGGACTGGTCGCGACCGCCGAATCCGGACGGCTCGCAACCGACGCTGCCGGCGTCGTGCGTGGGCGAATGCGCGGCCACGCTGGAAGCCAACCTCGATGCACGCGGGCCCAACTCGCTCAGCGCCTCCTACTTCGAACAGGAACGCAAGCGCGATACCTATTCGGTGGCGCTGCAGTTCAAGCCGACCGACAAGTTGAACCTGGAGTTCAACGCGCTGCGCGTCGATGCCAGCTACGACAACATGAATCAGTCGATGTTCGCCTTCATGGGCAACGCGTGGAATGGACTGATGAGGCTCACCGACGTCACCATCGACAATGGCGTCATCACGCGCGGTACGTTCCGCAACGCACTCAGCGTCTACGATCTGCAGAACCGCCAGGCCGAAGTGGACACCGAGTCCTACGATCTGAAGGCCACCTGGAACGACGAGCGCTGGTTCGCCTCGGCCGTGCTCGGCACCACCGAAGCCAAGGGCGGCACCAGCCGCCAGGTGTTCGGCGAATTCCTCAACTGGGCCGATTACACGTACGACATCAGCGGCGCGCCGCATTTCCCCGGCAGCGTGACCTATCACGGCAACAACCCGTTCACCAATCCGGCCTCGTTCCGCATGGACGGCGGCTGGGGCTCGGATCCGGACAGCGCGGCGACCTGGAATCCCGGCTGGGGCGGCAACGTGGTGTTCAAGCCCAATCGCGATGAGGAAAAATACGGCCAGATCGATTTCGGCCTGCGCTTCGATTCGCCGCTGTACCTGCTGCGGTTCGGCATCAAGCGCCGCGAACACGAAACTGGCCAGGTCATGGGCGGCGTATCGCTGGCCGCGGTCGCGGGCTACGGCGATGCGCCGGCCTCGATGTTCAACCCGCGTCCGGTGCCCGGCAACTACCTCAACGGATTCTCCAACGTCGGCGATCTCAACAACCGCTTCACCATCGACGGCTGGGCGCTGGCCGACTACATCCTCAGCGGCGACTGGCTCGCACCGTGGCAGACGATGCCGGTGCCCAGCACCTTCAATGATCCCTCTTTCGCGGCCAACACGTGGACGATCGACGAGGACGTGAATGCGGCGTATCTGCAGGGCGACTTCAGTTTCGATCGTCTGCGCGGCAACGTCGGCGTGCGCTACGTGCAGACCGAATCGGAAAGCGCAAGCTGGGCCTGTGTGGCGACCGACGTACCGCCGCCGTGTCCGGCCACCGGCTACGCGCCGGTCAGCGTGAAGAAGAAATACAACAACGTGCTGCCGAACGTGAACCTGGTCTATGACCTCACCGACGATTGGGTGCTGCGCTTCTCGGCGGCCAAGGTCATCTCGCGTCCCAACTTCGGCCAGATGTCGAGCTATCTGTGGCTCGGCGATCAGACGCTGACCGGCGGCGGCGGCAATCCGGATCTGGATCCGTACAAGTCGACCAATCTGGATTTCTCGGCCGAGTGGTATTTCTCCGAGAACGCGATCCTGGCCGGCACCGTGTTCTACAAGGACATCTCCGATTACGTGCTGGAAACCACCCGCGCCGAAAGCCATTTCAACCAGAGCCAGGGCCGCGAGACGGTCTACCAGGTCTCGCGGCCGGACAACGCCGGCACCGCTGAAATCAAGGGCATTTCGCTCGCGTACCAGTACAACTTCGGCGATGGCTTCGGCGTGGTGGCGAACTACACCTACTCCGACGGCAAGTCGAGCACCGGCGATCCGCTGCCGTACAACTCGAAGATCCAGTACAACCTCAGCCCGTTCTTCGAGAACGACGACTGGAGCGCGCGCGTGACGTACTCGTACCGCAGCGAGTACTTCACCAACGTCGATCGCGGCGACAACCTGTGGACGCGCCCGTACAAGTCGGTCGATGCCTCGGTCGCCTACAAGATCACCGATTCCTTCAGCGTCAGCCTGGAAGCGATGAACCTGCTGGACGAGGCCTACCACAGCTACGCAACCACCGAACGCCTGACCCGCGGCGTCTATCGCAGCGGCCGACGCTACATGGCCTCGCTGCGGTTCCAGTTCTGATCGGCGGACGTCGGGATCGGCGATGCCGGTCCCGACGCGTGGTCAGCGGGCTCGTTGTTTTTCTCCCCCTGTTGTTTCCGTGAAGTCTTGTCTCTCCAGGGGCCCAGACGTTCTGGGCCCTCTTTTTTGAGGATTGGCGAATGTCCAACGCGATGAAGCGCACGCAGGCGCTGGGCCTGGCGGCGATGCTTGCCTGCCTGTCGCTGTCCACCGGTGCGGCCGAAACGAAGACCGGCACGGCAAGGGCACCGGCACTGATTCCGGCGCCCGCGAAGATGCAGACGCTGGCGGGAGTGTTCGTGCTGGACGCGGACACGCCGTTGCATGCGCAAGGCGATGCGGCCGCGCGCGTGGCGGGCCAATTCGCGCAACGCATCCGCGATCGACTGGGCGCATCGCCGCGCATCGATTCCGACGGCAAGCACACACACGGCATCTTTTTCAGTCTCGCCGCCGATGCACGCGACATTCCGGACGAAGGCTACCGCCTTCACGTCGGTGCCGATCGCATCGACGTGACCGCGCGCGAGGAGCGCGGACTCTTCCATGGCGCAATCACGCTGTGGCAACTGGCCACGCTCGACGACGCTTCGCCGGTCCGCATTCCCGCCGTGCGGATCGAGGATGCGCCGCGTTTTCCGTGGCGCGGCTTCATGCTCGATTCGGCCCGGCATTTCCAGAGCGTGGACGAGATCAAGCAACTGCTCGATGCGATGGCGCTGCACAAGCTCAACACGTTCCACTGGCACCTGACCGACGATCAGGGCTGGCGCATCGAGATCAAGCAATATCCGCGACTGGCCGAAGTGGGCGGCTGCCGCGTGCCCGCCGGCGATGCCGGACGCGACGCGCACGGCCGCCCGCGCCAGTACTGCGGACATTACACGCAGGCGCAGATCCGCGAGGTGGTCGAACATGCGGCGCGGCTGCACATCAACGTGGTGCCGGAAGTCGACGTGCCCGGCCACGCGCAGGCCGCGATCGCCGCCTATCCCGAACTCGGCGTGCTCGACGCGCGCCCGGAGGTCTCGAATCAGTGGGGTGTCCATCCGTATCTGTTCAACAACGAAGAACGCACGCTGCGCTTTCTCGAGCAGGTGCTCGATGAGGTCATCGAGTTGTTCCCGGGCCGCTACGTGCACCTGGGTGGCGACGAGGCGGTCAAGGATCAATGGGAGAACTCCCCGCGCGTGCAGGCGCGCATGCGCGAACTGGGCGTGGCCGATGAAGCCGCCATGCAGAGCTACATGCTCAAGCGGCTGGAGAAATATCTGGAAGATCGCGGCCGCCGGCTGATCGGCTGGGACGAGATCATCGAAGGCGGGCTTCCGCCCGAAGCCACGGTGATGTCATGGCGCGGCACCGAGGGCGGCCTGGAAGCCGCGCGCCAGGGTCACGACGTGATCATGACGCCGAAGTCGCACCTCTACTTCGATTACCTGCAGACCGCGTCGCCGGACGAGCCACCCGGCCGCCCGGCACAGGTCACGCTGGAACAGGTTTACGCGTTCGAACCCGTGCACGAAGCGCTGCCGGCCGCGTTGCGCCACCACATCCTCGGCCTGCAGGCCAATCTGTGGACCGAGCACACGCGCAGGTTCGCGCGCGTGCAGCATCATCTGTTCCCGCGCCTGGCCGCGCTCGCGGAAGTGGGCTGGTCGCCTGCATCGCGGCGCGATCTTCCCGATTTCCTCGCGCGTCTTCCCACCCAGATGGCCCGCTATCGCAGCATCGGCATCGCGGCGGCGCCGACACCGTTCTCGGTGCTGATGGACATCGAAGACGTCGGGGGCGCACGCGTGCGGCTACAGAACCCGCTGGGCTACTCCGTCCACTACACGCGCGATGGCAGTGCGCCGCACGCGCAGTCGCCGCGCTACCAAGATCCGCTGGGTGTCTCGCTGCCAGCCACCATCCGTGCCGCAGCGTTCGCCGACGGGCGCGCGGTCGGGCCCGTCGTCACGCGCCGGTTCACGCACGAGGATCTGCGCCGGCGCACCGATGATCAGCTCGCGACGTGTCCCGACGCGGGCCGGTTGCTGCTGCGGCTGGAGGATGACGGCCCGGTGGACGGCGAGCGCGCACTGTTCAATGTCGCCATCTTCAATCCGTGCTGGCGCTGGACGGACGCGGACCTGTCCGGGATCTCCCGGGTGATCGTGCGTGCCGGCCGCATTCCGTACTTCTTCCAACTCGCGCATGACGAACCCAAGCGCCGGTTCGAACCGGCCACCGACGGGCGGCGCGAACTGCGCGTGCGCACCGGCGATTGCACCGGTGAGCCGATCGCGCGCGTGGCGCTGCCGCAGGCGCCCGATGCCGATGGCTTCACCACACTGGACGTGGTCTTGCCGACCGGAATGCGCGGCCGTCAGGATCTCTGCATCAACTTCACTGGGGACACGCGGCCGGACATGTGGGTGCTGGATGAGGTGCGGCTCAGTCCCTGAATTCGTCCGCAGCGGCGGGCGGTTTCAGCGCCACGCACGCCGCTCGAACCGGAGCAGCCAGTCGCGCGCCGGCGTCGCGCGACTGGCCAGGCCAATCAGCACGCCGATCGCGTTGGCGATCGCATCGAACGGATCACGCAGGCGATCCACCGTGAATGCCCCCTGCGCGAACTCGATGCCGATGCCGATGATCACCAGCGCCACGCCCGCCACCGCGCAAGTCGAGCGACTGTCGAAGATCTGCACCGCGCCGAAGGCGAGCAGCGCGTAAGCCAGCGCATGCTCGATCTTGTCGGTGCCGCTGGGCAGTTCCGGCAACGGGGGCGGCGGCCCCAGCGAGACAGCCGCGACGATCGCGATCGCCAGGCACCACAGCGCGAACCACAGCCACGGCCGCCGAAACGGCTTGAGCCGTTCGATCACAGGCGCCAGCTCAGATCGTTGGCGAGAAAGGCCGCACCGAATTCGACATCGCGCGAGAAGCCCATCACCTGGAAGCGTTCGCCCATTTCGCCGGGCAGCGTCAGCTTCTTCGCCTCGTTGCGGAAGCGCAGTTGCGCCACTTCATCGGCGCGCGCCTCCACTTCCTGCATGCGTTCGGGCAGTCCATTGCCGAGCAGGAAACTGGCCTGGTCGCTGTAGCCGGCCAGATCGAATCCGGCCTGCGTGCCGGCCTCGGCCAGAGCGGTGAAATCGACCGAGGCCGTCAGATCCTGCAGGCCCGGCCACAGGAATGGATTGGCATGCATCTGCTGACGATAGAACGCGCGCAGGGTGCCGTCGCCGCGTTCGGGCAGGTAGAACTCGCGGCGCGGATGACCGTAATCGACGAACAGCATCGCTCCCGATCGCAGTCCGCCCATCACCGCCTGGATCCAGTACGGCAGTTGCGCAAGCAGCTCCGAGCGGTAGCCATCCGGGAACGGTTGCTCCAGATAGCGTTCGACATGGCGCACGGCCGCGGCCAGCAGTGCATCGGCGGGCCGATCCGTGCGCACGAAACGATCCGCCTCGTCGAGCCCGACATGCTCCTCGAACACTTCACCATCACGCAGCGTGAAGCGCGGCGTGGGGAGAGCATCGATCACTTCATTGGCGAACAGCACGCCGTCCCAGGGCTCGGACGGCGGGCCATCGAGCCATTCAACCAGATCGAACACCGGCGGAATGAGGTGGCGGGCGAGTCGATCGCGCTGGCGCTGGCGCAGATCCGCGCTCGGTTCGAGGATGGCGTAGCGCGAAGGCAGCGCGTCCAGTTCCAGCAGGCGCTTGAGCACCACTTCGGCCAGCGCGCCACTGCCGCCGCCGATTTCGAGGAATTCGGCCTGCGGGCCCAGTTGCTGCAGCACTGGCGCGGTTGCCGACGCGATGCAGGTGGCGAACAACGGCCCGAGTTCGGGCGCGGTGACGAAATCGCCGGCCGCGCCGAATTTCGCACTGCCCGCGCTGTAATAGCCGAGCCCGGGTGCATACAGGCAGCGCTCCATGAAGCGCGAGAACGGAATGAAGCCCTGCTGGGCGCGGATCTCTTCACGCAGCAATGCGGACAGGCGCTGGCTGTGGGCGAGCGCATCGGCGTCGGGGGGCGGCAGGGAAACCGGCATGGGGTGGCTCGCTTGGAACGTTCGCGCCATTGTACGGGCCACGCCGGCGCGACCCGTCACGGTCTCGACGCACCGCGGCGGCAGAGCCTCTACAATTCCGCAGCACCCCCACACGGTTTGGCCATGACTTACTGCGTTGGTATCGAAGTGGATCAGGGACTGGTCTTCGCCGCGGACACGCGCACCAGTGCATCGTTCGACGACGTGCGCGTGTATCGCAAGATGCATGTGTTCGAGTTTCCCGGCGATCGCGTGTTCGTGATCCTGTCGGCGGGCAATCTAGCCACCACGCAACTGACGATCGCCCGCCTGCAGCGCGATGTCGATGACCCGGCCGCCACGCGCAGCCTGCGCAGCTTCCGGCATCTGTATGAAGTGGCCGAATATGTGGGCGAGGTGCTGGTGTCCAGCCAGGCCAAGGTCCGCGATGATGGCCAGCACGCCGATGTCAGCGTGCAGGCCACGCTGGTGCTCGGCGGCCAGATCGCCGGTGAACGGCCGGGACTGTACATGGTGTATCCGCTGGGCAACTGCATCGCCGCGTCGCCCGAAACGCCCTACCTGCAGATCGGCGAATCCAAGTACGGCAAGCCGATCCTCGATCGCATCCTGCGTCCGCAGACCTCGCTGGAGGATGCGGCGCGCTGCGCGCTGGTGTCACTGGACTCGACCATCCGCTCCAATCTTTCGGTCGGGATGCCGATCGATCTGGCCCTGCTGCGCGCCGGCGATCTGAAACTGACGCAGCAGATGCGGCTGGAAGGCGACACGCCGTTGTATGCGGAAATCCACGAGAGCTGGTCGCGCAAGCTGGTGGCGGCGGTGCACAGCCTGCCGCGTTTTCCATGGGAGGCCGCCCGCGCGCAGGAGGAAGATCCGGCAGAAGCCACGCCGGTGACCTTGCCGCCACGCCGTCAGGCGCTGCGTCGCGATCCCGGCGATGCGCAGGGTCAGCAACAGCAATAGCCCGACGCGTCCCTCCGCGCGTCAGAGGCTGAAATAGCCTTCGGCGATGGCATCGTGCAACGCCGCCAGGTGCTGCTGGATTTCATCCATGAAGCCGGCCGGATCATGGTGCGCCAGCCACGCCGGATCCGCGTTGCGGATGAGGCCGATGACGCGGTTGAGATGGCGATCGACCGCCGGCCGCTGCGGCATCGTCGGCAGCACGCTCTGGATGCGCGACAGGCAGAACTGCACGCTGCGCGGGAACTCCACGTTCTGCAAGAGGAAGCGCAGCGCCGGCTCGGCATTGACGCGCTGCTTCACGTGGCGCCGGTACATCTGGTACGCGGCCAGCCCGCGCAGCACGCTCATCCATTGCAGGTTGCGGTAGTTCTCGCGATCGTCCTCGTTGCGCGGCGTAATCAGGCCCGACGCGCCGGCATCGATGATCCGCGTGGTCATGTCGGCCTGTTCCAGCGCGGTGCCCAGGCGCAGGAACTGATAACCGATGTCGCGGCTGACGTTCGCGCTTAGCAGGCCCGACACCTTCAGGCAGCCATCGACGATGCGGTTGAGGAAATCCACGCGATAACGCCGGCTGATGCCGTGTTCCCCCGCGGTTTCCAGATGCAGGTGCAGATCGTTGACCGCTTCCCAGACCTCCAGCGGCAGGCTGTCGCGGATGCCGCGCAGCACTTCGCGCGCCGCTTCCAGCGAACTGCGCAGTGAGGAGGGATTGCGCGCATCCAGCACGAGGAAGCCGATCACTTCCACATCTCCAACATCGTCGCCAGCATCCGGGAAGTGATGGTTGAACAGTTCGCCCGCGCCGACGGTGTCGATCATCGGCCGCCATGCAAAACGCACCGAACGCGGCAGATCGAGCTGCAACTGGCTGCCCACGCCGATCAGCCTTGCGGTGTTCTCGGCGCGGCGGACATAGCGGCTGAACCAGTAGAGGTGATCGGCCACCCGCGACAGCATCAGTGCAGGTCCTCATCGAAGTCGACGACCCAGGTGTCCTTGGCGCCGCCGCCCTGCGAGGAATTGACCACCAGCGATCCTTTGGTCATCGCCACCCGCGTCAGCCCGCCGGTGGTGACATAGGTGTCCTGCCGCGACAGCACGAACGGCCGCA
The DNA here is from genome assembly GCA_023390905.1 of Pseudomonadota bacterium. Taxonomy (GTDB): domain Bacteria; phylum Pseudomonadota; class Gammaproteobacteria; order Xanthomonadales; family Xanthomonadaceae; genus Pseudoxanthomonas_A. The sequence continues at coordinate 46,101 of JAEWBY010000050.1, read as the reverse complement.
GATCCAGATGGCGCGGTGATGGCCCCTGCCGCGTCACGATCGGCGCGGTGGACAGGGACAGCGTCGGCTGCGCCATGTAGTTGCGCGGATTGGATTCAATCAGTGCGCGGAAGCGGTCGCGCTGGCGGCGCGTGGATCGCGGGCCGATCAGCATGCCGTAGCCGCCGGATTCGTTGGCCGGCTTCACCACCAGATCCTCGAGGTGATCGAGCACGTAGCGGCGATCGTTGCTGTCGTGGCAGAGATAGCTCGGCACGTTGGGCAGGATCGGCTCCTGATCCAGGTAGTACTTGATCATCTTCGGCACGTAGGCGAAGACGACCTTGTCATCGGCCACGCCCGCGCCCGGCGCATTGGCGAGCGCCACGCGCCCGGCCCGCCAACTGCGCATCAGCCCGGGCACGCCGAGCACCGAATCGGGAAGGAACACGTCCGGATCCAGGAACAGATCGTCCACGCGCCGGTAGATCACGTCCACGCGCTGCGGCCCGTATACCGTGCGCATGTAGGTGCAGTCGTCCTCGGCCACGAACAGATCGCTGCCTTCGACCAGTTCGATGCCCATCGCCTGCGCCAGGTATGCATGCTCGAAGTACGCGCTGTTGAACACGCCCGGCGTGAGCAGCACGATGGTGGGCACATCGCCCGGCCGGGGCGAAAGCGCCGCGAGCGTGTCGTAGAGCTGGGCCGGATAGTCATCGACCGGCAGGATGGCGCTGGTCTCGAACAGTTCCGGGAACACGCGCTTGGCCACCATGCGGTTCTCCAGCATGTACGACACGCCGCTGGGAATGCGCAGGTTGTCCTCCAGCGCGTACAGCGTGCCGTCCGCATCGCGCACCAGATCCGATCCGCATACGTGCGCCCACACGCCCAGCGGCGGCGTGATGCCCACGCATTGCGCGCGGAAGTTCACCGACTCCTTCAGCAGCATCGCCGGGAACACCTTGTCCTGCACGATCCGCTGCGCGCCGTAGATGTCACCGATGAACAGGTTCAGCGCCTGCATGCGCTGCTTGAGGCCGGCCTCGGTGCGCTGCCATTCGCGGCGGTCGATCACGCGCGGGATCAGATCGAACGGCAGCGTGCGATCGACGTTGCGTCCGTCCGAGTACACTGTGAAGGTGATGCCCTGCGCGCGCGCGATCACCTCGGCAGCGAGCTGGCGCTCGGCCAGTTCGCGCCCGGAAAGCCCGGCCAGGTAGTCGATCAGTCGCCGCGCGGCCGGGCGCGGCCGGCCATCGGGCTGAATCAGCTCGTCAAAGGTGGTGGTACGGTACTGAGCCCAGTCCATCCGATCCTTCCGTGTGTGCACCGGTGTTCCGGCGCCATTGATGCACTGCAACATGCGCGATTCCCTGCGTACCGTCAAGCGTGTGGGGAGCACAGCTTGACCGGTGCGCTGTCAACGGCAGGCAGAGAGAATGTCCGGCTCAAGGAGACACCGATGACCGACGCCCCCGTCGCCCTGATCACCGGCAGCGCCAAGCGCGTGGGCGCGGCGATCGCGCGCGCCCTGCATGCCGATGGCTACCGCGTGGCGCTGCATTACCGCCATTCGGGCGAGGCGATGCAGGCACTGGCGCAGGAACTGGACCGCGCGCGCGCCGGCAGCGTGCTGACGCTGCAGGCCGATCTGCTCGAATTCGATCGGCTGCCGGAACTGGTGGCGCGCACCGTCGGCCAGTTCGGCCGGCTCGATGCGCTGGTCAACAATGCCTCGGCCTATTACGCCACGCCGGTCGGGCAGGCCACGCCGCAACAGTGGGACGAGTTGTTCGGCTCGAACGCGCGCGCGCCGTTCTTCCTGTCGCAGGCAGCCGCGCCGCACCTGCGCGCCAGCGGCGGTGCGATCGTCAGCATCGCCGACATCTACGCCGAGCGCCCGCTCGCCGGCCACACGATCTACAGCATGGCCAAGGCGGCGCTGGTGATGATGACGCGCTCGCTGGCGCGCGAACTCGGCCCGGAAGTGCGCGTCAATGCGGTCGCGCCCGGCAACGTGCTGTGGTCGGAAAATCCGGTGAAGGCCGAGACACTGGAGATCGTGCACGCGCGCACCGCCCTGCAGCGGCAGGGGTCACCGGAGGACATCGTGTCGGCCGTGCGCTGGTTGCTGGACGGCAATGCCTACATCACCGGCCAGGTGATCGCGGTGGACGGCGGGCGTTCGCTGTTCATCTGATTGCAGGGGCGGCGGGCACGACGCTCGCCGCGAGATCGCGGAACAGCGGATGCGCCAGTTTCGCCGGGTTTTCCCATCGCAGGCGGCCGTGCTCGTCGTACTCGCGCGCGAGATCAAGATCGATCAGGCCACGATGCTGGGCATCGCGGCCCAGCCGATGTTCGGATGCCTTGAGCGCGGCTTCGAACGCCGTCCGTTCGAGCGCGACCCGCAGCAGGATCGCCTGGTTGGTGTAGACGTTCGCATCGCCGGGATCCACGCTCGGGCCGCGCACGACGCGTGATGCCGCGCCGATGGCGCCGTGCGCGAGCAGGTGCGCGCGCGCCTGCGCCAGACGACGCTCGCCATCTTCCGCCGCGCTTCCCAGAATCAGCAGGTAATCGTGCGCCGCGGCCTGCGTCATGCCTGATTCCGCGACCGCTCGATCAACACGCCCACGGTCTGCGCGTTGCGCACCGCGCCCGGCTTGCCCAGCCGCAGCCGCAGCCAGCGCACGCCGAACTCGTCCATGACCAGCGCCGCACACCGCTCGGCCAGCGTTTCGATGAGACCGAACGACGAAGCCTCCACATAGGTGGTGATGCGCTGGCTGATCGCATCGTAGTCCAGCGTGTGGGCGACGTCGTCGCTGGCGGCGGGCACGCGGTTGTCGAAGCCCAGTTCCAGATCGAAACGCAGTGTCTGGCGGATCTTCCGTTCCCACTCGTGGATGCCGATCACGGCCTCGATCTGCAGCCCTTCGATGAAGACGATGTCCATGAGTGATCCGGGGTTTCGGGATTCGGGATCGGATGTTAGCCGCGCAGCGGGTTTGCGACGAATCCCTGTTCCCCGATCCCGGCCGATGCCAACGGCGTCAGCGTCGCCATGTCCCAGCGCGGGGTGACCTTCACTTCGGCGCTTTCGTGCTGGCCGGCTTGCAGACGCAACGCGCCGGCGAAGGCGATCATCGCGCCGTTGTCCGTGCACAGTTCCAGCCGTGGGAACGACACCCGCCCGCCGCTGCGTCGCGCGGCCATCTCCTGCAGGCGCGCGCGCAGACGCTTGTTCGCGCCCACGCCGCCGGCGACGATCAACGAATCGCAGCCGGCGGCATCCAGCGCGCGCTCGCACTTGATGACCAGCGTATCGACCACCGCATCCTCGAACCCGCGCGCGATGTCGGCCTTGGTCTGATCGCTCTGATCGCTGTCGCGCCAAGCCAGCAGCACCTGGGTCTTCAAGCCGGAGAAACTGAAATCCAGGCCCGGGCGGTCGGTCATCGGCCGCGCGAACCGGAAGCGGCCGGGCACACCGGATTCGGCCAGCTTCGCCAGTTGTGGGCCGCCCGGATACGGCAGCCCCATCAGCTTGGCGGTCTTGTCGAAGGCCTCGCCCGCGGCGTCGTCGAGCGTTTCGCCCAGCAGGCGATAGCGGCCGATGGCATCGACGGCCACCAGTTGCGTGTGCCCGCCGGACACCAGCAGGGCGACGAACGGCGGCTGCGGCGGATCGTGCTCGATCAGCGGCGCCAGCAGATGGCCTTCCATGTGATGGACGGCCACGGCCGGCACCTCCAGCGCCCAGGCCAGCGAACGCGCCACGCCCGCACCGACCAGCAGCGCCCCGACCAGCCCGGGACCGGCGGTATAGGCCACGCCATCCAGATCCGAGGTCGCCAGGCCGGCTTCGGCCAGCGTCTGCCGGATCAAGGGCAGCAGCTTGCGCACGTGGTCGCGGCTGGCCAGCTCGGGCACCACGCCGCCGTATTCGGCGTGCAGGTCGATCTGGCTGTAGACCGCGTGGGCGAGCAGACCGTCGGCGCCGGCGCGGCCGGTGTCATAGACGGCCACGCCGGTTTCGTCGCAACTGGTTTCGATGCCGAGGACTTTCATGGGGGCAGGACTGCGTGACGTGGTGGGGCTATGTTGCACCTTTGGACCCCGCGCCGCTATAATGCGCGGCTCACCCGGTCAGGCCGGGCCGTTTACCCTATCGAGATTACGTATGCCCAGCGTCAAAGTCCGCGAAAACGAGCCGTTTGAGTTTGCGCTCCGTCGCTTCAAGCGCACCTGCGAGAAGGCCGGCGTCCTGGCTGAAACCCGCAAGCGCGAGTTCTACGAGAAGCCGACCCAGGAACGCAAGCGCAAGGCCGCTGCCGCGGTGAAGCGCCAGCTGCGTCGCTCCTCGCGCGACGTCACCAAGCGCCAGCGCCTGTACTGAGCGACGGCGCCTGGACAGAAGCCGGCACGCGCGAGCGTGGCCGGCTTTTTGTGTTTCTGGATCCCATGAAATGATGGCCCCCTGGAAGCGTTTTCCTGAACATGCTTCCGCCCCGACGGACTGGAGAATCCCATGCCCCTGAAGCAGCAGCTCACCGAAGACATGAAGGCCGCGATGAAGTCCGGCGACAAGGACACGCTCGGCGTGATCCGGCTGGTCAACGCCGCCATCAAGCAGCGCGAAGTCGACGAACGCATCGAACTGGATGACGCCGCCGTGCTCGCCGTGCTGGAGAAGATGGTCAAGCAGCGCAAGGATTCGGTGAACCAGTACGAGGCCGCCGGCCGCGAGGATCTGGCCGCCATCGAGCGCGCCGAAATCGTGGTGATCGAACGCTACCTGCCGGCCAGGCTGGGCGAGGCGGAAATCCTGGCCGCCATCGACGCCGCCATTGCCGAGACCGGGGCCACCGGTCCGGCCGACATGGGCAAGCTGATGGGCGTGCTGAAGCCGCGTTTGGCCGGCCAGGCCGACATGGGCCAGGTCTCGGCGCTGGTGAAGCAGCGTTTCAGCAGTTAATCGCAACGGGCGAGCACGCTGCGATGACGAATTCCGCCCCCGGCGCCGCGGCGGCGCTTCGCCCCGCCACGCGCGAGGATGTCCCGCACATCCTCGCCTTCATCCGTGAACTGGCCGAGTACGAGCGCCTGTCGCATGAAGTGGTGGCGACCGAGGACATCCTGGCCAGGCAGTTGTTCGGCCCCAGGCCCGCCGCCGAAGTGGTGATCGCCGAAGTCGACGGCGCGCCGGCCGGTTTCGCGCTGTTCTTTCCGAGCTTTTCGACCTTCCTCGGCGTGCCGGGCCTGTATCTGGAAGACCTCTTCGTGCGGCCGCGCTTCCGCGGTGCGGGCGTGGGCCGGCAACTGATGATCCATCTGGCGAAACTGGCGGTGGAACGCGGCTACGGTCGCTTCGAATGGTCCGTGCTGGACTGGAACGAACCGGCCATCCGCTTCTATCGCAGCCTCGGTGCGCTCGGCCAGGACGAATGGACCGTGCAGCGCGTGAGCGGCGCCGCATTGCACGCACTGGCCGCATCGGACTGACGCTATCACGGCGCGATGACGGCGCTGACGGGATCCTGCCACGGCACTCCCCCCGACCAAGCGAATGCCGCTCAGCGTGCGCGACAACCTGCTGAAACTGGTGCGACACCTGCAGCGCAGCCTGCCTGTGGTGATGGTGCAGCGCTTCATCGAAATCGACGTCATGGCGCAGGCCGCTTCGCTGGCGTTCTATGCCCTGCTCTCGCTGGCGCCGCTGCTGGTGCTGCTGCTCTGGCTGACCACCGCGCTCTATCCGAGCGCGCAGGATGCGCTGATCCGGCAGATCGGCGAACTGGCCGGGCGCGAGGCCGCCGGCATCGCCGATACGGTGATCCGCAATGCCAGCAACCGGCCCTCGGTGGGATCGCTGGCCGGCTGGTGGAGCACGCTGCTGCTGTTCATCGGCGCGACCGCGGTGTTCAGCCAGTTGCAGGCCGCGCTGAACCTGATCTTCCGCACCGACGTGCAGCGGCTGGAAGGCATCGGCGCATGGCTGCGCAAGCGCATCTTCTCGTTCGGCGTGGTGCTGGCGCTGGGTTTCCTGCTGCTGGTGTCGATGACGCTCAACACCGCGCTGCAGGTGGTGTTCGCACGCGCGCCGTCGGCGTTGCCCGCAGTCGGCAACACTGCCTCGATGGCGCTGTACGTGCTCGCATTCGCGCTGCTGTACCACTATCTGCCCGACCGCCGCGTCGTATGGCGGCAGGCGTTCCTCGGCGGCACGCTGACCGCCGCCTTGTTCGTCGCCGGCCGCTGGTTGATCGGGCTCTACATCGCCGAGGCCGCGCCCGGCAGTGCGTATGGCTCGATGGGCGCGCTGGTGATCCTGCTGGTATGGGTCTACTACGCGACCGTGGTGTTCCTGGCCGGCGCATTGCTGACGGCGGTGATCGACGAGCGCTGGCAGGCCCGGCGCAAGCGGCGCGCGCACGGCGGCGATCCGGTCGCCGAGCCTTCGCCCGCGATTCCTCCGGATCCTCCGCACTGACGGATCCCGGGCTGCGTGGCATCCTAGTCGGCCATGGCCCGCATCCCCGACGCCTTCATCGACGAACTGCTCGCCCGGACGGATATCGTCGAGGTGGTCGGCGCGCGCGTGCCGCTGAAGCGGCAGGGCAAGGAATATTCGGCGTGCTGTCCGTTCCACGACGAGCGTTCGCCATCGTTCACGGTCTCGCCGACCAAGCAGTTCTATCACTGCTTCGGCTGCGGCGCGCACGGCACCGCGCTGTCGTTCCTGATGAATTACGACCGCCTCGAATTCCTCGACGCGGTCGAGGAACTGGCGCGGCGCAACGGCATGGACGTGCCGCGCGAAACGCAGCAGCGCAACCAGAACAACGACACCCGCGATCTGTTCAGCGCGCTGGAAGCGGCCGCGCGCTTCTTCCAGCGCCAGCTCGAAGGCAGCGACAAGGCGCGCAGCTATCTCGACGGCCGCGGCGTGGACGCGGCCACGCGCGCGCAGTTCCTCATCGGCTATGCGCCCGATGGCTATTCCGCGCTCAAGGATGCGCTCGGCACCGACGAGCGCCGGATGAAACTGCTCGATCGCGCCGGACTGTTTTCCAAGAACGATCGCGGCCACGTCTACGACAAGTTCCGCGATCGGGTGATGTTCCCGATCCACGATCGCCGCGGCCGCGTGATCGCCTTCGGCGGCCGCGTGCTGCAGAAGGACGACGGCCCCAAGTACCTCAACTCGCCCGAGACCGCGCTCTTCCACAAGGGGCGCGAACTGTACGGCCTGTGGCAGGTGCGGCAGGCGAACCAGAAGATCACGCGGCTGATCGTGGTCGAGGGCTACATGGACGTGGTGTCGCTGTTCCAGTTCGGCGTGAAGGAAGCGGTCGCCACCCTCGGCACGGCCACCACGCCCGAACACGCCGAACTGCTGTTCCGCAATGCGCCTGACGTGTATTTCTGTTTTGACGGCGATGCGGCCGGGCAGCGTGCCGCCTGGCGCGCGCTCGAATCGGTGCTGCCGCGCATGAAGGACGGACGCCAGGCGTTCTTCCTGTTCCTGCCCGATGGCGAGGATCCGGACACCATCGTGCGGCAGGAAGGCGCGAGTGGTTTCGATGCGCGCCTGCAGCAGGCGATGCCGCTTTCGGAATTCTTCTTCCAGGAACTGGGCAAGGACATCAAGCTCGGCACGCTCGACGGCAAGGCGCGGCTGGCCGAACGCGCGCGGCCGATGCTCGCGCAGATTCCCGAAGGCGCATTCGGCGATCTGATGCGGCAGCGGCTGGGCGAGATTACCGGTCTGGGCGCGGTGCAGTCCGCTGTGCCGCAGTCCGCCGTGATTCCGTCCCGCAAGCCCGCGCCCCGCGCGGTCGCGAATGCAGCCAAGCCGAGCCTGGTGCGCAGCGCGATCGTGCGCCTGCTGCACAAGCCGGCCATGGCGCTGGCAATCGAGCCACCCTACCCGTTCAACGGCCTGCGCCAGCCGGGCGTCGATCTGCTCGCCGAACTCATCGACATCGTGCACGTGCGGCCGGACATCACCACCGGCGTGCTGCTCGAACATTTCGCCGAACGCGAGGAACTGGCCGCGTTGCAGAAACTGGCGATGCAGGATCTCCCCGGCGATGAGGAGACCTGGAAAACCGAACTGATCGACGCCGTGCACCAGATGGAAAAACAACTGTTGCAGCAGCGTATCGACGAGCTTCAGGAAAAGCAGCGCAGCATGGGCCTGGACGAGGCCGACAAGTACGAATTGCGCGCACTGCTGCAGGCCCGCGTGACACGTTGAGGATGGACATGAATACAACCAAGTTGACGAACGCCGCCCGCCTGATTGCGGGCCTCGCATTGCTTGCCGCCAGCGCCGCCGCGCTGGCCGGCGAGTTCACCCAGCCGCGTCCGGGCCTGCACACCGGCGGACAGCCCTCGCAGGAACAGATCGAACAGTTCGCCGGCCAGGGTGTGCGCACCGTGATCGATCTGCGCCCGGACAGTGAAGCGCGCGGCTACGATGAGGCGGCCCTAGTGAAACAGCAGGGCCTGCGCTACGTGCAGTTGCCGATCGCCGGCCCGGATGATCTGACGCCGGAAAACGCCGCCGCGCTCAAGCAGGCGCTCGACGAAAGCCAGGGACCGGTGCTGTTGCATTGCGCGTCCGGCAATCGCGTCGGCGCGCTGCTGGCGCTGATGGCGCGGCAGCAGGAAGGCACCAGCCGTGAGCAGGCACTGGAGCTGGGTCGCGAGGCCGGACTGAAGTCGCTCGCGCCAGTGGTGGAAGAACGGCTCGATCCCTGAGCCCGCGCTGCTTACGCGGCAATGCGTCATCCGCCAGCCCCGGTCTGTACGATAGGGCGCGCGGAGCCACCCGCCGCTGGCACATTCCAATCGATGACGCCTCGGTTACTCTCCACGGCTGGATTCCCTGGGGAGCACCCGCATGAAACCTCGGTTCACCTTGTCGCTGCTGATGCTCGCGTGCCTCGCGCTGCCTGCGCTCGCGCAGCAGCCCAGCGCACCGGCGCGGCAGCAGGCCGGCAATCGCACCACCGAGAATATTCCGCCGATTCCGGCCGAACTCATCGAACGGCTCAATCGTTACCAGAACACGCGTGGCGCCGGCTTCGGCGGCTGGACGAAAGACGGCTGCATCCTGATCAGCACGCGCTTCGCCGAGACGACGCAGGCGCATCGGGTGTGCGAACCGCTCGGCATGCGCGAGCAGCTGACCTTCCATCCGGAGCCGATCAACAGCCTCGCCGCCGCGCCGGCCGGCTCCGGCCGCAACGGCTTCGTGTTCGGCAAGGATGTCGGCGGCAACGAGTTCTGGCAGTTGTACTGGTTCGATCTCGATACGCGGCAGACCACGCTGCTCACCGACGGCAAGGCGCGCAACCAGGATCCGCTGATCTCGCGCGACGGCAAATGGTTTGCCTGGAGCAGCACCGCACGCAATGGCAAGGACACCGACGTGTGGGTGATGGATCTGGCCACCCGCAAGGCGCGTGCAATCGTCACCGAGGGCGGCGAATGGAGCGCGCTGGACTTCTCGCCCGATGGCAGGTCCTTGCTGGTCAGCCAGTACGTGTCGGTCAACGAGTCGTATCCGGGTGAAGTCGATCTCGCCAGCGGGAAACTGACGCGCTTCCCGGTCAAGGGCGGCAAGGCCGCCTTCGGCCAGTTCCGCTACGTGGACGGCGGCAAGAGCGTGCTGTTCGTGTCCGACGAGAATGTCGACGGCAAGCCGCAGGAATTCCGCACCCTGCGCCACCACGATCCCGCCACCGGCAAGTTGACCGTCATCAGTGCGCACATTCCGTGGGATGTCGATGCGCTGGAAGTCTCCGACGACGGCAAGCGCGTGGCATACGTCAGCAACGAGGACGGCATCGATCGCCTGCACGTGCTGGAATGGCCTTCGCAGCGCGAACTCAAACTGCCGGCGCTGCCGGTGGGCGTCGTCGGCGGACTGGGCTTCTCGCCGCAGGGCAATCGCCTCGCGCTGAGTCTCAACACCGCCACCTCGCCCAGCGACCTGCATGTCATCGATCTGGACAACGCGACGCTCGCGCGCTGGACGCGCAGCGAAGTCGGCGGGCTCGATGCATCGCGGTTCGTCGCACCGCAGCTGATCCGTTTCCCGACCTTCGACACGGTGGATGGCAAGCCGCGCACGATTCCGGCCTTCCTGTACAAGCCCGCCAAGGCCGGCGCCCATGCGCGCGTGCCGGTGCTGATCAACATCCACGGCGGGCCGGAAGGACAATCACTGCCGACCTTCAGCGCGAGCATCCAGTACCTGGTCAACGAAATGGGCATCGCAGTGCTGGTGCCGAACGTGCGCGGCTCGACCGGCTACGGCAAGACCTACGTTCAACTGGACAATGGCTTCAAGCGCGAGGATTCGGTCAAGGACATCGGCGCGCTGCTCGACTGGATCGCCACGCAGCCGGATCTGGATGCCAGGCGCGTCGGTGTCTACGGCGGCAGCTACGGCGGCTACATGGTGCTGGCTTCGCTGATGCATTACAGCGATCGCATCCGCGCCGGCATCGACGTGGTGGGCATTTCGCATTTCGGCACGTTCCTGCGCAACACCGAAAGCTATCGCCGCGATCTGCGCCGTGCCGAATACGGTGACGAACGCGATGCAGCGATGGCCAAGCACTTCGAAGCCATCTCGCCGCTCAACCATGCCAACCGGATCACCTCGCCGCTGTTCGTCGCGCAGGGCCGCAACGACCCGCGCGTGCCGTACACCGAGGCCGAGCAGATCGTGAAAGCCGTGCGCGCGAACGGCCAACCCGTGTGGTATCTGGAATTCTCCGACGAAGGCCACGGCTTCCAGAAGAAATCCAACAGCGATTATTTCGGCGCGGCCTCGATGCAGTTCTGGCAACAGTATCTGCTGGACTGAACGCGATCGCATCGCACGCAGAGAGAAGCCCGCGCGAGCGGGCTTTTCTTTGCGTATTGCATGAAGTCACACTGCTCGCTGATTGACCTCAATCAATGCCCCGCGCTGGACGTCCCCGAATGATCAAGGCTGTGGCCACGCTCCATGACGTGGCGCCCTTTCCCATCGGATGCGAACCCATGAGCGAGCACGACACCCTGTCCCTGATCGAAACCGACGGCGCCAGCGCCATCAACGACAGCGACGCACTGGACGAGCTCCGCTTCGATGAACCCATCCGTTCGCGCATGTCGCGCGTGCGTTACGAGCGGGAAAAACGGCAGCTCCAGATCGAACTGCTGAAACTGCAGGCCTGGGTGAAGGAGACCGGCCAGCGCGTGGTGATCCTGTTCGAAGGCCGGGACGCGGCCGGAAAGGGCGGCGCGATCAAGCGGTTCATGGAGCATCTGAATCCGCGCGGCGCCCGTGTCATCGCGCTGGAAAAGCCGACTGACATCGAACGCGCGCAGTGGTACTTCCAGCGCTATATCGAACACCTGCCCACCGCCGGCGAAATCGTGCTGTTCGATCGTTCCTGGTACAACCGCGCGGGCGTCGAGCGCGTGATGGGCTTCTGCACGACCGACGAGTACATGGAGTTCATGCACCAGTGCCCGAACTTCGAACGCATGCTGGTGCGCAGCGGCATCCATCTGTTCAAGTTCTGGTTCTCGGTCACGCGCGAGGAGCAGCGCCGGCGCTTCAGCCAGCGCCAGAAGGATCCGCTCAAGCAGTGGAAGCTCTCGCCCGTGGATCTGGCGTCACTGGACAAGTGGCCCGAGTACACGCGCGCCAAGGAAGCGATGTTCGTCACCACCGACACGCAGGAAGCGCCGTGGCACGTGATCCGCTCGGACGACAAGAAGCGCGCGCGCATCAACGCCATGCGGCTGGTGCTGAGCCATTTCCATTACAGTGCGCGCGACGATCGCGCCATCGGGCGCGTGGATCCCTTCATCGTCGGTCCGGCCTCGCGCGTCTACGAGGAAGGCGAGAAGCTGATCACCTGATCCCGATGTCGCAGGAGCGGCTTCAGTCGCAACCCGGCATTTCAGGATGTCGCGCCGGCTTCCGAAGACGAAGCCTGGTCAGCCGTGCCCGCGGCAACCGGCTCAGATCGAATGCGGCAACCAGTGATCGACCAGCAGGAACGCGAACAGCGCCATCAGGTAGACGATCGAATAGTTGAACACGCGCATCGGGAAGAAGTCGTCCGGCGGATCCAGCAACCGCCACGCGTAGTAGAGGAACACCAGCCCCAGCACCAGCGCGCCGCCCAGATAGAACAGGCCGCTCATGCCGAACACCACCGGCAGCACGGTCACTTCCACCAGCAGCACGGTGTAGAACAGGATCTGCCAGCGCGTGTAGGTCACCCCGTGCGTGACCGGCAGCATCGGCACCAGCGCACGTGCGTAATCATCGCGCCGGAAGATCGCCAGCGCCCAGAAATGCGGCGGCGTCCACACGAAGATGATCAGCACCAGCAGCAACGCATGCGCCCAGTCCCATTCGCCGCGCATGCCGGTCATCGTCGCCCAGCCGAGCAGCGGCGGCGCGGCGCCGGCGACACCGCCGATCACGATGTTCTGCGGCGTGGCGCGCTTGAGGAACACGGTGTAGATCACCGCGTAGCCGATCAGCGAAGCGAAGGTCAGCAGTGCGGTGATCGGATTGACCCACACCACCAGCACGCACATCGACACCGCCGCCAGCAGCAGCGCGAACACCAGCGCCTGCCACGGCTTCACTTCGCCGACGACGATCGGGCGCCAAGAGGTGCGCGCCATCTTCGCGTCGATGCGGGTATCCAGCAGCTGGTTGATCGCCGCCGCGCTGGACGCCGCCAGCCAGATGCCGAGGAAACCCAGCGCACCGCGGCGGAGTTCCTCGAGATCCGGCAGGCCGTCGATCGCCAGGAACATGCCGACGATCGCGGTGAACACGATCAGCGCGACCACGCGCGGCTTGGTCAGCGACCAGTATTGGCGGAACACGCTTGTCCGGTTCGGGCTCATGCGATCACTCGGGCGAGCGCAGCCGCGCCAGCAACGACACGTGGGTGAACAGCAGCAGCACCGCACCGGCGTTGTGCGCCACCGCCACGTGCAGCGGCAGGTTGAGCTTGACGTTGAGCACGCCGAGGGTGAACTGGCAGGCCACCAGCACGATCACGGTGAACGCCCAGCCGCGCATGCCCGGCGTGCGGAACAGGCGCACGCCCAATGCGAGCAGATAGAGCGCGACGATCACGGCCATGATGCGATGGGTCATCTGGATGGCGATGCGCGATGCGCCATCGAGCACGCCGCCTTCGTAGTCCACGCCGATGCCGCGCCATAGCACGAAGCCTTCGCTGAAGTCCGCCGGCGGCCACCACTGGCCCACGCACTTCGGGAAATCCAGACCGCAGGCCACGGCCGCGTAGTTCGCACTGACCCAGCCGCCCAGTGCGATCTGGATGCCGAGCAGCGCGAGCGCGACGATCACCCAGCGGCGCAGGCTGCGTGCATCGGCCAGCGTGATCGGCCGATCGGTCGCACGCCAGGCCATCCACAGCAGCAGCGAGAACGTGGTCAGACCGCCGATCAGATGCCCCATCACGACGATTGGCTTCAGCAGCCAGGTCACCGTCCACATGCCGAGCAGGGCCTGGAAGATGATCACGGCCAGCGTCAGCGCGCTGACCCGCGCCAGATCCAGATTCGACCAGCGCAGCGCGGCGAACAGCAGGATCGCTTCACCGACGATCGCCAGTGCGGAAGCGGCCGCGTGTTCGCCATGCATGTACAGCGGAATGGCGGCGGCCACCAGCGCGGACGCGCCGAGGATCGCGGCCAGACCGAAGCGGCGGCGGCGCGCGGCGAGCAGGGCCAGGGTCAGCACGAGCACGCCGAGCGTGGCGGCGATGTGGCGGTGCACCTGCTCGCGCCAGGCCTTGTGCGTCTCGAACGGGCGGATGGCGCTGGCGGCATGATCAACCACTTCATGCGTGGTCTGCGGCCAGGTCGCCCGGCCGTAGCAGGTCGGCCAGTCCGGGCAGCTCAGTCCGGCATTGGACAGCCGCACGAACGCACCGAACACGATCACACACAGCGCGAGCGCCACGGCCAGCCACGCGATGCGGTGGAAGTGCTTGTAGAGCGCCGGGCGCGGCGCGGAACGGGCATTCATCGCAGTCAGTCCTTACATCAGCTTCAACAGTTTCGACACGTCCTTGTGCAGGCCCCCGGGATCGGCGCCCGGTGCATAGCGCAGGATGACGAAACCATGCGGGTCGATCACGTAGATCGGCGTGCCGGCCGGATCGGCATGGCGCGGCAGGCGCGCGAGCAGTTCCGGCGAGGGCTGCAGTTGGCGGCGGGCTTCGGTGATCGGCGCATCGGGCGGGAGCGGACCGATCCACAGGATCTCGACGTGATCGGCGTTGTGTCCGAACAAGCGCCAGACCTTGTCGAGATCGCGCGCAAGCTTCCTGCAGCGCGCATCGCAGACCTCCGGCGCGACCACCGCGATGCGCCAGGTGCGTTCGGCCGGATTCCATGCATACGCGCCGCCATCGATCAGGCGCGGGACGATCGCGCGCGCGTCGCTCGGCGGTTGCAGCATTTCACCGTGGTTCCTGTGGCCGGCCGGCTGCCATCCGGCGAAGCGCAGCACGCCGGCGCCGAACACGGTGCCGAAGAACAGTGCGAACAGCGCGACCAGCATCCAGCGTCCGCGTGCGCGGGAAGCATCGGGGGGCAATGAGCTCATCCGGTCATTTTCTCATGCGACTGCCCGCGCCGCGACGCCGCGTGCGCCACGTCACCACCAGCGCGGTCGCCAGCACCGCCAGCGCCAGCCCGAACCACTGCACCGCGTAGCCCAGATGGCGTTCGGGAGACAGCGTGTTGGGCAGGATGTCGAGATCGCGCGCATAGCCCAGCGGCAGCGCCGGATCCAGTTTCAGCACGCGCGGCGGCAGCGCGCGCACGCCCAGCAGCGTCGGCAACGCGGGTGCGTCCAGCGCGGTCGCCAGGACATTGCCATCGGGCTGGCGCGATGCGAGCGCGCGGGCCAGGCCTCCGGACGGCGGCGGCGCGAGCAGGCCCCGCACCCGCTGCACGCCTTCGGGCAGCGCGATCGCGGGCAGCGTGCGATCCCCGGGCAGCGGCAGCCAGCCGAGTTCGATCAGCAGCGGCTGTTGCGATCCTTCCGGCTGGAACATGCGGTACACGCGGACGCCAGGCCGGCCCTGCCGGTTCTGGTTGTCGAGCAGCACCGCCGGCGCATGGACGAAGCGACCTTCGCCGGCGGTCCAGGCATAGGCGCGTCGCTGCGATACATCCTCCGCGGTGTGCAACGGCTGCGCACGGCGTTCGCCCAGCACGCGCGCGGTGGTCTGGAGCAACGCCTGCTTCTGCCGCGCGCGATCGAGTTGCCAACCGCCCAGGCTGCAGAACACCGCGATCACCAGCAGCGCCAGCGCCCATCCGGCCCACACCGGCATGCGACGCCGCGTCACGCCGGATTTCCCCGCGCTTGGGATAAGCTGATCATCCTGCACAGTCGATGCCTTCAGGGGCCGCCATGAATGATTCGTTGAAGACGCTGCTGATCATCGCGTTCCTGATCCTGATCGTCTGGAACCTGGGAGCCGGCCTCTACTACCTGCTGGTCGACAAGGGCCAGAGCAAGCGTACCGTGAATGCGCTGACCCGCCGCATCGGCCTGTCGGTCGCGCTGATCCTGCTGGTCGCGCTGGCCATCTACATGGGCTGGATCACGCCGCACGGCGTGGGGGCTTGAGAGGCCGGGAACAGGGAATGGAGAGTAGGGAATCGTAGAAGCAAAAAAAGAAAGCGACGAATCCGTCGCCTTCTCTTCCGGAACTGGAATGCAAGCGCAATTCCCTGTTCCCGATTCCCTGCTGCCGGCCGTTACAGCACGTAGACGAACAGGAACAGGCCCAGCCACACCACGTCGACGAAGTGCCAGTACCAGGCGACGGCTTCGAAACCGAAGTGGTCATCCTTGGTGAAATGGCCGCGCGCGCAGCGCAGCCAGATGATCGCCAGCATGATCGTGCCGAGGGTGACGTGCGCGCCGTGGAAGCCGGTCAGCATGAAGAACGTCGAGCCGTAGATGCCCGAACCCAGCGTGAGGTTCAGTTCCTTGTAGGCGTGGATGTATTCCTCGGCCTGGAAGAACAGGAACGTGCAGCCCAGCAGCACGGTCGCGCCCAGCCAGATCAGCAGCTGCGTGCGGTTGCCGGCCTTGAGCGCGTGATGCGCGATGGTGATGGTCACGCCGGAGGTCAACAGGATCAGGGTGTTGATCAGCGGCAGGCCCCAGGCGGAAATCGTCTGGAAGTGGCCGCCGACCTGGCCCGGGCCGGAGGTCGGCCACGCGGCGCTGAAGCCTTCCCACAGCAGCGAGTTGGTCATCACGCCGTCGCCTTCGCCGCCGAGCCACGGCAACGCGTACTGGCGCGCGTAGAACAGCGCACCGAAGAACGCACCGAAGAACATCACTTCGGAGAAGATGAACCACACCATGCCCATGCGGAAGGACACGTCGACCTGCTTGTTGTAGTTGCCGGTGACCGACTCGCGGATCACGTCGCCGAACCACATGAACAGCGTCGCGCACAGCAGCGCGATGCCGACGAAGAACGTCCACTTGCCCCACGCGGCGTCGTTGAGCCAGCTGGCCACGCCGACCATCGTGGTGAACAGGGCGATCGAGCCCACGAACGGCCATTTGCTGCTGTGTGGCACGTAGTAGATGTTGGCGTCTGGCGAGGCGTGGGCCATGGCGTGTCTTCCGGGTTCCTAAAACTCAATCAGGGCGCCGCGTGCGGCGCGGAGGACGCGTTGGCCGCACCGAGTCGGGCGGTCAGCGCATCGTTCTTGTAGAAGGTGTACGAGAGGGTGATGGTCTTCACGTCGGCCGGCAGATCCGGATCGACGATGAAGCGCACCGGCATGTCGCGCACTTCGCCGGCCTGCAGCGTCTGCGCGGTGAAGCAGAAGCACTCGGTCTTGGTGAAGTAGCCCGACGCGCGAGCTGGCGCCACTGAAGGCACCGCGCTGCCGACGATCGAATCGGTGCCGTCGTTGCGTGCGAAATACTTGGCTTCGTACAGCTCGCCGGGCACGACCTGCATGGTCATCTGTTCCGGATGGAACGCCCACGGCAGCTTGGAATTGACGCCACCGTCGAACTGCACCGTCACCGTGCGCGCGTTCCTTGCCTCGGCGATCCGCGCCTGGCCCGGACCCTGCTCCAGCCGCACGCCGAACACCTTTTCGCAGGCGATGCGGTACAGCGGCACCAGCGAGAAGGTCAGCACGAACACGCCGATGGCCACGCCGACGAGCTTGAGCAGACCGGCGTTGCGGGCGGCCGGCGTACTCATGCCAGCAGCACCGCGCGCAGGATGAACAGCACGAAGATCGCCAGCGCGATGCCGCCGATCAGCCAAGCCGTGCGCACCACCGCCTTGCGGCGGCGGGCGACTTCTTCCGGCGTGAGCATCGGAGCGTTCATCGATCAGGCCGCGCGGTGATCAGTGCGTCACGTCGCCGTGCGCCAGATCGCCATCCTTGATGATCGGCGGCGTGGTGAAGGTGTGGTGCGGCGCCGGGCTCGGCACGGTCCACTCCAGGCCCTTGGCGTGTTCCCACGCGCGCGCGTCGGCCTTGGCGCCGGTACGCAGCGAACGCCACAGGATGAAGGCCATCATGAAGGGCGTGACGAACATGCCGAACGCACCGATCGAGCTGACCAGGTTCCAGTCCGCGAACACCGGGTTGTAATCCGGGATGCGGCGCGGCATGCCGGCCAGACCGAGGAAGTGCTGCGGGAAGAACAGCAGGTTGACGAACACCACCGTCCACCAGAAATGGAACTTGCCGGCGGTCTCGTTGTACATGCGGCCGGTCCACTTCGGCCACCAGTAGTACGTTGCCGCGATGATCGAGAACAGCGCGCCGGTCACCAGCACGTAATGGAAGTGCGCGACCACGAAATAGGTGTCGTGGTACTGGAAGTCGGCCGGCACGATGGCGAGCATCAGGCCGGAGAAACCGCCGATGGTGAACAGGATGACGAAGCCCACCGCCCACAGCATCGGCGTTTCGAACGTCAGCGAGCCCTTCCACATCGTGCTGACCCAGTTGAACACCTTCACGCCGCTCGGGATGGCGATCAGCATCGTGGCGAACATGAAGTAGATCTCGCCACCGAGCGGCATGCCGACGGTGAACATGTGGTGCGCCCACACGATGAACGACAGGAAGGCGATCGAGGCGGTCGCGTACACCATGGCCTGGTAGCCGAACAGCGGCTTGCGGCTGAAGGTCGGGATGATTTCCGACACCACGCCGAACGCCGGCAGGATCATGATGTAGACCTCGGGGTGACCGAAGAACCAGAAGATGTGCTGGTACATCACCGGGTCGCCGCCGCCGGCCGCGTTGAAGAAGCTGGTGCCGAAGAACTTGTCGGTCAGCAGCATCGTCACCGCGCCCGCCAGCACCGGCATGACCGCGATCAGCAGGAACGCGGTGATGAGCCAGGTCCAGCAGAAGATCGGCATCTTCAGCAGATCGATGCCCGGGGCGCGCATGTTGAGCACGGTCGCGATGATGTTGATCGCGCCCATGATCGAGCTGATGCCCATCATGTGGATGGCGAAGATGGTGAACGCCACGTTCGCGCCGCCCTGCAGCGACAGCGGCGGATACATCGTCCAGCCACCGGCCGGCGCGCCGCCCGGCAGGAACAGCGACATCAGCAGCAGGGTGAACGCGAACGGCATGATCCAGAAGGACCAGTTGTTCATGCGCGGCAGCGCCATGTCCGGCGCACCGACCTGCAGCGGGATCATCCAGTTGGCCAGGCCGACGAACGCCGGCATCACGCCACCGAAGATCATCACCAGTGCGTGCACGGTGGTCATCTGGTTGAAGAACTCGGGGCTGACGAACTGCAGGCCCGGCACCGCCAGTTCGGCGCGGATGATCACCGACATGCCCGCGCCGATGATGAACATGATGAAGCTGAAAATCAGGTAGAGCGTACCGATGTCCTTGTGGTTCGTGGAGAAGAACCACCGCTCGATGAAGCTCTGCTGGTGACCGTGGTGATCGTCGTGATGATCGACACTGGTGTGGGCCATGTTCTTGATCTCTTGCGTGAAGCGGACGATTAACCCTGCGCCTGCGGCGCGGGGGTTTCGCTCGTGGGTGCGGTTTGCGGAGCCGGCGTGCCGGTGTCGCTGCCATCCACCGGTGCGGTGTCGGCGGGCGCGGCGTCGGCCGGTGCGGCGTCGGGAGCGGCCGGAGCCGGCAGCGCGGCCGGTGCCGGGGCCGGCTTCTTCGAAGCCAGCCAGCGCTGGAATTCTTCCTTCGGCACGGCGCGCACGACGATCGGCATGAAGCCGTGGTCCTTGCCGCACAGTTCGGCGCACTGGCCGCGATAGACGCCCGGCGTCTTGATGTCGGTCCAGGCTTCGTTGACGATGCCCGGGATGGCGTCCTGCTTCCAGCCCAGCGCCGGCACCCACCACGCGTGGATGACGTCGTCGGCGGTGATCACGAAGCGGATCTTCGTGTTGACCGGCAGCACGAGTTCGTTGTCGACCTCGAGCAGATAATGCGGGTTGTTCTCGACGCTGGCGACCTGCCGCGACTGGCGGAAGGTATCCGAATCACGCGCCAGGCGGCTGGTGAACTCCACGTCCTCGCCCAGGTATTCGTACTTCCACATCCACTGGTAGCCGGTGACCTTCACGGTCATCTCGGAGTCGCGGGTGTCGTACATGGCGATCAGCTTGGCGGTCGCCGGCCAGGCCATGACGATCAGGATGACCACCGGGATCACGGTCCAGATGATTTCCGCCGTGGTGTTGTGGCTGAACTGCGCGGCCACCGCCCCCTTGGACTTGCGGAACTTGAACATCGCATAGCCCATCGCGCCGAACACGAGGATGCCGATGACCACGCAGACCCACAGCGCCACCATGTGCGCGTCGTAGGCGTGGTTGGCCGATTCGGTCACGCCCCGGCCCATGTTCAGCTGCCACCGCTTGGGGTCGGCCGACTGCGCCCATGCCAGCGCCGGAGTGATCAGCAGCATGCAAGCCGCCGCCCAACGCTTCAAAAACCCATTCACTTGCGTCATTGCCTAGACCCTTGTGCGTCATCGGTTGCGGCCGCGGGCGGCCGCCAGTAAATCCTGCAACGTGTCCGCCAGTTGCCGGCGTTCGGCGGGTCCGAGGAAGTTGCCCACCTCCACCCACCGGCCGCTGCAGGCCAGCGAAATCCTCTCGCCCTCCGCCTCGATACGCAGGCGTACCCAGTACGGATGAGCCCGGAACACCGCATCGGCCCCGGGATCGCGGCTGACTTCCACGACCTCCGGCCCGATGGTGATGTCCTCACCCCGTTCCCCACTGCGCCACAGACAGCGCAGCGCCACGGCCACCAGCCCGCTGTGCAGCAGAGCGAAGGCCGGTGCGTAGGCGTTGCCGGCCAGCCAGCCCAGCAGGGCCACCAGCCACATCGCCCCGGCCAGCGTGGCGAACAGGGCCACGAACTGGCGGGCCGTCAGCGCCCGGGGCGGTCGCAGCCGGAGCCGCGCGCCGTCCAGACCGGGCAAAGACGGAAGGACTTCGATCATCTGCCACCGCGCACGAGGCCGCGGAAAACAGCCAAATGTTAGCTCTCCACCATAGTTCGCAGCAAGTTGCATTGATTTAGAGCAATCTCAATCCGCCCATGAGCGCTTTGCGGGACAACGTAAACGGCGGAATCGGGTGACTCTGCGCAATCACTCGTCCGGGGCGCACCAATTCACGTGAAGCCGTGGCGCCGGGACCTTCCAGCGGTGTTCCGCGGCTCCCGCGCCGGGCCGGCCGCGCGCAACCCAAAGTGCTTAAAAGCGCATGGCACGCACTAAACTAGTGCACTCTTTTCCGCCTGCGATCCGCATGTCGACGCCCCAGCCTGCCCCGTCCCCCGCCGCCCCTCCGGCGAGCGGAATCCTTTCTCCTGAACTGCCGCCGCCGCCGGCCGACCTGCGCGCGGCCATCACCGCCGGCTGGATGCGGGACGAGACCGAACACGTCCGCGAACTGCTGGAGCAGGCGCGCCTGCCGGCCGAGGAACAGGCGCGCGCGCAGGCGCTGGCGGCCGACCTCGTGCAGCGCGTCCGCGCCCGCGCACAGGATCAGGGGGCGATCGAAGCCTTCATGCGCCAGTACGATCTGGGCAGCGAGGAAGGCGTGCTGCTGATGTGCGTGGCCGAAGCACTGCTGCGCATCCCGGATCAGGACACCGCCGACAAACTGATCCGCGACAAGCTCGGCGATGCCGACTGGGAAAAGCACCTGGGCCAGAGCGACTCGGTGCTGGTCAACGCCTCGACCTGGGGCCTGATGCTCACCGGCAAGCTGGTCAACCTCAACGACATGACCCGGCACGACGTGACCGGCGCGTTCAAGCGCCTGATCGGCCGCGTCGGCGAACCGGTCGTGCGCCTGGCCGTGCGCCAGGCCATGCGCATCATGGGCCACCAGTTCGTCATGGGCCGCACGATCGAGGAGGCACTGTCGCGCTCGCGCAAGGGCGACAACGCCAATTACCGCTATTCCTTCGACATGCTGGGCGAAGGCGCGCTGACCACCCGGGATGCCGCACGCTATCTGGAGGCCTATCGCAAGGCGATCCACGCGATCGGCAGGACCGGCCCCTTCGCCGATGTGTTCGCCGCGCCCAGCATTTCGATCAAGCTGTCGGCGCTGCATCCGCGCTACGAGCACGCCAAGCGCGTGCGGGTGATGAAGGAACTGGCGCCGGGCATTCTCGAACTGGCGCAGCTCGCCCGGTCCTACGGCATCGGTTTCACCATCGACGCCGAAGAAGCCGATCGGCTGGAACTGTCGCTGGACCTCATCGAAGCCACGTTCTCCGATCCTTCGCTGGCCGGCTGGGAAGGCTATGGCCTGGCGGTGCAGGCGTACCAGAAGCGCACGCCGTGGGTGATCGATTACCTGGCCGATCTTGCGCGCCGCGTCGGCCGGCGCATGCCGGTGCGACTGGTCAAGGGCGCGTACTGGGATGCGGAAATCAAGCGCGCGCAGATCGACGGCCAGGCCGGCTATCCGGTGTTCACCCGCAAGCCGAACACCGACGTCTCGTACCTAGCCAACGCACGCCGCATGTTCGATCACGGCGATGCGCTGTATCCGATGTTCGCCACCCACAACGCGCAGACGATCGCGGCGATCCGTTCGATCGCGCAGGGTCGCCCGTACGAGCACCAGAAGCTGCACGGCATGGGCGACGATCTGTATGCGGAAGTGATCCCGGCCGATCGCCTTGGTGTGCCGTGCCGCGTGTACGCGCCGGTGGGTTCGCACGAGGATCTGCTGCCCTACCTGGTGCGCCGCCTGCTCGAGAACGGCGCCAATTCCAGCTTCGTCAACCGCATCACCGACGAGAACGTGCCGATCGCGGATCTGATCCGCGATCCGGTCGAAACCGTCGCCGCGTTCGACTCGATTCCGCATCCGCGCATCCCGCTGCCGGTGGACCTGTTCCGCACTCCGTCCGCCCACAACGTACCGACTTCTGACAGGAACAACTCCATGGGCGCCAATCTCGCCAACGACAATGATCTGCGCCTGCTGGCCGAACGCGTGAATGCCTCGGTGAAGTCCTGGCGCGCCGCGCCGCTGGTGCCGGGCGCGGTGATCGCCACCGCCGCATCGCCGGTCACAAACCCGGCCGATCGCCGCCAGGTCGTGGGCCAGTGGCAGCCGGCCGACGCCAGCATCGTCGACAGGGCGCTGCAGAATGCGGTGGCCGCGCAGCCGGGCTGGGATCGCACGCCCGCCGCCAGCCGCGCCGCGATCCTCGAACACGCCGCCGATCTGCTCGAACAGCGCATGCCCGAATACATCGCGCTGTGCGTCAAGGAAGCCGGCAAGACCCTGCCGGACAGCGTCGCCGAAGTGCGCGAAGCGGTGGATTTCCTGCGTTATTACGCCGCACAGGCGCGCGCGCAGTTCGGTGCGCCGGAACGGTTGCCGGGCCCGACCGGTGAATCGAACGAACTGCAGCTGCATGGCCGCGGCGTGTTCGTCTGCATCAGCCCGTGGAATTTCCCGCTGGCGATTTTCCTCGGCCAGGTCAGCGCGGCGCTGGCCGCCGGCAACAGCGTGATCGCCAAGCCGGCCGAACAGACCAACCTGATCGGCCATGCCGCGGTGAAGCTGCTGCACGAAGCCGGCGTGCCCGAAGCCGTGCTGCAGTTCCTGCCCGGCGATGGCGCGACGGTCGGCGCTGCGTTGACCCGGGATCCGCACGTGGCCGGCGTGGCGTTCACCGGTTCCACCGACACCGCCCGCGCGATCAATCGTGCGCTGGCCGCGCGTGATGCGGCCATCGGCGTGCTGATCGCCGAGACCGGCGGGCAGAACGCGTTCATCGCCGACTCTTCCGCGCTGCCCGAACAACTGGTCAAGGATGCGATCGGTTCGGCGTTCACCTCCGCCGGCCAGCGCTGCTCGGCCGCGCGCGTGCTGTTCGTGCAGGACGACATCGCCGACAAGGTGATGACGATGCTCGCGGGCGCGATGGATGAACTGACCGTGGGCGACCCGGGCCTGCTGTCAACCGACGTCGGCCCGGTCATCGACGAGGATGCACTGAAGACGCTGGAAGCCCACGCCGCGCGCATGGCCGGCGAAGCGCGGCTGATCAAACAGGTCGCGCTCGATGAGGCCGCCGCGCACGGCAGCTTCTTCGCGCCGCGCGCGTGGGAACTGAAGTCGCTGGATCAGCTGCACCAGGAAGTCTTCGGCCCGGCGCTGCACGTGGTGCGCTGGAAGGCCGACCAGCTCGATCAGGTGATCGATCAAATCAACGCCACCGGCTATGGCCTGACGCTCGGCGTGCATTCGCGCATCGACGAGACCATCGATCGCATCGCCGCACGCGTGAAGGTCGGCAACGTCTACGTCAACCGCAACCAGATCGGTGCGGTGGTCGGGGTGCAGCCGTTCGGCGGACAGGGGCTCTCGGGCACGGGCCCGAAGGCCGGCGGACCGCACTACCTGCCGCGTTTCGCCACCGAAAAGACCGTCACCGTCAACACCACGGCCGCCGGCGGCAATGCATCCCTGCTGACCCTGGGCGACTGATCGCTCATCGCGGGCGGGGCGCGGCGCGCCTCGCCTGCACGCTCGCGGCGTGATGCGGCCGCATCGTCCTTCAAGAACACGGCTCCCCGGCCGATAAGCTGATCCGGGGATCTGTCCGAGGGGACCGCCGCCGCATGAGCGGATCGGTATTGCTGACGCTGCTGAGTGATTGCCTGCTGGCGGTCGTGCTGTTCGTGCTGTTCTGGTACGTGGCACGCGTATCGCGGCACGTGCATGGCGTGCTCGCGTGGGGTTCGGCGCATTTGATCTACACCAGCGGCGCCACGCTGTTCGATGTCGGCACCGAGAGCTTCACCCTGACCGGATTGCCTGTGGCCGCGGCGCTCTCCACGCATCTGGGGTCGCTGATGCTGTGCGGGGGCATGGCGATGCTGGGCGGCGCGGTCGTGCTGTTCGTGCGCCGCCGTGCGCTGCTGATTGGCGAGATTGGATTCATCGCCCTGGCCACGAGCGTGCCGCTGGCCGTGTGGGTGCTCGGCGGCGGCTGGAATGCGCAGAGCGTCGCGGTCAACTGCATCGAGCTGGTGACGTTGCTGTGGATGGCGTGGCATCTGCGCATCCTGCATGAGGATCCGTACCGCCTTCCCGCGCGATTGATGATGCTGGGCTGCGGTCTGCTGGTGGTGCTGTACGGCAGCGTGGTGCCCGGCTGGCCGCTGAGCCGCTTCGGCTTCGACGAGATCTGGGTCAGCCCGGATCTGTCGGTCTGGTTCATGCTCAATTTCTGCATGCTGATGCTCGGCAGCTTCCGCGCCGCCGAATCGCTCAAGCTCAGCGCGATGTTCGATCCGCTCACCACCGCGCTGAATCGCCGTGGCCTGCATGGCGAACTCGGCGCGTTCAGCGAGCGCGGTCAGACGGTATCGAGCGTGATCGCGATCGATCTGGACCATTTCAAGACCATCAACGATCACCACGGTCACGATGCCGGCGATCGCGTTCTGCAGCGTTTCAGCGACATCGCGCGTGCGGCACTGCGCGAAGAGGAACTGTTCGCGCGGCTGGGCGGCGAGGAGTTCGTCATCGTCAGCGCCGATCGCGATGGCGAAAGCGCGCGCCAGTTGGCCGAGCGCCTGCGCCTGCAGATGATGCGGCTGGAATTCAGCCCTGCCGAAGGACGACCGTTCCGCGTCACGATCAGTCTGGGGGTGGCCGCGCGCCAGATCCGCGAACAGACCTTCGCCGATCTGATGCGCTGCGCCGACGAGGCGCTCTACGCGGCCAAGCGTCAGGGCCGCAATCGCGTGGTCATGCACGACTGAACCGGCCTGCGGGCGGCTGAATGAGCGTGCCAAGCTGAACCTTCGTCACAGGCGAGCGCGGTGCGCGCGTGCGAGGTTAGCCGGAATGCGCCCGGTTCTGCGTTGAAAGCAGCACAGGGAGTTCCAGGCCACAGGCGTACACGGCACGATGACCACCGATTTCTACCACCTGCTGCTCAGCGACTGCGCACTGGCCGCGGTGCTGCTGGGCCTGTTCTTCTATGTCTCCCGCGTATCGCGCGGCGTGCGCGGCATCGCCACCTGGGGCGTGGCGCACTTCCTGTATTCGCTCGGCGCGGCGATGCTCGACGGCACGTCGCAGGCATTGTCGCTGGCCGGCGCTTCAATGATCGCGCTGAATGTCGCCGGGATTGGCGGGTTGCTGGCGTGCGCTGGACTCGCCGGCTTGGCCTGGTCGCTGATCCAGTTCGTGCACCAGCGCGCGCTGGCCAAAACGGAGATCGCGTTGCTTCCGTTCGCCTGCGCACTCTCGCTGCTTGCGTGGATCGTGCAGCCCGGCAGCAAAGCGCAGGGCGCGGCGATGAGCGGGGTGGAAGTGGTGGTGATGGCGGTGATGATTTGGCAGTTGCGCAGTCTGCGCATGCGCCCGGATCAGGTGCCCGCGCGGTTGATGATCGCCGGCTGCGCGGTGCTGCTGTGGTTGTATGGCCGTGATCTGCTCGATGCACTCACCGGTCGCTACGCCCCCAATCCAACGTGGGTCAATGCCGACCTGTCGATCTGGTTCATGCTCAACTTCTGCATGCTGATGCTGGCGAGTTTCCGCGCGGTCGAATCGCTGCGCCAAAGTGCGTTGTTCGACCCACTCACCGGCGCCTTGAACCGGCGCGGACTGGACAGCGAGCTGAAAGCCGGCACGTTGCAGGCGATTCCGGACAGCGGCATCGCCGTGATCGCGCTGGATCTGGATCACTTCAAGTCGGTCAACGATCTGCACGGCCACGAAACCGGCGATCAGGTGCTGCAGCGATTCTCCGATGTCGTGCGCGGCTGCATCCGCAATGACGACCTGTTTGTCCGGCTCGGCGGCGAGGAATTCATGCTGGTCTCGCGCAACACCACGCCCGACACCGCGCACCGCCTCGCCGAACGCATCCGCACGCAGGTGATGGCATTGGAGTTCGGTGCGGCCGGCAGCGTGCGCATCACCGTCAGCCTCGGCCTGGCCTACAGCGCGCAACGCGATCACTGCTTCCAGGATCTGGTCCGCGTCGCCGACGATGCGCTGTATGCCGCCAAGCGCAACGGCAGGAACCGGATGGAGTGGGGGTTGGCTTCCTGAACAGCCGTCCATCATCCGGCAATCCTGAGACTAAACTCACATGCAATCCAACGGAATCAAGCACATGAGCCCGCCACCTCGTCTCTTGCATTTCCACATCTTCAAAAACGGTGGCTCAACGCTGGACTGGATTCTCAAACGCAACTTCGGCGAGCAGTTCCGCGAGTTCCACGGTCCGTCTTCCGAGTCCACGTTGTTCGCGCCATCCATCGCGAAAATGCTTGAGGAAAACCCCGGATTCAGCGCGTTCAGCAGCCATCATTTTCGTTTTCCGGTAGAGGGTATCGACAACGTCGTGCCTCTTTCATTTGTCAGGCATCCACTTGATCGTGTGCCTTCGATCTATGAGCAGGAGCGTCGTGCGCAGTCTGACCACTTGGACGATCCTGTTTTCGAATCGCTCTCGAGCTGGGTTGCACATGCGCTGCAACATCGGCCGATGCTGTTGTGCGACGCACAGGTCTCTTTTTTTGGCCGAGGCGGAATCTATTACGAGGTGCCTTCCGAGGACTGCCTCCTGGATGCCAAGGATGTCCTTGATTCGCTCGAATTTGTCGGCGTCGTCAGTCAGTACGAGGAAAGCATGGCATTGCTCGAACACGTGTTACGACGCTGGTGGCCTACGTTTGATGCGTCCTATTTCATCCAGAATGCGAGCGCGCGCGAACGAACGCTCGAGGAACGCCTGGCCAGGCTGGCTCGGCTGCTTGAGCCGGAGGTCTACAAGGCGCTGGTCCTCAACAACAGGTATGACCTGAACCTTTTTGAGTACGCCCAACGAATCCAGGCAACACGCAGTTCGGCCATTGATGACTTCAGCGAACGCGTGGCCGATTTACGAATGCGCTGTCAGTCGCTGAAAGAGAATTGAACGCGGATTCGCCGAGCAGATGTCGAGCAAAGAAAAACCCCGCCGAAGCGGGGTTTTCTTTTGCCTTGCTGCGGAGTTCGATCAGAACTTGTAGTTCATCGAAACGCCGAGCACGTCGCCGCCCACGTCGTAGCTGCCGGACAGCGTGCTGCCGGTGGCCGAAACCTGGCTGACGGTCGGGTCCTTGGTGAACAGGTGGGTGTAGCCGAGGTTGTATTCTGCGTGTTCCGACGGCGTCCAGCTCAGGCCCAGCGAGATCCACTTGCGGGTGGTGTCCGGCACGCGCACGTCACGGTGTTCGGCGGTGGTCGGGGTCTGGTCGTACGCGACGCCGCCGCGCAGGGTCAGCGTGTCGCTCATGCGGTAGTCCGCGCCCAGCGAGGCGAACGTGGTGTCGCGGTAGCTGAACGGCAGCACGTTGTTCGGCTGGTTCGATTCGAAGTCCACCGTGACCGCATCGAACGACGGCGCCCAGAAGGTGCGCGACACATCGGCCATGATGCTCACCTTGTCATTGAGCTGACGGGTGAAGCTCAGCGTGGCCGAAGCCGGCAGTTCGATGGTGGCCTTGCCGCCGGTGTTGACGAACACGCCGCGCGCCGCCATCAGCGCCAGGCCCTGGGTGGCCTGGGTGTTGGTGGCGCTGAAGGTGGCTTCGCCGTTGGTGATGTCGTGCTTGACCTTGGAACGGTAGCTCAGGCCCAGGTGGGTCTGATCGTCGAAGCTGAAGAGGCCACCGACGGTGAAGCCCCAGTCGTTGCTGCTGCCTTCCAGCTGCGAGTAGACGTCGGCGCTGCCCGGGACGAAGCCCATGCCGATCAGGGCCGGACGCTGCGCGGCCGGAGCCGAGGACACCAGCGCGGTGCTGAGGTCGACCATGTTGCTCAGATCGACTTCCAGGCGCTCGACGAACACCGACGCGCCGAACGACACGTACGGGTTCACGTCATAGGCGAACGACAGGCCCAGGTCGGCGGTCTTCAGATCGGTCTTGACGCCGTGGTAGCGGCCGACCCAGTTGCGGTCGTATTCGGTCTTGAAGCCGAAGGGGACGGTCAGCGAGGCGCCGAGGTGGGCCTTTTCGCCAATCATGGTGTGGAAGTACGCAGCCGGGACCGGCGCGATGGTGCCGGCGTCGCCGCCGTTGCCGCCGGCAAGCACCGCGCCCGTGCCCGGACCGGTGGTGAAGCTCGGCAGGCGGCCGCCGCCCTCGAAATCAGCCGAGAAGCTGATGATGCTGAGGTCGGCCTGGAACTGGGTTTCCTTCAGGTGGCGCATGGCGGCCGGGTTGGTCGCGATCACCGAGGCGTCGCCGGGGGCGCTGCCCGAACCGGCGAAGGCGCGACCAAGACCCTTGGCGCTGTTTTCCTTCAGCTGGAACGCGGCGCCATGCGCCTGACCGAACGCCAGAACGCCGGCGATGCCAAAGGCCAGCGCGGAAATACGGACAAAACTGTTGACGGAATGCATTGTCGATCTGTCTCCGGAAGACGAGGTTTGGGTCAGACGCGTCGCTGGATCGCCGGCTTATGGTGCCGGCTCGTCCGCCGGAAGCCCCTCCCGACATACGACGCCGTATTGGAGTATAGCCACGAAAGCTAACCGAAAGCTAACAAATCCGCTGCCTCGCTCGCGGCTTTTTCCTGAATAGGGAGCATGCTCCGCTTACCGGTCCACGCGGTAAAGTGAATCGGATGTTCGTCTCGATCCCGGCCCGCAGAAAAACCACGCCGCGCTGGGCCACACCGCTGCTTTTCGGAGCGTTGTGGCTGGCGTTCCTGTGGGTGGTCATGCAGCCCGGACCCGCGCATTCGCGCGTCCTGCGTGATTGGGGCGCGCTGTCCGGCGGGATGACCTCGCTGACGGCATGGCTCTCGGATCTGCAGGACGGCAGCGTGCTGCGGCTGTTCACCGCGCTGTTCCTGCACGCGGACTGGGCGCACCTGCTGGGCAATCTGGTCTTCCTGTTGATCTTCGGATTGCCGGCCGAACGCGCGATGGGACCGTGGCGATTCCTGGCGTTGTTCCTGCTGGGCGGGGCGATCGCCAATCTTGCCGCCGTGCTGAGCATCGGCGCGCCGGATCGCGTGGTGATCGGCGCCAGCGGCGCGGTGTCGGCGGTGATTGGCGCCTATCTGGCGCTGTTTCCCACCGCCAAGCTCGGCGTGGTGTTGCCACTGGGCCTGTTCCTGGAATTCGTGAAGGCACCGGCCTCCTTGCTGATCGGCATCTGGGCGGTGTTGCAGGTGGTGTTCGCCTACATCGGCCCGGCGTTTGGCGCGGTCGCGTGGGCGGCGCATATCGCCGGCTTCCTGTTCGGCGTGGTGTTCGCGCTGTCGGTGCGCGCCGCGCTGGTCCGGCGCATGCGCAAGCGACAGGGCTACTGACTACGGCCGCATCGCCGCGTCCTATAATCCGGGCATGTCGAAGAAGCTCTACAAGATCACCTTCCTCAACCACAACAAGGTCTACGAACTGTATGCGCGCCAGGTGGCCGCCAGCAGCCTGTGGGGTTTCACCGAAGTGGGGGAACTGGTGTTCGATGTCCACGACGGCCTGGTGATCGATCCGACCGAAGAACGCCTGCGCGACGAATTCGGCGCCACCCAGGTGCTGCATCTGCCGATGCAGAGCATCGTCCGCATCGAGGAAGTCGAGCGCAAGGGACAATCGGCCATCCGTGATGCGGCCACGGGCGAGGCCGTGGTGACCCCATTCCCGCTGCCGGCCAAGCCGCGTACCTGATTCGCACCCCTCGCACATGGGCGCACACTCATCGCTAAGATGCGCGAGCTTCAGCCGGAGGTGCCGATGTCCACGCCGCAGCTTTCGATCTATTTCTTCCTGCAGGCCGGCGTGATCCTGCTGGTCTGCCGCGCAGTGGGCTGGCTTGCGCGGCGTGCCGGGCAGCCGCAGGTGGTCGGCGAGATGATCGCCGGCGTCGCGCTGGGTCCGTCTCTGTTCGGCGCGCTGTTCCCGCAGGCGCAGGCGGCGCTGTTTCCGAAGGAAAGCCTCGACATGCTCTACGTCGCCGGCCAGGTCGGCGTGGGGCTGTACATGTTCCTGGTCGGCACCGAGTTCCGCGCCGATCAGTTCCGTTCGCGCTATCGCAGCGCGCTGGCGGTCTCATGGGCGGGGATCGCCGTGCCGTTCCTGCTCGCCTTCGCGCTGGCGCCCTGGCTGCAACACGTCCCCGGCCTGTTTTCCGATCAGACACGCTTTTTCGAAGTCGCGCTGTTCCTCGGCGCGGCGATTGCGATCACGGCCTTCCCGATGCTTGCGCGCATCATCCACGAGCGTGGCATGGCGGGCACGCCGCTGGGCACGCTCGCGCTGACCGCCGGCGCGATGGACGATGCGGCGGCGTGGTGCATCCTGGCGTTCGTGCTGGCGAGCTTCGGCGGAAGCTGGTGGCAGGCCTGGCTGGCCATCGGCGGCGGCCTCGCCTATCTGTCGATCATGCTGCTGGCGGCACGACGTTGGCTGGCGCCGCTGGGCGCGAATCTTCCCGCCGATGGCAGTCTGCCGTCCTCGCAACTGTCGCTGGTGATGGCGTTGTTCTTCGTGTGTGCATGGGCGATGGACGCCATCGGGCTGCACGCGGTGTTCGGCGGCTTCATCCTCGGCATCTGCCTGCCGCGCGGCGCGTTCATCGAACGCCTGCGCGAGCGGCTGCAACCGCTGGTGGTGGTGTGCCTGTTGCCGCTGTTCTTCACGTATTCGGGCTTGAAGACGCAGCTTTCGGTGTTCCTGGATCCGGCGATGCTGCTGCCGGCCATCGCCGTGCTGCTGGCGTCGTTCTGCGGCAAGGGCGTGGCGTGCTGGGCGGCCGCGCGATTGTCGGGCGAATCGCCGCGCGAATCGCTGGCCGTCGGCGCGCTGATGAACGCGCGCGGGCTCATGGAGCTGATCATCATCAACATCGGCTTGCAGGCCGGCGTCATCAAGCCGGGCCTGTTTTCGATCCTGGTGATCATGGCCATCCTCACCACGCTGATGGCCACGCCGTTGTTCAACCGCATCATGCGCCAGCGCGTGCGCGCGCCGTTCGTCGCGCCGGTCGAATGATCGACGCTCTGTGCGCGATCAACGGCTGGCGATCGGCGCGCGGATCTTCTTCAGCTCGGCCAGCGCCGCGGTGATCGGCTTGTCGCCATCGAGCACATCGCCAGCGGTGTAGCCTTCCGCGCCTTCATCGTCACCGCGCAGGTGGCCGGGCAAGGTGGCTTCGCTGTAGTCGATGATCTCCGGACCGGCGTCGCCCGGTTCCGGCCGCAGCGTGACGTCGGGGACGATGCCGCGCGCCTGGATCGATTTGCCGCTGGGCGTGTAATAACGCGCGGTGGTCAACTTGACCGAGTCGCCGTTCTCCAGCGGCAGCACGGTCTGCACCGAGCCCTTGCCGAACGTGCG
Source organism: Pseudomonadota bacterium (assembly GCA_023390905.1). Lineage (GTDB taxonomy): Bacteria > Pseudomonadota > Gammaproteobacteria > Xanthomonadales > Xanthomonadaceae > Pseudoxanthomonas_A. The sequence continues at coordinate 14,121 of JAEWBY010000050.1, read as the reverse complement.
GCTTCCGACCACGCGCGCACGGTTGTTGTCGCGCAACGCGCCGGCGAGCACTTCCGAGGCACTCGCCGAACCGGCATCCACCAGCACCACCACCGGCGCGCCCTTCAACAGATCGCCCGGCGTGGCATCGAACTTCGAATCGCTCATCGCGATGCGGCCGCGCGTGGAGACGATGTTGCCCTTGTCGAGCAGATCGTCGGCCACCTGCACCGCGGCCAGCAGCAGACCACCGGGATTACTGCGCAGATCCAGCACCAGGCCGCGCACGGGTTCCCTGGCCTGCAGGGCGGCGATCTGCTTCTGGAAATCGGCGCCGGTGTCGGTCTGGAACGCGCTGATGCGCACGTAGGCGAACCCCGGCTCCAGCCAGCGGCTGCGCACGCTGGCGATGCGGATGACATCGCGCGTGATCTTCACGTCGAACGGCTTGGCCGTGCCGTCGCGCATGATCGTCAACGTCACCTGGCTGCCCGGCTTGCCGCGCAGGGGTTCCATGCCATCGGTCTTTTCGATCGGCTTGCCGTCGATGGCGATGATCACATCGCCAGCCTTGACGCCGGCCTTGGCCGCGGGTGTGTCGTCGATCGGCGCGACCACGAGCAGGCTGTTGTCCGGTTGCTGCAGCAGATCCACGCCAATGCCTTCATAGGCGCCGCTGGATTGTTCGTCGAAGGCTTCGGCGTCTTCCCGGTCGAAGTACGTGCTGTGCGGATCCAGATCCAGCAACAGGCCGCGGATCGCCGATTGCATCAGCTTCGCGTCATCGACCGGTTCGACATAGGCTTCCTTGACCGCATTGAACACGGCGACATAGCGGCGGATTTCTTCCAGCGGCACGCGCGAGGGCACGGTTTCGGCGGCATCCGGGTCATCGCTGGCGCCCACCTGTGGCGGAGTGACGGGCGGCTGCGCGGCCTGCTGTGCGAGCACCGGCGGGATCGCGGCCGACAACAGCAGTGCGATGGCAAGGATGGGACGCATGCGGACTCCAAGGGGAGGGTCAACGATGGACCCCACGGGACGCGTGGAGTTCGCGGCGATTATGCGCGAAGGCGCAGGCGCTGCGCGTCATCGATGCATCCCCGGCACGCGTGTGCAGGCCAGGCTCAGCGTCGCTGCAGCCAGCTTCCCGGATCGACCGGCTGGCCGTTTCGGCGCAGTTCGAAATACAGCGCCGGCATGCCCTGCCCGCCGGACGTGCCGACCTTGGCGACCGGATCGCCGCGCTTGACCCGATCGCCGGTGTCGCGCAGCAGGCTTTCGTTGTGGGCATACAGGCTCATGTAACCGCCGCCGTGATCGACGATCAGGATCAGCCCGTAGCCGGTCATCCATTCGGAGAACACGACCGTGCCGTCGGCCACGGCGGTGATCGTGCTTCCGGCCGGTGCGCCGATGAGCACCCCGGCACTGGTGCGACCGTCGGGCATGCGGCCGCCATACCGCGCCAGCAACGTGCCCGACAGCGGCCAGCCCAGTCCGCCGACCTTGATCGCCGGTGCATTGGCGACCGGCGTGCGCGGGCGCTCACTGGCGCCGGCGCGCGTGCCGCCGGAACGTGGCGGGTTTTTCCGCGCCTGTTGCTCGGCCTCCCTTCGCGCCGCCGCGCGGCGCTCGGCCTCGGCACGGGCCGCGGCGGCGCGCAGGTTGGCGAGCAGTTTCTCCAGCGATCGCGCGTCCTGGCCCAGCGCCTTTTCGCGATCGGCGCGATCCTGATAACGCTCGTCGAGGTCGGCCACCAGCTTCGCGCGCGCCTGGCGATCGCGCTGGAGCTGGCTGACCTGGGTACGCTGGCGTTCGCGTTCGGCATCCAGCCGCGCGCGCCGCTCGCCGATTTCGCGTTCGATACGATCCAGATCCGCCAGTTCGGTGGTGAGGTCGGCGATGCGCTGACTGCGATCGCGTTGCAGATAGCGGTGGTATGCCAGGGTGCGGCTCGCGTCGGCGATGCGATCCTGCGACAGCAGCACCTTCAACGGCGCGTCGCCGCCATTGACGTAGGCCGAACGCACCAGCGCGGCGAGTTGCTCGCGCTGGCCCTTGAGCCGGGCCTGCATCGCTTCGCGCTGGCGTTGCAGATCCGCCAGGGCGGCTTCTTCACGGCGCAGCGAGGCCTCGGTTTCGGTCAGGGATCGGCTGGTCTTGCCGACCTGCTCGTCGGCTTCGCGCAACTGTCTGGACGCGGTGCCGCGCTGGCCTTCGAGCTTGCGGCGTTCCTGCGCGATCGTCTTGAGCTCGGTACGCACGCGCTCCAGTTGTTTCTGCGCTTCGCGCTGGCTCTGCGCCCACGCGGACGCCATCGACAGCAGCGCCATCGCCGTGAACAGTGCGAGCCGGGCCGGGCGCCTGTGCATCAGCCGACGAGCAGCGTCTTGCCCGTCATGTCCGCCGGCTGCGGCAGCCCCAGCAGATCCAGCAGCGTGGGCGCGACATCACGCAGTGCGCCACCGCTGCGCAGCGTGGCGTTGCGTTCGCCGACATAGACCAGCGGGACCGGACCCACCGTGTGCGCCGTATGCGGCTGCCCGGTTTCCGGATCGCGCATCATTTCGAGGTTGCCGTGATCGGCGGTGATGATCAGCGCGCCATGCGCGGCGCGCACGGCCGCGTCCACCGCGCCGATCGCGTGATCCACCGCCTGCGCTGCCAGGATCGCCGCACCCAGATCACCGCTGTGTCCCACCATGTCCGGATTGGCGATGTTGCAGATGATTGCATCGAAGCGGCCGGAACCAATCGCCTCCACCAGCCGGGCGGTCAGTTCCGGACAGCTCATTTCCGGTTGCAGATCGTAGGTGGCCACTTTCGGGCTCGGCACCAGGATGCGCTCTTCGCCCGCGAACGGTTCTTCGCGTCCGCCGCTGAAGAAGAACGTCACGTGCGCATATTTTTCCGTCTCGGCGATGCGCAGTTGGGTCATCGACTGCTCGGCGAGCAGTTCGCCCAGCGTATGCCGCAGATCATCGGGCGCGAACGCCACCGGCGCAGGAAGGCGCGCATCGTATTCGGTGAGGCAGACATAGCGCGAGAGCGCGGGTCGGCGTGCCTGGAAGCCGTCGAAATCCGGCGACACCAACGCCGCCGTGAGCTGGCGCGCGCGATCGGCACGGAAGTTCATGAACACCACCGCATCGCCATCGGCGATCGGCTGCGCGCCATCGATCACCGTCGGCAGCACGAACTCGTCGTTCTCGCCGCGCGCATACGCCTGCTGCAATGCGCCGAGCGCGTCCGGGGCGTGGTGTTCACTGCGCGCTTCCACGATCGCGTCCCACGCCTTGCGCACGCGATCCCATCGCTTGTCGCGATCCATCGCGTAATAGCGGCCGCTGACGCTGGCCACATGCGCATTGCCGAGCCTGGCGCACAGCGCCTGCAGCGCGCGCAGGCTGGGTTCGGCCGATTGCGGCGGCGTGTCGCGACCATCGAGGAACGCATGCACCGCGACACGGCCGACGCCACGACGGGCCGCCAGTTCCAGCATCGCGAAGATGTGGCTCTCATGGCTGTGCACGCCGCCGGGCGAAAGCAGGCCGAAGACGTGCAGCGTGCGTCCGTCCTGTTTCGCCGCGTCGCAGGCGGCGAGCAGTTCGGCGTTGGCGAAGAAGCTGCCGTCCTCGATCGCCGCGTCGATACGGGTCAGATCCTGGTAGACGATGCGGCCCGCGCCGAGGTTCATGTGGCCGACTTCCGAGTTGCCCATCTGCCCGTCCGGCAGGCCGACGTGGCGGCCTTCGGTGTGGATCAGCGTGTGCGCGGAGGTGGCCAGCAGCCGGCGCCAGTTCGGCAGATCCGCCTGTGCGAGCGCGTTGTCGGTGGGATCCTCGCGATGGCCCCAGCCATCGAGGATGAGCAGGACCACGGGCTTGGGACGGACGATGGCGGGGGTCGTGGACACGAGGGGCTTCCAATGACTTCAGGCAGGTGAAGATTGTAGCGGAGCATGTTGCGATGGCGGCGTTACCCTGAGCGCCCGAACCGGCATGGCCTGCGAGGGTTTAAACGATCCGGCACGGACCTGCATCCAACGCCATACCACCTACAAGGGAATCTCCATGAAGCGCACACCCACCGTCCTGCTGCTCACCCTCGCGCTGGCCGCGGCGCCGGCGTTCGCCGCCGACAACATCTCCAAGGTCAATGGCGCCGTGCGCGCCGAGGCCGGGCAGACCTACGGCAACATCGAAACCGTCAACGGCAGCGTGACCATCGATGACGGCGCCACCGTGCGCGAGGCCAGTACGGTCAACGGCTCGATCAGCATCGGCGACAACGCGCGCGCGCACTCGCTGGAAACCGTCAACGGCGGCATCAAGGCCGGCAGCCGGGTGCAGGTCGAAGGCAGCGTCGAAACCGTCAACGGCAGCGTGTTCTTCGATCGCGGCAGCCGCGTCGGCGACGACGTGGAAACCGTCAACGGCGCGATCGGACTGGTCGACACCGATGTCGGCGGCAATCTGGAAACCGTCACCGGCGACATCACCGTCGGCATCGGCTCGCACGTCAAGGGCGGCATCAAGGTCGAAAAGCCCAAGGGCAACTTCAACCTCAACGAAAAGCGCACCCCGCGCATCGTGATCGGCCCGAACGCCGTGGTCGAAGGACCGCTGGTGTTCGAACGCGAGGTCACGCTGTACGTGCACCGTACCGCGAAGATCGGTCCGGTGACCGGCGCGACCGCCAAGTCCTTCGACACGCCGACCGCACCGAACGACTGATTGGCGCCGCATGCGTCCGCACCCTCGACGGGTGCGGCGCATGGCCCGCAACGATCGGCGTGTCCCGCAGCGCACGATCGACGCAAACCCCGGGCCGGCGCACGGCCTGAACTATCGCTACACTCCGGATTCCTTGAGTCGAGGAATCCCGATGTCACGCACGCTTCCCCTGGTCATGGCCGCGCTGGCCGCGACCGCCACGCTCACCGCCTGCAAGCGCGAGCCCGCCGAACCGCAGGCGCCGGCAGCCGCACCGCAGGCCACCGCCCCGGCCACCACCGCGCACGCGTTCGCCCCGGCCATCAACGAGGCCGACTTCGCCGAAATGGTGAAGGCGCTGTCTTCGGACGAATTCGAAGGCCGCGGCCCCGGTTCCCCCGGCGAGGAAAAGACCGTCGCCTATCTCGAAGCGCAGATGAAGCGCATCGGCCTGCAGCCCGGCAACAACGGCAGCTATTTCCAGGACGTGCCGATGGTGGAGACCACCGCCAGCGAAGGCACGGTGCTGAAGCTGGAGTCCAACGGCAAGTCGCGCGATCTGGCGTTCGGCGCCGATTTCGTCGCCGGCACGCGCACCGGCCAAGCGGAAGTGAAGGTCGAAGGCAGCGAGATGATCTTCGTCGGCTACGGTGTCGATGCACCGGAGCAGAAGTGGAACGACTACGCCGGCCAGGACTGGAAGGGCAAGACCGTCGTCATGCTGGTCAATGATCCCGGCTTCCACAGCGGCGACGAAAAGCTGTTCGACGGCAAGCGCATGACCTATTACGGGCGCTGGACGTACAAGTTCGAGGAAGCCGCGCGCAAGGGCGCGGCGGCGGCGCTGATCATCCATGACACCGCCGGCGCGAGCTATGGCTGGGACGTGGTGAAGAATTCCTGGTCCGGCGCGCAATACGATCTGCCGGCCCGGGACGATCCCGATCCGCGCGTACCGGTGCAGGGCTGGCTGACCGCCGAAGCCGCGCGCCAGTTGTTCACCGACGCCGGCCTGGATCTGGATGCCTCCTACAAGGCGGCGGGCCAGCGCGGCTTCAAGCCGGTCCCGCTGAAGACCCGTCTTTCGATCGATCTCAGGAGCACCATCACCGAGAAGAAATCGCGCAACGTGGTCGGCGTGCTGCCGGGCACCAGCCGCAAGGATGAAGCCGTCGTCTACATGGCGCACTGGGATCACCTCGGCAAGCACGAAGGCGAGAGCGGCGACAACATCTACAACGGCGCGATCGACAACGCGACCGGCACCGCCGGCATCCTCGAAATCGCCGAGGCGTTCGCGCACCAGGATCCCAAGCCGCAGCGCTCGCTGGTGTTCCTGGCGGTGACGCTGGAGGAATCGGGCCTGCTCGGGTCCAAGTACTACGTCGCGCATCCGACCTTCCCGCTGGAGAAGATCGCCGGCGTCATCAACATCGATGCGATGTCGGTGGCGGGCAAGGCCCGGGACATCACCGTGGTCGGCTTCGGCAGTTCGGAACTGGAAGACATCCTCAAGCCGCTGGCGAGCGCACAGGGCCGCACGTTGCATGGCGAGAGCTCGGTGCAGAGCGGTTTCTACTTCCGCTCGGATCACTTCAATTTCGCCAAGGCCGGCGTGCCCGCGCTGTATGCCGATGGCGGCGAGGATCTGATCGAAGGCGGCACCGACGCCGGCAAGCGCGCGGCGGAAGACTATGCCAAGCACTATCACTCGCCGAGCGATCAGTACTATCCGGAAACCTGGAAACTCGACGGCACCGTGCAGGATCTCGAAGTGCTGTACGGCGTCGGCAAGGAGATTGCCGGCGGCGATCGCTGGCCCAACTGGTATCCGGGCAACCCGTTCAAGGCCGCACGTGACAGGATGATGCAACCGGCCGCGAAATAAGCGATCGGAAACTCAACGGCGCCTTCGGGCGCCGTTGTTGCCTGGAGGGCGGGAAGCGGTAGCCGGTAATCGGTAATCGGAAAAGCAGAATCGCTCGGGGCGCTATGACCGATCGGCGTGATCGCCCGTCGAGGCTCATGCTCCAAGTCCGAGGCTCCCGATTCCGGATTTTCGAGCGGAGCGCTAATGTTGCCGTCCACATCTCCCGATTCCCGACTCCCGATTCTCCGACTCCCGATTCTCCGGCTACCGGCTACCGGCTACCGGCTACCGGCTACCAACTACCGCCCCTTCCCACGACCACTCCCATCCATGACCATCGCCTACTGGTGCATCCTCATCACTGCCCTGCTGCCCTACCTGTGGGTCGCCATCGCCAAGCGTTCGGGCGAGCGTTACAACAACCGCTCGCCGCGCGAATGGCAGGCCAGGCAGACCAACCCGCGTTCGCTGCGCGCTCATGCGGCGCAGTTGAACGGGTTCGAATCGTTTCCGATCTTCGTGGCTGGCGTGTTGATGGCGCAGAGCGTGGGCATCGCGCCGCATCTGATCAGCACGCTGGCCATCGTGTTCACGGCCGCGCGCGTATTGCACGGCATTTTCTATATCGCCAACCAACCCGCACTGCGCAGCCTGGTGTGGTTCGCTGGATTCCTCAGCGCGATTGCCCTGATCGTGCTGGCGGCGTTGCGGGTCAGTGGCTGAAGTCGGTAGCCGGTAGCCGGTAGCCGGTAGCCGGTAGCCGGTAAAGCGTAACGTCGCGCGTGGTCTGTGCCTGAAGAACGCTGTGCCGTTCCCGTTTCCGTTTCCCGTCTACCGGCTCCCCCTCACCGCAACCCCTCATCCCAACCGAACAACGCAAACGCCTTGCGAAACTCCGCGTCCAGCGGTGCGATCGTCTCCACGCGTGCGCCGCTGATCGGGTGCACGAACGAAAGACGCACGGCATGCAACAACATGCGGTGCACGCCCTGCATGCGGAAGTTGCGATTGTGCCGGCCATCGCCGTGGCTGCTGTCGCCGATCAGATGATGCGACAGGTGTTTCAGATGACGGCGAATCTGCCGGAAGCGACCGGTCTCCGGCCGGCAGCGCAGCAACGCGTAGCGCGAGGTCTCGAAACCGCCTGACGGCAGCGCCAGTTCGCCGGTGGCCAGGCGCACGAACCGGGTGACCGCCGCGCGCTTTTCCGGCTTGCCCGGGCCGCCGTCCAGCGCGTAGTCCAGATGGATCTCCGGCTCGGGCCAGCCGCGGCAGATCGCCAGATAATCCTTCTCCACATCGCGCGACATGAAGCTGCGGCCGAGGATCGATGCGACCTCGCGATCGAATCCGACCAGCAGGCAACCGCTGGTGGCGCGATCGAGCCGGTGGATCAGGAAGATCGGACGTTGCAGTTGATCGCGCAGCCGATCGGCGAGGAACTCGGTTTCGCCGCCGGCGAGCTTGCTGTCGTGGACCATCAATCCGGCGGGCTTGTCGACCACCGCGATGCTTTCATCCTGGTACAGCACGTTCAATGATGGGTTGCCGGCCTCGGCCATGCTGCGGTCACTCCTGCAAATCTGCCAAACTCCGGCATCGCTGTCAGGAACGATCCGGAATGAAACCACGTCGCCTCATTGTCGCACTCGGTGTGTCGCTGCTGCTCAACTTCGGCGCAATGCCGCTGGTGTTTGCCGATACCGTGTTACCGCGCGGCGTGGTCGCCGGGTCGAGCGTCGAGGGCATCAGCGAATACCGCCTGCCCAATGGCCTGCGCGTGCTGCTGTTTCCCGATGCAAGCAAGCCGACGGTCACCGTCAATCTCGTCTATGGCGTAGGGTCGGTGCACGAGAACTACGGTGAAACCGGCATGGCGCATCTGCTGGAGCACCTGCTGTTCAAGGGCACGCCGACGCACGCGGACATCAGCGGCGAGATGAAGAAGCGCGGCATCGACTTCAACGCCACCACCTCGATGGATCGCACCAACTATTTCAGTTCGTTCCCGGCCAGTGACGACACGCTGGAATGGGTGCTGGCGCTCGAAGCCGATCGCATGGTGCATTCCAACATCGCGCAGAAGGATCTCGACAGCGAGATGACCGTGGTGCGCAACGAACTGGAAGCCGGCGAAAACAATCCCGGCGGCGTGCTGCTGCAACGCGTGCGTTCGACCGCCTATCTCTGGCACAACTACGGCCACAGCACGATCGGCGCGCGATCGGACGTGGAAGGCGTGCCGATCGCCAACCTGCAGGCGTTCTACCGCACGTGGTACCAGCCGGACAATGCCACGCTGATCATCGCCGGACGCATCGATCCGGCGCGGACGCTGGCGCGCATCGCCGCGCATTTCGGCGCACTGAAGAAGCCCGCGCGCGTGCTGCCGATCGCGCACACCGTCGAACCCGCGCAGGACGGCGCGCGCGCGGTGGAAGTGCATCGCGTCGGCGACGTGCGCATCATCGCCGCCGCCTACCATGTGCCGGCGGCGGGCCATCCGGACAGTGCGGCGCTGAGCGTGCTCGGCAACATCCTCGGCCATACGCCGGGCGGCCGGCTGCACAAGGCGCTGGTGCAGAGCCGGCTGGCCGCCGGGACGGGCGCGGGCAGCGAATCGTTGCGGGATCCGGGTCTGCTCACCGCGCTGGCCGTGCTGCCGCGCGATGGCGATGCATCGAAGGCCGAACAGGAACTGATCGCGCAGGTCGAACAACTCGGCAAGCGCCCGATCACGCAGCAGGAAGTGGACGAGGCACGGCAGCGTATCGCCAACGCCTACGAACTGTATTTCACCGACGTCAATGCCGTCGGCATGGGACTGTCCGAGTATCTGGCCGCCGGCGACTGGCGCTTGCTGTTCACCTCGCGCGATGCGATCGACGCGGTCAAGGCCGAGGACGTCAATCGCGTCGCCGCGTATTACCTCAAGCCGAGCAATCGCACGCTGGGCCGCTTCATTCCCACCGATCCGCCCGATCGCGTCACGATCACCGCGCGGCCGTCGGTGGCGACGCTGGTTGATGGATACACCGGTCGCGCGGCGGTGAGCGCGGGCGAGCAGTTCGACCCGACGCCATCCAATCTGGAAGCGCGCACGCAGCGCTTCACGCTCGGCAACGGCCTGCGCGTGGCATTGCTGCCAAAGAAAACGCGTGGAGAAACGGTGGTGGTGGACGCCAACTTCCGTTTCGGCGGCGCACGTTCGCTGACCGGACGCGAGGATGCCGCCAGCCTCACCGGCGCGATGCTGATGCGTGGCAGCGCCTCGATGAGCCGCGAGCAGATCGATCAGCGCTTCGAAGCACTGAAGACCGAGGCGGACATCGGCGGCAGTCTGCAGGGCGCGGGCATTTCACTGCTGACCCGCCGCGCGCAACTGGCCGATGCGCTCGCGCTCGCGGCCGACGTGCTGCGTCATCCGTCGTTTCCCGCCGGGGAATTCGAACAACTGCGCCTGCAGGCGTTGACCGGCATGGAGGCTTCGCGCAAGGAGCCGGGCAGCGTGGCCGGACAGGCGCTCGCGCAGCATTTCGATCCGTGGCCGGCCGATCATCCGCTGCATATCGATACGCTGGATGAAGCGATCGCCGCGGTGAAGGCGCTCAAGCGCGAGGACCTTGCGGCCTTCCACCGGGATTTCTACGGCACGGCGGAAGGCGAGATCGCGATCGTCGGCGATTTCGATCCGGACGCCATGCGTGCTCAGCTCGAAACGCTGTTCGCCGGATGGGCCTCGCCGCATCCCTACGAAGTGATCCACACCCGCTACACCGAGGTGCTCGCCGTGCGCGAGCAGCTGCGCACGCCCGACAAACCCAATGCCGTGCTGCTTGCGCGCAGCAACCTGTCGTTCAAGGTCACCGATTCGGATTACCCGGCGCTGCTGGTCGCCAACCGCATCCTGGGTGGCGGTGCACTGAAGTCGCGACTGGGCGATCGCATCCGCCAGAAGGAAGGGCTGAGTTACGGCGTCGGCAGCAGCGTGCGCGCCGACGACAGCCGTGAAGGCACCGACGACAACGGCAGCTTCAACGTGCAGGCCATTGCCGCGCCGGAGAACATGGACAAGGTGGAAGCGGCCGTGCGCGAGGAGATCGAGCGCCTGGTGCGCGACGGCATCACTGCCGATGAACTGCGCGATGCGGTCAGCGGCGTGCTCACCGAGCGGGCGCAGAGCCGCGCGGAAGATGGCGCGGTTGCCGGCATGCTTGCCGATCAATCGTACTTCGGGCGCACCATGCAGTTCACCGCGGATCTGGACGAGCGCTACCGATCACTGACCGTCGAACAGGTCAACGCCGCGATCCGCAAGCACCTGAAGCCGGCCACGCTGAGCGTGTACGTGGCGGGGGACTTCAAGCCGTGATGCGATGACGGCGCCGATGCCGCCGGCGTGTCAGTCCGGCTGCGCTTGCCGCACCAGCGAGGCGAGGATGCGCAGATCCTCGGCATCGAGCTGATCACTGGCCATGCCGCGATAGCGACGATGGAATGCGCGCACGGTGGCGGCGCGATCGTTCAACGGATAACCGAGCAGTCGCAGCGCGTTCCATGGATCAAAGCCGTCGGAAGGCGGCGCCGCAGCGGCGTCAGGCCACAGGCCGAAGCCCGCCTCGGCCAGCCGCTTCCACGGAAACCGCGGCCCCGGATCCTGCTTGCGCGTCGGTGCGAAGTCGGCATGCGCGACGATCTGCGTGCGCGGAATCGAATGGCGTTCGCAGAGATCGCCGAGCAGGGTGATCAGGCTGGCGATCTGTGCGTCGGGGAATTCCGCTTCACCGTCGTTGTCCAGCTCGATGCCGATGGATACCGAGTTGACGTCGGTGATCGTGCCCCAGTGTCCGCCGCCGGCGTGCCAGGCGCGCTGTTCGTCGGCCACGAGCTGGAAGCGCTTGCCATCGCGTCCGATCAGGTAATGCGCGCTGACCGGCCCACCGGAATTGGCCGTGCGCAGCGTGTCCAGGCTCTGCTCGACCGAATCCTGCTCTGTCGCATGGATGACGATCAGGATCGGCCGGCGCGCTTCATGGTTCGGCGATGGAACCCAGGTGGCGAGCGGATTCTTCTCCACGCGCGGTGCGTGGCTGCATGCGGCCAGCGTAAGCGCCACTGCGATGGCGAGGGAAAAACGCAGGCCATCGTGTTTCATCGTCATTGCGGAATCTCCTTCAACGCGGCATTACCGCCGTGGCCAGGCCGCCAGCAGCGCCCACAATCCGCCGAGGCCGGCGATCCAGGAGGAGGCGGGCACCGACAGGATGCGCGGGCCGCCCGCTTCCAGGCCGTACAGCACGGCCGCCACCAGCAGCAGGCCGACGCCGAGGATCGCCGCGACCATGCGCCGCTGCATGCCGCGCATCGTGTTGGCGAGATCGGCCAGATCGCGCGATCGCAGCGCAAGCTCATGCCGGCCCTCGACCTGTTGGGTCAGCCACGTGTGCACCAGTCGCGGCATGTCCGGCGCGTGCGTCATGATTTCCGGCAGGCGCTTGCGGAATTCCTGCAACGCGCGCTGCGGGCTGTAACGTTCCAGCAGGATGCGTTCCAGCACCGGCCGCGCGACGGCCCAGATATCGAGTTGCGGATCGAGCTGGCGGCCGACGCCTTCGATGTTGAGCAGCGTCTTCTGCAACAGGATGAGCTGCGGTTGCAGCGTCAGTTCGTACTTCTGCGCGGTGCGGAACAGCTTGAGCAGCACTTCGGCCAGCGAGATCTCCGACAACGGACGCGTGAAGTACGGCTCGCACACCGCGCGCGCGGCCGCTTCCAGTTCGTCGATGCGCACGGTCGCCGGCATCCAGCCGGCCTCCACGTGCAACTCGGCGATGCGGCGGTAATCCTTGTTGAAGATCGCCATGAAGTTCTCGGCGAGGTAGTACTGGTCTTCCGGCGAGAGCTGGCCGGTGATGCCGAAGTCCAGCGCGATGAAGCGCGGATTGGCGCGGCGCGCCGGATCGCTGTCCACCCAGATGTTGCCGGCGTGCGCGTCGGCGTGGAAGAAATTGTCGCGGAACACCTGCGTGTAGAACACGCGCACGCCCTTGGCGGCCAGCGCGCGGCGATCGATGCCGGCCAGATCGAGCGCGGCGATGTCGTCGGACGGAATGCCGTGCACGCGCTCCATCGTGAGCACGCGATCGGTGGTGTGGGTCCACAGGATTTCCGGCACGTAGAGATCGTCCGAATCCTTCCAGAAGCGGCGCATCACGCTGGCGTTGGCGCCTTCGCGCTGCAGATCGAGTTCGGCGGCGAGCGTGGCTTCGATCTCGGCGACGATTTCGCGCGGGCGGATCTTGTCGGCGCTCGGATGCGTGCGCTCGACCAGCGCGGCGACGGATTTCAGCAGCGAAATATCGCCGGCGATCTGCTTTTCGATATCCGGGCGCAGCACCTTGACCACGACCTCGCGGCCCCCGGGCAGGATGGCCGCATGCACCTGCGCGATCGAGGCCGAGGCCAGCGGCGTGGTGTCGAACTCCACGAAGGCTTCGGCGATCGGCCGCCCCAGCGCACGTTCGACGATGGTGCGGGCCGCGTCGCCGTCGAACGGTTTGACGCGGTCCTGCAGCAGCGAAAGTTCCTCGGCCACGTCCGGCGGCACCAGATCGCGGCGCGTGGACAGGATCTGGCCGAACTTGACGAAGATGGGGCCCAGTTCCTGCAGGGCCAGCCGCAGGCGCGCACCGCGCGGCTGCGCGGCGATCTCGGCCGAAGCGCGCGGCACGAAGGGACGCGCCAGCTTCAGCCAGCGCTCGGCGGGCGTGCCGTCGAGCAGATCATCCAGGCGATAACGCAGCAGTACGCGGCCGATCTTGCTGGCGCGAAGCACCGGCTTCATGCACGGTCTCCGCGTTGCGCGGCGAGACGACTGACGCGCGCGGCGAGACGTTCGACATCATCGCGCAGCGCATCGACATCGTCATGAAAGGCGTTGAGTTCGGCGCGGCCGACGACGTCGCGCGATTCCTCGGTCAGGAATTCGGCAGCGTTCTCGGCCAGTCGCTGGGCGCCCTGCCGGGTCTGCCGCAGGGCCGCGCGCAAGGTATTGGCGATCTGCACGCCGATGACTTCGCCGAACACCGACACGAAAGGCTGCTGCCAGTCGGGATCGAAGCGCTCGGCCAGTTGCTGCAGGCGGCGCGCCAGTTCGGCGTCACCGGAGATACGCACCTTGCCCACCGGCGCGCCCTGATCGCGGCGCAGGAACGGAAGCTGGGACAGCAGCCCGCCGAGGGAACTGCGCACGGCCAGATCCGGCTCGTGGATTTCGCTGACCGGGCCGATCTGCAGTTGTCCGCCGCCAACCAGGATCTGCATCGCCAGCGGCGGCGATTCCAGCGCGAGCACCAGTCGCCGCCCTTCTAGCGGCGCCAGTCCTGCGCGGGTATCGGGATCGAGGGCCAAGGCACGATTGAGCGCGGTTTCCAGCGCACGACCGGCCAGGGGCTTGAGCAGATCAAAAGGAGAGGCGGACATGGCCGCCATTCTACCCATTCACCCATGCAGGCCGCCCGGGGGCGCGGGGCGGGCCCGCGGGGCCGGCAGGGC
>JAEWBY010000016.1 GCA_023390905.1 Pseudomonadota bacterium | reverse complement strand
GTCCTTGTGCATGCTGTCCTTCTGCATGCTGTCCTTCTGCATGCCGCTCTTATGTATGCCGTCCTTGGACATCGTGCTTTCCTTCTTCATGCCGTCCTTGGTCATTTTGTCCATGGCGAACGCGGCTGGCGCAAAAGCCACGCTCAGAGAGAGGCCGGCGACGGCAAGGCCGAGTGCAAGATGGGAGCGAGTCATCTGATTGTCCTTCCTAGAGGTTGATCAAGCGACTGACGTCGCTCGGTAGCAGTTCGCCTCATGTGCAGGATTGTTACGCGGGGCGGCGGGATTTTTGGGTATGCTCGCCTGACCTATTGTGCGCTGCACGCTTGATCGCACCAGGACGAGGTCCGCAAAGAAAAATGGCCAGGAACGGTGTCCCGGCCATCGCCAAAAGATAACTGTAAAAAAGGCTAGCGCTTGAATTTTGGCGCACGCTTTTCGACAAAAGCCGCGACCGCCTCGCGAAAATCCGGATCGTGCCCGGCTTCGCGCTGGGTATCCCGCTCGAGATCGAGCTGGGCATCGTGGGAGTTGGTCTCCGAGGCGTCCATGATCCGCTTGATACGGGTGATGCCATCGGCTGGGAGCGCGGCGAGCCTCCGGCAGATGCTTTCGGCTTCGGCCATCAGCTTGTCGTCATCGACGCACTTCCAGATCAACCCCCAACGTTCCGCATCCTCGGCCGAAAGCGGTTCGGCGAGCATGGCAAGGCCTCGGGCGCGCGCCGAGCCGACCAGGCGCGGCAACAGCCAGGTGCCCCCGGCATCCGGAACCAGTCCGAGCTTGGCGAAAGCCTGCAGGAACTTCGCGGAGCGTGCAGCGACAACGAAATCGCACTGCAGGGCGAAGTTCGCGCCCGCGCCGGCAGCGACGCCGTTGACGGCGCAGATCACTGGCTGCGGGAGACGGCGGATCACCCGCATCAGCGGGTTGTAATACTTGTCGAGGCGCGCTCCGGCGTCCGGCTTGCTGTCGCTGCTTCCGGCGGCGAAATTCTCGGCAAGGTCCTGCCCCGCGCAGAAGCCCTTGCCGTTTCCGGTCACGATGATAGCGCGGCAGGACGGATCCTTCCCGGCATCGTCGAATGCGACGGCCAGCGCGATATGCATCGCTTCCGTGAACGCGTTGAGCTGCGCGGGACGATTGAGAGTGATGGTATGAATGCCATCACGCTTGGTCACCAGAACGGGTAGCTCGCTCATCGTCGAATTTCCTCACTGAATCTTTTTTCTATTGGCGGCATTCATGGCTGAAGCAACGCGACTGACCGGCGGCTTGCCGATCAGACTGCAGACGTCGTTGGTGGCGGCCACCAGCCGCTCCATATCAACGCCGGTCGAAATGCCCATGCCCTCCAGCATATAGACCACGTCTTCGGTGGCAACATTGCCGGTGGCACCGGGCGCATAGGGGCATCCACCGAGACCGCCTGCTGCGGAATCGATGACGCGAGCGCCCTCCTCCAGCCCGGCGTACAGATTTGCGAGCGCCTGGCCATAGGTGTCATGGAAATGCATTCCGATATGGGTCATCGGAATCGAGTCCGACACAGCGCGCAACAACTCTCGGGCCTTGAGCGGTGTGCCGACGCCGATGGTGTCGCCCAGCGACACCTCGTAGCAGCCGAGTTGCCAGAGCTGATCGGCGACCGCCACTACCTGGGCGGGCTTCACCTCGCCGTCATAGGGACAGCCCAGCACACAGGACAGATAGCCACGCACCTTGATGCCATCAGCCTTGGCGCGTGCGATCACGGGTTTGAACCGCTCGATCGACTCCGCAATGGTGCAATTGATGTTCGCGCGCGAGAAGCCTTCCGAAGCGGAGGCAAACACGGCAATGACCTTGGCCCCGGCGGCACGCGCCGCGTCGTAACCCTTCTCATTCGGGACAAGGACATGGAATTCGCTGTCCGGATGATGGTCGATGGCGCGAAGCACCTGATCCGAGTTCGCCATTTGTGGAATGGCTTTGGGCGAGACAAAACTGCCGACCTCGACAGTGTGCAGTCCAGCCGCGATCAGATTTTCGACGAACGCGACGCGCGCCTCGACGGTAATCGGCGTCTTCTCATTCTGCAGGCCGTCGCGCGGACCGACCTCGACGATGCGAACCTGATCGCTCATGATTTTGCCGGCTCGATATCGGCAAGTTCGACGCCTTCCTGCACGATGTCGCCGACCTTGCACTTGAGCTTGACCACAGTGCCCGCAAAGGGAGCGCGCAAGGTCTGCTCCATTTTCATGACTTCGAGCGTCACGACCGGGGCGCCCTTTTCGACGGTGGCGCCTTCCTCCACCAGAATCGCGACGACGGTTCCGGGAAGCGGCGCAACTACGCGGTCAGCACCGGTCTGCTCTTCGTCCTCCATTCCAAACGGATCGACCCAATGAATCTCGAACCGGCCATTGCGGGTACGGACGTAGATGTCGTGACCATCGACCACACCGGTCACCCGCGACTGGACGCCATCTGCCGTGACATGGAGTTCGCCGGCGGCCGCGGTCGTAAACGCGAACGGGATTTCATTGTCCGCGATCAGAAGCGTCGAGCTATCCGGCCCGTAGCGCAGTCCGACCGGATATTCAGCGTCCCCTCCGCGCAGCAGGAACGATCTCTGCCGCGTGCCGGCCATCATCCAGCCTGCGGTCTGCCAGGGAGACGCAGGCTCCCGGGTGGCTGAGGCCTGTTCGGCGCGCAGTATCGTAGCAACACACGCCGCAAGTTCAAGCGCCGAGAGTTCCGAGCGTTGGGCGGTGAGCGTGGCCAGCTCACGTTCGATGAATCCCGTGTCGATCGCGTTGGCGCGGACCTGCGGGTGAGTGACCAGCGCCGACAGGAACGGGACGTTCGTGACAATCCCGCGAACGTCGGTTTCCTCGAGTCCCCGATTGAGGCGATCAATCGCGACATCGCGGGTCGGCGCCCAGGCGATGACCTTGGCAAGCATCGCATCGTAGTTCGGCGACACGGTGTCGCCTTCACGGTAGCCCGCGTCGATCCGCAGGCCGTCGGCTTCGCGCGGCGTCCGCCATGTCTTGATGCGTCCGACCGACGGCATGAAGTTCTTGTTGGGATTTTCGGCGTAGACGCGGGCCTCGATAGCATGACCGTTGAGCTCGATCTGGTCCTGCGTCATCGGGAGAGTTTCGCCGAACGCCACCCGCAGCTGCCATTCGACGAGATCGACGCCGGTGATGAGTTCGGTCACCGGATGTTCGACCTGAAGGCGCGTATTCATTTCGATGAAGAAGGATTCCGTCCCGTCCGACACGAATTCGATTGTGCCGGCGCCGACATAGTTCACCGCACCGGCCGCCTTGCGGGCCGCCGCGCAAATCGCATCGCGCTGCTTCGCGTCGAGCGTCGGCGATGGCGCCTCTTCGATGACCTTCTGATGGCGGCGCTGCAATGTGCATTCGCGCTCGAACAGCGAGACCAGGTTTCCATGGCTGTCACCGATTACCTGCACCTCGATATGGCGCGGGTTGGTGACGTACTTTTCGATCAGCATGCGATCGTCGCCAAACGCCGCCTTGGCTTCACGCTTGGCGCTGACAATGGCTGGCAGCAACTCCTCGGCGCTGCGCACGATCCGCATGCCTCGTCCGCCGCCACCCGCCGATGCCTTGACCAGAACCGGAAATCCGATTTTTCCGGCCGCGCCGGTCAGGGTGTCGTCGTCCTGTGCTTCGCCGTGATAGCCCGGCACCAGCGGAACGCCCGCCTTCTCCATCAGCGCCTTGGAGCCTGATTTCGATCCCATCGCGTCCATCATGTCAGCGGTCGGGCCGACAAAGACGATACCGACTTCAGCGCAGCGCCGAGCGAAGTCGGCGTTTTCCGACAGGAACCCGTATCCCGGATGAATCGCTTCGGCTCCGGTTTTCTGCGCGGCCTCGATGATCCGGTCGATGTTCAAGTAACTGTCGCGCGCTCGCGCGGGGCCGAGCAGCACGGCATCGTCTGCCAGTGCGACATGAAGCGCGTGGCGGTCGGCCTCGGAATAGACCGCGACGGTGCGAATGCCCATCGCTCGCGCCGTCCGGATCACGCGGCAGGCGATCTCGCCACGGTTGGCGATCAGCAGGGTATCGAACCGGCGATACAAAGGCTTGCCCGCACGCACGCTGTTCACGCTCAACTCCATGATGGCTTTCGCTTTTCAAGAAAGGCACTCAGGCCCTCACGGGCTTCCGGCCGCGCCCTTACGTCCGCGATCAGTTCCGACGTTTCGCGGATCAGGGCTTCGTCGATGGGACGTCCGGCGATATCGCCAGCCAGCTTCTTGGCGACCGCCCGCGCGCCCGGCGCTGCTGACCTCAGTTGCTTCAGCAACTTGGAGATACGCTCGTCCAGCGCATCCGGCGCGACGACCTCGTGAATCAGGCCGATCCGTCGGGCTTCATGGGCATCGAACACTTCCGCGGTCTGAAAATAGCGCCGCGCGGTCCGCTCGCCGATGGCGCGCACGACATAGGGGCTGATCATGCCCGGCACGATGCCGAGACGGACTTCTGACAGGCAGAACGTCGCATCTTCCGATGCGATGGCGATGTCGCACGCAGCGACTACGCCGACCCCGCCTCCATAGATCGGCCCGTGGACACGCCCGATGGTGGTTTGCGGCAAGCGATCGAGAGCCGCCAGCATGTTCGACAGCGGCAGCGCATCGCGGATGTTGTCGTCACGGCTGAATGTCGCCGCCTCGCGCATCCGGTTGATGTCCGCGCCCGCGCACAGGCTTTTGCCTTCGCCCGACAGCACGACGGTCCCAACCGAGGCATCGCCGGCAACCGTATCGAGAGCCGCGCGGAGTTCGTCGATCAATTGCGGATTGAGCGCGTTGTTCAACTCGGGACGGTCGAGCACGATCCGCGCGACGCCGTTCTCCCGGGAGATTTTTACCAGGCGATCCATCGTTACATCCTGAAGATGCCAAACCGCGTCGGTTCAACAGGCGCGTTGGCCGCAGCCGAAAGCCCGAGGCCTAGAACAAGGCGCGTATCGGCGGGATCAATCACGCCATCATCCCAAAGCCGGGCCGTCGCGTAATACGGATG
>JAEWBY010000008.1 GCA_023390905.1 Pseudomonadota bacterium | reverse complement strand
ACCCTGCGCCGTCCCCACGGCGCAGGGCCACCGCACCGCCTCACGCTACCCCTGGACCTCTTCCCCGAAATTCCTGCCGAGCCACGCGCGCGCGATGGCGCCTTTGCCCGCCTCTTCCACGCGATCGCGCAGCGGTGATCCGCAGGCGATCAACTGCGCGGCATCGTCGATCACCAGCACCATGCGCAGCAGTTCGACGCCGCCGGGCAGGATCGCCGGCGGCAGGTATTCACGGAATCCGTAATGCTCGAACGCGTCCATCAGGAACGGTTCGCAGGCCATCAGCCAGAACTGCACGCCGTGGCCCTGCGACCAGCGGTAGGCGTCGTCCATCAGCCGATCCATCACCGGTTTGGCGCGCTGCTCGGCCTGCACCGCCAGACGTGTGCCGACCGCCACCGTTTCCAGCGGCCAGGCGCGCGCGAAGCGATCGACCTGGAACAGGCTGCCGTATTCGACCTGCACGGCCGGCGAGGCGAAGTCGTGCAACCGCAGTGTCGCCACCGCGCATCCATCGACCTCGACCACCATCGTGGTGCCACAGCCATCGAGCCCATCTGCGATGCGTTTGCCGTGGCCGTCGGGTTTGCCGCGTTCCAGGAAGTACACCTCACGCCGCAGCCGCTGCACGTCCCCCAGCGCTTGGCCCGGCTCGATGCGCCGAACGCGCAGGCCCGTCCCCTGGCCCGCAGGATCGCGGGCCGGGATAGCGGCGGTCGGCAGTTCGGATTCGGGGGTCATCGCGGCCGGACTCCAGTCCGGAATGAGCAGCAGTTCACGAATCCCACGCAAGCATCGGGCCAAGTGCGGGACGGCCCGCGCAGGCCGCTCAACGGCCATCCGCAGGCGGCGGGGTACCCGCCGCCGAACCGGAAGTGACGTACCGCGTCAGCTTGCGGCCGGATGCGGCGGCGGCCGGGCAGGCCGGAGGTTCAGGCGGGCTCGTCGGGAATGAGCGAGCTTTCCAGGCGGGCGATGCAGTCCTTCAGCCACAGCTTTCGCTTCTTCATGCGCTTCACGGCCACTTCGTCGGCCTCGATGCTGGCCACGCGCCGGCTGATTTCCTCATCCAGTTCGCGATGCTCGCGCCGGAGTTCGGCGAGTTGCTGGGCGATGTTGGCGGGGTTCTGGATGTCCACGTTCCGAGCGTACACCGGCCGGGGATTTTCCGTCACCGCGACCGTGGCCGGTACAATGCACGTTCGCATGAACGCACTGCACCCCCTTCCCCGCCCCCTTGCCGATCCCGCGCCGCGCACGCTCGATCCCCGCCGTCGCGCCCACGAACAGGGCAAGCTGGCCAAGCGGCTGCGCCGCCAGGTCGGCCAGGCGATCGCCGACTACGGCATGATCGAGGACGGCGATCGCGTGATGGTCTGCCTGTCCGGCGGCAAGGACAGTTACACCCTGCTGGACATCCTCCTGCAACTGCGCAGGAAGGCGCCGGTGGATTTCGAACTGGTGGCGGTCAACCTCGATCAGAAGCAGCCGGGATTTCCGGAACACGTGCTGCCCGGATACCTCCAATCCATCGGCGTTCCGTACCACATCATCGAGCAGGACACGTATTCGGTCGTCTCGCGCGTGGTGCCGGAGGGCAAGACGATGTGCTCGCTGTGCTCGCGCATGCGGCGCGGCGCGCTCTACGCCTATGCCGAGGAGCACGGCTTCAACAAGATTGCGCTGGGCCACCACCGCGACGATCTGGTCGCCACGTTCTTCCTCAATCTGTTCTTCCACGCCAAGCTCTCGGGCATGCCGCCCAAGCTGCTGTCCGATGACGGCAAGCACGTGGTGATCCGTCCGCTCGCCTACGTGCGCGAAGCCGACATCGAAAGCTACGCCGACGCGAAGGGATTTCCGATCATCCCGTGCAACCTGTGCGGCAGCCAGGAAAACCTGCAACGCAAGCAGGTCAAGCGGATGCTGGAGACGTGGGAACGCGAATCGCCCGGGCGCATCGAAACGATCTCGCGCGCGCTGGGCGACATCCGCCCCTCGCAACTGAGTGATCCGAACCTGTTCGACTTCCTCTCGCTCGGCCACCGCGAAGGCGCGGCACGTGCCGATGCGCAGGCCTGGCTCGCAAGCGAACCAGGCCGGGAATCGGGAGACGGGGGCAGGGAATCGTAGCGCCGGCCTGCCGCGCTTCCGCTTTCCGCTTCTGCTCCTGTTGTTCCGATTCCCCCTTCCCGATTCCCTATTCCCGGCTCTTACATGTTCTTCCGCAATCTGACCCTGTTCCGCTTCAATCCTTCCCTCGATTTTTCCCAGCTCGATGAACTGCTTCCCGAAGCCCGGCTCAAGCCGGTCGGCCCGCTGGAACTGTCTTCGCGCGGTTTCATTTCCCCGTTCGGCCGGGGCGAGGAAACGCTGTCGCACCGCATCGGTGAGTCGATCTGGCTGAGCGTGGGCGGCGAAGACAAGATTCTTCCCGGCGCGGTCGTCAACGATCTGCTGGCGCGCAAGCTGGAGGAAATCGAGGAGAAGGAAGGCCGCAAGCCGAGCGGCCGCACGCGCAAGCGGCTCAAGGACGACCTGCTGATGGAACTGCTGCCGCGCGCCTTCGTCAAACCGTCGCGCACCGACGCGCTGGTGGATCTGGAGCATGGCTTCGTCGCGATCGATACGTCCTCGCGCAAGAGCGGCGAGAACACGGTTTCCGAAATCCGCCGCGCGATGGGCAGCTTTCCGGCGCTGCCGCTGAACGCCGAGATCGCCCCGCGCTCGATCATGACCGGCTGGATTGCCGGCGAACCCTTGCCCGAAGGCCTGAGCCTGGGCGAGGAATGCGAACTGAAGGATGCGATGGACGGTGGCGCGGTGGTGAAGTGCCAGCACCAGGAGCTGCAAAGCGACGAGATCGCCAAGCACCTGGAAGCCGGCAAGCAGGTCACCCGGCTGGCGCTGACGCTGGATGACCACGTGTCGTTCGTGCTCGGCGAGGATTTGATCATCCGCAAACTGAAGTTCCTGGACGGCGCGGTGGACCAACTGGAAAACACCGAACGTGAAGACCTGCGCGCAGAGCTCGATGCGCGCTTCGCGCTGATGGCCGGTGAGGTGAAGCGGCTTTTCATCGTGATGGAAAATGCACTGAAGCTCAGCAAGGCCGATTGAGGCTGCGCGCCTGAACCCCCCATCCTCCTGCACATGCACGGGGGCGGGTCGGCGTGCAATGCTCGGTCCATGTCCTCGCTGCTGCATCGATTGATCGCCCAGCCCTCGCGCACGATTGAGCGCGATGAAGTCCAGCTTGCGCTGGGCGACGGACGCAGGATTTCGGTGCAGCGCGTGCGCGATCCCCGCGCCAAGCGGTTGAAGCTGAGCGTGGACGAACGTGGCGCGCGCCTGACGCTGCCCGTGCGCGCCAGCCGCATTGCCGGGGATCGATTCCTGCAACAGCATCGCGACTGGTTGCAGGCGCAACTGGATCGCCATGTCGCCCTCGAGGCACTGCCGAAGGTGCAGGCGTTCGTCACCGCCGATCTGCCGTTGCGCGGCGAGGCGGTGCCCGTGATCTGGGAAGCCGGCCGCTACGCGTCCTTGTCCAACGAAGGCACGCACGTACTCTGGCGCGTACCGGCGCGCGCGGGCGAAGCCTCGCTGCGCAGGCAACTGCGCCTGTTCTACGAAACCGAAGCGCGCGCCGACATCGGCCGCTGGATGCCGCGCTATCTGGGCGATCTGCCGCGCGCGCCGGCGCGCGTTCGCCTGAAAATCATGTCGTCCCAGTGGGGATCGCTCAGCCCGGACACATCGATGGCGCTGGATCTTTCACTGGTGCTGGCGCGGCCATCGGCGTTCGAATACGTGCTCGTGCATGAACTCTGCCACCTGATCCACGCCAATCATTCGCGCGCCTTCTGGCAGGAGGTCGAAGCGCGCTGCCCTGCCTGGCGCGAGGAACGCGAATATTTCCACCGCGAGGGTCGCCGTCTGAAAGCCGAGTTGCGCGCGCTGCTGTCCGGTTGATCGCGCCAGTCCCGTTTGCTTCTGGCATCGGCATGCCGCCGTGATCATCGAGAATGGGAGAAAGGGAATGCGTGGAGTTCTGTTGCTTTGCTGCGTCGTGCTGGCGCTGGCCGCGTGCAGGAAGTCGGCCGAGGAAACGCTGGCCGAGGCCGCGATCAAGGGTGCGACCGGCCACGAGGTGGAAGTCGACAAGGACGGCGAACAGGTCACCATCAAGACCGACGACGGCGAAATGAAGATCAGTGGCGGTGATGCGGCCACGCTGCCGGCGACTTTCCCCAAGGACATCTACCTGCCGGCGCAGTACGCCGTGAGCAGCGTGATGGAAATGAACAACACGCAGCTGGTGGCGCTGACCGCGCAGGGCGAGGTCGCCAAGCTCTACGCCGAAGCGCGCGCGATGATGGAAAAGGAAGGCTGGAAGCAGACGATGGCGATGCAGGGCAGCGCCAACGATGGCCTGCTCGCGTACGAGAAGGGCGAGCGCAAGGCGACGGTGTCTTTCAACGCCGAACCGGACGGCGATACCGTCACGGTGGGCCTGCAGGTCATCGCGCCCGAGTCACCGGCCGCGGCGGCCCACTGAACGATCCATCCCGGCATGCCGCCCGCTGGATGGTCCAGCGGCGCGGCTTCCGGCGTCACTCAGGCGATCGCCGTCGGGCCGAAGAAATCGCCGATGGCCTGCGCCACGGCGGCGGGATCTTCCATGTGCAGGTGGTGCGTGCCCGGCAGGATGATCAATTCGCCCTGCGGCAGCATGCGCGCACGCTCGCTGCGCAACGGTTCGGGAAAGTAGGACTGCGCCGGCGCGGCGTAGATGACGCGCACCGGACAATGGATGCTCGCCACGAGCGCGGCGATCTGGGCCTCGTCCAGCCGCTGCGGCGTCGGCAGGGTCAGGCGCTGATCGCTGCTCCAGACATGGCCCTCATCGGTTTCGCGCACGCCGCGTTCCACCAGCAGCCGCGCGTTGGCCTCGCTCAACTGGTTGGCCTGCATGCGTGCGCGGATCGGTGCGGCGAGATCGGGAAAGCGCCGCAGGCGTTTGCCGGGCAGCGCGCGCGCGGCGGCGATTGCCTCCTGCCAGCGCGCGGCCGTGCGTTCGACGGTCTCGGACAGGCCGCCCAGGGCTTCGATCGCGACGAATCTCGTCACGCGCTGCGGTGATGAGGCCGCCAGCAGGCTGCCGATGCCCGCGCCCATCGAATGCCCGAGCACCGCGAATTCGGACCAGCCCAGCGCATCGGCCAGATCCAGCACGGCATTCACCGCCACCGCGCTGGTGTATTCCGCGCCCGGTCCGATATGCACGCTGCGTCCGTGTCCCGGCAGATCCGGAATGACCAGTTCGATGTCCCGCAGATGCGTCGCAAGGGGCACGAACGAAGCCGCATTGTCGAGCCAGCCATGCAGCGCGATGACGCGCGTCGCGCCGGGCGTGCCGCCGCGCAGGCCGTGCACGGTGCCCATCGCGACTCCGGCGGTGAACTCAGTCAGCTCCACTGCGCCTCTTCGGCGGTGCGCTGTGCCAGTGCGGCCAGCGCATCGGCATGCGCGGGCGCGGCATTGAGGCAGGGAATGTAGCGAAGCGCACCGCCATCGGCGGCGAACTGCTCGACGAATCCGATGCCGACTTCCTCCAGTGTTTCCAGGCAGTCGACCGCGAAGCCCGGGCACACCACATCCACCTTGCGCACGCCGCGCGCGGCAAGCGCGCGCAGGGTGACGTCGGTGGCCGGCTCCAGCCAGCGTTCCTTGCCGAAGCGCGACTGATAGGTCAGCGTCCACTCGTCCTCGCGCAGGCCCAGCGCCTGCACGATCGCCTGCGTGCTGGCTTGGCACCGTTGCGGATAGGGATCACCGGCGCGCGCCAACCGCTGCGGCAGGCCATGGTAGGAAAACAGCAGGTGTTCGCCAGCGCCGTGCTGCTCGCGCCAGGCGCGGATCGAACCGACGATCGCCGACAGCCAGCCTGCATCGACCGCGTAATCCTCGATCACCTGCAAGGGCAGATCGCCGGCCGCACGCTTGAGCACGTCCTTGACCGACTCGGTCGTCGTCGTCGAATACTGCGGATACAGCGGCAGCACGACCACTCGGTCGATCCCCTGCGCGCGCAGTTCGCGCAGGCGCGCCGGCAACGAGGGTTCGCCATAGCGCATCGCATCGACCACGCGCCACTGCGGCAGCCGTTGTTGCAGGGCCTGGCTCAGGCGACGCGTGTGCACCGCCAGCGGCGAACCTTCCGGCAACCAGATCTGCGCGTACTTGTGCGCCGCCTTGGGTCCGCGCAACGGCAGGATCACGCCGTGCAGCAGCGGGCACCAGATCCAGCGGCTGAGCTGGACCACGCGGTGGTCATGGAGGAATTCGCCCAGATAGCGCCGCACGGCAGTGGCCGTGGGCGCCGCGGGCGTGCCTAGGTTGACCGCGATCAGTGCGGTATGGGGTGCGTCGGGCATGCGCCATTGTGGCAGAGGCGATCGGTGTTACGCGCGCACGACCGGCCGATCACGGTGGAGATCGCGTTCGTCGGCGCGGTCGGATCCATGTGAGTTGTCAGCGCTGATTCATTCGGTGACGCCTATTTTTCAGGCGGTTGCAGTATTTTGCTGCCAATCCACCTCTGGAGCCTGCCGATGAAGCGCCGCCCCCACCGCCTGCTGATGCTGCCCGCCGCGACCCTGCTGGCCGCCGCCCTGTTCGCCGGCACCGCCTTCGCCGGCCAGAAGGAGGATGAGCGCGCCACCAACGCGGTTCGCGTGCTCGATGAGATCCGCCGCATGCCCGAGGACAGCATTCCGGACAAGCTGCTGGATGAAGCCCGCGCGATCGTCGTCGTGCCCGACAGCCTGAAGGCCGGACTGGTCGTCGGCGGGCGGCGTGGCCACGGCCTGATGTCGGTCAAGAATCCAGACGGCACGTGGTCCCAGCCGGTGTTCGTGAAGCTCACCGGCGGCAGCATCGGCTTCCAGGCCGGCGTGCAGTCCTCCGACATCGTGCTGGTGTTCCGCAATGACCGGAACCTGGACAACATCGTCAACGGCAAGTTCACCCTCGGCGCGGACGCCGGCGTGGCGGCCGGTCCGGTCGGCCGCAATGCCGTGGCCGCCACCGACGGACAACTGAAGGCGGAGATCTGGTCGTGGTCGCGCGCGCGCGGCCTGTTCGCCGGTGTCGCGCTCGACGGCGCGGTCCTGCAGATCGACGACGACGCCAACACCGCCGTGTACGGCAGCGCCGGGACGCCGCGCGCGATCTTCGAGGGCCGCGCCGGCCAGCCGTCGAGTGCGGTGGTCGGCTTCCGCGATCAACTGGAGGAAGCCACCGCCGCGGCGCGTGCGGCGCGCGGCACCTCGCCGTCGCAGCATCCGGTCGCCGCACAACCGGCCAGTGCCCTGCCTGCGCAGCCGGCTGCGGCCGAGACCGCTCCACTGGGCCAGACACCGGCGTCCACAAGCTCGCAAGGTTTCCAGCCGGTGGCTGAAGGCGAAGTCCGCACCGAGACGCTCAACGACACGCCATGACGCAGACGGCACGCGCTTCGCGGATCCGGGCGCGCGCCTGCGTTATCCTAGACGCCCACACTGACTTATACGGCGGCACACCATGGGCGGTTTGAGCATCTGGCATTGGATCATCGTGCTGGTCGTGGTGCTGCTCATTTTCGGCACCAAGCGTCTGCGCAACGTCGGTTCCGATCTGGGCGAAGCGGTCAAGGGTTTCAAGAAGGGCATGCGCGAGGACGAGGACAAGCCCGTCGAGCGCCTGGACGATCAGTCGCGGCGCGATGAAACCAGCGCGTCGAAAGAGCGCGATCGCAACAACACGCCCTGATCCTGCGGCTGTCCTGCCGCCATGTTCGACATCGGATTCGGCGAACTGCTGATCATCGCCATCGTGGCGCTGGTCGTCCTCGGGCCCGAACGGCTGCCCAAGGCGGCCCGCTTTGCGGGATTGTGGGTGCGCCGCGCGCGCGCGCAGTGGCATTCGGTGAAGGACGAATTCGAGCGCGAACTGGCCGCCGACGAGCTCAAGCGCAGCCTGCGCGATACCGAGGACGCGCTGCGCGATACCGAACGGAAGATGCGCGAAGCCGCCGCCGAGACCGAACGCGAGTTCGCCGATCTGCGCAGCTCGGTGCAGGACGCCGCTCCGGTGCGCGAAGACATCGACCAACCCGACGAAGTGCTCGCCTCGCGCCACGATATCCAGGCGTCCTCTCCTACCTCCGATCCAGACGGCCGCGATGATTCGAGAAACGCCTGAAGCCGGGGCCGAAAGCAGCCTGATGGAACACCTGCTGGAGTTGCGCACGCGGCTGATGCGCGGACTGCTCGGGCTCGGCGTGGTCCTGCTGGCCCTGCTGCCGTTTTCCAAGGAACTGTATGCGCATCTGGCGATTCCGCTGATCAGCCAGCTTCCGGCATCGCAGGCCACGCAGTTGATCGCCAGCGAGCCGACCTCCGGTTTCTTCGCGCCGATCAAGCTCGCGTTCTTCGGCGCGTTGTTCGTCAGTGCGCCGTGGTTGCTGTTCCAGGCGTGGGGCTTCGTCGCGCCCGGGCTCTACCGTCACGAAAAACGCCTGGCGATGCCGCTGCTGTTCTCGGCCATCGTGCTGTTCTATGTCGGCTGCGCGTTCGCCTACTTCCTCGTGCTGCCGGCGGTTTTCCATGGCCTGATGATGTTCACGCCGGACATCGTGACCATTGCCCCGGATCCGGCGAAATACCTGGATTTCGTGCTGGTGATCTTCCTGGCGTTCGGATTGTCGTTCGAACTGCCGGTGGCGCTGGTCATCCTCGCGCTGCTGGGCTGGGTGACGCCGGACCAACTGCGCCAGGGGCGCGGCTATGCCGTGGTCGGCATCTTCGTGGTGGCCGCGATCGTCACGCCGCCGGACGTGGTGTCGCAGTTGATGCTGGCCGTGCCGATGTGCCTGCTCTACGAGGCCGGCATCATCGCCGCCAGCTGGGTCGCGCCCAAGCGGGATCCCAGCGACGCCTGAGCGCCGCGATCGGTTCTTCATCGACGTGCTGCCAGACTGCGCGCCTGTCGGATTGCCAGGTGCCGCGATGAAGACTCCACTACTGCTGGCCGTGCTGTGCGCAGGCGTGATCGCTTGCAGCCGCGATGCGGCCGAGCCGTCCGAACCCGCCCCTGCACTTCCATCGACGCCGGCCGATGCGACGCGCCCCGCCACGACCACCGGCGCGTCCAGCGTGCCGCTGTCCTCGCGCGAGGCGCCACGCGTGCAGTTTGCCGACGACAGCCTGGGCATCGCGGTATTGCAGACGCCGGGTTTCGCGTTGCGCCGCGATTTCCGTCGCGACTACTTGGCCGCCAGCGAATGGAAGACCTATGCCGAAAGCGGCAGCGTCGGCACGCCGCTGCTCGCACTGGTGCTGGACGGCTCGAACGCGGTCACCGCCGCCGAACTGCGCATCGGCACCAGCAACGAGGCTGCCGCAACCGAACACTGCGAGGACATCGCCGATTCGGCCGAATCGGTCGCCAGTGACCAGGTGCGCATCGACGGCCAGCCGTTCCGCCATTTCAGCGCGGGCGATGCGGGCATGAGCCATTACCTGCGGGTGGAGTCGTATCGCGCGGTGCGGCATGGCCGTTGCTATGCGATCGATCTGCTGGTCAGCGGCACCCGGCCGGAGGTTTACGACCCGCCGCGCACACCGCCGTTCGATGAGGCCACCGCGCGCGCGCGATTGCAGGAGGCGCTGGCGGCGGTGCGCTTCACGCGCTGAGCCGTGCGTCGCGCCTGTGGGTCGAGAGATGATCCGGGCATTCCCATTCCCTAGTGTTGACGCTTCCGTCCCACCCCACTATCTTGTGGCCGTCGGTTCCGGCGGTTGCTATCCACCGGATTAAAACGGGAAGCCGGTGACGCGCTCGCGCCATTCCGGCACTGCCCCGCAGCGGTAATTGGGAACGAACCCGCCACACAGCACTGGGGCTCAGCGCCCTGGGAAGCGGCGGTCCAGGAGGAAGGCTCGGCCTTCCGTGCCCATGAGTCCGAAGACCTGCCGACAGCCGCGCGTTGCACACCGCGCGGTGCCGGCCGCGGAGTCTCCGGGGGGAGATGGCTGGTGAAGCAGGGCCAGCCGCAGTCCGTCTGCGCGTCGCGGCCCTTGCGACGCCGCTTTCCCACTCTGGTCGTCCCATCCGGCCTCCGCAGCCTGCGAGGGACGGGCCGCTGCGTGCATCACGCATGGAGGACACATGACCACCGCATCCACCGATATCCCGGCGATCGACGAGCCGCCGGGCGCGCTCGCGTCCACCGCCGAGGCCGCCTCATCCGAGGAACCCGGCTTCCTGCTCACCTCTCCGCCGACGGCCACCGCGATGAGTGTGACCAAGCGCAACGGCAGCCGCGAGCCGGTCGATCTCAACAAGATCGTGCGCGCGGTCCAGCGCAGTTGCGAGGGCCTGCACGCGATCGATCCGATGCGCGTGGCGACCCGCACGATCTCCGGCCTCTACGATGGCGCGACCACGCGCGAGCTCGACGAGCTCTCGATCCGCACCGCGGCGCTGCTGACCGCCGAGGAGCCGGAATACAGCCGCCTCGCCGCGCGCCTGCTCGCGCGCTGCATCGGCAAGGAAGTGACCGGCCAGGAAATCCACGCGTTCTCGCAGTCGATCACGCGTGGACACGAAGTGGGCCTGATCAACGATCGCCTGCTGCATTTCGTTCAGACCAATGCGCGCAAGCTCAACGATGCGCTGGATCCATCGCTGGACCTGCACTTCGATTACTTCGGCCTGCGCACGCTCTACGATCGTTACCTGCTGCGCCATCCGCACACGCGCAAGGTGATCGAGACGCCGCAGCAGTTCTTCCTGCGCATCGCCTGCGCATTGAGCGAGGACGTGCCTGAAGCGCTGGCGCTCTATCGCCGCATGGGCAATCTCGACTATCTGCCCAGTTCGCCGACGCTGTTCAACAGCGGTACCACGCACGAACAGCTGTCCTCGTGCTTCCTGCTCGATTCGCCGCAGGATTCGCTGGAATCGATCTACCAGCGCTACGGCGATATCGCGCAGCTCTCCAAGTTCAGCGGCGGCATCGGCGTCAGCTACACGCGGGTGCGCTCGCGCGGTTCGCTGATCCGCTCCACCAACGGCCATTCCAACGGCATCGTGCCGTGGCTCAAGACGCTGGATTCCTCGGTCGCCGCGGTGAACCAGGGCGGCAAGCGCAAGGGCGCGGCATGCGTTTACCTGGAACCCTGGCATGCCGATGTCGAGGAGTTCCTCGAACTGCGTGACAACACCGGCGACGAGGCGCGCCGCACGCACAACCTCAACCTGGCCAACTGGGTGCCGGATCTGTTCATGCGTCGCGTCGAAGCCGATGCGCCGTGGTCGCTGTTCGATCCGCGCATCGTGCCGGAGTTCACCGATCTGCACGGCGAGGCGTTCGAGCGCGCCTACGAGCAGGCCGAAGCGCAGGGCAAGGCCGTCAAGCAGGTGAAGGCCCGCGATCTCTACGCACGGATGATGCGAACGCTCGCGCAGACCGGCAATGGCTGGATGACCTTCAAGGACAAGTGCAACCGCGCCAGCAACCAGACCCTGCGCGCGGGCAACGTCATCCATCTGTCCAACCTCTGCACCGAGATTCTGGAGGTCACCTCGGCCGAGGAAACCGCGGTCTGCAATCTGGGATCGATCAACCTGGCCCGGCATTTCGATGGCGATGGCGTGTTCGATTTCGACAAGCTCGCCGAAACCGTGCGGCTGGCGGTGCGCCAACTGGATCGCGTGATCGATCTGAACTTCTATCCGATCGAATCGGCCCGGCGCGGCAACCTGCGCTGGCGTCCGGTGGGCCTGGGCGTGATGGGGCTGCAGGACGTGTTCTTCCGCCTGCGCCTGCCGTTCGACAGCGATCCGGCGCGTGCGTTGTCGGCGCGCATCGCCGAGACGATCTATTTCCACGCGCTCGATACCTCGGTGGAACTGGCGCTCGAACGCGGCCGGCATCCTGCCTTCGCCGACACCCGCGCGGCGCAGGGCGAACTGCAGTTCGACGCCTGGGGCGTGACGCCGGAGGACAGCGCGCGCTGGAATGCGCTGCGCGATCGCATCCGCCAGCATGGCCTGCGCAATTCATTGCTGATCGCCATCGCACCGACCGCCACCATCGCCTCGATCGCCGGCTGCTATGAATGCGTCGAGCCGCAGGTCAGCAACCTGTTCAAGCGCGAAACGCTGTCCGGCGACTTCCTGCAGGTCAACCGCCATCTGGTCGAGGAACTGAAGAAGCTCGGCCAGTGGACGCCGGAGATGCGCGACGCGATCAAGCTGGCGGAAGGCTCGATCCAGGGCTTGGCGCAGATTCCGGCGACGCTGCGCGCGATCTACCGCACCGCGTGGGAAATCCCGATGCGCTCGCTGATCGACATGGCCGCCGACCGCGGGGCCTTCATCGATCAATCGGCTTCACTCAACCTGTTCATGGAAAGCCCGAATATCGGCGCGATGTCGTCGATGTACATGTACGCGTGGAAGAAGGGCATCAAGACCACGTATTACCTGCGCTCGCGACCGGCCACGCGGATCGCCAAGACGACCGTCGGCGCGGCGGCCGCCACGGCGCCGAAGCCGGAATACAGCACCGCCGAGGCCATCGCCTGCTCGCTGGAGAATCCGGAAGCCTGCGAGGCCTGCCAATGACATGAGGGCACTGCGATGAAGATGGAGCGCTATGGCAATCGGGACGGCAACAGTGGCGTGGAAGCTTTCGCCATCGAGAAGAACGCCGTGGTGGTGAAGTTCCGCACCTCCGATGCGCTGTACCGCTACAGCCATGCCAGTGCCGGCAAGGGCCGTGTCGAGACGATGAAACGACTGGCGCGCGAAGGCCGCGGCCTGTCCACCTTCATCTCGCAGTACGTGCACGACCTCTACGAACGCTGATCTCCCCCGCAGGATGCAACGAACCACGGAACAGGATGTTCCCGGCGCAGGGATGCGCCATCACCCGCTCTCTGCATGACGGCGCCGCCGGCGTCGCCACCGCGCGCACCCGCACTCATGCAGCCGGTCCTTGCCATCGGCTGCCACAGGAATCCCGATGTCCGCCCAACCCCGCCAGCTCCTGCTCGACCCCGGCTTTGAACTGACCCTGCGCCCGATGCGCTATCCCCGGTTCTACGAGATGTACCGCAACGCCATCCGCAATACGTGGACGGTGGAGGAAGTCGACTTCTCGCTCGACGTCAACGATCTCAAGCACAAGTTCGGCCCGGCCGAGCGCCATCTGATCGAACGCCTGATCGCCTTCTTCGCCACCGGGGATTCGATTGTCTCCAACAATCTGGTGCTCAATCTCTACCAGCACATCAATGCGCCGGAAGCGCGCATGTACCTGTCGCGGCAGCTGTACGAGGAGGCGCTGCACGTGCAGTTCTACCTGACGCTGCTGGACACGTACCTGCCCGATCCCGGCGAACGCGCCAAGGCGTTCGCGGCGGTGGACAACATTCCCTCCATCCGCAAGAAGGCCGAGTTCTGCTTCAAGTGGATCGATTCCATCCAGGATCTGCGGCGCATCGAAACGCGCGAGCAGCGCCGCCAGTTCCTGCTCAACCTGGTGTGCTTCGCCGGCTGCATCGAAGGTCTGTTCTTCTTCGGCGCGTTCGCCTATGTGTACTACCTGCGCTCGCGCGGCCTGCTGCACGGGCTGGCCAGCGGCACCAACTGGGTGTTCCGCGACGAGAGCTGCCACATGGCGTTCGCGTTCGAGGTGATCCGCACCGCGCGCGAGGAAGAGCCGGACCTGATCGACGAGGAGTTCCGCGCGCAGGTGGTGCAGATGCTGGGCGAAGCGGTGGAATGCGAATACGCGTTCGCGCAGGACACGCTGTCCGGCGGCGTGGCCGGCCTGTCGTTGAAGGACATGCGGCAGTACCTGGAATACTGCGCGGATCAGCGGTTGGCGCAGCTCGGTTTCGGGAAGCAGTTCGGTGCGTCCAACCCGTTCCCGTTCATGGATCTGCAGGACGTGCAGGAACTGACCAACTTCTTCGAGCGCCGCGTGTCGGCTTACCAGGTCGGCGTGGAAGGCGAAGTCGGGTTCGATCATGCGTTCTGAGTCCAAGCGCTCCGGGCGCGGGGAGGCGCGGCGCGTCCGGAGCCTCGCGGGGACGCGCAGCGACTAGACTGGCGGTGCCCCGCCCGGAAGCCCTCCATGCGCCACGACCACATCCTGACGCTGTCCTGCCCCGATCGCACCGGCATCGTGTATCGCGTGACCGGGCTGCTGTTCGAGTTCGACTGCAACATCCTGGATGCGCAGCAGTTCGGCGACGAGGAATCCGGGCGGTTTTTCCTGCGCGTGCATTTCGATCTCGCCGATGCCGCCGCGATGCCGGCCCTGCTCTCGCGCTTTGCCGCGCTGGCCGAGGCATTCGCGATGCAGTGGGATCTGCACGATGCGCGCCGGCGCGCACGCTTGCTGGTGCTGGTGAGCCGGCAAGGGCATTGCCTCAACGATCTGCTGTTCCGCGCGCACAGCAAGCAGCTGCCGGTGGACATCGCCGCGGTGGCCTCGAACCATGCGGATTTCGCATCGCTGGCCGCGTCCTACGGTGTGCCGTTCCATCATCTGCCGGTCGACGCAGGCACCCGCGCAGCGCAGGAACGCCACCTGCTGGATCTGGTGGAGCGCGAATCCATCGATCTGGTCGTGCTGGCGCGATACATGCAGATCCTGTCGCCCGGACTGTGCGAGGCGCTCGCCGGCCGCGCGATCAACATCCACCACAGCTTCCTGCCCGGCTTCAAGGGTGCGCAGCCGTACCATCAGGCGCACCGGCGCGGGGTCAAGATCATCGGCGCGACGGCCCATTACGTCACCGCCGATCTCGACGAAGGCCCCATCATCGAGCAGGACGTGGCGCGCGTGGATCATGCGATGACGCCGCGCGATCTCGTGCGCATGGGCAGTGACATCGAATCACTGGTGCTGGCGCGCGCGGTGCGACGGCATGTCGAACATCGCATCCTGCTCAATGGCCATCGCACGGTGGTGTTCCGCTGATGGACATCCCGTGGATGCTAGATGCCCAGCCAGCCCCGCAACGGATGCGCCGGGTCGGCGAGCAGGCGGATGGCGAGCAGGATCGACACGCTCACCAGCAGCGGCTTGATCACGCGCGCGCCCTGCTTCATCGCGAAGCGCGAGCCCAGTTGCGCGCCGAGGAACTGTCCCGCGCCCATCACCAGGCCGACCTTCCACAGGATCGCGCCATGCAACAGGAACACGCCGAACGCGCCGACGTTGGAACCGAAGTTGAGGAACTTGGTGTGCGCGGTCGCCTTGAGGATGCCGTAGCCGGCCAGCGCGACGAAACCCAGCATCAGGAACGACCCGGTGCCTGGACCGAACACGCCGTCGTACAAGCCGATCACCGGCACGAAACCCGCACCGAACGCGAACGGGCTGATGCGCCGATGGCGATCGACTTCGCCGAGGTTCGGCTTCAATCCGAAATACACCGCGATGCCGATCAACAGGAAGGGCAGCGCCGCCTTGAGCCAGTCGGCGGGCACCTGCGTGGCGATCAACGCACCGGCCACCGCACCGGCCGCCGCCGTCAGCGCCATCGGCCACTGCGCGACTGGATCGACGTGCCCGTGCCGTGCGTACGACCAGCTCGCCGACGCCGAACCGAACAAGGATTGCAGCTTGTTGGTGCCCAGCACCTGCAACGGCGGGATGCCGGCCAGCAGCATCGCCGGAATCGTCACCATGCCGCCGCCGCCGGCGATCGAATCGATGAAACCGGCCAGCAGCGCGGCGACGAAAAGCAGCAGCAGGGCCTGTAGCGCGATATCGATGACGCATCTCCGGTGGCTTCCGGTCGCCGCGGCCACTCGGAGGGACGCGCATTGTACGTGGCCGCGCGCGATCCCCGCGGGTTTCGCCCCGCGTCCACGCGCGCTAGCATCGGTGGACATTCCCGGGGGCAGGCACATGCGCGCGATGCAATGGAAGACGTCATTGATCCTGGCCGCCGGGCTGATGCTCGCGCCGGCCGCGGGTGCGCAGGATGCGGCCGCGACGGCGCGTCCGGAAGTTACGGCTGCCGCGGCCCGCCTGCACGATCAGCTCATCGCATGGCGTCGCGATTTCCACCAGCACCCGGAACTGTCCAATCGCGAGGAGCGCACGGCGGCCAAGGTCGCCGCGCACCTGCGCGCGCTGGGACTGCAACCGCGCACCGGCATCGCCGGCCATGGCGTCAGTGTGGTGATCACGGGTGGCAAGCCCGGTCCGCGGATTGCATTGCGCGCGGACATGGACGCACTGCCCGTGACCGAACAGACCGCACTGCCGTTCGCATCGAAGGCCACTTCGACCTATCGCGGTGAAACCGTCGGCGTGATGCACGCCTGTGGCCACGATGCGCACACCGGCATCCTGATGGCGGTGGCGGACGCGCTGGTCGCGATGCGCCAGGATCTGCCCGGCGAAGTGATGCTGGTTTTCCAGCCGGCCGAGGAAGGCCCGCCGCCGGGAGAGCAGGGCGGCGCGTCGCTGATGCTGCGGCAGGGGTTGTTCAAGGATTTCAAGCCGGAGGCGGTGTTCGGGCTGCATGTGTTCGCCAATATTCCGGTGGGCCGCATCGCCGTACGCCAGGGTCCGCTGATGGCCGGCTCGGATCGTTTCAGCATCAAGGTCATCGGCCGGCAGACGCATGGCTCGCGCCCGTGGAGCGGTATCGATCCGATCGTCGCCAGCGCGGATCTGATCGGCACGGCGCAGACGATCGTCAGCCGTCGCACCGACATCTCGCGGCTGCCGGCGGTGGTGACGTTCGGATCCATCGATGGCGGCGTGCGCCACAACATCATTCCGGATGAGGTCGAACTGCTCGGCACGATCCGCAGCTTCGAGGAAGACATGCGGCAGAAGCTGTTCGCCGATCTGCGCAACGTCTCCGAGCATGTCGCCGCGGCGCACGGCGCGCGCGCCGCAGTGGACATCGAAAGCGATGACGGCAACCCGCCGACCGTCAACGATCCCGCGCTGACCGCGCGCATGCTGCCGAGCCTGCGCGCCGTCGTGGGCGAGCAGAACGTGTTCGAGCCGCCGCTGCAGATGGGCTCGGAAGATTTTTCGCTGTATGGCGCGCAGGCCCCGGCGATGTTCTTTTTCGTCGGCGCCACCGCGCGCGACGTGGACCCGGTGACCGCGCCGAGCAACCATTCCCCCCGTTTCGAACTGGACGAGCAGGCGCTGGATGTGGGTTTCCGCGCGCTGATGCAGGTGAGCCTGGATTACCTGCAAGGTAGCGCCGCCGCCAATCGCTGAGCGTCCGGCAACTCCGGCGGGCAGTGCCTTCTGCACATCGATGAATGCCCGGCGCCGGACCACAAGGCGGTACAGCCGGCGCGGACTAAACTACGTCCATGAGCACACCTGAAGAATCGCTGCTGGGGCGGGAAGTCGCCTATCCGGACCGCTACGACCCGACCCTGCTGTTTCCCATCCCGCGCCAGCCTGCGCGCGCCGAACTGGGCATCGACGCCGGCGCGCTGCCGTTCGTCGGGCATGATCGCTGGCACGCCTACGAACTGAGCTGGCTGGATGCCCGCGGCAAGCCGCGCGTGGCGACGGCCACGTTCATCGTGCCGTGCACTTCGCCCAACCTGATCGAATCCAAGTCGTTCAAGCTGTTCCTCAATTCGTTCAACAGCACCCGCTTCAACAGTGAGGCGGCCGTGCTGGATACGCTGCGCACGGATCTTTCCGCGCGCGCCGGCGCCGATGTCGAAGTGACCCTGGGCCTGCCGCCACTGGCCGGAATGATCGAGGGCGAGTCGATCGATGATCTCGACATCGAGATTGATCACTACGGCCCGCCGCGCGCGGAAGGACTGATCATCGACAGTGCGCGGCGCGTGGACGAAACGCTGAGCAGTTCCCTGCTCAAATCCAATTGCCCGGTGACCGGACAGCCCGACTGGGCGACGGTGATCATCCGCTATGCCGGCCCGCGCATCGATCGCGCCGAACTGCTGCGCTATCTGATCAGCTATCGCGATCATTGCGAATTCCATGAGCAGTGCGTCGAACGCATCCACCGCGATCTGCTTGCCCACTGTTCACCGGAATGGCTGTCGGTGGAAGCGCGCTACACGCGGCGCGGGGGGCTGGACATCAATCCGTGGCGTGCGACGCCGGGCGTTTCCGCGCCGGAGGCGAAGCGCGAAATCCGTCAATAAGTGAGACAACTAAGTCTGCTTTTTGTTTACGGTAAAACCATGGTTTCTTAACAGATGCCGTGCAAGGCTAGCCCGTCAATATCCCGCAAGGAAACGGTGGCCCTCCATGAGCAATGAGAAGAAAGCGGATTTTTCGGACGTTTCCGCCAAGGTGGATTCCACCGAACAACTGTCCAGCAAGGCCGACTTCTCCGACGTGTCCGCGCGCGTCGACAGTTCCGAGGCCATCGCCGGTGGCGAGAGCTACACCATCGGCAAAGGCGACACGCTGTCCAAGATTGCCAAGGAGCATTACGGCAGCGCCAATGCATGGAAGCAGATCTTCGACGCCAACCGCGATGTGCTTGAAGACCCGGATCGCATTTTCCCAGGCCAGGTCATCAAGCTTCCGCCCCGCGACAGCATTGCCTGATCCCTCCTCCCGCCCTCACTTCAAGGAATGACCTCATGAAGAAGTCCCGTATTTCGTATGCCCTGATGATTGCCCTGGTCGGCACCGTGTCGCTGGCCGCGTGCAAGAAGAAGGAAGAGCCGGCGGTCGCGCCGGCGGTGACCGAACCGGCGCCGGCCCCGGCTCCCGTCGAAACCGCACCGGCACCGGCGCCTGCCGTCACTGCAACTGCCATCACCGTCGGCAACACGGCCGCTGCCGATCGCTCCGTCGCAGCCGTCAGCACCTTCTCGCCCAAGGACAAGATCATCGTCTCGGTCAGGACTGATGCGGCCACGCCGACCGACGCGGCGATCGACGCCAAGTTGACCTATCAGGACGGCCAGGTGGCGGGCCAGCAGTCCACCAACCGCACCGCCACCGATCAGGGCACGACCAACATCGAGTTCACCAAGGCCACGCCGTGGCCCGCCGGCAAGTACAAGGTCGACGTGACCATCAATGGCCAGCCGGCCGGCATGACCCAGGAAATCGAAGTCAAGTAATCCCCCTCTCTCCCACCTGGTGGGCAAGCTCGGGCGTGGTGCGAACCACGCCCGCTTTTTTGCGTGCGGGAATCGCTGCGGCCGAAACTGCTCCACGACGAACGAACCGCTCCAGCAGGCGATGGCGTGGCGACGACCGGACCGCCCTCAGCAGGATCCGCGCGCCGACGAATGATGCCCTGACCTCATGATGATTCGATGTATCCACATGGCCGTGACGGGTCGCGATCGGCAGCGCCGCACTTTGCCCGCTGCCCCATAAACCGCGACAATGAGCGTCCGCTAACCTGATGCATCCACCTCGCGAGTCCCCCGACCCGCGTCCTCAACCGGGAGCAGTTCCATGGCAGAACCTGTCCTCACCCCGCCCGCCGGCGGTGAGAAGATCACCATCTCCGGCGGCAAGCTCAATGTTCCGAACCACCCGATCATCCCCTTCATCGAAGGCGATGGCACCGGTCCGGACATCTGGCGCGCCAGCGTCCGCGTGCTCGATGCCGCGGTCGAGAAAGCCTACGGCGGCCAGAAGAAGATCCACTGGCTGGAAGTCTTCGCCGGTGAAAAATCCAACAACCAGTTCGGCACCTGGCTGCCGGATTCGACCGTGCAGGCCTGCCGCGATTACCTGGTGTCCATCAAGGGTCCGTTGACCACGCCGGTCGGCGGTGGCATCCGTTCGCTCAACGTGGCGCTGCGCCAGATGCTGGATCTGTACGTCTGCCTGCGTCCCGTGCGCTGGTTCGAGGGCGTGCCCTCGCCGGTCAAGAAGCCGGGCGACGTGGACATGGTGATCTTCCGCGAGAACACCGAGGACATCTACGCGGGCATCGAATGGGCCGGCGGCACCGCCGACTCGCAGAAGGTGCTGGATTTCCTGTCGAAGGAATTCCCGCAGGCCTTCAACAAGATCCGCTTCGGCACGCAGGAAAAGGTCGACGAATGGGAAGCCGCGCTGGAAGGCGTCGGTGAAGCACGCCGCAACCTGGGCGTGGATGTCGGCATCGGCATCAAGCCGGTCAGCCGCCTGGGCACCGAGCGCCTGGTGCGCAGCGCCATCCAGTACGCCATCGACAATGGCCGCAAGTCGGTCACGCTGGTGCACAAGGGCAACATCATGAAGTTCACCGAAGGTGGCTTCCGTGACTGGGGCTATCAGGTGGCGCGCGACTTCTTCGGCGCGGTGGAGCTGGACGGCGGCCCGTGGCACGTCATTCCGGAAGGCAAGCCGGGCGCGGGCATCGTCATCAAGGACGCCATCGCCGATGCGTTCCTGCAGCAGATCCTGCTGCGCCCGCGCGAATACGACGTGTCCGCCACGCTCAACCTCAATGGCGATTACCTGTCCGACGCGCTTGCCGCGCAGGTCGGCGGCATCGGCATCGCACCGGGCGCCAACATCAACTACGTGACCGGCCATGCGGTGTTCGAAGCCACGCACGGCACCGCGCCCAAGTACGCCGATCTGGACAAGGTCAACCCGGGCTCGGTGATCCTGTCCGGCGAAATGATGCTCCGCTACATGGGCTGGGCCGAAGCGGCCGATCGCATCATCGACGGCATGAACCAGGCCATCGCCAGCAAGCGCGTCACCTACGACTTCGCCCGCCTGATGGAAGGCGCGACCGAAGTGAAGTGCAGCGAATTCGCCGACGAGATCATCAAACATCTCTGACGGCGACATGTTTCAGGAAAAAGCCCGGCGAAAGCCGGGCTTTTTTTATGCCGGAGCCGGTGATGTCAGCGGAACACCGACAACGACGTCATCTGCCGCAGGCGGCGGGCGATGAGGACGTTCCGGGCGCGTTCGTGCCGCCGGGCATCGCGGGCGCACTGATGCACGTGCGCTGATCGGCGTTGGTCGGACGCGGCCTGTACGAGATGTCCTTCGATGAACAACAGTCCCTGGCTGATGGCGCCCATCTGACGCCTCCACGAACGCTTCGCTTCGGTACGCATGGGTTCGACTCCATCCGCCGGACCATCCGGCTTGAATGACAGCCAAGTTATGCGCATGCTGGAGGCGCGAAAAGCGAAAGCTGCGCAACCTAGGCTTGAGCGTCGTTCAACAAAGGGAACCCGATGAGCCGCCTTCCGCTGGACCAGATTGACGCGTTCGTCACCGCCGCGCGGATGAAGAATCTGACGCGCGCCGCCGAAGCCATGCATCTGACCGTCAGTGCACTGAGCCACCGCATGCGGCTGCTCGAGGATCGCGTCGGCCATCGTTTGCTGGCACGTGGTCCGCGCGGTGTGGAACTGACACCGGACGGGCAGCGCCTGTTCGATGCAGTCGCCACGCCGCTGGATGCGATCGGGCGTGCGATCCAGCAACTGTCATGCCGGCGCGATCACGTCATCACGCTCAGCCTGATTCCGTCGATGGCCACCGCATGGCTGGTGCCGCGATTGCCCGCCTTTCTCACCGCGCATCCGGAGCTCGGCCTCAATCTGCAATCGAGCACGCACGTGGTGGATTTCGAGCGCGAGCCGGTGGACATGGCCCTGCGCCTGGGTGGCGGATCC
The DNA here is from genome assembly GCA_023390905.1 of Pseudomonadota bacterium. GTDB lineage: Bacteria > Pseudomonadota > Gammaproteobacteria > Xanthomonadales > Xanthomonadaceae > Pseudoxanthomonas_A. Next base: position 59,820 of record JAEWBY010000008.1, on the reverse strand, counting down.
TGGGCGGGCGTGCGCAGCGAACTGCTTTTCCATGAGTGGATCATGCCGGTGGCCAGTCCGGAGTTCCTCAAGCGGCATGACAAACCGAAGTTCGCCTCGCTGGCCGGCTATCCGTTGCTGGGTGATCCCTCCGATCGCTGGCGGCAGTGGTTCAATGAATTCGGCGGTGAAATGCCGCGCCGGTTCGTCGCGCATTTCGACGACACCGAAACATTGCACCAGGCCGCCGCGCAGGGCATGGGCGTGGCGCTGGCACGCGCGACGCTGGCCGAGCCACTGATACGCGCCGGTCGCCTGGTGCCGCTGACGCGCAAACGCCTGCAGGTGGATTTCGCGCATTACCTGGTCTATCCCGAGCGCAGTCTGTCGCACCCGGATTTTCCCGTGGTGCGGCAGTGGTTGTTGCAGCAGGCGGGAAAGCGGCCATGATTCGCGCCGGCATGATCGCGCAGTTGATCCGGGACGCGTTCGCCGATTACCACGCGCGATTTTCCGAGATCACGCAACGCGCGCGCGTGCGTTTCGAACAGGCGGACTGGGCCGGGGCACGCGCCGATGCGGTGGAACGCATCGAGCTTTACGATGCATGCATCGCCGAGTGCGCATTGCGGCTGCAATCGGCGCTGCTGGATCAGGCCCACGATCGACCGCTGTGGACTGCGATCCGCGATGACTACGAGCGCCTCATCGCCGGGCAGATCGATCGCGAGCTGTTCAAGACCTTCTACAACACGTTGACCCGGCGGTTTTTCCGCACGCGCGGCGTGGACCCCTCGATCGAATTCGTGGCGCTGGACATCGAGCCGACCGACGCCATCACCCATCCCGTGGCGCGCCACAGTTACGCGGTGTCGGAAACGCGCCCCACCGACAGTTTCATCCGCGTGCTCGGCGATTATCGCTTCGACATTCCCTATGCGCACCTGACGCGTTGCGCGGCCTCGATCGCGGTGCGCCTGCAGGATGATCTGGCGCATTGGGGCACCAATCCGGTACGCGGCATCGAGCTGCTCGACACCGTGTTCTATCGGGAGCGCCGCGCCTATCTGGTGGGCCGCGTCTTCGGCGAGCATCGTTTTTCGCCGTGCGTGATCGCACTGGTCAACGACGGCGGGCAGCTCCGCGCGGAAGCGGTGCTGACCCGGCGCGCGGACGTGGCCCATCTGTTCGGAACCTCGCGCAGTTATTTCCATGCCGATCTGGCGACCGTCGGCGATGCGGTGGTGTTCCTGCGGTCATTGCTGCCGGGCAAGCCGATCGACGAGATCTACACCGTGCTCGGGCGCGCCAAGCAGGGCAAGACGGAGCGTTTCCGCACGTTCTTCCATCATTTCAACAGCCAGCCGGACGAGCAGCTCGTCATCGCCGACGGCACGCCCGGCATGGTGATGGCCGTGTTCACGCTGCCGAGCTATCCGCTGGTGTTCAAGGTGATCCGCGATCGCTTCGCCTATCCGAAAGACATGAGCCGCAAGCAGGTGGAGGACAAGTACGCGCTCGTCTTCCATCTGGATCGCGTCGGCCGGCTGCTGGACACGCAGCCGTTCCGCTTCCTGCGTTTTCCGCGGGCGCGCTTCTCGCCAGCGCTGCTGGAAGAACTGCTCGGCACCTGCCGCAACAGCATCACCGAGGACGGCGACGATCTGATTCTGCAGTTGTGCTACGTGCAGCGGCGGATGCGTCCGCTCAATCTCTATCTGCGCGAACAGACGCCCGAGTCCGCGCGCAGCGCCGCGATCGATTACGGCCAGGCGATCAAGGACATGGCGCGCAACAACATCTTTCCCGGCGACATGCTGCTGAAGAATTTCGGCGTGTCGCGGCACGGGCGCGCGGTCTTCTATGACTATGACGAACTGTGCCTGGTCACCGACTGCCACTTCCGCGACTGGCCGCGCGCGCAGACGTACGAGGAAGAGATTGCCGACGAACCGTGGTTCCATGTCGGTCCGGACGACGTGTTTCCCGAACGCTTCCCGCAGTTCCTCGGCTTGCCGGCACCGTTGTCCAGGGCACTGCAGGCCACGCACGGCGAATTGTTCCAACCGCGATGGTGGCGCGATCTGCAGGCGCGACTGGCCCGCGGTGACTATCCGGATACACCGCCCTATCCCGATGCATTGAAGCTGGCGTGACCTGGGCCACAAGGGCGCGATTGTCCCTGCGCCGGCATGCGGCGGCCCTGATTACAATCATCGCGGGCACACGGCACGCGGCGTATCCTCACGGTCCATGAGCACCTACCGCCTGCAATCGATCTTCAGGCCGTCATCCGTCGCGGTGGTGGGCAGCCGATCACGCCCGCGCTCGGTGGGCCGGGCCGTCATCAACAATCTGCTGGAAGCCGGTTTCGCCGGCCCGATCGCGCTGGTGAACCTGCACGCGACAATGCTGGAAGGCGTCACCACGGTCAAGCGCCTGCGCGATCTGCCATGGACGCCGGATCTGGTGGTGATCGCCACGCCGCCGCATACGGTGCCGGGGATTGCGCGCGAAGCCGCCGAACGCGGCGCCGGCGCGGTGGCCGTACTGACCGCGGCGATGGGCAAGGGTCCGGGATCGCCGGCCGCGCAACTGGAAGCCATCGCGCGCGAAAAAGGCCTGCGCGTGCTGGGACCGAACTGCCTCGGCGTGATCGCCCCGCATGTGCGCCTCAACGCGAGCCTGGCGGGGCGGTTCCCCAAGGCCGGCGATCTCGCGCTCATTTCGCAGTCCGGCGCGATTTCGGGTGGGCTGGTCGAATGGAGCATGAGCCGTTCGGTCGGATTTTCCGCCGTGGTGTCGCTGGGCGATGCGCTCGACGTGGACTTCGCCGATCTGCTCGATTACTTCGCCACCGATCATCGCACCCGCGCGATCCTGCTGTATGTCGAAGCGATCCGCGACGCGCGCAAGTTCATGTCCGCCGCGCGCGCGGCCGCGCGCACCAAGCCGGTCGTGGTGGTCAAATCCGGTTACGTCAGCCACATCGGTCCCACCGGCAACGACCTCACGCACGTGCAGCGCCTGGCGCAACCGCGCGCGGTCTATGACGCGGCGTTCCGTCGCGCCGGCCTGTTGCAGGTGCGATCGCTGGACGAACTGTTTTCCGCCGCCGAAACGCTCGGCCGGCTGCGCGGCTTTCCCGGTCGACGCCTGGCCATCCTGACCAATGGTGGTGGCGTGGGTGCGTTGTCGGTGGATCGGCTGAATGATCTCGGCGGCACGCTGGCCGAGTTGTCCGATGACACGCGCGATCGGCTCGACGCGATGCTGCCGGCCGGCTGGTCGCGCACCAATCCGGTCGATCTGCTCACCGACATCGATGCCGAGCGCTATGCCGCCACGATCGAAGCGCTGCTCGATGATCCGGAAAACGACGCACTGCTCGCGGTCAACGTGCCGACCGTGCTGTCTTCGGCGGTGGAAACCGCCGAGGCGATGACGCGCCTGCTCAAGTCGCGGCCTTCATCGCGACGGCAGAAGCCGGTGTTCGCGGTCTGGCTCGGTCACGATCCGGTCGCGGCCGACGTGCTCGATGCCGCGCGCATACCGAATTATCCGACCGAATCCGATGCGGTCGGCGGCTTCATGCATCTGGTGCGCTATCGCGAGGCGCAGGCCGCGCTGATGGAAACACCGCCGAGCCTGCCGGAGGATTTCGTCGTCGATGTGGAATCGGCGCGCGCCGAGGTGAAGAGCGCGCTGCGCGACGGCCAGCCATGGCTCGATCCCATGGCGACCGCGCGCGTGCTCGACGCCTATGGTATTCCGGTCGCGCCATTGCAGCGCGCGCACGATGCCGATGAAGCCGTGCGTCTGGCGCGGCCGATGCTGGCCCAGGGCAAGGCCGTGGCGCTGAAGATCCTGTCGCCGGACATTCCGCACAAATCCGATATCGACGGCGTGCGCCTCAACCTCGCCAGCGAGGACGCGGTGCACGATGCGGCCACCGGCATCCTCGAGCGCGCGCGCGCGGCGCGTCCCCAGGCGCGCATCGCCGGCCTGGTCGTGCAGCCGACGCTGCTGCGGCCGAAGGCGCGCGAACTCATCGCCGGCATCGCCGACGACGCGATCTTCGGGCCGGTCGTGGTGTTCGGGCGCGGCGGCACCGCCGTGGACGTCATCGACGACAAGGCGCTGGCGCTGCCGCCGCTGGATCTGCGGTTGGCGCATGAACTGATCGGCCGCACGCGTGTCTCCCGCGTGTTGAAGGCCTATCGCGACGTGCCCGCCGCCGACGAACGCGCGATCGCGCTGGTGCTGGTCAAGCTGGCGCAACTGGCGGCCGACATTCCGGAAATCCGCCAGCTCGACATCAATCCGCTGCTGGCCGATCGCGATGGCGTGATCGCCGTCGACGCGCGCATCGCGGTGGCGCCGAGCCGGCAGTTGCACAAGGGACGCGGCCACCCGCGTTTCGCGATCTTCCCGTATCCGAAGGAATGGGAGCGCCATATCGAACTGGCCGATGGCAGCCATGCCTTCGTGCGGCCGGTGCGTCCGGAAGACGATGCGATGTTCCGCGAGTTCTTCACCCACGTCACCGACGAGGATCTACGGCTGCGCTTCTTCCAGTCCGTGCGGCATTTCAGCCACGAATTCATCGCGCGCCTGACCCAGATCGATTACGCGCGCTCGATGGCGCTGGTGGCGCTGCACCCGCAGACCGGCGAAATGCTCGGCGCGGTGCGCCTGCATGCCGACGCCAATTACGATCGCGGCGAGTACGGCATTCTCGTGCGCTCGGATCTCAAGGGCCACGGCATCGGCTGGCGGCTGATGAAGATCATGATCGAGTACGCGCAATGGCTCGGGCTGAAGACCGTCGAGGGCCAGGTGCTGCGCGAGAACCGCACGATGCTGGCGATGTGCGAGCACCTCGGCTTCCGCCTGAAACCCGATCCCGACGAGCCGACGGTGATGGATGTCGAGTTGCCGGTGGCCGTGGACGTGAAGTCCGCGCCGCATTGACGGCTGGCGGTGCGGCATTCATCAGGGCGTCGCGTTCGCCTCGGCGGCGTTCTGCGGCGCGGTGGCGTCGGCGGCCACTTCGCCCGCCGCGGCCTGCGGTGCCTGCGGGGGTGCGGCACCGGCTTCGGCGATCGCTGCGCCGGCCGGCTCCCATTGCAGGCGGGCCCGCGCCACCGCATTGGCATCCAGTTGCGAGACCTTGCATTGCCGATCGAGGAACAGATCGGTCAGGTGCTGCTGCCGCGCCTGCAACTGGTAGATCGCCATGCTGGCCTGCGTGCTTTCCTGCATCGCCTGCATGTGCTTCTGCATCTGTTCGCTGGTGTCGTTGCGCATCGAACCCAGTCCGGGGCTCAGCGCCTGCGCCGCCAGCCCGCCGACGCCCGGCACCATGCCGAGCACGCTGCTCGCCATGCCGCGCGCGCGCGCCGACTGCATCGCCTTCTGCTGCGAGGCCATGATCTCCTCGGTCATCTTCTGGCTGATGGCGCCCACATCCTCGGGCTTGGGCATCGCCGCGACCCTGTTCTCCAGATGCGTGGCCTCCGCGTACAACTGTTCGCAGGTGGCATCCGAATCGCTCAGTTTCGCCACGCTCGCCGGCTCGAATCCGCCCAGTTCCCCCATGCCGCCGTACGGGCTCATCTGCGCGCGCGCGGCGGGTGCGATCAGGAGCGCGGCCGCGATGGCCAGCGTAATCATGGGCGTGCGATGCATGGAATCCTCCGGTTGTCTTCTGCTCAACGCAGCCGGGTGCGCGCTCCGGACATCGGGCGCGCCGGCGCGTGCTAGGCTCGCGCACACCTTTCCGCGGAGCCTGCCATGAAGACGCGTTTCCTCTGTGCCGCCCTGTTGCTCGCCTGCAGCCTTCCCGTCGCCCACGCCCAGACCGCGTCCGCCGCGGCGGCGACCCCGGCGCGCGACGCCGCGCTCGATGCCGCATTGCAGGGCGCATGGCGTGCGCCGGCCAACGTGCAGCGCGATTCATGGCGTCATCCGCGCGAAACGCTGGCCTTCTTCGGACTGAAGCCGGATCAGACCGTCATCGAGATCACTCCGGGCGGCGGCTGGTATTCGGAAATCCTCGCTCCGTATCTGCGCGAACGCGGCCATTACATCGCCGCCGTGGTCGACCCCGAACGCATGCCGGCTGGCGGCGGGCGCGACTACCAGCAACGCACGCTGGACGGACTGCGGAAGAAGTTCTCGGCCGCGCCCGCGCAATACGATCGCGTCGAGGTCGTGCCGTATGCACCGAACGCGCCGCAGTTCGGCCCGGCGGGATCGGCCGACCTGGTGCTGACCTTCCGCAACGTGCACAACTGGCGTTCGGGCGGCCAGGCCGAGGCGATGTTCAAGGGATTCTTCGATGTACTCAAATCCGGCGGCGTGCTCGGCGTGGTCGAGCATCGCGCGGCCCGGGACGTGCCCGTCGATGACGGCAGTGGTTACGTGGGGCAGGCGCAGGTGATCGCGCTCGCCGAGGCCGCGGGGTTCAGGCTGGATGCGCAGAGCGAAATCAACGCCAACCCGAACGACACCAAGGATCATCCGAACGGGGTCTGGACGCTGCCGCCGACCAATCGCCACGATGCCAAGGATGCCGCCAGATACCAGGCGATCGGCGAGAGCGACCGCATGACGCTGCGCTTCGTCAAACCCTGAGCGACGCCGCGCCGATCATCGTCGCATGCTGATCGCGTTCAACAAGCCGTACAACGTGCTGTGCCAGTTCACCGATCGCAGCGATCCGCCACGGCGGACGCTGGCCGGGTTCGGGCTGCCGCCGCGCGTCTATGCGGCGGGCCGGTTGGATTACGACAGCGAGGGCCTGTTGCTGTTGAGCGATGATGGCGCGCTGGCGCATCGGTTGACCGATCCGCGCCACAAGGAAGCCAAGACGTATTGGGTCCAGGTGGAAGGCCAGCCCGACGAGGCTCAACTGGCGGCGTTGCGCAGTGGCTTGATCCTCAATGACGGGCCGACGCGCCCGGCGCAGGTACGGCGCATCGAAGCGCCTGCGTTATGGCCCCGCGATCCGCCGGTGCGTTTTCGCAAGACGGTGCCGGATGCATGGCTGGAGATGAGCATCACCGAAGGGCGCAACCGCCAGGTGCGGCGCATGACCGCGGCGGTCAACCTGCCCACGTTGCGGCTGGTGCGCGCGGCGATCGGCGCGGTGCGTCTGGACGCGCTGCAACCGGGGCAATGGCGCGCACTCGATCGATGACGAGTGCGCGCCGCTCGATTACTGCTGCGCTTCGGTGCTGCTGCTGGCTGCCGTGCGGCGACCGCCGCGCACGTTCTGGCGTCCCGTGCGACCGCTGCCGTTGATCTTGCGTGCTTCGATGCGGCGCGACTTGCCTTCGATCGGTGCGTCGGCGGCATCGCGCTTGCGCTTGCGATACGCCGCGTAGGCGAGCAGGCCGACGCCTGCGGCGGCGGCTACCGCGATGACCGGGTTGCGGCGAACGAACCGGGCAGCGGTTTTCGCGCCGGTTTTCGCCACGCCCAGCGCCGCGCCGGTCTGCAGCAGGTCGCCCGCGTTGGGCATGGCGTCCTTCAGATGGGTGCCGGCGTGCTTGATGCCGCTTCCTGCCTGGTTGACCAGTTCCAGCGCGCGGTCGGTAATGATGGTCAGCTTGCTCATCGTCTTGTCCTGTGGAGATGACCGGGCCAGTGTCCCGCCGCGGATGTTCACACCGCGTAAGGGCCGGCCGCCGCAACCGACCTGTAGCTGAATGCGCTTCAGCCGCCGCGGGGCTTGGCGCGATGGGTGGCGCGCGCGGTCCAGGGATCGTCCGGCCAAGGATGCTTGGGGTAGCGGCCCTTCATCTCTTTCTTCACCTCCGGATAGGTGCGTTCCCAGAAGCCGCGCAGATCCTGCGTGACCTGCAACGGCCGTCCGCCGGGCGAGAGCAGGTGCAGCGTCAACGGCACGCGCCCGTCGGCGATGCGCGGTGTCTCGGCCAGGCCGAACAACTCCTGCAATTTCACCGCGAGCACCGGCGGCTGCCCGTGTGCGTACTCGATGCGACGTTCCATTCCCGACGGCACGGTGATGCGCAACGGCGCGAGTTGATCGATGCGCTGGCGCAGCGGCCAGTCCAGCGGCGACTTCAACGCCTCGGCCAACGTATCCTCATCGAGCGCATCCAGCCGCGTGCGGTTCTGGAACGCCGGCGTGAGCCAGTCTTCCAGTGACGCGAGCAATGCTTCATCCGAAAGATCCGGCAACCCCAGTTCCGGCATCCAGTCACGCAGGCAGCGTACGCGCTCGCGCCATTGGCGCAGCGATTCGCTCCAGCGCAGTGCGTCGAGTCCCAGTTCGCGCACCGCACGTGTCAGCGCCGGCGCGGCCAGCGCCGGATCCACGCGGCCGGCCGCACGCGATTCCAGCACGATGCCGTCAAAGCGCGATTCGCGCCGCGCGATCAGCATGCGGCGATCGGCATCCCAGTGGACGGCGTCCTCGCTGACGAAGCGATCGGCGAACTCGCGACGCAGGAAGGCTTCATCCACCGGTGCGCCACGCTGGATCAGTGCGTCCTTGGCTTCATGCCGCAAGTCGCTGATGACGATCCAGGGTTCACCGAACAGCGCGCTGTCATCGAACAACCGCGCCATGCGTCCGTTGGCCAGCACATAGCGACGCGGATCCTGCGGGTGCCGGGATGCGATGCGATCCGGCCATGCGTGGGTGAGCAGATCGCCGATCACGTGGGCTTCGGCGTCTTGGGGCGGCGTCGCATCCTCACGCAACCTGCGCCGCCACTGCTTGGCGGCCGCATCGATCGCCGAAAGCCCGGAGCGATTGGCATCGGCCGGCGCGCGGCCGGTGCGCGAGGCCGCCAATGCGCGCCAGCGTGCGGCCAGCGCATCGCCGCCGCTGCGCAGGGGATCGCGCGCTTCGATCAAGGCCGCCAGATCGCCGGCCAGTGCACGCATCGGTCCCGCGGGCGCAGTCAGCAGCATCGCCGCCAGTCGCGGATGCGTGCCGAGCGCGAGCATGCGTTGGCCGAGCGGCGTGATCGCGCTCCCCTCCAGCGCACCGAGGCGATGCAGCAGTTCGCGTGCGGCCGCCAGCGCGCCCGGTGGCGGCGCATCGACGAAGCGAAGCTGGTCACTGCCCCAGGCGGCCAGTTCGAGCGCGAGCGTCGCCAGTTCCACCTGGCTGATCTCGGGCCGGCGCTGCGGTTCGAGACGTTGCGATTGCGGCCACAGCCGGTACGCCCAGCCTTGGGCCACGCGACCGGCGCGACCGGCGCGCTGATCGGCCGAGGCCTGCGCGATCGTCACCACATCCAGTCGCGCGAAACCGCTGTTGGGATCGTAACGCGGCTCGCGCGCCAGTCCGCTGTCGATCACCACGCGCACGCCGGGCAGCGTGACCGACGACTCGGCCACGTTGGTCGCCAGCACGATGCGGCGATGTCCCTGGGGATCCGGTTGCAGCACGCGCGCCTGCTGCTCGACCGGCAGTTCGCCATGCAGTGCGAGCACTTCGATCGGTGGATGCGCCGAAGCCAGCGCGGCCGAATGCGCGAGCTGATCCTGCAGGCGCTGGATCTCGCGCTGGCCCGGCAGGAAGACCAGCACGTCGCCCTCGTGCTCGGCGATCGCGTGTTCGATCGCGCGGCGCGTCTGCGCCTCCAGGCTTTCATCGCGGCGGGCGGGATGGTGCGCGACCTCGACCGGATGACTGCGCCCTTCGCTGCTCAGTCGCGGCGCATCGAGAAAGCGTGCAAGCCGCTCGCCATCCAGCGTGGCCGACATCACCACCAGCCGGAGATCCTCGCGCAGTTGCGACTGAACATCGAGTGCGAGCGCCAACCCGAGATCGGCGGCCAGGTGTCGCTCATGGAATTCATCGAACAGGATCGCGGCCACGCCATCGAGCAGCGGGTCGTCCTGGATCATCCGCGTGAGGATGCCTTCGGTGACCACTTCGATGCGCGTGCGCGCTGAAACCTTGTTCTCGAAACGGATGCGGTAGCCGACGGTTTCGCCGACCGCCTCGCCCCGTTGCCGCGCCATGAAACCGGCCGCCGCCCGCGCCGCGACGCGTCGCGGTTCCAGCATCAGCAGGCGGCCGCCCGCGGCCCACGGCTCATCGAGCAGCGCCAGCGGCACCTGCGTGGTCTTGCCGGCGCCGGGCGGCGCTTCCAGTACCAGGCGCGGATGCGTGGCTAGGCTGGCACGGATGGCGGGCAGCAGGCTGGCGATGGGAAATTCGGGAGCGGGCATCGCTCAAGGATAGTGGGTGAATGCCGCGATGGCGCGGTGGCCTACAATGCGCGTCCGCGATTGCCCTGCCCGTTCCATGTCCCTGATCGATATCGGCGCCAACCTCACCCACGAAAGCTTCGATCACGATCGCCAGGCCGTGCTCCAGCGCGCGCGCGAACACGGCGTCACGCGGATGATCATCACCGGTGCGAGCCGCGCGCATTCGCCCTTGGCGCTCGCGCTGGCCCGGCAGCATCCGGGCGAACTGTTCGCCACCGCCGGCGTGCATCCGCATCATGCGATCGAGTACACCGACGAGTGCGATGCCGAAATGCGCGCCCTGCACGCGCATGCGGAAGTGGTCGCCGTGGGCGAATGCGGTCTGGACTACTTCCGCGATTTCTCGCCGCGCCCGGCGCAGCGACGCGCGTTCGAACGCCAGTTGCAGATCGCCAGCGAGAACGGCAAGCCGCTGTTCCTGCACCAGCGCGATGCGCATGCGGACTTCATGGCGATGATGAAGAACTTCGACGGCCGGCTGGGTCCGGCGGTGGTGCACTGCTTCACCGGCACGCGCGAGGAACTGTTCGACTATCTCGATCAGGACTGGCACATCGGCATCACCGGCTGGCTGTGCGACGAGCGGCGCGGCCTGCACCTGCGCGAACTGGTGCGGCACATTCCCGCCGAACGGCTGATGATCGAGACCGACGCGCCCTATTTGCTGCCCCGGACGGTGAAGCCACAACCTTCGCACCGCCGCAACGAGCCGATGTACCTGGCGCACATCGTCGAGGAACTGGCGCGCGATCGGGGTGAAACCGTGGAAGCCACGGCGGCGGCGACCACCGCCACCGCCACCGCGTTTTTCAGGTTGCCCGGCTGAGGTGCAGGGTCAATCGTCGTGGTGATGATGGCCGCAGCCGCAGCCATCTCCGTCATCGCGTTCCAGCTCGCGCGCTTCTTCGGCGGTGGCACGCGTGATCGCAAGGGTGTAGCGGCCCTCGCCCATGCGGTCCACCCACGGATTCATCACCCGCACCGTATGCGGGCCTGATGTGTTGGCGCGCACGATCATGCGCGCGTTGGTGTCCTCGCCGCCGTCGTCGTCGAGATCGAGCCGCTCCTGCGCGTCATAGACGGCCACGGCGATATCGAAGTCCTGCGATTGGCCCTCTATCTTGATGGTGTCGCCCGCATTCAACTGGATGCGGAAGTCCTGCTGGGTGCCGCCGCCGCTCAAGTCCGGCGCGTCGGTGACGCGTACCCGACCTTCGTAGGTTTTTCCGATTTCGATGGAAGGCGGCGGCGGACCCGGCGGCAACACGTCGGCATGCGCGGCGGTGGCTGCCGCCAGCAGTCCGAGCATCAGCGGGGCGAAGTTCTTTGCGATGGACATGGAGGATTCCTGTGCGGACGGTTCGCGGTGATCACCCGCGTGCACGCTGCGCGCGGGCATCACTCGCGGAGATGGCGATCCCGGCCGCACTATCGGCAGGCCGGCTTCGGCGCTGCCATAGGAATCATCCGAAATGCGCGCCGCGCCGGGCGGACGCGCAAACCGCATCAACGGCGGTCGTAGACCTGCAGGTGCGACCACGCGGCCGCCAACAATGGGGTGGCAATACCCGCACGCTGCGCACGCTCGACCATGTCGCCGACGATGTGCGCGGCTTCCACGCGCAACCCGGCTTCGAGGTCACGCAGCATCGACGCTTTCAGATCCGAGCCGGCCTGCACCAGCGTGGCCAGCGCACGCGACTGCGCATCGGAGGGCACCGGCTGGCCTTCGGCCGCGGCCACCGACAGGCATTCGGCATGCAGCGCGCGCATGAAGGCTGCACCGCCTTCGGTGGCCACGATCTGGCCGACGCTTCCTCGCATCAGGCAGGTACCCGCCGCCAGCGCGGTGAGGAAGCTGTACTTGATCCACTGTTCCTGCGCGATGTGCGGCGTGAGCAGGTGATCGATGCCCGCGCCCGCGCAGGCTTCGGCGAATGCGCGCAGCGCCGCGCGCGGCGTACCGCCCTCGCGTTCGCCGAAGGTCATGGACGCCGGTTTGCCCAGATGCAGGATCTCGCCCTGCGGGCCCTGCGTGGTGCTGATGAAACACAAACCGCCAATCACGCGTTCACGACCGAATCGCGCATCGAGCGCCGCGTAATGACGCAGGCCGTTGAGGATCGGCAGCACCTCCGCGCCCGCGTCGACGGCAGGTGCGATCGCCTCGATGGCGCTGTCCAGATCGTAGGCCTTGCAGCTGAGCACGACGAGATCGAAGGCCTGCGGTTGCGTCGCGAGTGCTTCGGCCGTGATCGTGCGGATCGCCAGATCCGCATCGCCGAGTGGACTGCGGATGCGCAGACCGTCGCGTTGCAATGTGTCCTGCCGCGCGGGGCGCACCAGGAAGCTGACATCGGCGCCGGACTGGGCGAGCCTTCCGCCGAAATAGCCGCCGGTGCCGCCCGCGCCGAGGATCAGGATGCGCACGGCGCGATCAGCTCCGCAGGCCGACGCCGCGCTTGAGCAGCCACAGCGCCAGCACGCTCAGCCCCAGCACGAACGCCAGCATCAGCGTGTACGCCACCCACAGCGGTACGTCGCTGCTGCCGAGCAGGCCGTAACGGAATGCATTGACCATGTAGAAGATCGGATTGGCATGCGTGGCCGCCTCGGCCCACGGCGGCAGCAGCTTCACCGAATAGAACACGCCGCCCAGATAGGTCAGTGGGGTGAGGATGAAGGTCGGCACGATCGCCACGTCGTCGAATTTCTTCGCGTACACCGCGTTGATGAAACCGGCCAGCGAGAAGATCGTCGCGCCCAGCAGCACCGTGCTCAGCGTGACCAGCGGATGCGGCACCTTCACCGGCGTGAAGAACAGCGCGATGCCCAGCACGATCACGCCGACCATCAATCCGCGCAGCACCGCTCCGCACACGTAGCCCCACAGGATCACCCAGTTCGGCATCGGGCTGACCAGCAGTTCCTCGATGTGGCGGCCGAACTTGGCGCCGAAGAAACTGGAGGAAATATTGCCGTAGCTGTTCTGGATCACGCTCATCATGACCAGTCCGGGCACGATGAACTCCATGTAGCTGTAGCCGCCCATGTCGCGGATCTGCGAGCCGATGAGCCCGCCGAAGATCAGGAAGTACAGCGTCATCGTGATCGCCGGCGGCACCAGCGTCTGGCCCCAGATGCGCAGGATGCGCGCCACTTCGCGGCGCACGATCGTGCCGAAGGCGATCAGGTTGCGCTGCGGTACGGTCAGTTCGGCCGGATCGCTCATGCCGCCTGCTCCTTGCCTTCGCCATTGCCGGTCAATCGCACGAACAGTTCCTCCAGGCGGTTGCTCTTGGTGCGCATCGAACGCACGCGGATGCCGGCCTCGTTGAGCGCGGCGAACACGCGGTTGAGATCCATCGCGCGCGGCATGTCCAGATCCAGCGTGTGCGCATCGGTGGCGATCAGCGTGGTGCCTTCGATGACCGGCAACTGCGCCGGCAGTTCGCCATCGATGTCGAACAGGAAGCCCTCGACATCCAGCTTGGCCAGCAGCCCGCGCATCGGCCCCTGCTCGACGATCACCCCGTGATCGATGATCGCCAGGTTGCGGCACAGGCTCTCGGCTTCTTCCAGGTAGTGCGTGGTGAGGATGATCGTGGTGCCGGCCAGGTTGATGTCCTTCAGCGTCTTCCACATGCCGCGGCGGATCTCGATGTCCACGCCCGCGGTGGGCTCGTCGAGGATCAGCAGGCGCGGCCGCGTCATCATCGCGCGGGCGATCATCAGCCGGCGCTTCATGCCGCCGGACAGCGTGCGGCTCATCAGGTGCGCCTTGTCCCACAGCTGAGCACGGCGCAGTTCCTCTTCGGCGCGCACCAGCGCTTCGGCACGCGGCACGCCATAGAAGCCGGCGTAGTTGACCAGGATGTCGATCGGCTTCTCGAACATGTTGAAGTTCAGCTCCTGCGGCACGAGGCCGATCAGGCGCAGCGCATCATCACGGTGGCGCGAGAGGTTCACGCCGAAGACTTCGACCTCGCCCGCGCTCTTGTTGACCAGCGAACTGACGATGCCGATGAGCGTGGACTTGCCCGCGCCATTGGGGCCCAGCAGGGCGAAGAAATCGCCCGGCGCGACCTGCAGCGACACGCCCTTGAGCGCCTGCACGCCGTTGTCGTAGACCTTGCGGAGATCGGAAATGGAAAGCGCGGGCGCGCTCGCGGATGTCACGGCTGGGGACACGAATCAACCTTGCGGCGCCTTGCATGGGCGCCCGGAGGGACATGAGCGCTTATTATAGGCACCCCGCCGGCCCGCACCCGGCACACTGCATCCCACGATCCGCGCCTTGGCCATTGTCCATTTTCCCTTGAAGCTCGTGGCGCGCCGCATGCTGGCGCCCAGCGTCGGCCACTATGTGTTCCTGCGTGACGATGGGCAGCCGCTGGACTTCATCCCGGGCCAGTTCATCCAGATCCATTTCCAGTACGCCGATGGCACGGCGACCAAGCGCAGCTATTCGCTGGCGACGATCCACGATCACCGGCTTGGCCCGGGGGAAGCGGTCGAGATCGCCGTGAGCTATGTGCCGGGCGGTGCGGCGACGGCGCTGTTCGAGGGACTGGCCGAAGGTGGCCATGTCCAGGCGAGCGGTCCCTACGGCCGTTTCTGCCTGATGCCCGGCGACCGCAATCGGCGCTACCTGCTGATCGCCACCGGCACCGGCGTGACGCCGTATCGCTCGATGCTGCCGCAACTGGCCCAGCAGATCGCCGAGCGCGATATCGAAGTGGTGCTGCTGTTCGGCGCGCGCACGCCGCGCGAACTGCTTTACGGCGAGGACTTCCGCGCCTTCGCCGAGCAGCATCCGCAATTCCGCTTCGTGCCGTGCTTCTCGCGCGAACTGCCTGATGCGCCGCATCCGGACGTGCGGCACGGCTACGTGCAGCAGCACCTGACCGAATTCGCGCCCGATGGCGCGGGCGACATCGCCTACCTGTGCGGCAACCCGGACATGGTCGATGCCTGCGCCGAGTCCTTGAAGCGGGCCGGCCTGCCGATGGCGCAGATTCGCCGCGAGAAATACGTCAGCAGCAAATAAGCCGCCTGCGTCTTCACGCACCCTGCCGCAATGGGGGGCGTGCCGGCGATCGTTCTCCGGTGGCGCGGCTGCCCTCCGATCGGCCAGCCCGGGGCGAACCCGATCCGATCGGCATCCCTTCGGTCACATCCGGCCGCGCGGTGCGTCATGGCATCCTGCAAGCATCGCAACCAGGAACCCACCCATGCGACACATCCACAGCACGCTGCTGATCCTCACCGGTGCACTCGCGCTCGGTGCCTGCAGCCAGACCGCCGCACCGGACGCTTCCCACGCGGGACGCCATCTGGGCCGGCTGACGTTCCAGCCCTGTACGCTCGATGCGCCGTTCGGCGGCGGCAACCTCGAAGCGCAGTGCACGACCTTGAAGGTACCCGAGAATCCGCAGGCGCCGCAGGGCCGGCAGATCGCGCTCAACATCGCCTGGCTGCCGGCAACCGAGGAAGGCGCCGCCACCGCCGATCCGGTGTTCTTCCTGGCCGGCGGTCCCGGGCAGGCCGCCACCGAACACGCGGTGACCATCGATGCCGGTCTGAAGGACGTGCGCCGCCAGCGTCACCTGATCCTTGTCGACCAGCGCGGCACCGGCAAATCCAATCCGCTGGTCTGCACCGATGCCGAAGGCAAGGCAACCGGTGTGGAAGAAGTCGAAGCGATGAGCGAAGAGGCCATCCTCACCGAAGTGCGGCGCTGCGCCGATGCGCTTTCCAAGCACGCGGATCTGCGCTTCTACACGACCACCGACGCCGTGCGTGATCTGGAAGCCGTGCGCAAGGCAATCGAGGCGCCGACGATCAATCTCATCGGCGTGTCCTATGGCACGCGCGTGGCGCAGCAGTACGCGGCCACGCACCCGCAACAGACGCGCTCACTGGTGCTCGACGGCGTGGCGCCGAATTCGCTGGTCGTCGGCGGCGAGTTCGCGCGCCGCTTCGACGACGCCCTGGCGCTGCAATCGCGCGAGTGCGCCGCATCCAGGGCGTGCAGCGCGCGCTTCCGCGGCGATCTGCGCACGCGGCTGCTGGCGCTGAAGGCCCGTCTGCAG
Source organism: Pseudomonadota bacterium (assembly GCA_023390905.1). Taxonomy (GTDB): domain Bacteria; phylum Pseudomonadota; class Gammaproteobacteria; order Xanthomonadales; family Xanthomonadaceae; genus Pseudoxanthomonas_A. Next base: position 43,483 of record JAEWBY010000008.1, on the reverse strand, counting down.
CAGGCGCCCGTGCAGGTGACGTATCGCGATCCGGCCACCGGCGAGGAAAAGCAGCGCAGGCTCACCGGCGCGACGGTCACCAGCCTGACCCATGCGTTCTCGTACATGCCGGCCACGATGTCGCTGCTGCCCCTGGTGATCGACGAGGCCGATCAGGGCCGCTACGCGCCGCTGATGTCGCTGGCGCAGTTCATGGACGGGCAGGTCTCCGGACAGATGTCGCGCGGCATGCAGATGTCGGTGATCTGCGCCGAGGACGCGGATCGCTATCGCGCCGATCCGGCCGATGCCGGCACCGTCATGGGCGATGATCTGGCGCGGATGTTCTTCACGCCGTGCGGCGCATGGCCCAAGGGCGCGCGCCCGGCCAACTTCACTGCGCCGCTGGTGTCGAAAGTCCCGGCGCTGCTGATGTCCGGCCAGCTCGATCCGGTCACCCCGCCCTCCTATGGCGAGGCCGTGCTGAAGGGCCTGGGCAACGGACGCCATTTCGTCCTGCGCGGCCAGGGCCACAACGTCATCGGCCAGGGCTGCATGCCCAAGCTCGTCGGCCAGTTCATCGAATCCACCGACGCCAGGGCGCTCGACGCCAAGTGCCTGGACGCGATCCAGCCGACGCCCGCCTTCACCAGTTTCAACGGATGGGAGCCGTGATGAACCTGACCTCCGCCCTTCCGTTCCCAGGAGACACGCCATGATTGTTGCGCAGGATCTGCACAAGAGCTTCAAGACCAAGACCGGTCTGGTCAATGCCGTGGATGCGGTCAGCTTCCAGGCGCGCGACGGTGAGATCACCGGGCTGCTCGGCCCCAACGGCGCGGGTAAGACCACCACCATGCGCATGCTGTACACGCTGATGACGCCCGATCGCGGGCAGGTGCTGGTCGATGGCGTCGATGCGGCCAGGGATGCGGTGACCGTGCGCCGCTCGCTTGGCGTGCTGCCGGACGCGCGCGGCGTCTACAAGCGATTGACCGCGCGCGAGAACATCGCCTACTTCGGCGAACTGCACGGCCTTTCGCGCGAACTGATCGCCGAACGCACGCGCGTGCTGTCGCAGGCGCTGGACATGGACGACATCCTCGATCGCCAGACCGAAGGCTTCTCGCAGGGACAGCGCACCAAGACCGCCATCGCGCGCGCACTGGTGCACGATCCGCGCAACGTCATCCTCGACGAGCCGACCAATGGCCTGGACGTGATGACCACGCGTGCGATGCGCGGGTTCATGCATCGCCTGCGCGATGAAGGACGCTGCGTGATCTTCTCCAGCCACATCATGCAGGAAGTCGCCGCACTCTGTGATCGCATCGTCGTCATCGCCAAGGGCCGCGTGGTCGCCTCCGGCACGGCGGACGAACTGCGCCAGCAGGTCGGCGAGGAAAATCTGGAAGAAGCCTTCGTGAAGATCATCGGGTCCGAGGAGGGACTGCAGGCATGAGCGTGTTCGCTACCGTTTTCACCGTCATGCGCAAGGAGCTCAGGGATCTGGCGCGTGATCGCCGCACGCTGATGCTGGCGCTGTTCCTGGGTCCGCTGCTGTATCCGGCGCTGATGCTGGGCATGGGTTCGCTGGCCGAGAAGCGCGCCAAGACGCAGATCGACAAGGTGCTGGATATTCCCGTGGTCGGCCGCGAGCACGCGCCCAACCTGGTCGCGTTCCTCGAATCGTATGGATTGAAGGCGACCGCGCCGCCGAAGGATCTGACCGCGGCGATCCGCAATCAGGACATCGACGTCGCGCTGCGCATCAGCCCGGACTACGACAAGGACTGGCGCGCCGGCAGGCCGGCACTGGTGGAGATCATCAAGGACAGCACGCGGCGCGATGCGGAGATTCCCAGCCGCCGGCTGGAAACCGCGCTCGGCCTCTACAGCCAGCAGGTCGGTGCATTGCGTCTGCTGTCGCGTGGCATCGATCCTTCGATCGGCCGTGCGGTCAACATCGGCGCGCAGGATCTGGCCACGCCGGAAGCCAAGCGCGGCGTGATGCTGTCGGTGCTGTTGCCGTACCTGTTGATCCTCACTTCGTTCATCGGCGGCGCGTACCTGATCCTCGATGCCACCGCGGGCGAACGCGAACGCCAGTCGCTCGAACCGCTGCTCGCCACGCCGGCGCCGCGCGGTGCGATCGTCAGCGGCAAGATCGCGGCGGCCTGCGCGATCGGCATGGCGACTTTGATACTGACGCTGCTGGCTTTCCGCATCAGTGCGCAGATTTCGTCGGGCGTCGGACGGCAGTTGAACGTGTCGTTCCCGGCGATGGCGCAGATGCTGCTGATCCTGCTGCCGATGCTGTTCATCGGCACTTCGCTGCTCACCTGGCTCGCGGCCAGCGCCAAGAGCATGAAGGAAGCACAGAGCCACATGACGTGGCTGCTGCTGCTGCCGATGGTGCCGACGTTCGCGCTGATGGCCAGTCCGGTGAAGAGCCAGCTCTGGCAGTTCGCGGTGCCGTTCCTCGCGCAGAACCAGCTGATCCTCAAGGTCATCCGCAACGAAGTGATCACCGCGCAGATGTGGGGCGTGTATCTGGTGTGCGCATTCGGGCTGGCCGCGCTGCTGTGGTTCGCCGCGGTGCGCCGCTATCACCAGGAGCGGCTGGCGATCTCCGGCTGATTGGCTCGCTGCGGGCAAAGAAAAAGGGGCGGAATTCCGCCCCTTTCTGCGCAACGCGGAAGTCCATCAACCGCCGGGATTGAATCCGATCGTGCGGCGCGTGGTGACCGGTTCGCTGACCGGCTGGAATTTCCAGCGACGCGCGGCATTGACCGCTTCGCGATCGAACACGCGGGCCGGCGTGGCGCGCACGACGCGGGCCGAGGTGACCGAACCATCCGTGCCGACGGTGAACTCCACCAGCACTTCGCCCGCGGTGCCGGCGCGCAGGGCTTCGGCCGGGTAACGCGGCGCCGGCGTGCTGATCGGGCGAAGCTGGTTGCCCGCGTTGCTCGCTGCCGCCGTCGCCGGCGCGCTTGGCGTGGCCGCAGGGGCGGCCGGCTGCGCGGCGCGGGCGGCGGCTTCGCGCTGTTCGGCTTCACGACGCGCGGCGGCCTGGCGCTCAGCTTCCACGCGCGCGGCTTCCTGCTGCTGCGCAAGCTGCAATGCCGCGGCCGCTTCGGTGGCGCGTTGTTGTTCGGCCTGCTGGGCCAGGCGTTGCTGTTCCTTGACGCGGGCTTCCTCGGCCGCCTTGGTCTTGGCTTCGCTGTCCTGCGCGCGTTGCGCCACCGCCTGCTGCGAGGTCGCGATGCTCTGCTTCAGGCGCGGCAGCGCGGGGGCCTTCGGATCGGCCTTTTCGATGATGGCCGACAACCGCTGCGCCTCGGCGAACTCTTCGCGCGCGATGCTCTGCTCGGCGGCGATCAACGTGTATGGCATCAGATCGGTCAGCGCGCTGGTGACGCCCGGATCGTTGGGCAGCTTGTCTCGCAGCGCCAGGTAGTACTCCATCGCGTTGTTGCCCCCCGGCGCATAGATGCGGTTTTCCCGCAGTGCGTTGGTGGCCGCCTCGCGCAGCTGATCGACGTTCATCGCCTGTACTTCGGCCGATACGGCCGGTGGCGGGGCGGCAGCGGCGGCGGCGTCGGTCGCAGCCGGCGTGCCGGCGGCCGGTGCGGCGGTTTCATCCTTGGAGCAGGCAGCGATGGCCAACACCAGCAACAGCGGCGCGAACAGGCGCGGCTTGGCAACAAGCGTCTTCGACAACATTGGTTGTTTCCCCCGGTAAACCAGAAATCAGCAGAACCCCAGATCGATAGCACGCGGGATTGCGACCCGTTTGTCAATTGATCGGCGCGGCGCGGTGCCACCTCAGCCAACCGACCCCCATCCCCGGGCGTCGGCTGCATGGCCCATCAACCGCATTCTTCGGGCTGCGCCGTTGTTGTTTCGTGATGGAGTTCTCAAATTCGGTACCGCGGCGGTCCGTGTCCAAGTGTCCGGTGCCGGCATCGGCCAAAAAGTGCGGCCCGGGCGCAGGCCCGGTCCGGCACGCTACTTCCCGATGCAGAACGTGGAAAAGATGTGGCCGAGTATGTCGTCGGCGGAAACGCGGCCGGTAATTTCGCCGAGTGCGTCATGCGCCAGGCGCAGTTCTTCGGCGGCAAGTTCGAGATGCTCATGGTCCAGTTCGGCCGTCGCCTGCGTGGCGTGTCCGGCCGCGCGCCGCAGCGCATCGACATGGCGCGCACGCGCGGAGAATTCGCCTTCGCTGCCTTCGCCCTGCCCCGCACCGGCCAGCGCTTTCAGGCGTACGTGCAGCTCGGCCAGGCCCTGGCCCGTGTGCGCTGACACGGCCACGCCCTCGTGTGCGGGCGGCAGTGGCGCATCGAGCAGATCGCACTTGTTGTAGATCCACACACGTTGCGGCACTTCGTGGATGGCATCGGCCACCGCCGCCGTGCCCGCGGCGATCGCGCGTGCGTCCACGACGATGAGCGCCAGATCCGCGCGTTGCAGTTCCGCGCGGGCGCGACGCATGCCTTCGCGTTCGATGGCATCACCCCCTTCGCGCAGACCGGCCGTATCGACCAGATGCAGTTCCAGGCCATCCAGACGCACGGTTTCATGCAGGGTATCGCGGGTGGTGCCGGCGACATCGGTGACGATCGCGCGATCGCGACCCGCCAGCGCATTGAGCAGCGAACTCTTGCCGGCGTTCGGCGGGCCGACGATCACGGTATGCAAGCCATCGCGCAGCTTGCGTCCGCGCTCGGCATCGGCCAGCAGTTCATCGATTGAAGCCTGCGCACGAGACAAGCCCGTGCGCACTTCGCGACCGCCGAGCGTGTCCAGCGATTCGTCGGCGAAATCGATCGCGGCTTCGACATGCACGCGCAACGCCAGCAACGATTGCCCTAGCTGTTCGACACGCTGCGAGAACACGCCGTCCAGCGATCGTCGCGCCGCGCGCGCGGCGCGCGTGTCGGACGCGGCGATGAGATCGGCCACCGCTTCGGCCTGCGCGAGATCCAGCTTGCCGTTGTGGAAGGCGCGTTCACTGAACTCGCCGGGGCGGGCGCGTCGTGCACCGAGCGCAACGGCGCGATCGACCAGCGCCTGCAGCACGACGGGGCTGCCATGGGCCTGCAGCTCCACGACGTCCTCGCCGGTGAAACTGTGCGGCTTCGGGAACGACAACGCGATGCCGTCATCGATCGTCTCGCCGGATTCGTCGCGAAAGCGCACGTAATGCGCGCGACGCGGCGCCAGCGCGCGATCGCAGACCAGGCGCGCGATGCCGCCGGCCATCGGTCCGGAAAGGCGGACGATGCCGACACCGCCCGCGCCCGGAGCGCTCGCGATCGCGACGATGGTTTCAGTGTCTGGAACGGATGGGGTCGTTGGCATGGTCAGCGAAGCCAGGACTGCGGAGCGCGCCCGGCTTCATCGTAACCGGATGCAGAAACCCGCCTCGCGGCGGGTTTCGATGCGTCAGTCCGCGGTGACTGCCTTGCCCGGTGCGGCATGGTCGCCGTGGCGCTTGAGCATCCACCACTGCTGCAGCAGCGTCAGCGTGCCGTTGGTGACCCAGTACAGCACCAGACCGGACGGGAAGAACGCCATTGTCACACCGAACACCAGCGGCATGATCTGCATCATGCGCGCCTGCATCGGGTCCATGCCCGGCGTCGGCGTGAGCTTCTGCGTCAGCCACATCACCATGCCGTTGATGACCGGCAGGATGTAGTACGGGTCGCGTGCGGTCAGATCCTGGATCCAGCCCATCCACGGTGCCTGGCGCAGTTCGACGGTCTCGCCGAGCACCCAGTACAGCGCGAAGAAGATCGGCATCTGCACCAGCAGCGGCAGGCAGCCACCGACCGGGTTGATCTTCTCCTTCTTGTACAGCTCCATCATGGCGACCTGGAACTTCTGCTTGTCCTCGCCGTAGCGTTCCTTCAACTGCTGGATGCGCGGCTGGAACCGGCGCATCTTCGCCATGCTCTTGTATTGCGCGGCCGACAACGGATAGAGCACTGCCTTGACGATCACGACCAGACCGATGATCGACCAACCCCAGTTGCCTAGCAGCGCATGGATGTGGCTGAGCAGCCAGAACAGGCCTTGGCCGATCAGATCCAGCAGCGCGAAGCGGCTGTAATCGACCGCGCGATGGAAGCCCGGGACGTTCTCGGCCTTGATCTTGTTGACCAGCTTGGGACCGACCCACAGCCGGGCACTCGTCGTGGCCTGCTGCCCCGGCGCGACGTTGACGCTCGGGCCCATCTCACGGATCAGCGGTCGGTTGCCGGCAGCGGTGCGGTTTTCATCCAGCGAGACGACCGTGGTGTCCTGCTGCGCCGGAATCCATGCGGTGAAGAAATGGTGCTGGAGCATCGCAATCCAGCCACCCTTGATCGGCTTGTCGACCTTGCCGTCTTCCAGATAGTCCTCGCCGAACTTGCGGCGCAGCAGATCGTTGTCGTACCACGTGGCGCCGACGAAGCTGAAGGACTGTGGTTGGTTGAAGCCGCTCTTGACGTGCGGCGGCGTGCGCAGCAGCTGGCGGTAGACCGAACCCTGCCACGGCGTGCTGCCGCGATTGACGATGTCATCGCGCACCGTCATCGCGTAGTCGCCGCGCTTGAGCGTGTAGGTGCGGCGGATGGTCACGCCATCCGGGCCGTGCCAGATGAAAGGCACGGCGATTTCGTTCTGGTTGGCGCCGAGGGTGAACTCCTGGCCCGCTTCCGGAACGAAGCCCTGCTCGTGATTGGGCGCGGCGCGGGTGGCGCCCATGCCGAGCCAGCCGCTTTCGGCGACGTAATAGTTCTGCGCGTCCTGGGTGAAGAGCTTCACCGGCGGACTGCCGGCCTTGCGCTCCTGCGGAAACTTGAGCAGATCCGCTTCCAGCACGCTTCCGCCATCGATCACCAGCCGCAGTACATCGGTGGTGACGGTGACGGCCTGCGCCGACTGGGCGGAGGTGGTCGCGGTATTCGCCGCCGTCGTGGCGGGCGCCTGGGGCACGCTGCTGCCTTCGGCCGGCGCGGCAAGCGGCGCGGGCGCCGAAGAAGGCACGCTGCTCGCGCGCGCGCTTTCCGTCACCACCGGCGTGGTCGCGGCCGGCGCGGGCGAGGTGAACTTGCCCCACTCCATCCACAGGAAGAACGCCACCATCAGCCAGGCGAAGATCAGGAAAACACGGGTCTGGTTCATTGGGCAGGCAATCTCAACCGGCTTCGGGTTCCGGTGTGTTGGAGGAGCGGGAGGGGGAATTCAAGGTCGGCGGCATTGTGACGTCCGCCGGAGGTGCGGGCAATGCGCCGGCGCGCCGCAACGCACGATCGAAGGCCTTGCGCAATTCGGCGGCGCTGGCCTGCGCTGCGGGCGCGCGCGCGACGATCACGTAGTCGCCGGGCGCAAGCTGCGCGCGGATGGCGCGGAAGTGTTCGCGCAACTGTCGCTTGATGCGGTTGCGGCCCACGGCACGCTTGTCGACCTTGCGCGATACCGCCAGGCCAAGACGGGGCGGATGTTCGGCGCCCAGCCAGTGCAGGCTCAGCACGGGATCGGAACAACGGCGCGAATGTTCGAACACGCGGCCATAGTCGGCGCGCGTGCGGACACGGGCGTGACGCGGGAATGTTGCGCTCATGACAGCAAGAAGCCCGCACTGCGAGGTGCGGGCTCCTGGCGAAGGGGTCGCATGACGGATGTCCTGCCGCGCGTGCGCGGCCAAGCCATCAGGCGGTCAGGCGCTTGCGGCCCTTGGCGCGGCGGCGCGACAGGATCTTGCGACCGTCGGCGGTCTTCATACGGGCACGAAAGCCGTGGTCGCGCTTGCGCTTGAGATTGCTGGGTTGATAAGTGCGCTTGGTGGCCATGGGGCCCTCGGGCGAATAGGGATGGAAAGAACCGGAAATTCTATAGGTATCCACCGGTTACGGTCAACACCGGTGACAGCGATCGAACTGGGCGATGCAAGGCCGCGTCCGCAAAGGTTATGGAACCGCAATCCATCCACATCTTATGCACAGGATCGTTGGCGCGGCCCGGTGGCAGTGTTAGTCTGACAGACCCCTTCTTTCAGGCTCCGGACCCGCGTTCGCGGGGTGCGGCGCCTGCACTTTTCCACACCTTGTCAAGAATCGAGTTGCTGCACGCGATGGATGCCTGGCCCCGCTGTCTCGAACGCCTGGAAGCCGAGTTTCCGGCCGAAGATGTCCACACCTGGCTCAAACCCCTGCAGGCCGAGCAACGCAACGACGCGGTGGTGCTGTACGCGCCCAACGCTTTCATCGTCGAACAGGTGCGCGAACGCTACCTGGGCCGGATCCGCGAACTGCTCGACTATTTCGCCGGCCACGCGGAAGTCTCGCTCGAAATCGGTTCGCGCGCCCGTGCCAACGAAGGCGCCAGGCCGGCCGGTGCAACGACCGCTGGCACCGTGCAGATACCGGCCGCCGAAGCGTTCGCCGGCAATCTCGATGCGCACTACACCTTCGACAACTTCGTCGAAGGCCGCAGCAACCAGCTTGGCCGCGCGGCCGCCTGGCAGGCCGCACAGAAGCCCGGCGATCGCGCGCACAACCCGCTGCTGCTGTACGGCGGCACCGGGCTGGGCAAGACGCACCTGATGTTCGCCGCCGGCAACGAGATGCGCAGGCAGAATCCGAACGCACGCGTGCTGTACCTGCGCTCGGAACAGTTCTTCAGCGCGATGACCAAGGCGCTGATCGAAAAGTCGATGGATCAGTTCAAGCGCCGCTTCCAGCAGGTCGATGCGCTGCTGATCGATGACATCCAGTTCTTCGCCGGCAAGGACCGCACGCAGGAAGAGTTCTTCCACACTTTCAACGCGCTGTTCGACAGCCGCCAGCAGATCATCCTGACCTGCGATCGCTATCCGCGCGAGGTCGAGGGTCTCGAGCCCCGGCTGAAGTCCCGACTGGCGTGGGGTTTGTCGGTGGCAATCGAGCCACCGGATTTCGAGACGCGTGCAGCCATCGTGCTGGCCAAGGCCCGCGACCGCGGGGCGGAAATCCCGGATGAAGTGGCGTTCCTGCTCGCCAAGAAGATGCGCAGCAACGTGCGGGATCTGGAAGGCGCGCTCAACACGCTCGCCGCGCGCGCCAATTTCACCGGTCGCGCCATCACGCCGGAATTCGCACAGGAAACGCTGCGGGATCTGCTGCGAGCCCAGCAGCAGGCGATCAGCATCCCCAACATCCAGAAGACTGTCGCCGATTACTACGGTCTGCAGATGAAGGATCTGCTGTCCAAGCGGCGCACGCGCTCACTGGCGCGCCCGCGGCAGGTGGCGATGGCGTTGGCCAAGGAGCTGACCGAACACAGTCTTCCTGAAATCGGGGATGCCTTCGCCGGCCGTGATCACACCACCGTCCTGCACGCGTGCCGGCAGATCCGGAGCCTGATGGAGACCGATGGCAAACTCCGCGAGGATTGGGATAAGTTGATCCGCAAACTCAGTGAGTAAGCGGGTCCTCACCTTGTGGACAATCTGTGGCTGATTTTCAGGGCCACTTTTATCCACAGGTTTGCAGGCCGCTTCAGCCGGGCTTGTCCACGGGGTTGGATCTGGTTGAAAATCCTTTCAATTCAGTTGCTTGTGATGTTTTTCCACTGAAACCGGCGAAACCATCACCACCAGTTTTTAAGATCTTCCACTTCTTTTTAGAAGCATCAGGCACAAGGGACACCGACCGACATGCGTTTCAGCCTTCAGCGAGAAGCCTTTCTCAAGCCACTGGCCCAGGTGGTCAACGTGGTGGAACGCCGGCAGACCCTGCCGGTCCTGGCCAACTTCCTGGTGCAGGTGCAGAACGGCCAGCTTTCGCTGACCGGAACCGACCTGGAAGTGGAAATGATTGCCCGCAGTGCGGTGGATGACGCCCAGGATGGCGAAACCACCATTCCGGCGCGCAAGTTGTTCGAGATCATTCGCGCCCTGCCGGACGGCAGCAAGGTCACCGTGACCCAGTCCGCCGACAAGGTGACGGTGCAGGCCGGACGCAGCCGGTTCACGCTGGCGACGTTGCCGGCGAACGATTTTCCGTCGGTCGACGAAGTCGAGGCCACCGAGCGTGTTGACGTACCGGAGGCCACCCTCAAGGAACTGATCGAACGCACGGCCTTCGCAATGGCGCAGCAGGACGTGCGCTATTACCTCAACGGCCTGCTGTTCGATCTGGCGGATCGCACGCTGCGTTGCGTGGCCACCGATGGCCACCGGCTGGCGCTGTGCGAGGCGCAACTGGAAGGCTCGCCGCTCTCCAAGCGACAGCTGATCGTTCCACGCAAGGGCGTCACCGAACTGCAACGCCTGCTTGAGGGCGGCGATCGCAGCCTGGAGCTGGAAGTCGGACGCAGCCACATCCGGGTCAAGCGCGACGATGTAACCTTCACTTCCAAGCTGATCGATGGCCGGTTCCCGGACTACGGTGCGGTGATTCCCATTGGCGCCGATCGCGAAGTACGGCTGGATCGCGAAGTCCTGCGCGCGGCCCTGCAACGCGCGGCCATCCTGTCGAACGAGAAATATCGTGGCGTGCGTGTCGAAGTCTCGCCGGGCCAGCTGAAGATCAGCGCGCACAACCCGGAACAGGAAGAGGCGCAGGAGGAAATCGAGGCCGAAACCAAGGTGGACAACCTGGCCATCGGCTTCAACGTCAACTATTTGCTCGACGCGCTGAGCGCACTTCGGGATGAGCACGTCGTCATCCAGTTGCGCGATGCCAACTCCTCGGCGCTCGTTCGCGAGGCCAGCAGCGAAAAATCACGGCACGTGGTCATGCCGCTGCGTCTCTGAGTTGGGTTTCACGTGGAACAGGAGACGCCCGGCTTGCCGGGCGTTTCTTCTTTTGAATCTCGCCGGGACTCTCGCGCCCCTCTACAATCGGGAATGCTTTTCTTGCCGTCCAATCAGCAGCGTTCGCGCCGGCGTGAATGTCCGTCAATCGGTCATGGTTGGACGAGTACATGCATGTGACACGCCTGGTAGTCGGGGCGCTGAGACGCTTCGACCACATTTCGCTGGCTCCAGGGCCGGGACTGAACCTGATCACCGGGGACAACGGCGCAGGAAAGACTTCCCTCCTGGAAGCGCTGCACCTGATGGCGTACGGACGGAGCTTCCGCGGGCGGGTACGGGACGGGCTGGTGCGTACCGGGGCCGACGCGCTGGAGATCTTCGTCGAATGGCAGGAACACGCTCGGCAGCGGACCCGGCGAGCCGGATTGCGGCACTCCGGCCAGACGTGGACGGGTAAGCTCGACGGTGAGGCCGTGCAGCAGCTCGGGGATTTGTGTGCCGCGCTGGCCGTCGTGACGTTCGAACCGGGAAGCCACGCCTTGGTTACGGGGGGCGGTGAGCCCAGACGCCGCTTCCTGGACTGGGGCCTGTTCCACGTGGAACAGGACTTTCTCCGGCTCTGGCGACGCTATGCGCGCGCACTGAAGCAGCGCAATGCGCTATTGAAAAGTGGTACCACCGGACCGCAATTGGATGCCTGGGACCATGAACTTGCCGAGGCGGGCGAACCGCTGACGGAGCGACGCCAGCAGTATCTCGAACGCCTGCAGACACGGCTTTCCCAGGTCGCGCTTGAGCTGATACCGACCTTGGGCCGTGCCGATCTCCAGTTCCAGCCAGGCTGGCGCCGGCAGGAATTGTCGTTGGGGGATGCGCTGCTGCTCGCACGGGACCGCGATCGCCTCAACGGCTACACCTCGGTGGGTCCACATCGCGCGGATTGGGCGGTGCATTACGAGGCCTGCCCGATGGGAGAAACCCTGTCGCGAGGCCAAGCCAAGCTGACGGCGCTCGCCTGCCTGCTGAGCCAGGCGGAGGATTTTGCCGTCGAGCGCGGAGAACCGCCGGTGATCGCGCTCGACGACCTGGCCTCCGAACTGGATCGCAACCATCAGGGACGTGTACTGCACCGGCTCCAACAAAGCGGTGCGCAGATATTCCTGACCGGCACGGAAGAGCCCGCCATGTTGGTGGAATACCAGCCAGTAGCGCGGTTTCACGTGGAACAAGGACATCTAGTAACGGGCTGACCGCCTGCGCGCGGGCCGGCCAAGTATCGGTCAATGCTATAATTTCCCACCTCCCTGTAGCCCGGTGGCCTGTCTGTCCTGCGCGACGACAGCGTGGGCTATGCAGCCGATCTGAAGCGAATGACCGAAGAAACCATCCCCGCAGCACCCAACGGCAATTACGACTCCAGCAAGATCACCGTCCTCCGGGGCCTGGAAGCGGTCCGCAAGCGCCCGGGCATGTACATCGGCGACGTGCACGACGGCACCGGCCTGCACCACATGGTGTTCGAGGTCGTCGACAACTCGATTGACGAAGCGCTGGCCGGCCATGCGGATGATGTCGTGGTCAAAATCCACGACGACGGCTCGGTCTCGGTTTCGGACAACGGCCGCGGCATTCCGGTGGATATCCACAAGGAAGAAAACCGCTCCGCCGCCGAAGTCATCCTGACCGTGCTGCACGCCGGCGGCAAGTTCGACGACAACAGCTACAAGGTCTCCGGTGGTCTCCACGGAGTCGGCGTTTCCGTGGTGAACGCCCTCTCCGAGCACTTGTGGCTGGATATCTGGCGCGATGGTTTCCACCACCAGCAGGAATATTCGCTTGGCGAGCCGCTGTACGCGCTGAAGCAGCTGGAAGCCTCGGACAAGCGCGGCACGACCCTGCGCTTCAAGCCGGCGGCCGAGATCTTCACGGACGTGGAGTTCCACTACGACATCCTCGCGCGCCGGCTGCGCGAACTGTCCTTCCTCAATTCCGGCGTCAAGATCACGTTGATCGACAAGCGCGGCGAGGGTCGGCAGGATGTCTTCCAGTACGAAGGCGGCATCCGCAGCTTCGTCGAACATCTGGCGCAACTGAAGACCCCGTTGCATCCGAACGTCATTTCCGTCACCGGCGAGACCAACGGCATCACGGTGGACGTGGCCCTGCAATGGACCGACGCCTACCAGGAAACGATGTTCTGCTTCACCAACAACATCCCGCAGAAGGATGGCGGCACGCATCTGGCCGGGTTCCGCGCGGCGCTCACTCGCACCCTGACCAACTACATCGAGCAGAACGGCATCGCCAAGCAGGCCAAGGTGAACCTGTCCGGCGACGATATGCGTGAAGGCATGATCGCGGTGCTGTCGGTCAAGGTACCGGACCCGAGTTTCTCCTCGCAGACCAAGGAGAAGCTGGTCAGTTCCGACGTGAAGCCGGCCGTTGAGGCCACGTTCGGTGCACGTTTGGAGGAGTTCCTGCAGGAAAACCCCACCGAGGCCCGCGCGATTGCCGAAAAGGTCGTCGATGCCGCGCGTGCGCGCGAAGCGGCACGCAAGGCCCGTGAACTGACGCGACGCAAGGGCGCGCTGGATATTGCCGGCCTGCCCGGCAAGCTGGCCGACTGCCAGGAAAAGGATCCCGCCCTGTCCGAACTGTTCATCGTCGAGGGTGACTCGGCCGGCGGTTCGGCCAAGCAGGGCCGCAACCGTCGCAACCAGGCGGTGCTTCCGCTGCGCGGCAAGATCCTCAATGTCGAGCGCGCGCGCTTCGATCGCATGCTGTCGTCCGCGGAAGTCGGCACATTGATCACCGCGCTCGGCACCGGCATCGGCAAGGACGAATACAACCCGGACAAGCTGCGCTACCACCGCATCATCATCATGACCGACGCGGACGTGGACGGTTCGCACATCCGCACGCTGCTGTTGACGTTCTTCTATCGCCAGATGCCCGAGCTGATCGAACGCGGCCATGTCTACATCGGCCTGCCGCCGCTCTACAAACTCAAGCAGGGCAAGCAGGAGCTGTATCTGAAGGATGACGCGGCGCTCAATGTGTACCTGGCCAACAGCGCGGTCGAAGGCGCCGCGCTGATTCCCGCGCAGGATGAACCGGCGATTCCGAGTGAAGCCCTGGAAAAACTGCTGCTCGCTTACGCCAACGCGCGTGATGCTATCGCGCGCAACGCGCATCGCTTCGACCCGCAGTTGCTGGAAGCATTGATCGACTTCGCTCCATTGGATGCGGCATTCGTCGAGCGCAACCAGCACGAGCGCGCGGAGCTTGCCGCGCTCGAAACCAAGTTGAACCGCGGTGGCCTGGGCAGCCCGCGTTACGCGCTGCAATTGCAACCGGCGAACGAACAACGCCCCGCCGCGTTGCTTGCCACGCGTCGCCACATGGGCGAGGAACTGACGCAGGTCTTGCCGCTGTCGGTGTTCGAGACCGGCGAACTGCGCGCGTTGCGCGAGTCGGCCGATCTGCTGCACGGGCTGGTCCGCGAAGGTGCGAGCATCGTGCGCGGCAACAAGACGCAGCCGATTGAAAGCTTCGCGCAGGCGCAGGCCTGGCTGCTGGAAGAAGCCAAGAAGGGCCGCAGCATCCAGCGCTTCAAGGGCCTGGGCGAAATGAATCCCGAGCAGTTGTGGGACACCACGGTCAATCCGGATACGCGTCGCCTGTTGCAGGTCCGGATCGAGGATGCCGTGGCCGCCGATCAGATCTTCAGCACCCTGATGGGCGATGTGGTGGAACCGCGCCGCGATTTCATCGAAGCCAATGCGCTGAAGGTCGCCAATCTCGACGTCTGATCCGTGAACGTCGACGCCGCGCCAGCGATTGCATCGCCGCCGCCGCTGGCGGCGGTTCCGATGGGGAAGGCGCTGGGATCGTTCGCGATCGATCTCGTCCTGGCGATCGTGATCGGCGTTGGCCTGATGATGGCCGCCGGCATGGGCTGGGGTGTGATCGAAGGCGTGCGTCTGGCGATGGCCGGTGCCCGGCCCGAGGACATCACCGGCGCGATCGGTCAGCCCGGCGCCATCACGCAACTGGCCATCACCATGATCGGCATGGGCGGCACGGCCACCCTGCTCTACCTCTGGCGCGCGCCTGCCGATGCCTCGGAACGCCGGCGTTCGATCGCCGCGCTTGCACAGGCACGCACCTGGATCTGGGTCGGCGCGGTTTCGCTAGGCGTGTTCGTATTCAGCAGCACGATGAGCTGGCTGGGCCAGCGAGCCGGGATTCCGCCCAATCCCAGCAATCTCGCGCTCATCACCGAAGCGTTCCGCGACGCGCCGTGGTTCGTCGGATTGTTCGGGATCGTGCTCGCCCCGCTGTACGAGGAAATATTGTTTCGCCGCGTGCTGTTTGGACGTCTCTGGAAGGCCGGCCATCCGATGACAGGACTGATCCTGAGCGGCGTGGTGTTCGCACTGGCGCATGAAGTGCCAGGATTGAGCGGCAATGGCGTCGGCGCGACGGCGCTGCTGTTGACGGTGTATGCGCTGATGGGGATGGCCTTCGCCTGGGTTTACCGGCGCACCGGGTCGATCTGGGCCGCGTTTGCCGCACATGCGCTGAACAACGCGCTGGCCATGGCGATGTTGTCCGTTTCGGCACCCTGAGGCGCAGTTCGGTTGACGGGAAGTTAAGACTTTCCTGCAGACACTAGCGGCAATCTGGAAAGGAGTGCCGCCCATGAAACCCTGGTTGCTTGCCGCCTCGATCACCGTCGTCCTGGTGGCCTGTGCCACGACCACTTCGCCTACCGGCCGCACGCAGGTGGTCGGTGGCGTGTCGCAGGATCAGCTCAATCAGCTCGGTGCGCAGGCATTCGCCGAAACCAAGGCGAAGGAGCCGGCGAGCAAGGACGCCAAGCAGAACGCCTACGTCACGTGCGTGGTCAACGCGCTGGTGCGGCAGCTCCCGCCGGAACAGCGGCAGGTGGCGTGGGAGACGGCGGTATTCGTGGATCCCGAACCCAATGCGTTCGCCCTGCCTGGCGGCAAGGTCGGCGTCAACACCGGCATCTTCACCGTGGCCAAGAACCAGGATCAGCTGGCGGCGGTGCTCGGCCACGAGATTGGCCACGTCATCAGCCGGCACCATGAAGAGCGCATCACGCGCCAGATGGGTACGCAGACGGGCCTGAGCATTCTCGGCGCGCTGGCCGGCGCCAAATACGGCCAGACGGGCACGGATGCCGTCAGCCAGTTCGGAAGCATCGGCGCGCAGGGCTTGATTCTCCTGCCCAATTCGCGCACGCAGGAGAACGAGGCCGATGTGGTCGGCCAGCGCCTGATGGCGCAGGCAGGCTTTGATCCCCGACAAGCGGTGAACCTCTGGCAGAACATGGTGCAGGCAGGCGGCAGCCGTCCACCCCAGTGGCTGTCCACGCACCCGGATCCGACCAATCGCATCCGCGAACTGGAGCGCGATGCACCGGCCCTGATGCCGACGTTCGAAGCCGCGCGCAAGGCAGGAAACGTGCCCCGCTGCGGTTGAACTGCCGTATGTTGCTGCGCAGCAACGAAATTCTTACCAGCATCAGCCCGGTTTCTGATAGTTTTTCCGGCCCGGAAGGATCCGACGATACCCACGAACCGCTTCTGCTCTGAGGTGATCCACCATGCTGTATCGCAAGTCCAAACACGCCCTGCTCTCCCTCGCCATCGTCGGTCTGCTGGGCGCCGGCGTCGTCGCTGACGCGACCGCGCAGATGAATCGCGAAGACAGCTCCGCGCGTCGCCAGAAGCCGAAGAAGGAAGAAGTGAAGTATCCGGATGCTTCGCGTCAGGAGCCGAAGGACAAGAGCTCGGCCAAGATGCAGAGCCAGCTCAGCAAGCTGTTCAAGGCGAACGAGAAGGAAGGCGCCGAAGACGAGGTGATCACGCTCGCCAACGAGATCATCGCCAGCGAGAAGGCCAACGCATACGACAAGTCGGTCGCCGCGCAGCTTGCAGCGCAGGCCGCGTACGGCAAGGACGACAGCAAGCTGGCCAAGGACTACGCGAACAAGGTGCTCGAGTTCAACGGCCTGGACAACAACAGCCACTACGGCACGATGTTCTTCCTGGCGCAGTTGCAGATGCAGGATGACCAGTACGCCGACGCGCTCGCGACGATGGACCGCATGCTCAGCGAAACCAAGTCGCAGCGTCCGGAAGAACTGATCGTCAAGGGCAACATCCTGTATCGGATGGAGCGCTACAACGATGCCATCCCGTTCCTCAAGCAGGCCATCGACGCCACGCCGGAACCGAAGAACGAATGGCTGCAGGTGCTGATGGCCAGCTATGCCGAAGCCGGCCAGAGCGATGCGGCCATCAAGCTGGCCGAATCGCTTGCCAGCAAGAATCCTTCCGACAAGAAGGCGCAGATGAATCTGGCGTCTGTCTACCTGCAGGCGGACAAGAACGATCAGGCCGTGGCCGTCCTGGAAAAGCTGCGCGCCTCGGGTCAATTGACCGACGAGCGCGAATACAAGCAGCTCTACAGCATGTACGCCAACATGGATGGCAAGGAGAAGGAAGTAATCTCCGCCATCAATGAGGGTCTCGAGAAAGGCGTGCTGAAATCGGACTACACGACCAATCTGGCGCTGGCCCAGGCTTACTACTATTCCGAGCAGATCCCGCAGGCCATCGCTGCGTGGCAGAAGGCCGCGCCACTGTCCCAGAACGGCGAGACCTACCTCAACCTGGCCCGCGTGCTGTGGCAGGAGAACCGCATCCCGGAGGCCAAGCAGGCGGCCAAGGCCGCGCTGGAAAAAGGCCTGAAGAAGCCCGAGGACGCCAAGAAGATTCTGGCCCTTCCCTAACGGAAAACGATGACGCCACGGGTCAAAAAACCTCACAAATTGATGGTTTTGCGCCCGCGGAATGTTATAAGCTGGGAGTTCCCCCTGACGAAATGCTCGTCCGGGGGCCTAATACGATGCGGACGCTCGGGCGTCCAGCCCCAACATTGAGTTCATTGGCGCATGGCTGAACAACTGGTCATCAATCGGTATCGGGAAGAAGAAGAGGACAAAGGCCTCAACTGGCCCCGAATCATCGGCATTGCCTTCGTGATCGCGTTGCACGCGGCCGCGCTGCTGCTGCTGCTCATTCCGGCGGTCGCGCCGCCGGCGGAAAAGGAACAGAAGGATCGCGTGGTGGTGACCATCATCGACGCGCCGCCGCCGCCGCCCCCGCCGCCGCCGCCGCCGCCGAAGCAGGACACCCCGCCGCCGCCGGTCAAGAACCTGGCGCCGCCCAAGACCACGCCGCTGCCGCCGCCGCCGGAAGCACCGCCGATCGAAGTGGCCGAGCCGCGTCCGCAGGACGTCTATCAGCCGCCGGCCCCGCCCGCGCCGCCGGCGCCCGTCGCCGACATCGGCGCGAGCGTGGACATCTCGTCCAAGAACATGAACCCGCCGCGTTATCCGCCGGCCGCCGCCCGCGCCGGCATCGAAGGCACGGTCATCCTCATCATCGACGTCGACGCCAGTGGCAATGTCACCAACGTCTCCGTCGAGAAGTCCAGCCGCAATCGCGACCTGGACCGCGCGGCGATGGAAGCCGCCCGCAAGTGGCGCTTCAACCCGTCGGTCGTCAATGGCCAGAAGGCCGCCGGCCGCGTCCGCGTTCCCGTGGACTTCAAGATGGGCGGCTGAGCCGTCCCGTCGCGTCATCCGATTTCGTAACCCGCAACACTTCCAACTCAATCAACACACTTAAACAAAGGTAAGCGTCATGCTGCAGGAAACCATCATCGCCGCCGCAGCCGGGGGCAACAACGCCGCGAGTGCCCTCACCAACATGGGCTTCGAGCACCTGATCACCGAAATGGTGCAGAAGCCGGGCGAGTACGCCGTCTCCTGGGCCGTGTTGCTCATCCTGGTCGCCATGTCGGCCATGTCCTGGTACTGGACCGTCATCAATGCGCTGAAGAGCGCCCGCCTGAAGGGCCAGGCTGACCGCGTCACCAGCGCCTTCTGGGAAACCCCGAATGCGCAGGACGCCATCCGCCTGATGGAAGAACAGCCGAAAAACGAGCCGTTCTCCAAGATCGCCCTCGACGCTGCCCAGGCCGCCGCGCACCACCAGCGCGCCGAAGGCGGTTCGGGCCTGGGTGAAAGCCTGAGCCGTTCGGAGTTCGTGGACCGCGCCCTGCGCCAGGCCGTGACCCGCGAAAGCTCGCGCCTGCAGAGCGGCATGACGCTGCTGGCGACCGTCGGTGCGACCGCGCCGTTCGTGGGTCTGCTGGGTACGGTGTGGGGCATCTACGGCGCCCTGATCCGCATCGGCGCCACCGGCCAGGCCTCCATCGACGCCGTTGCCGGCCCGGTGGGTGAAGCGCTGATCATGACCGCCATCGGTCTGTTCGTCGCGATCCCGGCCGTGTTCGCCTACAACTTCTTCAGCAAGACCAACAGCACGACGATCGCCAAGTTCGATTCGTTCGCCCACGATCTGCACGACTTCTTCGCCACCGGCTCGCGCGTGCGCTGAGCCGGAAGCGGTAGTCCCAGGCATATCGATTAAGTAACGGAGCCCGTATGGCTTTCAGTAGTGGTAATAGCGGTGGCCCGATGGCCGAAATCAACGTCACGCCCCTCGTGGACGTGATGTTGGTGCTGCTGATCATCTTCATCATCACTGCGCCGCTGATGTCGCACAAGGTCAAGATCGAACTGCCCGAGGCCAACCTCGTGCAGAGCGAAGATGACAAGGTGGCTCCGCCAGTTCCGCCGATCACGGTGTCGGTGAAGGAAGATGGTTCGCTGTACTGGAACGACGAAGCGATCACCAAGGAAATCCTGGAATCGCGCCTGTCCAGCACCGCGCAGCTCCAACCGCAGCCCAAGCTCAACCTGCGTGGTGATCGCACCACCAAGATGGGCACGATCGCGGAAGTGACCAAGATCGCGCAGAGCCAGGGCATGCTGGATATCGGCTACGTCGCCACCAAAGAGAAGGGGCAGTAAGCCATGGCATTCAGCAGTGGTGGAAGCAAGGGCCCGATGGCCGACATTAACGTCACGCCGCTGGTCGACGTGATGCTGGTGCTGCTCATCATCTTCATCGTGACCGCGCCGATCATGACGTACCCCATCGACGTCGCGCTGCCGCAGCGGGTCATCAACCCGCCGCCGCAGTTGCGCGAACCGCCGCCGCCGATCGATCTGCGGATCGATGCCGGTGGCACGGTGTACTGGAACAACTCGCCGGTCAACGTGCGTGATCTGCAGCAGCGGATGGAAACCGAGGTCCAGCGCGACCCGACCAACCAACCGGAGCTGCGCATCGACGCCAACGCGGACGCCCAGTACGACGTGATGGCGAAAGTGCTGGCCGCGGCCAAGAACGCGCAGATGCAGAAGATCGGTTTCGTACAGTAATACGCAGTGACGCCAACCTTGTAACGCCGCCTCCGGGCGGCGTTTTTTTTGGGGCCAGCGACAGCGACTCACCCACAATCGGTGGGCCGCACGCGGATGCGTCCGGTCGATACCCGACCCGATGGCCCCGCTGTGGTGCCGAGGATGGGCTCGGGGACGAAAGGCATCGGGCCGGCCCTTGCGCGCACACGCCGGGCGGGTTTACGTTGGGCGCGACCCACCGCGAAAGGAGTGCGCCATGGCTTTCTCCGCTTCCGAACGTCCCGCCGCCCTGGCGGAAATGAACGTCACGCCGCTGGTCGATGTCATGCTGGTCCTGCTGATCATCTTCATGGTCACCGCGCCGATGCTGTCCAGGCCCCTGCAGTTGTCCCTGCCGCAGGCCGCGCCACCGCCCCCGCTCAAGCCGCGCATCGTGGATCTGGATATCGCAGCCAACGGTGCACTGCGACTGGATCAGCGGGAGCTGTCGCCGGCGGATCTCTCGGTCCGGCTCGAAGACGCAGTGCACAGTGATCCGCGCATGGTCCTGACGATTTCCGCCTCACCCGAGGCCGACTATCAACAGGTCGTGGCGGCACTGGGCCGCGTGCACGGCGCCGGTATCCGCCAGGTCAGCTGGCGCGACTGACTGCCCTAGTTCGACGGCCGTGCGTGCGCAGCACGCGCGGCTTCCAGGATCGCCAGATAGTTCTGCACGGTGCGATGCAGACCGGCGTATAGCGCTTCGGCGATCAGCGCGTGACCGATCGAAACCTCCAGCACGTCCGGCACGGACTCCAGGAATTCCTGCAGATTGGCCTGGCTCAGATCGTGACCGGCATTGACGCCCATGCCCAGCGATTGCGCCTGTCGCGCCGTGTGCCGACAGCGTGCGAGCTCAGCGTCGGCGTCACCGGCCGCCATGGCTTCGGCGTACGGGCCGGTATAGATCTCGATGCGATCGGCACCGATGCGTGCCGCCGTTTCCAGTGAAGGACAGCCGGCATCCACGAACACGCTGACGCGGCAGCCATACGATTTGAGTGTGTGGATCAACGGGCGCAGGCGTTCGCCGTCGCGATCGAAATCGAACCCATGATCGGAGGTGATCTGGCCGTCACCATCGGGCACGAGCGTTGCCTGCGCCGGCCGCGCGCGTTCGCACAGCGCGAGGAAGCCGGGGTAGCCTTCGCGTGCGGGTGCGAACGGATTGCCTTCCAGGTTCAGCTCGACACCGGTTTCACGTGTCAACTGCGCCAGCCCGTCGACATCCGCCGCACGCACATGACGCTGATCCGGACGCGGATGCACGGTGATCCCGTGCGCGCCGGCATACAGACACGCACGCGCCGCGCGCAGTACATCGGGTTCATCACCACCGCGCGAGTTGCGCAGCACTGCGATCTTGTTGACGTTGACGCTCAGCGCGGTCATGCCGGAGGCCGGCCCGGACGATCGACTCACAGCGACGGCGGCTCCGCGGACGATGCCTGACCGGCCTGCTTGCGCGCCTCGGCCAGTTCGCGCAGGCGGCGCAATTCGGCCGGATCGATCATCTGCGATTCGTCGCGCTGGCGCGAACCGATGCGCGCCGCATACAGACCCATCATCCACGCGATGAAGAAGCCCAGTGCGGCAAGCAGGCACGCCGACAACCACAACGCCGACGTGGTCTGCATCGACATGACCAGCGCACCCAGGGCGAACAGCAGATAGAGCCAGTACATGGGAGTCCTCCGCGTGACGGCGCGAGTTTACAACGTCCGGCCAGGTGCGGAAGCGGGCGCGCTCACAGTAATGGCGAAGTGAGCCGCGCCAGCGCTTCCGGCAGCCGATGCCGCCAGAGCGAACGCCGGCGCTCGGGATCCACGGGCCGCGAAATGGCGAACTCGCCCTCCAGCAACTGCGCCAGCTTTCCCGCCAGCCCGCGATCACGGAACAGCATCGACAGCTCGAAATTCAGGCGGAAACTGCGGTGATCGAAATTGGCGCTGCCGATGATCGCCAGCGCCTCATCGCACAGCAATGCCTTGCTGTGCATCATCCGCGGCCCGTATTCGTAGACCTTGACGCCGGCGGCGAGCAGCTCGTCGAAATAGGAGCGCGCGGCCAGCGTGACCAGGAGCGAGTCACTGACCCGTGGCACCAGCAACCGCACGTCCAGGCCACCGAGCGCCGCCGACGTCAGTGCCATCCGCGCGGCTTCGCCCGGAACGAAGTAGGGCGTTACCAGCCACACGCGCGAGCGCGCTTCGTGGATCGCGGCCACCATCAATCGATGGATGGGCTCCCACGAGGAATCCGGCCCGGATACCAGGGTCTGCGCATGGATGCCACCGCTGATATCGGCATCCGTCGCGCTCCACAGGCGCGTGCCGTGGAAATCCTTGCGCTGGTGGCCACTGGCATAGACCCAGTCCTCCACGAACACCTGTTGCACACTGCGCACCACTTCGCCTTCCAGCCGCAGGTGCATGTCGCGGTATGCGTCGTGGCGCAGCGATTCGTCTTCTTCATCGGTGATGTTGATGCCGCCGGTGAATGCAATGCGTCCGTCCACCACGACGATCTTGCGGTGGGTGCGCAGGTTGACCCAGGGGCGGGTGAAAGGCCGCAGGCGGGTAGGGTGGAACCACGCCGTTTCTCCACCGGCGTCATGCAGGGGTTTCAGGAACCTGCGGCCCACCTTCGATGAGCCCACCGCATCCAGCAACAGGCGGACCTTCACGCCTTCGCGCGCTTTCTGGATCAACGCCTCCAGCAAACGCCGGCCGCAGCGATCCGGGTTGTAGATGTAGTACTCGAGATGGATATGGTTTTCCGCGCCGAGCACTGCGTCGATGATCGCCTGGTAGGTGGAAGAACCATCGACCAGCAACTGCACCGAAGTGGCGGTGGAAGGCGGAAGGCCGGTCGTGGTCTGGGCGAGCATCGCCAGTTCGCCGCAGTCCTCATCCACGGGGCAGAACACCTCGTAGGTTTCGAGTCCGCTGCGCGATTGGTGCCGCCGCAACTGCTGGCGCTTGATCTTCTGCGGCCCCAGCAGGAAATAGATCAGGTAACCGATGTAGGGCAGCAGCGACAGCGAGAGCACCCAGCTCAGCGTCGCGACCGGCTCGCGCTTCTGCAGCACGATCCACCCGCACAGCGGGATCAGGTACAGCAACCAGGCCAGGACCAGCCAAGTGCCGAGATTGGGGACCGCGCGCAGCGCGTCCCACCAGCTATTCAGGATTTCCGCCATGAGCGGATTCTATTCGCAGTCACAGAACTTGAGACGCCCCTGGTGCACGATCACTCGATGGGCGAGGCCATCAAAGGGCGAGGATCGACCGGCTACCTGCCAGGCCGGTACGCAGTCACCACGGCGCAGGCGGAAGACGACGGCTGGCATGAGCGCGATCGCGAGGACGAGATCGAATCGGCCCCGCGCACGCAGATCATCGAGGAACAGGCGCGCAGCATCATCAGCCGCAACCAGTCTCCGGATATTCCGTTCTCCCAATCCCTGAATCCGTATCGCGGCTGCGAGCACGGATGCTCCTACTGCTTTGCGCGGCCCTCGCATGCGTATCTGGATCTGTCGCCGGGCCTGGATTTCGAAACCCGCATTTTCGCCAAGACCAACGCGCCGGAACTGCTGCGCAAGGAACTGGCGAAGCGTGGGTATCAACCCAGCCCGATCGCGCTCGGCATCAATACCGATGCCTACCAGCCGATCGAACGCAAACTGCAATTGACCCGCCGGGTCATCGAAGTGCTCGCCGAAGCCCGTCATCCGTTTTCCCTGATCACCAAGAATGCGCTCGTCGAACGCGATCTGGACCTGCTGGCGCCATTGGCTGCGGACAATCTGGTGCAGGTGTATTTCTCCATCACCACCCTGGACAATTCATTGTCATCGCGGCTGGAGCCCCGCGCCTCGGCGCCGCATGCCCGGTTGCGCGCCATGCGCCGGCTCACTGCCGCGGGCGTGCCGGTCGGCGTGATGTTCGCGCCCGTCATTCCGTGGGTGAACGATGCAGAACTCGAGGCCGTGCTGGAAGCAGCACGTGATGCAGGCGCCGATGCCGCCGGTTATGTGCTGCTGCGACTGCCGCATGAAGTCTCGCCACTGTTCCGCGACTGGCTGCAGACGCACGTGCCCGATCGCGCCGCGCATGTCATGAGCACGATCCAGCAACTGCGCGGCGGCAAGGATTACGACGCACATTTCGGCAAGCGGCTCAGTGGAGAAGGTGTCTACGCCAATCTCCTCGCGCGGCGGTTCAAGCTCGCCTATCGACGGTTGGGCTTCGAACGCCACAAGCATCAGGATCTGGACACCAGCCAGTTTGTTCCGCCGCGCACGGCATCGATGCAGGGCGAGTTGTTCTAGCGCACGCGATCCGGCTTGCGCAGGCATCGATGAAAGCCGCGCGGGCGTTTAACATGCCTGCCGGTCCGGGCGGCTGCTCGTCCGGAGCATTCCTTGGATGACGATGATCCGATCGATTTATCTGGCAGGTCCGGACGTCTTCCGGCCTGACGCCAACGCACACGGCGCAAGCCTCAAACAGCTCTGCGCGCAATACGGGTTTGAAGGGTTGTTCCCGCTGGATCAATCGGTGCCGCCGCATATCACCTCGGCGGCGGATCAGGCGCACTGGATCTATCGCGCCAACATCGGCCTCATCCGCCGGGCGGACGCCGTGCTCGCCAATCTCGATTTCTTCCGCGGGCCCGAACCGGACAGCGGCACCTGCTTCGAAGCCGGCTACGCGATCGCCCTCGGCAAGCCCGTATATGGCTATCTCCCCGAACGCGGCAGCTTTGCCGAGCGGATCCGCCAACGGCATCCGGATGCGATCGGGCCCGGCGGTGAAGTGGACGCGGCCGGATGGGCGGTGGAGGAATTCGGCCTGCCGCTCAACCTGATGCTGGCCGTGCCCGCGCCGCTTATCGTGGGCGGCGCCGAACAGGCGCTGCGTCGCCTGCGGCAGGATTGCGACGCCGGCCGCGTGCGTCGCTACGCGAACGAAGACCCCTCGTAATCCCCGGTGATCCTCGCGTGCCATGACGGACACGCGACCGCCGCTCATGCGATCTTCGATTGACGCAGATCGTGCTGCCGATGGTATTCCTCGGCCGCGCGCACCTCATTGCGCGAGCCCAGGAACACCGGCACGCGCTGGTGCAGGTGATGCGGATGCAGATCAAGGATGGCTTCGCGCCCGGTGCTTGCCGCGCCGCCGGCCTGTTCGACCAGCAGGCCCATCGGATTGGCCTCGTACATCAGGCGCAGCTTGCCGGCCTTGCCCGGATCCTTGCGGTCCCACGGGTAGATGAAGATGCCGCCGCGCGTGAGGATGCGATGCACGTCGGCGACCATGCTCGCGATCCAGCGCATGTTGAAATCCTTGCCGCGTGGACCGTCGCGGCCTTCCACCAGATCGGCCACATAGGCCTGCATCGGTGCTTCCCAGTGGCGCTGGTTCGACATGTTGATGGCGAACTCGCGCGTGTCCTCGGGAATCCGCATGTCGCGCTGGGTCAGCACGAAGGCGCCCTGTTCGCGATCGAGCGTGAAGGCATGTGTGCCGCGGCCGGTGGTCAGCACCAGCATCGTGCTCGGCCCGTAGATGCAGTACCCGGCCGCGACCTGCTGCCGGCCCGGTTGCAGGAAATGCTCGTCTCCGGCGCAACTGACGCCTTCGGGACAGCGCAGCACCGAAAAGATCGTGCCGACCGAGACGTTGACGTCGATGTTCGAACTGCCGTCCAGCGGATCGAACAGCAGCAGGAAGCCGCCGCGCGGATACGCATCGGGGATCGGCTGGCTGTGCTCCATCTCCTCCGACGCGCAGGCGGCCAGGTGACCGCCCCAGGCATTGGCCTCCAGCAGGATGTCATTGCTCAGCACGTCGAGCTTCTTCTGCGCCTCGCCCTGCACGTTGCCGGTGCCGGCCTCACCGAGCACGCCGCCGAGCGCGCCCTTGCCCACCGCGATGGCGATGCTGGTGCAGGCCCGCCCGACCACGGCGATCAACTGGCGCAGCTCGGCATCGATATGCCCGGCGCGCTGCTCTTCGATCAGGTAACGGCTCAGCGAAACGGTCTGTGCATTGGGCAGGGACATGGCGTCGGGCTCGATGGAGTCGCGCCATTGTCCGGATCTGGAAGACCAATGCAATACCAGTTGGCCGGTAGCCGGTAGCCGGAAATCGGAAATCGGAAATCGGAAATCGGAAATCGGAAATCGGAAATCGGAAATCGTCCCACGACTCGTGGGACGGTCCCACTCTGGAAGCTCCCATGAAAGCATCTTCCGGCTCCCGGCTCCCGGCTCCCGGCTCCCGGCTCCCGGCTCCCGGCTCCCGCTCCCGCCGCTCAGATCACCCGCAGCGTGATCGCCTTCAGCACGGCGCGGGTGCGGTCGCGGGTGTCGAGTTTTTCGAGGATGTTGGAAACGTAGTTCTTGACCGTGCCTTCGGCGAGGAACAGCGTGCGGGCGATTTCCTTGTTGGAATAGCCGCCGGCCAGCAGTCGCAGGATCGCCACCTCGCGTTCGTTGAAGCGATCCACCGGTGCGGCTTCGTCGTGGAAGCGATAGCGCGCGCGCACCGGATCGGTGCTGACCGGTTGCAGCAGGGTTTCGCCGGAGGCGACCCGCGCGATCGCCTGCCGCAGATCCTCCGGCGCCGCGTCCTTGAGCAGGAACCCCTGTGCGCCGGCCTCGGCCGCGCGCAGCAGCAGATCGCTGTCGTCGAAGGTCGTCAGCAACAGCACCGGCGTGCGATCGCCGCGCGCACGCAGCGCGAGCAGTGCTTCGATGCCATCCATGCCCGGCATGCGGATGTCGCTCAACACCACGTCCACCGGCGTGGTCTCCAGCTTCGCCAGCAGTTCGGTGCCGCCATCGGCCTCGAACGCCACGCGCAGGCCGGGCTGGCCTTCGAGCAGCGCGCGCAGGCCCGCACGCACCAGCGACTGATCATCGGCCAGGGCGATCGAAATGGAATCGGTCATCGTCATGCAGGAAATCTCGCGTCCAGGGTGAGGCCGCCACGCACCGTGCGGCCGAGGGTCAGGGTGCCGCGGTGGGCCGCGATCCGCTCGCGCATGCCGGCCAGGCCGTTGCCTTCACGCAGATCGGTCTGCGCGAGTCCGTCGTCCTCGATATGCAGGACGAGCAGCTCGCCATCGCGGCGCAGGTGCACGCGCAGTTCGCTGGCCTGCGCGTGGCGCGCGGCATTGGTCAAGGCTTCCTGGACGGTGCGCAGCAGGACTTCGGCCAGCGCCGGGTCATGCACCGCGCTGCCTTCCTCGATCCGCAGCGCCATCCGCAACGCGGGCAGCGGCGCGGCCAGGGCGCGCAGCGCGGTTTCCAGATCCAGCCCGCGCGCATCGCGCAGCGCCTGCACGACACCGCGGATGTCCTCGAGCAGTTCGCTGGCGAGCTGTTCGCTCAACCGGATCTGCGGATGCGCGCCGAGCTGCGGATCGGCGGCCAGCGCACGGAGATTCAACTTCATCGCGGTGAGCTTGTGCCCGGACACGTCATGCAGCTCGCGCGCCACGCGCAGGCGTTCGGCATCGCGCGCACTGTCGGCGAGCAGCGCGCGCGTGGCGAGCAGATCCGCGTTGACCAGCGCCAGTTGATCGCGCGTGCGCTCGGCGCTGCTGACGTAATGGCCGGTCAGCCCGGCGAATGCCTGGAAGCCCGCATAGATCGCCACGAACACCCCGGGCGCCGGATGCCCCGCACGCAGGAGCAACGCATACATCACTGCATTGGCGACGGCCAGCGTCAGCACGGTTGCGCGCGGCGACCAGATCATTGCCATCTGCGCGGCGGCGATCACCAGCAGCACGGCCGCGGTCCCCACGCGCGGCGCCAGTGCGATGAGCGCCAGCGCCGCCAGCAATTGCGCCAGCAACAACGGATCGCGCGTGCGTGCGCGCTGGCCGGGCCGGTCGAACAGCAGAAAGCAGGCCAGGAACACCAGCATGCACGCCACGCGTGCCGGTGACAGACCACCGCGTTCCATCTGCAGCGAGAACAGCACGGCGGCCCACGTGATCACGCCGGCAAGGGTCAACGGCCGCAGCCAGGACTTGAGTCGTTCGAACATGCGCACATGCTGCCCGCCGCGCGGCCGTCGTCGCAATGCCCGGCGCTCAAGTGGTGACTTCCGGCACCTCGGCGACGGCTGCTGACACCACGCTGTCAGCAGGGCGCGCGCATCGTGGACGCTCTCAATCCCGAGGTGTTTGCATGAAGCAGTCACTCCAGGCGAGCGGCGCGCACGGTCTGTTGGCGCGCGCCTTCCGCAGCTACGCGGCCGGACTGGGCCGCAGCCTGCTCAGCAGTGACGCGATCGTCTATCCGGCCGGCGGCGAAGCCGAGCCGCGCGACGGTCGCCACGATTTCGACTTTCTGCACGGCCGTTGGCAGGTGCGCAACGTGCGGCTGAAGGCGCGGCTGGTTGGTTGCACCGAGTGGGAAGCGTTCGACGCGCGCACCGAATGCCGCCCGATCCTCGCCCATGGCGGCAATCTGGAGGAGTACGCCACGGATTGGCGCGGTGGCTACCACGGCATGGCCGTGCGCCTGTACGACCCGCAACGTCGTCAGTGGAGCATCCACTGGGCCAATCGTGACGCCGGCGCGCTGGAACCCCCGGTGGTCGGACGATTCGAACATGGGGTGGGCACCTTCCTCGGCCGCGATCGCTGCGACGGAAAGCCGGTCAGCGTGCGCTTTTTCTGGCACGACATCCACGCCGACAGCGCGCACTGGGAACAGGCGTTTTCGCTCGATGACGGACGCCACTGGGAAACCAATTGGCATATGCATTTCTCGCGGGAGGCCGCATGAACGCCATGCTCGCCGCGCGCACTGCGTCGACCTCTTTGTTCCAGCCGGCCCCTGCTGCCACGCCGGGCGTCATCGAGCTGCGCCAGTACACCCTGCATCCGGGTCGCCGCGATGCGTTGATCGATCTGTTCGAACGGCAGTTCATCGAAAGCCAGGAAGCGGCAGGCATCCGGTTGATCGGCCAGTTCCGCGATCTCGATGATGCGGATCGCTTCGTCTGGCTGCGCGGGTTCGACGACATGCCGCAACGGCGGCACGCGCTCGAGACCTTCTACACCGGTCCGGCCTGGCGCGCGCATCGCGATGCCGCCAACGCCACGATGATCGATTCGGACAACGTGCTGCTGCTGCGCCCGTTCTCTGGTGATCGGCTCGCGGCGGATGCATCGATCCCTCGCGACGGCGAGGACGCGCGCATCGTGTTGTGCCTGCATCATTTCGATGCGCCGGTGGGCCCGGAGTGGTTCGACCATTTCGAGCAGGTGCAGCGGCCGTGGCTGGAGAACCTGCGCGCGCACGTGATCGCCACGCTCGTGACCGAATACGCGGCCAACACGTTTCCTGCGCTGCCGGTGCGCGAAGGCGAGCACGTGTTCGTCTGCGTGCTGCGTTTCGACAGCGAAGCCGATCACGAACGCTGCGATCGCCAGTTGCAGGCGCCGTGGCGCCTGGGGGATCAGCCCCGCCGCTGCGAACTGCTGCGGCTCGCGCCGACCCCGCGCTCGCGGCTGGGACGCTGACATGCGCGCACGTCTTTGCATCGAACGCCACCGGCAGGGGAAGATGCCGGCATGCGCCGCGCCGACCGCCTGTTCCTGATCATCCATGCCCTGCGTGGACGCCGCACCGCCCTGCCCGCACGCACGCTTGCCGAAACACTGGCCGTGTCGCTGCGCACCGTCTATCGCGATGTCGCCGATCTGCAATTGTCCGGCGTGCCGATCGAAGGCGAGGCCGGCGTCGGCTATCTGCTGCGCAAGGGCGCGGACATCCCGCCGCTGATGTTCAACGCCGACGAACTCGAATCGCTGGTGGTGGGCACGCGTTTCGTGCGGGCGTTCGGCGGGCAGCGCCTGGCCGCCGGCGCGCGATCGGCACTGCTGAAAATCCAGGCCGTGCTGCCGCCCGAACTGCAGGCGCGCGCGCAGCGCACGCGCATCTATGCGCCGGAACTGAAGGATCGTTTCGAATCCAGCGGCTTGCTCGATCGCCTGCACGAAGCGATCGAATCGCGGCGGGTGCTGCGATTCGAGTATCGCGATCAGGCCGGCGGCGACACCACGCGCGAGGTCGAGCCGCTGTGCCTGGCGTTCTGGGGCGGAAGCTGGACGCTGGGCGCGTGGTGCCGGTATCGCCACGACTTCCGCAGCTTCCGACCGGATCGCATCGTCCGCATGGAGCAGACCGGCGAGATCTTCGCCGATGATCCCGAACATGGACTGGACGCCTACTTCCGCCGCGTCGCGCCTCCGCCCGGCGAAGCATGACCCCGATCAGCGCGTGCCGTTCCATTCCAGCCCGAGCAGCCAGCCGCGGCCGGGCCCGGGTTCGTAATAACGGCCGTTGCCTTCGTTGACGATCAGCGAACCGGCGTGGTCGCGATCGAAGGCATTGTCCACGCGCGCGAACACGCGCAGGCTCGCCGCGTTCCACTGCCAGCGATGCCCGGCCTCGAGATTGACCAACGCATGGCCGGGCGCGCGCTCGCTGCCGAGATCGTTGACCGTGACCGCATCGATCGCCATCGTTTCGATCGCCGCTTCCCAACCGGCATTGCGCCATTGCAGCCGCGCGAACGCCTGCTGGCGGCTGGTGCCGGGAATGGCCGTGCCGGCGACCACGCGCGTGTCCGGCGTGGCGCAGCCGCTGCGCGCACAGGTCAGGAAATCATCGCGGAACTCCGCATCGAGCCAGGTATAGGCGAACTGCCAGGACCAGCGTTCGTCGAATGCACCGGATGCACCGGCTTCCAGTCCCTGCCGGCGCGCGCGCCCGACATTGCGGTAGGTGCTGCGGCCGCCGAGGTTGCTCGCCACGGCAAGTTCGTCGTCGGTATCGGCGCGGAACAGCGCGAGCGTCAGTGCGGTGTCCCCGTACCGCCATTTCGCGCCGAGTTCCTGGTGCCGGCTGATCGCCGCGTGCAGATCCAGTGCCAGTCCCGCACCGCCATCGGCGCGGTAGCCGAGTTCGTTGAAGGTCGGCGTTTCAAAGCCCTGGCCGAACGAGTAATAGAAGCGCCATGCCTCGTCCGGCGCGAACGTCACCCCGGCCACCGGCGTGGTTTCCGAATAGCGCACGCGGCCGCTGTCATCCGGATTGGACACGGTGACGTAGGCATCATCGGACCGGAACGCGACGCGGCTGTGACGCGCGCCGAGCAGCAGCGACCAGTGATCGTTCCAGCGCCACCACAGTTGCGCGTACTGATCGAAATCGTCGACGCGGTTGCGTTCATCGCGACGCAGGCGGCCGCGCACGCCGAGCGCGCCGTCGGCGAAATTCTCGTAGCCGCGACGATGCTGGCGCTGGCGATCGGCGCTCAGGCCGACGGTGGCTTCCACCGCGCGTCCGGCCCAGTGGCCCTGCCACGACCAGCGCGCATCGAGGCCGCCGTAATCGTTGTCCAGATCGATCACACCGCCGCTGTTGAGCGGATTGGCCTGCGTGGCCACCGGCAAGGGCAGGAACTGTTCGACCGAGCGCTGTCCCGCATAGGCGACAGCGCGCATGCGATGCCCGTCGTCCAGGGGCTGATCGAACAGCATGCCCAGCTGATCCTGGCGCACCGACTTGCGCGTGTTGAACGCATGCGCCGCCGTGACCGCCTGGCGCGGATCCGCGCGCCACTGCGCTCGGGTCAGGCCCAATGGATCCTGCGCGTCCGGCAGATCCAGATGGTTGAGGATTGCTTCCAGCCGGCCGCCGCCTGCCAGTTGCATGCCGAGTTTGAGGTTGGCCGATGCGCGCCGCGCCGCGCTGTGGTCGCGCCAGCCGTCGGTGTCGAAGACGCTGGCGGCGAGGTTGTAGTCCCACGCGCCCTGCTGGCCCAGCGCGCGTGCCGCGATACTGCGCGCACCGAAACTGCCCGCGGTGATCCGGGCCGCCCATTCGGACGGCGTGCCGCCACGCGCGCTGGTCATCTGCACCACGCCGCCGGAGGAATTGCCGTACAGCGCCGAGAACGGCCCGCGCAGCACTTCCAGCGTGTCGCCGCCCATCAGGTTGAAATGCGAAAGCTGGCCCTGCCCGTCGGGCATCGTGGCGGGAATGCCATCGGCGTACAGGCGCACGCCGCGCACGCCGAAGGTGGCGCGCGCACCGAACCCGCGTATCGAAAGCTGCGTGTCCTGTGCGTAGTTCTGCCGATCCCGCGCGAGCAGGCCGGGCACGCCCGACAACGACTCGGAAACGTTGACGCCATGGCCGTCACGCGCGGCGCGCAGGTCGATGCGATCAATGGATGCCGGCGTATCGAACGCCTCGACCGCCTCCAGCCGGCTCGCCTGCACGGTGATGCGATCGAGTGTTCGCGCATCCTGTGCGCGGGCCGGGAGGGCGAGGGCAACGGCGAGCGCCAGCGCGGCGCGGAGGGGCTGTGTCATCCCGCGATTCTAGGCAAGCGCGATGACGGCGGAGTGTGCGCTCCTGCGGAGGCGGTCAGACGTCCCCGTCGGTCAGCCAGCCTTCGCCGGTGCCGCGATGGAATACGCGATCGTCATCGCGCACGTCGCCGGCCGGGATCGCGTCCTGCTGCGCCAGCCGCGCGTAGATCGGCGTGAAGTCCGGGGCGGTCGCCTGCATCAACTGCTCGAAGCTGTCGATGACGAAATAGGTCTTCTGGTAGGTATCGATGCGGTAGCGCGTGCGCATCAGCCGCTCAAGATCGAAGCCGATGCGGTTGGGTGCTTCCGATTCCAGCGAGTACAGCGATTCGCCTTTCGAGGAAACGATGCCGGCGCCATAGATGCGCAGGCCGGCCGGCGTGTGGATGAGGCCGAACTCCACCGTGTACCAGTACAGCCGGGTCAAGTGCACCAGCGCTTCGGGATCGATGCCATGCGCCTTCACCCCGCCCGCGCCGTAGGCCTGCATGTAATCGGCGAACACCGGGTTCATCAGCAGCGGCACGTGGCCGAACAGATCGTGGAAGAGATCCGGTTCGGCGATGTAGTCGACCTGATCCGGGCGACGGATCCACCAGGTCACCGGAAATCGCCGGTTCGCCAGATGCTCGAAGAAGTCCAGTTCCGGCAGCAGGCCCTCCACGCCGATGAGCATCCAGCCGGTGGTCGCGCGCAGCACGTCGTTGAGTTCGCTGAATCGCGGGATGCGACCCGGGGTCATGCCCATCGCATCCTGCGCCTGCAGGAATTCCTCGCAGGCGCGGCCGACCAGCAGCGCGCGCTGGCGCTCGTACAGCCTGCCCCAGGTTTCGTGGTCGGCGTCGCTGTAATCAGCGGGCTGCTCGATGATCGCGGTGGTGTAGACCGGCACGTAGCCCTTGTCGGTCTGCTGGTGCTCGACGCGGCGTGGTTCGTTCATCGGTCCGGTCCGGAAGGGGAAGTGCCATGCTATCGCCGCGGGCGCGCAACAGGCTTGCAAACTTGCGCCAAATCACGCGCTTGGCGCAATCTTGTTGCGTTGACGACTGTTGCGGAGCAACAAATGGCCGAGGAAACCGTGCTGGACCGAATCGACCTGCGGCTGCTCGCGCTGTTGCAGCAGCAGGGGCGCGCGGCCAATTCGGACATTGCCGCGCAGGTGAACCTGTCGCCGTCGGCGTGCCTGCGGCGCATCCAGCGGCTGGAATCGGCGGGCGTCATCGCCGGCTACGGCGCGCGCGTGGAGCCGCTGAGCGTGGGCCTTGGCCTGCAGGCGTTCGTGCGCGTGCAACTGGAAAAGCACGGCCCCAGCAGCATCGATCGTTTCGCCGAGAACGTGCAGGCTTGGGATGAAGTGGTCACCTGCCACGCACTGACCGGCGACATGGACTACCTGCTGCACGTGGTGGTGCGCGATCTCGACCATTTCTCGCGCTTCCTGCTGGATCGGCTGTTGAACGCCAGCGGCGTGGCCGACGTCAATTCGAGTTTCGTGCTGCGCACGGTCAAGGCCTTCGGCGGCTGGCCATTGCCGAAGGCCTGAGCCGCGCGGGCACGCGCCTATCCTCATCGCCGCGCATGCGGGATGATGGCGCGCCGCCGGACGGCGTCATGGAGGTGGACAGGTGATCAGGCAGGTCGGCGAAACGGTCATCCAACCGCGACACCTCGCGCGCTGCCATTGCGGCGGCGTGGTGCTGCAACTCGAGCTGCCCGAGGGCATCGTCGATCCGCAGCGCTGCGATTGTTCGCTGTGCCGGCGCAAGGGCGCGATCGTCGCCTCGGTGCCGGTGAGCGGCCTGACGGTCGTGCAGGGCGAGGATCTGCTTTCGCTCTACCAGTTCCACACCCGGGTCGCGCGCCATTATTTCTGTTCGCGCTGCGGGATCTACACGCATCATCGCCGCCGCTCCAACCCGGACCAGTACGGTTACAACGTCGGTTGCCTGGACGGGGTCAATCCGTTCGCGCTGGGCGAGGTGCCGGTCAGCGACGGCGTGCACCATCCCTGTGATCGCGAGGGCGCGTGATGGCGACCCGTCGCGATGTCCTGATCGGCGCGGCGGCGGGCCTGGTGTCCGCCGCACTGCCCGCATTTCCTTCCACCACCGGAGCCACATCCATGTACGGATTGATCGGACGCATGAAGGCCGCCAGCGGCCAGCGCGACGCGCTCATCGACCTGCTGCTGCAGGGCACGGGCGACATGCCCGGCTGCCTGAGCTACATCATCGCGCGGGATCCCGCCGACGCCGACAGCGTCTGGATCACCGAAGTGTGGGACAGCGCCGAAAGCCATCGCGCGTCGCTGTCATTGCCGGCGGTGCAGCAGGCGATCGCGCAGGCCCGGCCGATCATCGCCGGCTTCGGCGAACGTTTCGAAACCACGCCGGTCGGCGGACACGGCCTGGCGCAGGCCGCGCACTGAGCACGCCGATGGACGAACCGTTCCGCGCCGGGTGGCAGCGCGCCTGGGCCGGGATCGGCGCCGACGGTGCGGGCGTCGAGCTGTTCGATGCACTGGTCGCGCGCTATTCGGAGCCTCATCGCCGCTACCACACGTTGCAGCATCTGGCCGAATGCCTGCGCGCGTTCGACGCCGTGCACACGCTGGCGCAGCGTCCGCACGAAGTGGCGGTGGCGCTGTGGTTCCATGACGCGATCTACGACACCCGCGCCAGCGACAACGAGCAGCGCAGCGCCGACTGGGCGCGCGAAGCCCTGCGCGCGGCCGGGGTTGCGGAGGATGCGGGTGGGCGCGTGCATGCACTGATTCTTGCGACCCGCCACGACGCCGCGCCGCGCGCGGGCGATGAATCGCTGCTGGTGGATATCGATCTGTCGATCCTCGGAGCGGACGCCACGCGCTTCGACGAATACGAGGCGCAGATCCGCGCCGAGTATGCGTTCGTGCCGGGCTTCCTGTTCCGCCGCAAGCGCCGCGAAATCCTGCAGGGGTTCCTCGATCGCCCGCGCATCTACGGCACGGCGGTGTTCCATGACCGGCTGGAAGCGGCTGCGCGCGCGAACCTGATCAAGGCGATTGCGGCCACGCGCCGCGGGCCGGGCCGATGATCCGCACGCAACCGCCGCCGTTGCCGCAACGCGATGCGCAGGCGCGCCAGGAGCGCATCGATCTGTTCCTGCTGCTCGGCCAGTGCGTGGCAACGCTGGTGCTCGGCGCATGGGCCGGCGAAGCCGCGGCGGCGCATATCGCTGGCGCCGCGTGGATCGGATCGGGCATCCTGATCGCGGCGCTGGCCTGCGGCTATGCCGCGGCGCGCGTGCTGGTGTTCACCGTGCTCGCGCCGTGGGCGGTGCTGCAATTGATCCAGCGCGCGCGTGATCCGCGCGGACAGCAGCCGGCCACGCGTGCCGGTGAACGCCGCGCGGCGCTGCTGCTCAATACCGTGGGCATCGTGGTGTTCATCGGCATGGCGTTGCTGGGCGGCTGCGGCGTGTGGGCGTTCGGCCGCAACGTGGAACTGTTCGGCGCGCTGTGGCGCTTCGGTCTGGCGGCGATGCTGCTGTCGCTGCCGATGCCGCGCGCGATGCGCGCGCTGGGCTGACCGGATCGGCGGCTTATGGCTTGCCGCCGTCCTTGCACTTGTCCGAACCCCACAGCTTGCCGAGCCGAAATCCGCTGTCATCGCATTGCGGCGCGGCCGGTGTCACCGCCGGTCTGGCCGCGGCGCGCGCGGCGGCCAGCCGTGCGTTCTGCATCTGTTCCAGCTTGCCGCGGATCTGCGGCATCGCCGCCAGCGCGGCGCGTTCGCCTTCGAGGATGGCGCTGTTCTTCTGCGCGAAATCGGCCGGCCCGATGTCGTTGACCTTCGGGCGGATCACGACGTCCGCGCGCGCCAGTTCCTGTTCGCCGAGCTTCTGGCCCATGATGCTGATCGACTGGTTGACGATGCCCAGCATGCTGCCCGGCCGCGTGCCCGGCGCCTTGGTCGAGATGTCCACCGCGATCACGAAGTCCGCACCGAGCTGGCGCGCCGCGTCCACCGGCACCGGGCTGACCACGCCGCCGTCGACGAAGGTCGCCTTGCCGATCGTCACCGGCTCGAACACGCCCGGAATGCTGCTCGATGCGCGCACGGCCTGGCCGGTGTTGCCACGCACGAACACCGTGCGCTGGCCGTTTTCCAGTTGCGTGGCGACCACCGCCAGCGGCTTCTTCATCTTTTCCAGCGGACGCTTGCCGACCAGCTCGTTGACGTAATCCTGCAGCGCCTGGCCCTGCACGAGCCCGCCGGAAAACAGCCGCACGTCGCGGATCTTCGCCTCGTCCAGCGCGAACGCCTGCTCCTGCATGCGGAACGCATCCATCCCGCTGGCGTACAGCGCGCCGACCACGCTGCCGGCGCTGGTGCCGGACACCACGACCGGTTCGATGCCGTTGGCTTCCAGCATCTTGATCACGCCGATATGCGCGAAACCCTTCGCCGCGCCGCCGCCGAGTGCGATGCCGACCTTGACCCTCGGCACGCTCACCGGCGCCACCACCGGCGTGGCGGCCGGCGGCGTGGGCCGGGTGTTTTCGCCCCCGCACGCGGACAGCAGGGCAAGCGGCAGCAACAGCAACAGGTGGCGAGGTTTCATCGGAGACAGCGAGAACGGTGCAAGGCCGCGCAGGATATCGCGACGCGCCGGCCGCGGGCCCGGTTTCAGGCGGACGCACACCGGCGATTCATGGAGTCGGGCGATCAGCGGCCCGGCCCGGTGCGTCCGTTGGAAGCCAGCCGACCGCGGCATCAGGCCGACCTGCAAGCGATCGGCATGACGGCCCCGCGCAGCGATCAGAAACTGTTGTCGCCGTCGAGGATGCGGCCCAGGCCACCCAGCACCGAACCCTCGCCGCGATTCTGTCCGCCGGCCTGCGGAGCGGCCTGCAGCATGCGTCCGGCCAGGCGCGAGAACGGCAGCGATTGCAGCCAGACCTTGCCCGGCCCGGTGAGCGTGGCCAGGAACATGCCTTCGCCGCCGAAGAACATGCTCTTGATGCCGCTGACCGGCCGCACGTCCATGTTGATGCTGGCGTGATAGGCGACCACGCAGCCGGTATCGACGTCGATGCGCTCGCCCGCGCGCAGTTCGCGTTCGACCACGCAGCCGCCGGCATGCACGAACACCCAGCCGTCGCCTTCCAGCTTCTGCATGATGAAGCCCTCGCCGCCGAACAGGCCGGTGAGGATCTTGCGCTGGAAGTGGATGCCCACGCTGACCCCGCGCGCGCCGGCGAGAAAACTGTCCTTCTGGCAGATCAGGCGGCCGCCGTGTTCGTCCAGCTTGATCGGTATCACCGTGCCCGGATACGGTGCGGCGAACGCGACCGTGGCCTTGCCGCTGCCGGTGTGGGTGAACATCGTGGTGAACAGGCTTTCGCCGGTGAGCACGCGCTTGCCGGCGGAGAACAGCTTGTCCATCAAGCCGCCGCCCTGGCCGCTGTGCGATCCGTCGCCGAACACCGTGTCCATCTGCACCACGCCATCCTTGAACATCAGCGCGCCGGCTTCGGCGATCGCACTCTCGCCGGGATCCAGTTCGATTTCGACGAACTGCATTTCATGGCCGACGATGCGGAAGTCGATTTCATCGGCGCCGCGACGCCCGCCCGCGCCCGGCAGCGGCGGCAGGTGCGGCGGTGGCGCGCTGGCCCCGCCCAGCTCCGGCAGCTCGCGCGCGGGTTTCCATTCGCGCATGCCTTCACGCCAGGCCAGCGCGGCCGGATGCGACTGGGCGTGGCGGCGGGCGGCTTGGTCATCGAGCGGTCCGATGCGGCTCTGATCGCCCGAATTGTGAAAGTACCAGATGCTCATGCGTGCGGTTCCGGGTAGGGAAGGAGGAGGCCGAGTCTAGCGGTCCGGGCGACCGGCCGGGATGCCCGAAAGTCCCGCCCGACCGGGCCTGCGGCCGGACCGGCCGACAACTGCATGACCGCGATTACAGTTGTCATGAACACGACTTCCGGGCCATTGCCGCCCCGGTTGCTGTAATGCAACATTCACAGTCGCGGCACTGCCCGCCGCCTCCGACCACCCCTTTCGGATAAGCCACCGCCATGTCCCAGACCCGCTCCTCCGTGCGGCCGCATCGTCTTGCGCTCGCCATCGCCGCGTTGCTGCCGTTCGGCTCCGCCCTTGCCCAGGACGCGGCCACCGCTCCGAAGACCGAAGCCTCGACCCTCGACACCGTGCAGGTCACCGCGCAGCGCAAGGTCGAGAACATCCAGGACGTGCCGGTGTCCATCTCCAGCGTCAGCGGCGAAAAGCTCGACGTGCTCGGCTCCGGCGGCAACGACGTGCGCTTCCTGTCCGCGCGCGTGCCCAGCCTCAACATCGAATCCTCCTACGGCCGCGCTTTCCCGCGCTTCTACATCCGCGGCCTGGGCAATACCGATTTCGATCTCAACGCTTCGCAGCCGGTCTCGCTGGTGTATGACGAAGTGGTGCAGGAAAGCCCGCTGCTGAAGGGCTTCCCGGTGTTCGATCTGGAACGCATCGAAGTGCTGCGCGGCCCGCAGGGCACGCTGTTCGGACGCAACACGCCGGCCGGCGTGGTGAAGTTCGAATCGGCCAAGCCCACGCGCGAACTCGATGGCTACGCGCAGGTCTCCTACGGCAGCGACGAGATGTGGAATTTCGAAGGCGCGATCGGCGGCCCGCTGAGCGAGCGCTGGTCCGCGCGCGTGTCGGCGCTGTACCAGCGCAAGGAAGACTGGGTCACCAACCAGTACGAGCCCGGCCCGGATCGCGGCGCCGAAGGCTACGACGAGACCGCCGCGCGCGTGCAGTTCCTGTACGAGGGCGATGCGTTCCAGGCGCTGTTCAACCTGCACAAGCGCCACCTCAACGGCACCGCCCGCCTGTTCCGCGCCAACATCATCCAGCCGGGCACCAACGACTTCGTGCCGGGTTTCGACAAGGACAAGGTCTGGACCGACGGCGTCAACTTCTCCGAACTGGACACCTGGGGCGGCAGCGCGCGCCTGCGCTGGGATCTGGGCGACTACAACCTGTATTCGATCACCGGCTATGAAACCGCCGAATCGCTCAACCGCGGCGACATCGACGGCGGCTACGGCGCGGTGTTCCTGCCGGATTCGGGCCCGGGCACGATTCCGTTCGCCTCCGAATCCGCCGACGGCCTGCCGGATCACAAGCAGATCACGCAGGAATTCCGTCTTGAATCCGACTACACCGGTGCGTTCAACTGGCAGGCGGGGCTGTTCTTCTACAAGGAGGACATCACCATCGACAGCTTCAACTACGACTCGCTGACCGATGGCAATCCGCTCGCCGGCCATGCGATCCAGAACCAGAAGAATGACGCGTGGGCAGTGTTCGCCTCCGGCGAATACCAGGCCACCGACAAGCTCAAGCTGCGCGGCGGCGTGCGCTACACGCAGGACGAGAAGGACTTCAGCGCCAGCGTGCTGGAGCCGGCCCCGTTCGGCGCGCCGGTCGGCGGCCCGTACACGGTCAACACCGACAAGGACAACGTCAGCTGGGATCTGAGCGCGGTCTACGCGGCCAACGACAACATCAACCTGTTCGCACGCGTGGCCACCGGCTTCCGCGCACCGTCGGTGCAGGGCCGATTGCTGTTCGCCAGTGCGCTGGCGCCGAACGGCGGCGTCTCGACGGCCGACTCGGAGAAGGTCATCTCGTACGAGGCCGGCATCAAGGCCGATCTGTGGGACAAGCGTGCGCGCCTGGGCTTCACCGTCTTCCGCTATGACGTGGACGATCAGCAGATCATCGCGGTCGGCGGCGGTTCCAACATCGCCACGCTGCTGAATGCCGACAAGACCGTCGGCCAGGGCTTCGAACTGGATCTGGAAGCCTACGTGCTCGACAACCTGCTGGTGACCTTCGGCAGCAGCTACAACGACACCGAGATCAAGGACGCCGATCTCGGTGTGGCCCCGTGCGGCGGCGGCTGCACCGTGACCGATCCGATCGTCGGCGGCTTCGCGCGCATCAACGGCAATCCGCTGCCGCAGGCGCCCAAGTGGGTGCACAACCTGACCGCGCGCTACAGCGTGCCGATGGGCGAGGGCGCCGAACTGTACTTCTACACCGACTGGGCGTATCGCAGCGAGGTCAACTTCTTCCTGTACGAGTCGGTGGAATTCACCGGCAAGTCGTCACTGGAAGGCGGCCTGCGCATCGGCTATGGCTGGAACTACGGCGATTACGAAGTGGCGCTGTTCGGCCGCAACATCACCGACCAGACGCGCATCGTCGGCGGCATCGATTTCAACAACCTCACCGGCTTCATCAACGAGCCGCGCACCGTGGGCGCCGAGTTCACGATGAAGTTCTGAGTGGCAGCATCCAAAGCGCAGTGGAGAACGGGCCTTCGGGCCCGTTTTTTTTTGGTAATCGCGCGTGTCGTGATGGGGTGATCGTGTGAAGAATCATCGTGGATGCGGGCTGCGAAGCGCCACGGCCACAACCACGGTGGGACAAGAGACGTGCATCGCCGATGGGATTTTTGCTCGTAGTGAGACGTATGGAGCAAGAGCTTTCGCGCTGCGCGCGAGTTCGTTTTGTCTTGGCGGAGGAACCAAAACCGCCTGCGCCGGACGCGAGCCGGAGCTATGCTCCGGTGCCCTGCGCTTCTCGTCGCTCGGCGCACGGCGCCCAAACTCGCTGCGCTCGGACAAGGGCGCCTCTTCGGCCCCGAACGCCTGCGATGCTCGGCTGGCTTCATGGCGCAGAACATCAAGAGCAGGCGGGCTCGCCTTCGGCATCGCTCCCTCGACAGCTGATGGACCTGCCTTGTCCACGCAAACCTGCCCGGACGAAACGCCCTCACTGCCCGCGCGCAGACCCCAACGCATCCACCAGCACATCCAGCAACTGCTCGTCCGGATCCTGGCGCTGCTCCCAGTACATGACGCCGCCGAGTTCGCGTTCGCGCACGAATGCGGCCTTGGCGCGCAGCGCCTGCGGATCGTCGTAGCTGATCATGCGCCGGGTCTGCGGATTCCACAGCCATGCCGATTGCGCGGCCTCGTCCCAGTGGCGCTCATAGCCCTGTCTGGGCGTGTGGTCGCGCTGGATCTGTTGCCATGACACGAAGCCGCCATCGCTGCCGAAGCGCTGGTGCAGCCCGTACTGCGCATCGGTCACGTCGCCGAACGTGCGTCCATAGAACGCCACGCCGATGTTGATCTTGCGCGCCGGCACCCCGCCGCGCAGGAATTCATCCACGGCTTTGTCGGTCGTGCGCGCATCCGCGGACGCAGTGCGTGATCGATGCAGCGCGGCGTGATGACCGGTGGTCCTGGTCAGGCTGCCGTAGAAGTCGTAGGTCATCAGGTTGATCCAGTCCAGCAGCGGCGCGATGCGCTTGAGTTCCAGCCCGCGTGCGGCTTCGCCATCGGCCGCGGCGATGGTGAGCAGGTAATGGCGATCACCGGTGGCCCTGCCGAGTTCATCGAGCGTGCCGCGCAGGGCCTTCAGCATCAGGGTGAAGTTGCGCCGATCCTCGGGCCGGTGACTGATGCCCGGCCCCGGATGCGCGGGATATTCCCAGTCGATGTCCAGGCCGTCCAGATCATGGCGGCGCACCAGTTCGACGGCGGTATCGGCAAAGCGCTTGCGGCTCGCCTCGGTGAGAGCGGCTTCGGAAAAATGATCCGCGCCCCAGCCGCCGATCGACAGCAGGATCTTCAGATCCGGATTCTCCCTGCGCAGCGCGACCAGCCCATCGAGCGAGCGCGCGGCCGTTTCCTTGGGCAGGAAAACCTCATGCTGGGGATTGACCTGCGCGAAGGCGAAGTTGATGACGTCCAGCTTGCGCGCGCTGATCTTCGGCAGCGTCTCGCCGTCCATCACGTAGCCGATGATGCGGTAGTCACGCGGCCCGGCGGCCGATTCTGTGGCGTGCGCCACGGATGACAGGCACAGCCATACGAGCATGCCCAACGGGATCAACCACTTCTTCATGCGCAGCACTCCGGAAAGGAGCGGTCACTATACGGATGGGGCGGTCAGGCGGAAGCGCCTGCGCATCCGGTCATTCCTCCGGCGAACGCGGCGGGAAGCGCAACACCACGCCGCGCCGCGTCTCCTCCGGCGCGCGCACCCACAGCACCGGCACTTCGCGCGGCGCGGGCGGTTCGAGTTCGTCGTTCAGCGCACTGATTTCCGCGTCGGCTTCTTCTTCCCAGCTGTAGCGTTTGCGCGGCAGCGGCGGGTCCAGCGTGCGGAACAGGATCGCCGCGACCAATCCGCCG
Source organism: Pseudomonadota bacterium (assembly GCA_023390905.1). Classification (GTDB taxonomy): domain Bacteria; phylum Pseudomonadota; class Gammaproteobacteria; order Xanthomonadales; family Xanthomonadaceae; genus Pseudoxanthomonas_A. Next base: position 619 of record JAEWBY010000008.1, on the reverse strand, counting down.
ATCGCGCCGCCCATGTGCGCTTGCCATGACACGCCCGGTTCCTGCGGAAGGATGCTCAGCATCATGCCGCCGTAGAACAGGAAGCCGATCATGCCGGTGGCGATCGCCGCGCGATCGCGGCGCAGCAGGCCGAGCATGAAGATCATGAACATCAGACCGTGGGTCAGTCCGCTCGCACCCAGATGATGCGTGCCGGGGTCCCCGAGCAGCCACGGCGCCAGTCCCGCGCCCAGCCACACGATCGGCACCGACCACAGCGTCGCGCGCGGATACACGCTGCCGGCCAGCGTGCCGAGCATCAGCAACGCGGTGGCGTTGGCGGCGATGTGTTCGACCGAGCCATGCAGCAGCGGCGCGGTCAGAACGCCCCACAGACCGTGCAAGTCGCGCGGCGCGATGGTCCACGCGGCCACATCGAAACTCGATTGCGCGGAGAACACGATCACCAGCAGCAGCACGAATGCCAGGCTCAGGTTCAGCGCCCACAGCAACCGGCGACGATCGTGGCGGCGCTGCTGTTCGGCGTCAAACGCCGGATGGTCGGGATGATGGAGGTCCATGCCACCTGCATGGCGGCCGCCGGGGGCCGGGCGAGCGGCAGGGCCGGGCCCCGCGCGGG
>JAEWBY010000022.1 GCA_023390905.1 Pseudomonadota bacterium | reverse complement strand
AGCTTGACGATCTGCGCGAGCGCGGTGTCGGCGCCGACCTTCGTTGCCCGCACTCGCAGCGTGCCGACGGTGTTCACGGTCGCGCCGATGACCTCTGAGCCGGGCGCCTTCTCCACCGGCATGGACTCGCCAGTGACCATCGACTCGTCGACCTCGGACTCCCCCTCATCCACGGTGCCGTCGGTGGGGATCTTCGCCCCGGGGCGGATCAGCATCAGGTCGCCAGGGACCACCTCGGACGTGGGGATCTCCACCTCCTCACCGCCACGGATGACGACCGCGCGGGCGGGGGCGAGCTCCAGTAGGCGGCGGATGGCGTCGTTCGCCCCACCGCGGGCGCGCATCTCCACCCAGTGCCCTAGCAGCACGAAGGTGGCCAGCACGGTCGCGGCCTCGTAGAACACCTCGCCGCCGCCGGTGAGGGTGATGATCAGGCTGTAGATCCAACCGGCGCCGACGCCGACCGCGACCAGCACCATCATGTCCAGCGTGCGGGCGCGCAGGGCACGGTACGCCCCGTCGAAGAAGATCCAGGCCGAGTAGAAGATCACCGGCAGTGACAGGATCAGCATGAACACGTCATCGCGCAGCCCGAACGGGGCCGGCACCTCGAACCCGATCACCTCCCGGCCGATCGGCGACCACAAGGTGATCGGGATCGACAGGATCAGCGCGACCAGGAACCGGTTGCGCATGTCGCGGATCATCGCGTCCATCGACATCCCGCCGTGCCCGCCGTGGCCCATCATCTCCTGCGCACTGTGACCCGACGCCTCCGTCCCGTGATCGTGCCCGTCCCCGGCGGATGCCGGATGGCCAGCATGCTCATCACCCGCTCCCGCCGCCGGGTGGGGGTGCTCGCCAGCGACCGCGATACCCTGCCCGGGGGTCCGGTGATCTTCATGCCCCTCATGCCCGTCGTGCGGTTCATGGCCGGCATGCTGGGGATGCCCGCCCAGATCGGTGTGCACCTCGTGCGTCCCGTGACCGGCATGGGTGTCGTGCCTCTGCATGGTCGCGTGCTTGTGCGGCTCGTGGGTGGGGTCACAGATATGGTCGGGCACGGACTGCCCGGCGCAGTGGTACCCGCATTCGATGACCCACTGCTGCAGGTGCGCGACGGAGGTGGTCTGCGGATCGTAGGTGACGGTCGCTGTCTGCGAGACGGGGTTCGCATCGACGCTGATCACACCCGGCTGGCGGGCCAGGTGGGCTTCGGTGACATTCTTCGAAGTCGCGCGGATCATGCCGCTGACCTGCAACGTCACGGTCTTGGTGTCGTTCATTGGTGTTCCTTCCCGATGGCGGGGTCGGTGGTGCCGGGGTGGGGCCATTGCCAGTCGGCGACGGCGGAAATGTCGGTGCCGTGCTCGCGAGTGTGGGCGCGGGCGCGCAACCGGGCATCCTGCAACTCCTGACGCAGTCCGGCGTGACGTGCGGCCAGGCCCGGGACGTGATCCAGAACGTCGATCGCGAGCCGGTACCGGTCCAGGTCGTTGAGCATGACCATGTCGAACGGGGTCGTCGTGGTGCCCTTCTCCACGAAGCCGTGGACGTGCAGGTTCTGGTGCCCCGCGCGCTTGTACGTGAGCCGGTGGATCAGCCACGGGTAGCCGTGGTAGGCGAAGATCACCGGCTTGTCGGGAGTGAAGATCGCGTCGAACTCCCTGTCCGACAGTCCGTGCGGGTGCTGGTCCTCGGACTGCAGCCGGGTCAGGTCGACGACGTTCACGACCCGCACGCTCAGCTCCGGGATGTGCTCGCGCAGCAGCGCGGCCGCGGCGAGGGTCTCGAGGGTGGGCACGTCTCCGGCCGCGGCGAGGACGACATCCGGCTCGGTGCCTTCGCTCTCGGTGCCGGCCCAGGGCAGGATGCCGAGCCCGCGGGTGCAGTGCTCGATCGCCTCATCCATGGTCAGCCACTGGGGGGCGGGCTGCTTGCCGGCGACGACGACGTTGATGTACCCGGTGGAACGCAGGCAGTGGTCGTAGGTGGACAGCAGGGTGTTCGCGTCGAACGGCAGGTAGACCCGCACGACGTCGGGGCTCTTGTTCAGCGCGACGTCGATGAAGCCGGGGTCTTGGTGGCTGAATCCGTTGTGGTCCTGCCGCCAGACGTGACTGGACAGCAGGTAGTTGAAGCTCGGGATGGGCTCCCGCCATGGCACATACCGGGCGGCTTCGAGCCACTTGGCGTGCTGGTTGAACATCGAGTCGACGATGTGGGTGAATGCCTCGTAGCAGTTGAACAGCCCGTGCCGCCCGGTCAGCACGTAGCCTTCGAGCCAGCCCTGGCACTGGTGCTCGCTGAGCACCTCGATCACGCGGCCGGTCGGGGCGAGGTGTTCGTCTACAGGGAGCACGGCCGCGTTCCACTGTTTGCCGGTGGCTTCGTAGACGGCGGGTGCGATCCGGTTGGAGGCGGTCTCGTCGGGTCCGAAGATGCGGAAGTTGTCCGGGTTGTCCCGGATCACATCGGCAAGCCATTCTCCGAGCACCCGAGTCGCCTCCGCCGATGTGGCGCCCCGCCTATCCGGGTGAACCAGGTGGGCGTACGCGCGGAAGTCACCGAGGCGCAGCGGGACGCTCAGCTGCCCGCCATTGCCGACGGGGTTCGCGCTCATCCGCCGCGCGCCGTCTGGCGCGACCGCGACCGTCGCCGGGAGCGGGGCGCCGGCGGCGTCGAAGAGTTCGTCGGGACGGTAGGAGCGAAGCCAGTCCTCGAGGATCCGCAGATGCTCCGGGTTGTCGCGGACCTCGGCGAGCGGGACCTGGTGGGCGCGCCAGGTGCCCTCCACGGGGAGCCCGTCGATGACCGGCGGGCAGGTCCAGCCTTTCGGGCTGCGCAACACGATCGCCGGCCACACTGGCCGCCCCTCCAAAGTTCCGTTCGCGGCGCGGCCCTTGATGTCGGCGATGCGGTCCAGCACCGTGTCCAGCACTCCCGCGAACCGCGCGTGAGACTCCCGCGGGTCCTCGTCGTCGAAGCCGACGGTGACGACGAACGGCTCGTGACCGTAGCCGCGCAGCAACGCGACCAGCTCCTCCTCGGGGATGCGGGACAGCACGGTCGGGTTGGCGATCTTGTAACCGTTCAGGTGCAGGATCGGCAGGACGACGCCGTCGTGGGCGGGGTTGAGGAACTTGTTGCCGTGCCAGGCCGTGGCCAGCGGCCCGGTCTCAGCCTCCCCATCGCCGATCACGCACGCGACCAGCAGGCCCGGGTTGTCGAACGCGGCGCCGTAGGCGTGCACGAGGGAGTACCCGAGCTCCCCGCCCTCGTTGATCGACCCGGGCGTCTCCGGGGACGCGTGCGAGGGGATGCCACCGGGGAAGGAGAACTGCCGGAACAGCGCCCGCAGCCCGTCCTCGTTCTGAGCGATCTGGGGGAACAGCTCCGTGTAAGTGCCGTCGAGATAGGCGTTGGCAACCATCCCCGGCCCGCCGTGCCCTGGCCCCGTGACGTACAGGGTGTCCAGGTCGCGGTCGATGATCGCCCGGTTCAGGTGCGCGTAGAGGAAGTTCAGCCCCGGGGTCGTGCCCCAGTGCCCCAGCAGCCGCGGCTTGATGTCGTCACGGGTGAGGGGCGTGCGCAGCAGCGGGTTGCCCTGCAGGTAGATCTGCCCGATGCTCAGATAGTTCGCCGCGCGCCACCACGCGTCCACCCCGGACAGGGTTTCCGCGGTGAGCGGGGTGGTGTGGCGGACCCAGCGGGTCGATGTCGTGCTCATGGTCGGTGTCCTCCGGATCCGCGGCTGCAGCGGCCGCCGGGTGTGATGGTGTTCATGATCGTGCTCCTGACGGGAGGACCACGGTGGCTTCGGTGCCGCGCATCCACACGACGCCGCGGTCGTCGACGAGCACGATCGCGCCGTCGGCGGTGGTGCCGAGCGCCTGGACGGTGCCGCTGGCCGTTCCGGACCTCTCCCAGCCGGCGCCGTTGAGGCGCCAGAGGGCGCCGTCAGTGTCGACGCCGACCAGCCCGCCCGCCGGATCAGACTCCAGCAGGTACAGCAGCGGCGCGTCGGGGACAGGGGCGAAGGTGGCTCCGGCATCGCGGCTCTCCTGGACCCCATCCTGCGTCGCCGCGTAGAGGGCGCCGTCGAGTGTGGCGGCAAGGTCGACGGCAGGCAGATTGGCGCCGTCGACCCAGGTGGTTCCGCCGTCGGGGCTGGTGCGCACGGTGATCGAGCTGGACCCGATCCCGTAGATCGCCTCGGCGGTGGCGGTGAGGACGTGGAAGTCTTCCTGCCCGGTGAAGGCGACCGGCTCCCAGGTGG
>JAEWBY010000014.1 GCA_023390905.1 Pseudomonadota bacterium | reverse complement strand
GGACCAGGCCCGGCGCCTGCTGCCGTTGGCGGAAGGCGCCGCACGGGACCCCCGGGCCCCCCGGGGCGACGACATCGGCCACGCCCTCGCGACCACACGCGCCGTACTCGACCACCGGGCGGTCGTCCTCGGCGCCACCGGCGCCGGCCCGACCGGCGCCCTGACCGCCCTGACCGCCCTGGCCCTGACCGCCCTGGCCCTGGTTCTGCTCGCGGTTTTCGTTCTGGTTGCCCATGTTCCTGCCCTCCGGATTGCACGACGACATGTCGTGTGGAAACAGCATGCGTGCCACCACGATGAAAAGATCGTGTCGATGGCGCGCGACGGAAACCGGATGTCGCTCCGCTCGTGCACGTGCACGTGCGCAAGCGCGCATGGCACTGACACGGCGTCTTCACCCTCTTTCGATCCACGCAGCGGCAGATTGCATCCTTCTTCCTCGCGGCGGAGTCGCATTCCATGAGCATCAAGAACATCGAGCAGTTGTTCATCCACGAGCTTTCCGACATCTACAGCGCCGAGAAGCAGTTGACCAAGGCGCTTCCGAAACTGGCGCGCGCGGCCGCCAACGAAGAACTTTCGGCCGCATTCACCATGCATCTGGAGGAAACCCAGGGGCAGATCGAACGCATCGATCAGGTGGTGGAAGTGCTCGGCATCAAGCTCAAGCGCATGAAGTGCGCTGCGATGGAGGGCCTGGTCGAGGAATCCAAGGAAATCATCGATTCAATCGAACAGGGTCCGCTGCGTGATGCCGCCCTCATCGGTGGCGCGCAGAAGGTGGAGCACTACGAGATCGCCAGCTACGGCACACTGGCCGCGCTCGCCAAGCAGCTCGGCTACCGCAAGGCGCTGCCGCTGTTGCTGGAAACGCTGGAAGAGGAAAAGGCCACCGACCAGAAGCTCACGCTGCTGGCCGAACAGGGCGGCAATCAGGAGGCCGCCGAGGACGAGGCCGCATGACACCCGCCGGCGACCCACCCCTGCGCGGGGATCTGCAGGTCGATCTCGACCAGCTCAAACTCCGCTTGCAGGAATGGGTGGGTCGCCGGGAAGCGGGCACGGACTATTCGGCCTTCCTGCGCGAAACCGAACTGTTCCTCGAACAGGTGCCGCCGGCGCACCAGGAATTCGCGCGCCAGTACATAGAAGAACTGCGGGGCCGCTTCACGCCGGTGCCGCCGATCAAGCAGGGCGACATGCACTCGTGAGCGTTTGGCGCGATGTGCACGCCACCCCACCCGACCCGACAGGAGCCACGCCCATGCCCGATATCCTCAAAGTGCTGCAGGCCGAACACGACGTGCTGCGCGATCTGTTCTCCCAGCTCAACGCCACCACCGATCGCGCGTTGAAGAAGCGCCAGGCGCTGATGCAGGAAATCGAGGCCAACCTCACCCCGCATGCGAAGTGGGAAGAAGACGTTTTCTATCCGGCCTTCGCCGAGCGCGCGAACCAGCAGGGTCTGAAAATCCATGCCGAGGCCGTCGAAGAACATCGCATCGTCGAGAGGATGGTCATTCCGGACGTGAAGTCCGCCGAGTTCGGCACGCCCGAATTCGCCGGCCGGGCCAAGGTGTTCGGCGATCTCATCGATCACCACGCCAGCGAGGAAGAGACCGAACTGTTCCGCCAGTTCCGGCAACTGTTCAGTGCGCAGGAACGCGCGCAGTTGGCCGAGGAATACGAGGAATGGAAACACTCGCTGATGGGCGCGGCGCGGGTGTCCGGCGAGAAGGTCAAGAGCACGCTGCGCGCGGCGCTCTGAAATACCGCAGTCACGCGAATCACGACGGGTCTCAGCCGCCCGTCGCGAATCCGTGCACGCGTCCGCTTTCGCCGGGCTTGTACAGCGTGCCCATCCGATCACGCGCCGGCTGATCCGTGATCTGCCGCTTTTCCTGCATCGCCGACATGCGATCACCCAGGCGCGGCAGCAGTTTGCTCATCGTGGTGTTCATGTGCGCCACCGCGCCGACCGGCACGTCCCGCCCGCCGCTCTCGGCGGCATCGAGGATTGCACCAGCGACCTTTTCCGGATCGATCATCGGCGTCGGCAGCTTGGGCTCGTTCTGCAGATAGTTGCGCGCGTGCTGCGGATACGGGGTGTTCACCGCGGTCGGCTGGATCAGCACGATGGACAACGGCGCCTTGTCGATGGTTTCGACTTCCACGCGCAGCGCGTCGGTGAACCCCTTGACCGCGTGCTTGGACGCCGAATACATGCCCTGCAACGGAATGACCGCATCGGAGACTTCGCTGCCGACGTTGATCAGCGCGCCGCCGTGTGCGCGCAGCGTCGGCAGCACCGCCAGCGATCCATTCACCACGCCCCAGTAGTTGATGTCGAACAGGCGGCGGCTGTCCTCTTCCGATACTTCCTCCAGGCGGCCATAGATCGCCACGCCGGCATTGTTGACCCAGGTATCGATGCGGCCGAAGTGGCGGATGACGGCTTCGACCGCCGCTTCCACCTGCTCGCGGCTGGAGACGTCGGCCACGATCGACAGGGCGTTACCGCCGCTTTCCTCGATCAGCGCGCACGCCTCGGACAGCGTTTCGCGGCTGCGCGCCAGCAGCGCCACGCTCGCGCCGCGCTCGGCCGCCAGCAGCGCGGTGCACAGGCCGATGCCACTGGAGGCACCGGTGACGACGATGACCTGCTGGTCCAGCGGCTTGTGCTTCATCGCAATCTCCTCGATGATGATTCGGAACCTGGTGCTGCCGATGACGGGCGGATCGCGTGCCGGACAGCGTGATCGCGCGCACGGCGTGCGCGGAACAGGGTCAACGCGGCGGCTTCTGTTTCTGGTGGTACGTGCCCTCCAGCACGCCCTTGCCCACGACGTGCCCCTTGACCGCGGCCAGCAACGCATCGCGATCACTGCCGGGCGGAATGTCGAGCATCGTGTCCAGCGCGAGTATCAGGAAGCGATAGCGATGCGGCGGGTCGCCCACCGGCGGACGCGGCCCGTAATACCCGATCGAGCCGCGGCTGTTGCGGCCCTGCGTCATGCCTTCGGGCTGGGTCAGCCGGAGTTGTTCGCTCACGCCCTCGGGCAGCGAGCCGGCCGGAATGTTCCATGCCACCCAGTGCACGAACGGCGTGATCGGCTTGGCGTCCGGATCCTCCATGATCAGCGCATAGCTTTTGGCATCCGGCGAAGCGGTCCACGCGAGCGGCGGGCTCAGGCCATCGTGGTACTCGCTGTAACGGGGTGGAATCGCCTGGCCGTTGCCGAACGCCGATGAGGACACCGCGACCTTCTGCGCGGTCTGCGTTTCCGGACGATCCTGCGCCAGCGGCACGCCCACCCCCTTCATCGCCTGCGTGCGCATCGGCTCGGCCGGTGGGGCGGACAAGGTGCTGGCGCCCTGGCCGCTGTACGCCACGCGGTAGATCACGCCGTTGGCGTCATCGCCCACCAGCAGCGCGTCATCGGCCGCGACCGCCAGGCCCATCGGCCGCGCGAAGTGCGTCTTGCCGCCGTCGGTGAGGAAGCCGGTCAGGAACGGCTCGATCTTCTGCGGCCTGCCGTCGCGGTAACGCACGCGCACGACTTCGTATCCGGAAGGCGGGCGCCGATTCCACGAACCGCGCATGGTGACGAAGGCATCGCCCTGGTATTCGGGCGCGAACTGCGTGCCGCGATAGAACACCATCTGCATCGGCGCCGCATGCGCGGTGTACCCCAGCGTCATCGGCGTGCTGAGCGTCTTCCATTCCTGCTTGGTGATCGCGCCCTGCGGCGTGCTCTGCGGATAGATGCGGCCATCGCCGTACACGTGCGGCCAGCCGTACTGCCTGCCCTGCTCGATGAGGTTCAGCTCTTCGGCCTGCTCGTCGTCGCCGAGGAAATCGATGCCGTGATCCATGCCCCACAGCTCGCCGGTGCGCGGATGCCAGTCATAGCCGATGGTGTTGCGCAGGCCGGTGGCGATGATCACGCGCATTTTTCCATCCGGCGTGGCGCGCAGCATCGTCGCATGCTCGGGGTTGGTTTCGTTGCACGCGTTGCAACTGGATCCGACGCTGATGTACAGCATGCCGTCCGGGCCGAAGGCGAGCGTGCGGTTGGGATGCTGGCCGCCATCGGGCAGATCGCCCAGCAGCATCGTCGCCGGACCGAGCGTGCCATCGGGACGGATGTCGGCGACGAAGATTTCCTTCACCGTGGCCAGATAGAGCTTGTTGTCGCGGATCGCCAGGCCGTGCGCACCCGGCCGGCTCAGCACGCTCTGCGCGGGGGCGTCGGCGCGGCCGTCGCGATCCTCGTCCTTCAGCAGGATGACATCGCCCTGATCGCGGCGCGTGGCGTAGATGCGGCCCTGCGGATCGACCGCGATCACGCGTACGTTCTGCAGCCCTTGCGCGAAGGGCGTGACGGTGAAGCCGGATGGCACCTTCAGCGCGCGCATGCGCTCGGGCGTGGCCTCGACCTTGGCCGGCTTGTCCACGCTGACGGTGGCGCTGACATGGGTACCGTCGTTCTGCTGCGCCCACGCGCAGGAGGCGGTCACCCAGAGAAAGGAACACACAATGGCGGATGCACGCATCGCGGCGGACTCGTTCGGGAATGAACAGAGAAAACGCCAACGACCGTGAAACGGGTGTCTACGGCCGGCGGTGCGCGACGGCCGCGATCGCTTGGATGCCCGTGGCGCGGATTACCGCGCCGCCAGCAGCTCGGCCAGTGCGGTTTCCAGATCGCGCTTGCGGAACGGCTTCTGCAATACGGCCGAGTCTGCGTACTGCTCGGGCAGCCCCATCGCGCCGTAGCCGGTGGTGAACAGGAACGGGATGCCGCGGGATTTGAGCGCATCGGCGATCGGGAACGACGGCGTGCCCGCCAGGTTCACGTCAACCACGGCCACATCGATCTCGCCGGACTCCAGCGCGGCCAGCGCCTCCGGCACGCTGCCCACCGCCGCGGCGACCGCATAGCCCATCTGCGGCAGCAGATCCTCCAGCAGCATCAGGACCAGCGATTCGTCCTCGACGATCAGGACACGGGCGGGAACAGGACTCATGGAACGGTCTCGGACAACGGGGCGGAAATATGGCAGGTCACGCCATCGGGTGCGAACTCGAGTTTAACCGTCCCGCCCAGATCATGCTGCAGGCCGCGTTCGACCAGGCGCGAGCCGAAGCCGCGATAGGCCGGTTGATCCACCATCGGCCCACCGCTTTCGCGCCAGTCCAGTTCCAGCACGTCACCGGCGCCGTCCTGCCGGCGCGACCAATGGATGCCCACGCGCCCCTGCGGCACCGACAGTGCACCATGCCTGACCGCGTTGGTGCACAGTTCGTGCAGCGCCATCGACAGCGCCACCGCGCGGCGCGGATCCAGCAGTACGCCGGGGCCCTGCACGTCGAACCGCGTCGTCTCGTCATCGACGCAGGGTGCGATCGCGGCGCGCACGATGTCATCCACGCCGGCGCCTTCCCAGTTCTTGCGCGTGAGCACGTCGTGCGCCTCGGACAGTGCCAGCAGGCGCGCCTCGATGCGCTCGGCCGCCTGCATGGTGTCGGCGCTGTTGCGCAGCGTCTGCAACGTCATCGACTGCACCATCGCCAGCGTGTTCTTCACCCGATGGTTGAGTTCGTTGATCAGCAGGCGCAGATGCTGCTCGTGGCGCACGCGATCGGAAATGTCGGTCGCCGCGCCGAACCATTCGCTCACCGTGCCGTCTTCCTGCCGGATCGGCACCGCGCGCGAAGCCACCCAGGACCACTGCCCGTGCCGGGCGACGCGATGTTCGACTTCGAACGGTGACACCGCGCGCCGCGCATTTTCGACCACATGGCTGACGCGCTGGCGATCCTCCGGATGCACTTCGTCCAGCCAGTCGGACGATCCGTCGCGCTGCGCGTCCGCGGCGGCGCGACCGCCGAGGATTTCGGAGCTCTTCCAGTCCGGGCTCACGCGATAGATCAGATCCGAACTGGCATTGACCATCGCACTGAAACGCTGCTCGCTCTGGCGCAGCGCGTCCTCATGCTGTTTGCGCTGGGTCACGTCGCGCGTGGTGCCGGCGATCGCCTCGACCTTGCCGTCCAGCCCGATCACCGGCATGAAGATGTAGTCGTAGATGCGCACGCCCTCGGTGACGTGCGGAAACGGCACGTCGCCGCGGATCGGCGCGCAGGTGGCGATCACGCGTTCGATTTCCTCGTCGTGCATGGCCGCGTGCCAGGGCTCGTAGCCCAGTTCCAGGCATGTCTTGCCCATCGCCTCGTCCCAACTGCACCCCCACATTTTCAGGAGTGCGTCGTTGGCGTAGATGAAGCGGTGCTGGAGGTCGAACACATAGACCAGATCGGGCGTGGCCTGCAGAACCGTTTCGTAGAGCCGCAGCTTCGCGGCCGTGGACACCCGATCCTGATCGCGCATCACGTCGTCAACCAAACCCGCCTCCGTTGTCTTTCCCCGCGGCGACTCTAGCGCGTCGGCGCGTGCGGCGTTCGTGAAGATCCGCGGCCCTGCGGCCGCATCCCCGCGATGCCCGCAGGATCATCCCGCGGGCGGGACAGTCGGCCGCTCCGGCACCCGGTTGATGCAGGTCAAGCCGCCGCACCCGGATCGTTGCGATCATGCAATGGCAGACTCCAGTCCCCCCATCGGCCCGCGCATGACACCTCCGCCCGCTCCGCCCCGCAGCCGCCGGCTCGACATCGCGCTCGTGGATGGAAAGCCGAGCCTCGAGATCGACGGTGCGCTGGTGGCACGGGCACTGGATCTGGAGGTCGCGACGTTCCAGCAGCACATGGACAACGGGATCATCACCGTGCTGTGCGAGCGCGGCGTGGGCGAGGACGCAGGCCGCCATCGGGTGACCTTCTACCACCAGTCGCGGCGCGCCCGGTTCGTGCTCGATGAAACCGGACGGATCGTCGGCTGATCGCTACGTGTTCACGGGATCGGCGCCCATCACGCGCCCGATCGCGCGGGCAACGTTCATCAGGTTGATCGGCTTCTCGCAGCGCGCGACCTGACCGAACATGCCCGGTATGGCGTTGGCGTCATAGCCGGTGGCGAACACGAACGGGATGCCGCGCTCGAGCAGCCGCTCGGCGATCGGGAACGCGGTTTCGCCGCCGAGATTGACATCGAGTATCGCGCCGTCGACGCGCGTCCACGCGTCCAGCAGCACCAGCGCGTCAGCCACGCTGCCGACAGGCCCGAGCACGATCGCGCCGGCATCGTGCAGTTCCTCCTGCAGTTCGACGGCCAACAGGTATTCGTCCTCGACCACCAGGATGTGGCAATCGCGCAGGGTCCGGTCATGCATGGCTTTCCACCTCGATGGTGCTGGCCGAGACCGGGATGGAGATCGTGCAGTGCACGCCATCGGCGCCCAGCGTGTAGGACGTCTTCGCGCGTAACTGGTAGGGCAGCGCGTGTTCGATCAGTTCGCGGCCCTGGCCGGTGCCGCGTGGCGCGGCGCCGTGCTCGGGCATGCGCACACCGCTCTCGCGCCAGTCGATGTGCAGCCAGGGTTTGCCGTCGGCGCCTTCGTCCTCCAGGCGCCAACCGATCGCCAGGCGTCCGCCGGGTTGGCCGAGCGCGCCGTACTTGACCGCATTGGTGGCCAGCTCGTGCAGCGCCATCGCCAGCGTCTGCACGGTGGACGAACGCAGGCGCACGCCGGACGGGCCTTCCAGGGTGACGTGCTCGGCGGTGTCTTCCATCGCGGCCAGTTCGGTGCGGATCAACTCGTCGAAGCTCACGCGATCATGTTCGTTGAGCCGCGACAGCAGGCCCTGGATCCGCGCCAGTGCATCGAGGCGATCACGGAATCGGTCACGGAAGTCCTGCAACGTCGCGCTGGACCGCAGGGTCTTGTCGCTCATCGCGCGCACCACCCCCATCAGGTTGCGGGTGCGATGCTGCAATTCGGCCACCAGCACCTTCTGCCGTTCCTGGAGTTCGCGCAGATCGTGGATGTCGGTCGACGTGCCGAGCCATTCGACGATGTGGCCGCTCTCGTCGCGCACTGGCGTGGCGCGCGTCTGGAACCAGCGATAACCGCGCTCCACGCGCCCGCAGATGCGGTATTCGACTTCGAACCCACCTTTTTCCACCGCGCGGTTCCAGCACGCGCGCGCGACTTCGCGATCCTCCGGATGCAGCGTTTCCAGCCAGCCCCAGCCGAGGCTTTCCTCTTCGCCCTGGCCCGTGTACTCGGTCCATTGCGGACTCGCCCAGGTCCAGTGACCGCGATCATCGGCGCGCCAGACCAGTTGCGGAATGCCCTCCAGCAGGGTCGTCAGGCGGAACTCGGTCTCGCGCAGTTCGGTCATGTCATGGCCGATGCCGCCGATCATCACCACGCCGCCGCGCTCGTCGGTGATCGGGAAGTCGGTGTTGCGCAGCCAGCGGATGCCGCCGTCGCAGGGACGACGCACGCGGAAATCGAAGGTGACGTGCTCGCCCGCGCGCACCTTGCGCACGTGGCGATTGACTTCGTGGCGGTCCTCGGGCACGACCAGTTGCAACCACGATCGATAATTGTTGCCGCGCATGGCCTGTTCGCGGTCCACGCCGTAGATGGCTTCGAAGGCCGGCGTCAGGTAGTTCCATTGCAGCGAACGGGCGTCGCGGATCCAGATCACGTCGTGCGAGGCATCGCCGAATTGCCGCAGGCGCTCCTCGCTTTCGCGCAGCGCCATCTCCGCGCGTTCGCGTTCCTCGTCGGCCTGATGCTGGGCGATGATGATCGCCGCCGCGCGCGTGATCACGCCGGCCAGTTCGTGATCGCGCGCATTGGCCTGGCGCGGCGTGCGGAAATACATCGCGAAGCTGCCGATCACCTTGCCGGCCGAGGTTTCCACCGGAAACGACCAGGCCGCGCGATAGTCATGGCGCTCGGCCAGCGCGCGCCACGGCCGCCACGCGTCGTCCTCCAGCACGTCGGCGGTGATCACGGGTTTACCGGTGTGGATCGCAAGCCCGCAGGCCAGCGAATCCGGCCCGATGCGGAAACCATCCACGCAGCGCGATTCGTCGGTGCCGGTGACGTGCTGGATCCGGGTCCCCTCCGCATCGGCCATGTAGAACGCGCAGCGCAGTTGACCATCCTCCTGCTCCACTGCGGTGCGGCACAGGACGCCGAGCGAGGCTTCCAGCGACGCGCCATCGACCGCGGCCTGGAACGCATCCTTCTGTCCCGACAGCCACGCCACGCGTTCGCTCAGCGCGGCCTGGGCCTGCTTGCGCGGCGTGATGTCATCGAACAGCACGGCGAACCGGTCATCGCCACGCGGATACGCATACACCTCATACCAGCGACCCAGCGGCCCGGCCTCCTGCTCGAAGCGCGCCGGCGCGCCGGTGCGCACCACCTCGTCCATCTTCTCGATCCATGCCATTTCCAGGCCCGGCACGAGTTCGCGCGCGGTATGGCCGACGGCGCGATCGGCGGGCACGCCGGTCAGTTCTTCATTGCGCGGATTCACCGCAAGCAGCCGATAGTCGATCGCCCGGCCGTGCGCGTCGCGGATCATCTCGTTGTCCTGATAGGCCTGTCCCATCATTTCGAACAGCGAGCGGTACTGCGTTTCGCTGCGCGCCAGCGCGGCTTCGGCGCGCGCGCGTTCGAGCGCTTCCCAGGTGCGCTCGGCCGTCGCCTGCGCGATCGCCAGATCCGAATCGCTCCATTGGCGCGGCGCACTGTGGTGCAGGCCGATTCCGCCGACGAAGCATCCGCCCTTGATCAACGGAATCCCGACGAAGGCACGGAAACCCAGCGCGTCATAGGCTTCCAGCTCGCGCGATCCAACGCGCGGATCGCTGGCCACGTCGCTCACCGCCAGCGTGTGCCCGGCGCGGAACGCCTGCTTAACGTACGCACCGAAATCGTCCATGCGGATGCGTTGCGCGACCGGCCGCGGCAGTTCGCTGTAGCCGCCCACCGAGGTCAGGTACTCGGCCCTGCCGTCAGCCTCGTAATAGTGCGCGCGCGTGATGCCCAGGTGTTGCGCCAGCACGCGCATCGCTTCGCCCTGCACGCGTGCCGGGTCGGCCAGCGGACGCAGCGCGTCGCTCAGCTTGAGCAGGTACTGGTTCTGCTCTTCGCTGTCGCGCAGCGCGGCCTCGGCCTGCTTGCGCGCGGTGATCTCGTCGAACAGCGCGGCAAACCGTTCCGGGCCCAGCGGGTAGGCGTGCACTTCATACCAGCGCCCGGACGACGCCACTTCGCGCTCGAAGATCTCCGGCTCGCCCAAGCGCACGATGCGCTCGAAGGTCTCGAACCAGGCGGACTCCAGATCCGGAAACAGTTCGCGGATGCGCCGGCCTATCGCCTGTTCGCGCGGAATGCCGGTCAGTCGTTCGTACTGCGGATTGGCTTCCAGGATCCGGAAATCGAAGACATGCCCATGTGCATCGCGCAGCAGGTCAGCTTCGATATAGCCCTGGCGCATGGCATCGAAGATGGAGCGGTACTTTTCCGCACTTTCCATGTTCGATTCAGCCCCTGCGTCGAGGAGGATTCCGTTCGCGCCCCCGTGCGCACCGGATGCGGCCGGCATGCGTGCATCCGCAGGCCGCGGTGCACAGAACTTGGGCGCATGCGCGTTAGCGTGGAATGAAAGCCCGCCCCCCGCGGCCCGCTCGCTGGATCGCCGATCGGCTGCCCATCCCGCGCCCTCATGCGCGCCGGATCGCACGGGCGGGGCGGCGGAGCCGGCGCCGCGTGGCGCGCCGGTCCCGCTGCGATCGGCGGTTACTCTTCCTCGTCGCCGCCGCCTTCGCCCCGCGCCTGTCCGCCCTTGCGTCCGGCCTCGCGCGCTTCCTCCGAGTCGAACTCGTGCGCGTTGCCGCTCTGGTGTGCAGCGCGACCGCCCTCGGATGCGATCTCCCGCTGCCGCTCCGGATCCATGCCGGCGAAACCCCGGCCTTCCTGATCATTGCCCTGGTTCTGGCTGCCCTGGTTCTGGCCGCCTTGTCCGCTTTGTCCACCCTGGCCGCCCTGATTGCCACCGCCGGGGTTCTGGTTCTGTTGCGTTGCCATGCTGTTCTCCTGTGGGGACGATCGGTGTCCCGCGAGGGGCAACGCAATCAACATGCCAAGGATCGTCCAGCGGCCAGTGCGCGCAGCGCGCCTTGCGCCACGCCTGCGCCGTGGAGCAGAAGAAAGTTCTGCGGCGCAGCGCAACTCTGTGGTGGGCGCTTCGCGCTGCGTTGCGCGGCGTGCGCGCTTACAGCGTGGCGGTGGTGTCCGCGCCGTCCCGTTGCAGGAATTCTTCCGCGCTGCGTTTCTGCGCCGCAGACATGGCATGGACCACGATGGCCGAATCGCCCCCGCGCAGCGCACTGAGCACCTTCATCACGTAGGCATCGTGATCCGGGCGCAGCGTGATCAGGCCACCCAGCATCAGGCCCGCGACCGCGCCGAAAAACACCAGCGCCATCAGCGAGAGCCATGGCGACAGCACGATCATCGCCACGTCCGCCATGCGCAGGGCCATGTACACCAGCAGGCCTGCCACCACACCGGCCACGCCGAGCTTGAGGTGCGCCCAGAGCATCGTGCGATAGATGCCGTGGCTTTCCGGTTCGAGCTTGCGTCCGGCGTGCCGATCGCGCGGCACCAGCACCTGCACCTGCCGTTCCGACAAGCCGAGCGCCGTGCGCAGGCGCTCGGCCTGGCGGCGCGCGGTGGCGAGATCGGAATAGATCGCCGCCACCTTGCTGTTGGAGACTTCTTCGGTGAAAAAGACCGGCCCTGTCATGACGATGCTCCTGTTCGAGTTGGAAGGAAGCATCCGCGCTTGCGCCCGCCAGGGGGTAAAACCGGTGTGAGGCCATGCCGCCAATTGACGGCTCGTTCACCGTTGCATGTGGAACGTCACCGATGTGTTGTCCCGCTGTGAATACCCGGCTGCATGCGAAAAAAAGCCCCGCGCGAGCGGGGCTTTTCGTACGGACACGATGGCGCGATCAGGTCGCGGCCTTGAGCGCCAGCTTGCGCTCGCGCATGACGTTGTGGCATTCGCGCACCACCGGCAACAGCGCCTGCACTTCGGCGCGGGCGGCGGCCGGCGTGTCGTTGTCGCTGAGCGTTTCGTTGAAGGCCTCGAGCAGGCGATCCTCCGACTCCTCCAGTTCCGCCACGTAGCCGTACTGCGTGTCGCCCAGTGCGGCGCGGATCTTGCCGTACATGGCCTGCATCGAACCCACCATGGTGCCGTGCTCGGCCGGGGTGCCGCCGGCCGCGGCCACCGCGGCGCTGAGGCGCGTGACGATGTCGCTCTTGACGCCGGCGATGCGGGTGAACAGCGCCGAAAGTTCTGCGTTCTTCACTTCACCCGCGGCGTCGGTGTAGAACTCCTTGCCATCGCGCGCGATCTCGATCAGATCATTGAGGCTGTGCTGGATCTGCTTCTGCGTATTCATGTGCAACTCCTTGGGAAAGTGCGAGCGGCAGCGTGCTGCCTGAGATGCACAGCCTGTTGCAGTCAGCATCAAGGGGGCGTGACAACCTGGACCGTGCGTTCAAGGATGTGGTGACGATGCGAAGAAGCCCAGCCGGCCTCGCGATGCTGCACGCGCTGCATGCATCCAGCGATACAGCGCAGGCAGTACCAGCAGTGTCAGCAACGTGGACGAAACGATGCCGCCGATCACGACCGTCGCCAGCGGGCGCTGCACTTCCGATCCCGCGCCGACATTGATCGCCATCGGCACGAATCCCAGCGACGCCACCAGCGCCGTCATCAGCACCGGACGCAATCGGCCGATCGCACCCTGCGTGATCGCCTCCTCCAGCGTGAGACCCTGCGCGCGCAGGCGATCGACGAAGCCGATCATCACCAGCCCATTGAGCACTGCGATGCCCGACAGCGCGATGAAGCCGACGCCCGCCGAGATCGACAACGGGATGCCACGCAGCCACAGTGCGATGACACCACCGGTCAACGCCAGCGGCACGCCGGAAAACACGATGAACGCATTGCGCGCCGATCCGAGCGCGACGATCAGCAGGCCGAAGATCAGCAGCAGCGCGGCCGGCACCACGAACGCCAGCCGCTGGCCCGCGGAAATCATCTGCTCGAACGTGCCGCCGTAAGCCAGCCAGTAGCCCGGCGGCAGCCGTACCTCATCGCCGAGCCGCGCCCGCAGTTCATCGACGAAGCCGCCAAGGTCGCGCCCGCGCACGTTCGCGGTGACGACCACGCGGCGCTTGCCGTTTTCGCGGTTGATCTGATTCGGCCCGAGTGTCTGTTCGATGCGCGCGACCTCCCGCAACGGCACGGTGCGCGGCTCACCGCCGCGCCAATGGGCGGCACTGCTCGATTCATCGGCCTGACCGTCGTTGCCGAGCGCGATCGGCAGTTCGGCCAGCGCGCGCGGATCCTCGCGCAGTGCGTCGGGCAGCCGCACGATGATGCCGAAACGGCGATCGCCCTCGAACAACTGCCCGGCAGGCGCGCCCCCCACTGCCGTGGCGACCGTCTCCTGCAACTCTCCGGCACTGATCCCGTAATTGGCGAGCGCGAGGCGATCCGGCAGCACCGAAAGCACCGGCAGTCCCGTGACCGGCTCCACCTGCACGTCGGCCGCTCCCTCGATCGTGGTCAGCACGGCGCGTACCTGCCCCGCCGTGCGTGCGAGCTGATCGAGATCGTCTCCGTGGACCTTCACTGCAACATCGGCGCGCACGCCCGAGATCAGCTCGTTGGTGCGCATCTGGATCGGTTGGGTCACCTCGTAGTTGTTGCCGGGAATCGCCTCGATCACTGCCTCGATCTCCCCCAGCAGCCTCGCGCGCGGCTTGCCTGCATCGGGCCAGTCACGGCGCGGCTTGAGCATGACGAAGGTGTCGGCGATCGAAGGCGGCATCGGATCGCTCGCCACCTCGGCGGTGCCGATCTTGGCGAACACCCGTTGCACTTCGGGCAGCCGCGCGAGTGCGCGTTCGAGCGTTTCCTGCATGGCGACGGACTGGCTCAGGCTGGTGCCCGGGATGCGCAGGGCCTGGACCACGACGTCGCCCTCATCCAGGTTGGGGATGAACTCGCTGCCCAAACGCGTGACGAGCCAGCCGCACAGCAGCGTGAGCGTGGCCGCGCCCGCGAGCACCGGCCAGCGCAGGCGCAGCGCGGTGCGCAGGAGTGGCCGATACCCACGCACGCACCAGGCGATCACGCGGTTTTCCTTTTCCTGCACGCGCCCGGAGAGGAACACCGCGATCGCCGCCGGCACGAAGGTCAGCGACAGCAGCATCGCGCCGGTGAGCGCCAGCACGACGGTCATCGCCATCGGATGGAACATTTTTCCCTCGATGCCCTGCAACGCGAAGATCGGCAGATAGACCGCGGCGATGATGCCCAACCCGAACAGGCTCGGGCGGATCACCTCGGCGGTGGCGCGTGCGGTGGCCGTGAAGCGCTCCTCGCGCGTCAGCACGCGCCCGAGTGCGTGCTGCATCTGGCCGAAGCGGCGCAGGCAGTTCTCGATGATGATGACCGCGCCGTCGACGATGAGGCCGAAATCCAGCGCGCCCAGGCTCATCAGGTTGCCGGACACGCCGGTCCGCACCATGCCGGTCAGGGTGAACAGCATCGCCAGCGGGATCACCAGCGCGGTGATCAGTGCCGCGCGGAAATGGCCCAGCAGCAGGAACAGCACGACGATGACCAGCAGCGCGCCTTCGAGCAGGTTCCTGGCCACCGTGGCGATCGTGCGATCGACCAGTGCGGTGCGATCGTAGACGGGCGTTGCGCGCACGCCCGCGGGCAGGCTCGCGTTGGCTTCCTCGAGTTTTCTGGCCGCCGCCTGCGCGACATCGCGGCTGTTCGCGCCGAGCAGCATCACCACGGTGCCGATCACCGCCTCGTGTCCGTTCTGCGTGGCGGCGCCGCTGCGCAGTTCGCGTCCCTCGCCCACGCCGGCCACGTCGCCGATGCGGATCGGCACGCCCTGGCGACGATCGAGCACGATCTGCTCCAGTTGTGAAGCATCCGCGACCTGCCCCGGCACACGCACCAGCAACTGTTCGCCGTTGCGTTCGATATAGCCGGCGCCGATGTTGCGGTTGTCGCGCAGCAGGGCGTCCACGACATCCTGCAGGGTGAAGCCCAGCGCACGCAGCCGCGCCGGATCCGGCGTGACATGGATCTGCCGCGCGTAGCCACCGATGGTGTTTACCTCGGTGACGCCGGGGACGTTGCGCAGTTGCGGACGGATCACCCAGTCCTGCAACGTGCGCAGATCCGTGGGCGTGTAGGTCGTGCCATCGGGTTTGCGCGCGTCGGCATCGGCGTCGACCGAGTACATGAAGATCTCGCCCATGCCGGTGGCGATCGGTCCGAGTTCCGGTTCGAGATCCGGCGGCAACCGCGAACGCACCTGTTGCAGGCGTTCTGCGATCTGCTGGCGCGCGAAATAGAGATCGGTGCCGTCGTCGAACACCACCGTGACCTGCGAGAGGCCGTATCGCGACAGCGAGCGCGTGGAGTCCAGTCCGGGCAGTCCGGCCAGTGCGGTCTCGATCGGAAACGTCACCCGCTGCTCGGCTTCCAGCGGCGAATAGCCGGGCGCCACCGTGTTGATCTGCACCTGCACGTTGGTGATGTCCGGCGTGGCGTCAATCGGCAGGCGGCTGAAACTCCAGACGCCCAGCGCCGCCATCACGCCGGTGAGCGCGAGCATCAGCAACCGATGGCGGATGGAGAACGCGATCAGCCGCTCGAGCATCGCGGCGTTGTCAGTGTTCATGCGCGGCTCCGGATTTGCCGATGTCGGCCTTGATCAGGAAGCTCTGCGCGGTCACGACCTGCTCGCCCGCGCGCAGGCCGGCACGGATCTCCGCGTTCACCGCGTCGCGCCGGCCGATCGTCACCGTGCGTTCCTCGTAGCGTTCGCCGTTGCGGACATAGACCACGTCGCGATTGTCCTCATCGGTCTGCAGCGCGCTGACCGGCACCACGAGCGCGACGTTGGCGCGATCGACGACGATGCGTGCGCGCACCGCCGCGCCCGGCCGCCACAATCCATCCGCGTTGGCGATCACCGCGCGCGCGACGGTGCTCTGGCTGGCGGTCGCGGTGGCGGGCAGGATGCGATCGAGCGTGGTCTGCACGCTCGCACCGTCGCTCATGCGCGTCACCCGCACGGGCGCGCCGGCGGTGATGTGGCCGGCGTCGTTGCCGAAGATGTGCAGATCGACCCAGAGCCGCGACAGATCGGCGACTTCGAACAGCGGCGCGCCCTCGGCCGCGACCGATCCGGCGGCGGCGGTACGTTGCAGCACGACGCCGTCGAGCGGCGAAGCCACCGTGTACACACTCAGGCTCAGGTTGCTTTCAATGGTCGCCAGTGTTTCCCCGGCGCGCACGCGATCGCCCACGTTGGCGTGCACGGCGCGGATGGGTCCGGGGAAGCGCGCCATCACCTGCGCGACACGGCCTTCGACCGGCGTGAGCAGTCCCTGCACTTCGTGTTCGTCGGCGATCGTGCCGGCCGCCACGGCGACCGTGCGAATGCCCGACGCCTGCGCCATGGCCGAAGGAATGGTGGTGGCCGCCGCCTGGTGCGCGTCGGCCTCGGCATGCGCCGGTCCGGCGGGCTCGTGTTCGTTCGTCGCGGCGGTTCCGGTGGGACGGTCGCCGCATCCGGTCATCAGCAAAGCCAGCAGCAGTGCACACGCGAAGTGCGCGCAACGGGAATGTCGGGTCATGGCAGGGATTCCGGTGTGGGCGCCGGCGCGCGCGACAGCAGCGACGCACCTGTCAGGCGCTGGAGTTCGATGAGGGCGCGCTGTCCTTCGAGGGCGGCGTCCAGTTGCTGGCGCAACGCGGCGATGCGTTCGGACTGGATCTGCGCCCATTCCAGATAGCTGATCGCGCCGGCCCGATATGCGCGCTCGGCGGCGGATTCGGCGCTGGCGAGCTTCGGCAGAATGTCATCGGCCAGGCGCGACACCTGCAATTGCGCCAAGCGATAGCGGCCATGCGCTTGGATCAGGGTGGAGTACAGCGCCATGCCCTGGGCCTCGCGTTCGAGCGCCAGCGCCGCCAGATCCGATTCGGCCGCGCGCAGCGACGGCTGGGCGCGTGCACGCGCGCCCAATGGCATCGACAACGCGGCCACCAAGCCGACGTCGCCGCCCTCCTGCATGCGCCGCACACCGATCGACCACTGCATGTCCGCGACCGAGTCGCTGCGCGCCAGTTGCAGCCGGGCTTCGCGGATGCGCTGCTCGCTGGCGAACTGCCGCAGCTCGGGCGTGCGTTCCAGCCGCGCGGCGATCGCATCGACGTCATCGATGTGCGGAAGCGAGGTCGGATCCTGATCGGCCGCCGCGAATGCAGGCGCGCGTTCGCCCCACAGCGCGGCCAGATGCTGGCGGCTCGCGCTTTCGTCCTGCACCGCGCGCGCGCGCTCGAGTTCGGCGCGCGCGAGTGCCGCCTGCGCCGTGAACAGCACCGAGGCGGGCGACGCACCTGCCTCCAGCCGGCGTCGCGCCGCTGCCACCGTGCGCATGCGTTGTTCGACGTCGATCGCGCTGACCGCCTGCTGGCGCTGCGCCGCGACGAGCGCGAGATAGCGTCGGGCGGTTTCGGCGAGCAGATCGAGCCGGCGCGCCTCACGCTCGATGGACAGTGCATCGAGGCGGCTCTGCGCGACCGCGCGGCGGGCATCGAGCTTGCCGCCGCGTTCGAACACCGAGGCCAGGCTCAGCGTCAGTTCCGCGCCATCGAGGCCGCGCACTGCACCGGTGCCGAGCGCGTTTTCCAGTTCGACGCCCGCGGTCCAGGCAGGCCGTTGCGAGGCGATGTCGCGCTCGGCCGCGCGCTGCGCGTGCAGCGCGCCGAACAACTTCAGATCCGGATGCGCGTCAGCGACACGCTCGAAAGCTTGTTCCAGCGTCAGCACGGACGCGGAAGAAGCCGAAGGGACGGCCGCACGCGCACACGCGCACGGCACCAGCAGCACGGCGGCACACGCCGCCAGGCGAAACCACATGGGAATTCTCCGATCGGGAACAGGGAAACCGGCGAACCGGCGCCAGGTTCAGACCGTGATCGGAGGACGAATCGCGACGGGATAGGGTGTCGGGCTGAAATCGACGAAGCGTGCCTTCAACGGCGCATTGCGCACGTGCATGACCGGCAGCAGGGCCATCATCATCGGCACCACGGTGGCCACGGTGCAGCATTCACCGCACTGCTGGCCGGGACAGCAGGTGGATGCGTCTCCCTGATCCGCGATCGCGATCATCGAGGCGGAGCCGTCGCCCACGGGCGAACCGAGATCCCGGATCTCGCACTGTGCGCCCAGCAGGGGTTGCAGCAGCAGACCGAGCGCCAACACACACGCCGCCAGCCGGCGCAGGCCGTGCGGCAAATGCTGGCGAAGGAAGGCGGCGATCATGCGCGCAAGCGTACGGGCATGGCGCGGCGTTACACAATCTCAGGCATGCAGCGCGCGCCGGCGCGCCGGCACTCAATCCACGCGGCCGCGCCTGTCCTGGAATCCGTACGCGCTGTCGCCGCGTCCCTGCACGGTCAGCTCGTTGCGCACATCCCGCACGCCCAGGCAATCGGCGGCCAGGGTTTCGGCGCGGTATTTCTGCCAGCGCGCTTCCACCTGTCCGCGCAGATGGACCACGCCACCCTGCACGGCGATCTCGATGCCGCGCGCGTCGAGCATGGGATCGTCGGTCAGCCGTTCGTGCACCTGTTCGGCGATGCGATCATCCGAGCGCACGTAGCTGCGCGGTCCACGTCCGCGATGATCCGCTGCGGCACGTGCGCGGTTCCGATCCGCTTCCGGATGCGCCGGGCCTTGCGGTCGCGTGCCTTGCTGCGCGTCCGGCGCCGGCGCATGCCGGCCGTGCTCGGCGTAGCCGGACTCCTGCAGTCGGCCGCGCGCGTCGTATCCGCTGTACGCGGGGCGGCCTTGCCACTGGCGCGGCTCGCCGCCGGGTGATGGCCCGCGCACGCCGTGACTGTCCGCAGGCCGGCTCGGTCGAAGGCCGTGTTGCCCGCGTGCGTCATGCATCGCGCGGTGGGGCGTGCCCGCATCTGCGCCCCTTCCGCTCACGGCGTCCTGTTCGGCCTGCGCGACCCGGCGCCATCCGTCCGTCTCCCGCGCACGGCCCACGTCCGTCCGCTTCCATGCTTCATAGCCATGCGTCGCGGGATCGGCTTCGCGATCGCCGCCCCGCGCGCCGGGTTGCGGGCCAGCGTGCGGATCGGCGTGAGCGCGTGGATAGCGTCTGGCCATGCGCGGCCGCCTCAGACCTGCTTGGCCAGCGTCGCGCCCGCGCCCGGTCCCGCACCCAGATCGGCGCCGGTCGGCGGATTGGATTCCGGATCCGACATCGTGCGCAGCTTCATCTGTTCCAGCGCGGCCTGTTGTTCCTCGGTCAGCGTAACCGTGGCGCTGCCATCGCCGCCGTCGACCGCCGCCTGCGCATCGCGATCCTCCACGCGCTCCCACAGCTCGCCGCTGTTCCAGGGTCCCTGCATGTCGCCGTCACCCTGCGACATGTCGAAATAGAGATCGGTGTAGGCCGGATCACCCGGCAGCTTGCCCGGCGGGAAGTTCGGGCTGATCGCATACAACGCCTTCTCGAACGATTTCTGGTGCGCCACTTCGCGCGTCATCAGGAAGGTCAGCGCATCCTTGATGCCCGGATCGTCGGTCACGTTGATCAGGCGTTCGTACACCATCTTCGCGCGCGATTCGGCGGCGATGTTGGAGCGCAGATCCGCGGTCGGCTCGCCAATGGTGTCGATGTACGCGGCGGTCCACGGCACGCCGCTGGAGTTGACCAGGGCAGGACCATTGCCAAACAGGATGGCTTCGGTCTGGCTGGTGCTGTTGCCGGTCAGTGTGCGCATCGCGGCCATCGGCTCCAGGCCTTCGGCCAGTTCGCCCTTGGCGCCCTTTCCGAGCATGCTGATGATCGAGCCGATGATTTCCAGATGGCTCAGTTCCTCGGTCGCGATGTCGTAGAGCATGTCCTTGCGGCCGGCGTCATCCTCGGCCAGCGCCTGGGTGAAGTACCGCATCGCGGCGGCGAGTTCGCCCTGCGGTCCACCGAACTGTTCGAGCATCAGCGTGGCCAGAATCGGGTCGGCTTTCTCGACGCGTACGGTGTACTGAAGGCGTTTGTTGTGCATGAACATTGAGGATTCTCCGCGCTCTGTGGAAGCTGCGTCCGGGCATCGTCGCGCAGCGGTGGCTTCACCATAGGCACGCGGAGGTGATACGCGGATGATGAGAACGCCCAAGGTGGGTTGCACGCGTTCGCAACGCCGATGCAGTGCGTGGACGCCGTCACCTTCGATCGCACGCCGATGAGGTCGCCTCGATTGCGTGCGGTGTGAAAAATCTGCGCGGTGTCCACGCATCGCGCGCCGAGCCTGCGCAGGCGGTCGGGTACGTTTGGCATGTGGCTTGCGTGCTTCGTGCGCGTTCCATAGCAGGAAGCACGCGATGACATCTGATCCACGAGCACCACGGCTGCATGCACAGTCCGGGCGATGAAGATCCATCACCTCAACTGCATTTCCACCTGCCCGCTCGGCGGGCGGCTGATGGATGGACGCACGCCCGGGCTGTGGCGTGGAGAGCTGGCCTGCCATTGCCTGTTGCTGGAATTTCCCGATCGTCTCGTGCTGGTCGACACAGGACTGGGCATGCAGGATGTTCGCCATCCACGCCAGCGACTGAGCACGTTTTTCCTAGCCTTGCTTTCACCGGATCTCCGCGAGGAGATGACCGCCGTGGCCCAGGTGCGCAGGCTGGGTTTCAGGCCCGAGGACGTCACCGACATCGTGATGACGCATCTGGATTTCGATCACGCCGGCGGGCTCGACGATTTCCCGGAGGCACTGGTCCATCTGCTTGCCAGCGAGCGCGCCGCCGCCGAATCGCAGCGCACGTGGCTCGATCGCCAGCGCTTCCGTCCCGCCCAGTGGTCCTCGCGCAAGCGCTGGATCGGCTACGGCGAGGCCGGCGAACGCTGGAAGGGATTCGACGCGGTATCAGCACTGCGTGGCCTGCCGCCGGACATCCTGCTGGTGCCGCTGACCGGTCATACGCTGGGCCATGCCGGCGTCGCCGTGCATGGCGCCGACGGTTGGCTGCTCAACGCCGGCGATGCGTACTTCCATCACGGTGAACTGGGTGAACGCCCTTACTGCACGCCAGGCCTGCGCTTCTATCAATGGATGATGGAAAAGGATCGGCGCGCGCGACTGCACAATCAGGCGCGCCTGCGTGCACTGGCGCAGACCAGCGGAAGCGGGGTGGCGCTGTTCTGCTCGCATGATCCGATCGAGTTCGAGCGGCATGCCGGGCATGCGTTGCGCGATCCGGTGGCGGCCGGCGAAGCATGTTTCCATCGGGACCCGGACTGAGGGCGCGCTGCGCGGGCCATGCCCATGAAACGACAAGGCCGCTTGCGCGGCCTTGTCTCTGCATCATTCCACCGTGACGGATTTGGCCAGGTTGCGTGGCTTGTCGACATCGGTGCCGCGGGCCAGCGCGGTGTGGTACGCGAGCAACTGCACGGGAATCGTGTGCACGACCGGGCTGAGGACGCCCGTATGGCGCGGGGTGCGGATGACGTGCACGCCTTCGGATTCGGTGAAGTTGCTGTCCTGATCGGCGAAGACGAACAACTCGCCGCCGCGCGCGCGCACTTCCTGCATGTTGGACTTGACCTTCTCCAGCAGCTTGTCGTTCGGCGCGATCACCACCACCGGCATGTCCGCATCGACCAGGGCCAGCGGGCCGTGCTTGAGTTCGCCGGCCGGATACGCTTCGGCGTGGATATAGGAGATTTCCTTGAGCTTGAGCGCGCCTTCCAGCGCGATCGGATAGTGCAGGCCGCGGCCGAGGAACAGCGCATCGGACTTCGGCGCGAAACGCTCGGCCCACAGCGCGATCTGCGGCTCCAGGTTGAGTGCGTGCTGCACGCTGCCGGGCAGGAAACGCAGTTCTTCCAGATATCCGGCTTCTTCCTCGGCCGACACCTTGCCGTGCAGCTTGCCGAGCACCACGGTCAACTGGAACAGCGCGGCCAGCTGCGTGGTGAAGGCCTTGGTCGAGGCCACGCCGATTTCCGCACCGGCGCGCGTGTAGCAGACCAGTTCGCTGGCGCGCGGAATCGCGCTCTCCGGCACGTTGCAGATCGACAGCGTGTGCTCGTGACCGAGCGACTTGGCGTACTTGAGCGCTTCCATCGTGTCCAGCGTTTCGCCGGACTGGGAAATGGTCACCACCAGATGCCTGGGGTTGGCGAACGCGGCGCGATAGCGGTACTCGCTGGCGATTTCCACGCTGCACGGCAGACCGGCGATGGCTTCGATCCAGTAGCGTGCGGTGAGGCCGGCGTAATAACTGGTGCCGCAGGCGAGGATCTGCACGCCTTCGACGTCCTTGAGCACGGCCTCTGCATTGGCGCCGAACAGCGTCGGCGAGAAACCGCCGTCGATCACGGCCTCGATCGTGTCGGCGATGGCGCGCGGCTGCTCGTGGATTTCCTTCTGCATGAAGTGGCGGTACGGGCCCAGTTCGAGCGAGGCGAGCGATACGTCGGAGACGTGCACTTCGCGCTGCACCGGTTGATCCTGGGCGTCGTAGATCTTCACCGATGCGCGGGTGACCTCGGCGGTGTCGCCCTCCTCGAGGAAGATCACCCGGCGCGTGGCCTGGATGATCGCCGAGACGTCCGAGGCGATGAAGTTCTCGCCCTCGCCCACGCCGATCAGCAGCGGGCAGCCCATGCGCGCGCACACCATGCGCTCGGGTTCCTTGCGGCTGACCACGGCCAGTGCATAAGCGCCGGTGAGTTCCTTGACCGTGCGCTGCAAGGCGGCCAGCAGATCGTCACCGCCCTTGAGGTGATGGTGGATCAGGTGCGCGATGACTTCGGTATCGGTCTGCGATTCAAACACGTAGCCGAGCGCGCGCAGTTTCTCGCGCTGCTCTTCGTGGTTCTCGATGATGCCGTTGTGCACCAGCGCCACGCCGTGGCTGATGTGCGGATGCGCGTTGGCCTCGGTGACGCCGCCGTGCGTGGCCCAGCGGGTGTGGCCGATGCCGAGCGTGGCGTTGAAGCCTTCGGCGGCGGCTGCCGATTCCATCTCCGACACACGGCCGGTGCGGCGCACGCGGCGCACGTCCTGCGACTCGACCACGGCGATGCCGGCCGAGTCATAGCCCCGGTATTCCAGCCGCTTGAGTCCCTCGATCAGGACCGGTACCACGTCGCGATCGGCGATCGCCCCCACAATGCCGCACATAGGCTGTCATCCATCCTTCGTTGTTGGTGCTGCGTTCGATTCTACCTGTCCGCCCCCGGACGGCCGTGTCCGCACCGTGTCCGCGCGGACACCCGGACACCGCGTGCGGCTCCCTCTCCCCTTGTAAAACAGCCACTTGCAGTTGGCACGCGTTCTGCATTCACCGGTGGGACTTTCACTAGAACGCATGCCGCCGATGATTCGGGACACTTCCGCGCAGGACCGCCCTCTCAGCACGCCGACCGCCCCCGGTGCGGTCTCCCGACCCTGGAAGCGCTGGCTGCTGCCGGCCGCGGGCGGCGCAATCATCCTGATCGGTATCGTGTTCGCTGCGCGCGGGTGGCTGGCCGGCAGCCAGTCCTTCGACGCCTCGCGCGTGCGCATCGCCGAGGTCAAGCGCGGCGATCTGGTGCGCGACATCGCCGCCGACGGCCGCGTGATCGCCTCCAACAGTCCCACGCTGTACGCGATCGCCGGCGGCGTGGTGACGCTGAAGGTGGTGGCCGGTGATCGGGTCAAGCAGGGCCAGGTGCTGGCCGAGATCGACAGCCCGGAACTGCGCAGCAAGCTGGCGCAGGAGCAGGCCACCCTCGCCGGCCTGGAGGCCGAAGCCAGCCGCGCCGCGCTGGAAGCCACCGTCACCCGCGCCAACGCACGCAAGTCGCTGGATCAGGCCGAAGTCGATCGCGTCGCGGCCGCGCGTGATCTGGAGCGCTACCAGCGTGGCTTCGACGGCGGCGCGGTGCCGCAGATCGACGTGACCAAGGCGCAGGACGATCTGAAGAAGGCGGAGATCGCGCTGGTGCACGCACGCAAGGATGAAGGCCTGCAAGGCCAGGGCGCGAGCCTGGACGCGCGCAACAAGCAACTGCTCGCCGAGCGCCAGCGCGCCATCGTGGCCGAAGTGCAGCGGCAGGTCGATGCGCTGACGCTGCGTTCGCCCTTTGATGGCCAGGTCGGCCAGGTGCAGGCGGTGCAGCGCTCGAACGTGGCGATCAATGCGCCGGTGATGAGCGTGGTGGATCTGTCCAAGTTCGAAGTGGAAATCCGCGTGCCCGAAAGCTTCGCGCGCGATCTCGCCATCGGCATGCCGGCGCAGCTCACCAGCAACGGTCAGCCGTATGCGGGTGAAGTCTCGGCCGTGTCGCCGGAAGTGGTGAACGGCGAAGTGACCGCGCGCATCCGCTTCAAGGACAAGCAACCTCCCGGCCTGCGCCAGAGCCAGCGCCTGAGCGCGCGCATCCTGATGGACACGCGCCGCAACGTGCTGATGGTCGAACGCGGACCGTTCGTCGAACAGAGCGGCGGCCGCTACGCCTACGTGATGGACGGCAGCTCGGCGGTACGCCGCGCGGTGCAACTGGGCGTCAGCAGCCTGAGCAACGTCGAAGTGCTCGGCGGCCTGCAGGTCGGCGATCGCGTGGTCGTCTCCGGCAGCGATCAGTTCGGCGATGCCGAGCGCGTCTCGATCAATTGAGGGATGCGGGAGACGGACTGGTAGCAGCTTTTCCCGATTCCCGATTCCCGTCTCCCGTCTCCGTTTCCCCGCCCCAACCCAACTCCGTTCCACCCAACCATCCGAGGGTCCAGACATGCTCGATATGCGCGCCGTTTCCAAGGTCTATCGCACTTCGCAGGTGGAGACGCATGCGCTGCGCTCTCTTGATCTGCATGTGCGGGAAGGCGAATTCGTGGCGGTCACCGGTCCCTCGGGTTCGGGCAAGACCACCTTCCTCAACATCGCCGGCCTGCTGGAAACCTTCACCGGCGGTACCTACGTGCTGGACGGGCAGGACGTGAGCGGCCTGTCGGATGATGCGCGCTCGCAACTGCGCAACCAGAAGATCGGCTTCATCTTCCAGAGCTTCAACCTGATTCCCGATCTCAACCTGTTCGACAACGTCGACGTGCCGCTGCGTTATCGCGGCATGAGCGCGGGCGAGCGCAAGCAGCGCATCGAGGACGCACTGACGCGCGTGGGCCTGGGTTCGCGCATGAAGCACTACCCGTCCGAACTCTCCGGGGGCCAGCAGCAGCGCGCGGCGATCGCACGCGCACTGGCCGGCACCCCACGCCTGCTGCTGGCCGACGAACCGACCGGCAACCTGGATTCGCAGATGGCGCGGGGGGTGATGGAACTGCTCGAGGAGATCAACACGCAGGGCACGACCATCATCATGGTCACCCATGATCCGGAACTGGCCGCACGCGCACAGCGCAACGTGCACATCGTCGATGGCGCGGCCACCGATCTCACCACCGAGCCGCGGCTGATTTCCAGCGTCGGCCTCGACGTCAATCTGGCCCAGGCCTGAGGAGCCGCCCATGTTCGGCTACTACTTCCAGCTTGCACTGCGCAGCTTCAAGCGCAACAAGGTGCTGACCTCGCTGATGGTGCTCGCCATCGCGCTGGGCATCGGCGCCAGCATGACCACCCTGACCGTGTTCTACATCCTCTCCGGTGATCC
The DNA here is from genome assembly GCA_023390905.1 of Pseudomonadota bacterium. Taxonomy (GTDB): domain Bacteria; phylum Pseudomonadota; class Gammaproteobacteria; order Xanthomonadales; family Xanthomonadaceae; genus Pseudoxanthomonas_A. The sequence goes on along the minus strand of JAEWBY010000014.1, from coordinate 20,504 downwards.
CTTGCCGGGGCGCAGCCAGAACCTGTTCTACGTGCAGATGGATCCGCAGACGATGGATGGCTATGTCGCCGGCGAGGAGCCGGAGGAACAGGTCACCCGTTTCGACTCCGAACAACTGCTGCGCGAGAAGAAAGGCGATCGCCAGGCGATGATGACCGGCGGCGGCCTCAGCATCGAACCGGAGAAGCAGGGCCTGTCCCCGTTCGTCGTCGATGCGCGCTACACCTCGGCCGATTTCTTCCCGATGTTCGACGCGCCGTTCGCCTTCGGCAACCCGTGGTCGGCCAATGAAGACGAAGGCCAGGCGCGCGTGGTCGTCATCTCCAAGGAGCTCAACGAAAAGCTGTTCGATGGCGCCAACAGCGTCGGCAGGACGGTGCGCATCGATCAGAACGAGTTCCGCGTGGTCGGCGTGCTCAAGCACTGGCGGATGACGCCGCGCTTCTACGATCTCAACAGCGATCGCTACGGCGAGATCGAACAGGTCTTCATGCCGTTCTCCACTGCGATCGGCCTCAAGCTCAGCCGCAATGGTTCGATGAACTGCTGGGGTGACAGCGAGGGCGACGAGATGGGCGTCAACGCGCCCTGCACGTGGATCCAGTACTGGGTGCAGCTCGACACGCCGGAAAAAGCCGCGGCGTATCGCCAGTACCTGACCAACTATTCCGATCAGCAGCGCCGCGCCGGACGTTTCGAGCGCCCTACCAACGTGCGCCTGCGCAACGTGATGGAATGGCTGGACTTCAAGCGCGTGGTGCCGAACGACGTGCGCCTGCAGACGTGGCTGGCGTTCGGCTTCCTGCTAGTGTGCCTGATCAACACGGTCGGCCTGCTGCTGGCCAAGTTCATGCGGCGCAGCAGCGAGATTGGCGTGCGCCGTGCGCTGGGCGCATCCAAGGGCGCGATCTTCACCCAGGCGCTGGTGGAGGCCGGGACGATCGGGCTCGCCGGCGGCGTGCTCGGCCTCGGACTGTCGCTGCTCGGCCTGTGGGCCGTGCGCCAGCAGCCGGCCAGCTATGCCGAACTGGCGCACCTGGATCCGCTGATGCTGTTGACCACCTTCGTGCTGGCGATCGTTTCCAGCGTGCTGGCCGGCCTGCTGCCCGCATGGCGCGCGTGCCAGGTCACCCCGGCGATCCAACTGAAGTCCCAATGATCTGCGGCCGCACCGGTCGCGGGACGCACGCGTATCCCCTCGTGCCCCCGCGATCGGCGCGGCATCTCCCAGGAGCCTGACCATGGAAATCCGCCCCATCCTCACCGCGCTGCGTCGCCACAAAACCGCGGCCGCCTTGATCGTCATCGAGATCGCGCTGAGCTGCGCGATCATCTGCAACGCGCTGTTCCTCATCAACAACCGTCTCGAACGCATGGAGCGCGTCAGTGGCCTGGACGAGAAGGGCATCGTGCGCGTGCAGATCGCCGGCATCGGCCGCGACGACAACGCCGCCGCGCTGAGCAAGACCGATCTCGCCGCGCTGCGCAACATTCCCGGCGTCAAGTTCGCCTCCACCGTCAACCAGGTGACCTTCGGCAACAGTTCCTGGAACAGCTCGGTCAACCTCACCGAGGATCAGACCCATCCCACGCTCAACGCGACGGTGTATCTGGGCGGTGAGCAGTTGCTGGACACGATGGGGCTGTCGCTGGTGGCCGGCCGCCGTTTCAACAGCGATGAATTCGTCGAATGGGATGCGCTGCAGAGTTCGGATTCGGAAGGCAACATCCCGTCGGTCATCATCACCCGCAACATGGCGGCCAAGCTGTATCCGAACGAGGACGCGCTGGGCAAGGTCATCTACAGCTGGGGCAACGATCCGATCAAGATCGTCGGCATCGTCGATCATCTGGTGAGGCCGAACGAACAGGGCGGCCCGACGGCGTACGAATATTCGATGCTGTTCCCGGTCAACGTGCCGTTCAACGTCGGCGGCAACTACCTGTTGCGCACCGAGCCGGGCCAACGCGCCGAAGTCCTGAAAGCGGCGGTCGACATCCTGCAGAAGAACAATCCCAACCGCATCATCCTCGAACAGCAGACGATGGAAGAGTTGCGCAACAACTTCTATCGCCAGGATCGCTCGATGGCGTGGCTGCTGGTGGCCGTGTGCGTGGCGCTGCTGATCGTCACCGCGCTGGGCATCGTCGGGCTTGCCAGCTTCTGGGTGCAGCAGCGCTCCAAGCAGATCGGCGTGCGCCGTGCGCTGGGCGCGACCCGCCGGCAGATCCTGCGCTACTTCCAGACCGAGAACTTCCTGCTCGCGTCGTTGGGCATCGTCATCGGCATGGCCCTGGCCTACGGCATCAACCAGATGCTGATGGGACGCTATGAACTGGCGCGGCTGCCGCTGTACTACCTGCCGGCCGGCGCGGTGCTGCTGTGGTTGCTCGGTCAGTTGTCGGTGCTCGGCCCCGCGCTGCGCGCGGCCTCGGTGCCGCCCGCCGTCGCCACCCGCAGCGTCTGAGGTGTCTGCCGTCCTCTCCGTCCATGCGGCGGAGAGGATCATCTCCGGAGCTTCCATGGATCTCCGTCCTTCCTCGCGCCTGTTGTCGCCGCATGCGGGCCTGGCGTGCCTGCTGATCGTGGAAGTGGCCATCGGCCTGTTGCTGTGCGTGTGGGCGTGGCAGGCGTTCGCGCTTTATCGTCACGCACGTGATGCCGACAGCGGGCTGCCCGAAGCGCAACTGCTGGACGTGCCGCCGCTCGGTGCCGCGGCCCGCGGCCGGGTCGAGCCACGCGACGTGGCGGCGGTGCTGGCTGAAGTCGAGGGAGTGCGATCGGTCAGCATCGTCAATCAGTCGCCTTACGGCATGACGGCCTGGAACGCATGGCTGTCTGCCACGCCACGCGGCGAACGCGGCGTGATGGCTTCGATGTATCTCGGTGAAGCCTCGCTGGCCGCGACTCTGGGAGCGCGCGTGGTGCAGGGCCGTGCGCTGGACCACCACGATGTCGAGCCCTTTTCCGCCCGCATGCAACGCACGCAGGATCTACCGGTGCTGGTGACGCAGGCGCTGGCCGATCGCCTGTACCCGTCGCGCGAGGTGATCGGTCGGCCGCTTTACGATTACGGCCGCACGCTGCGCATCGTCGGCGTGATCGAATCCCTGCCGCCGCCGTTCGACAGCCGCGCCTCCGGTGCGCAGGAACCCGCTTCGGTGGTACTCGCGCTCGCGCCGGACGACATCGCGTGGGCGCGCTACCTGGTGCGCGGGGACGAGCACGATACCGGCGCGCTCCTGGCGCGACTGCAAACGCGATTGCGCACGCAATATCCCGCGTACGCCATCACGCCGGTCACGTCCATCGCGGCGCTGCGCACGGCGAGCCTGCAACGCGAGCGTCGCATGGCATGGACGGTGACCCTGTGCGCGGCGGGCTGGTGGATGCTCATCCTGCTGAGCCAGACGGCCGCCGGCCATCTCTGGATCCAGCAAAGCCTGGTGCGGATCGGGCTGCATCGCGCCGTCGGCGCCACGCGGGCGCAGATCCGGCATGCCGTGCGCCGCGATCACCTCGCGCTTGCGCTGTCCGGCTGGCTGCTCGCGCTCGTCGGCCATCACGCCATGCAGCGCTGGGTGGATTGGCCGTGGTCCACGCAGCCGCCGTCTCTGCTCTGGCCGGTGCTGGCCGTGGGTGTGGTCGTGCTGACGCAGTGCGCGGCGACCTGGCCGGCGCGCCGCGCCGCATCGATTCCGCCGGACCACGTGACCCGCGGCCGCTGGGTTAGGCTATAGGCATGCCGACCATTCTCGTCATCGACGACAATCCCGCCGTCAGCACGGCGCTGGAAGTCCTCTTCTCGCTGCACGACATCACCACGCTCCATGCCGAATCGCCCGACGCCGGGCTGGCCCTGCTGAAGCAGGAGCCGGTGGATCTGGTGATCCAGGACATGAACTTCACCGCCGACACCACCTCCGGCGCCGAAGGCGAAGCACTGTTCGCGGCCATCCGTGATCAGCATCCGGATCTGCCGGTGATCCTGCTGACCGCATGGACGCATCTGGAAGCCGCGGTGAATCTCGTCAAGGCCGGCGCCGTCGATTACGTGGCCAAGCCCTGGGACGATCGCAAGTTGCTGGCCACGGTCAACAATCTGGTCGAGTTGTCGGAAGTGCGCGGCGAACTGGAACGCCGGCGCAGTCGCGAACGCCGCAGCCGTGATCAACTCGCCAGCCGCTACGATCTGCGCGGCCTGGTGTTCGAGGATCCGGCCAGTGAACGGCTGGTCGCGCTCGCGTGCCAGGTCGCGCGTTCGGATCTGCCGGTGCTGATCACCGGGCCCAACGGCAGCGGCAAGGAACGCATCGCCGAGATCATCCAGGCCAACTCCAACGTGCGCAGCGGTCCGTTCGTCACGCTCAACTGCGGTGCGCTGCCGGCTGAATTGATTGAAGCCGAATTGTTCGGGGCCGATGCCGGTGCCTATACCGGTGCGAACAAGGCACGCGAAGGCAAGTTCGAAGCGGCCGACGGCGGTACGCTGTTCCTCGACGAGATCGGCAATCTTCCGCTCGCCGGTCAGATGAAGCTGCTGCGCGTGCTGGAGACCGGGCGCTTCGAGCGGCTCGGTTCCAATCGCGAGCGGCACGTCACCGTGCGCGTGATCAGCGCGACCAATGCGGATCTGCCGGCGATGATCCGCGAAGGCACCTTCCGCGAAGATCTCTACTACCGCCTCAACGCGATCGAATTGAACCTGCCGCCGCTGGCCGAACGGCCCGGGGACATTCTGCCGCTGGCGGAGAAGTTCCGCCCCGCCGAGAAGCCCATCGGCGATTCCGCGCGCGCGGCGCTGTTGCGCCATGCCTGGCCCGGCAACGTGCGCGAACTGCGCAACGTCATGCAACGCGCGGGATTGCTTGCGCAGGGTGCACGCATCGAGGCCGCCGACCTCAACCTGCCGAAGGCACCGCCGCCGGCGCGCCTGAATGGTCACGAGGAGCCGGATCGCGCGACGCTCGAGGGCGCACTGGCGCGTGCGGGGGGCGTGATCGCGCAGGCCGCCGCCGAACTCGGTCTCAGCCGCCAAGCGCTGTACCGCCGCATGGATCGCTACGGTATTCCACGCGAATGATGCGACGCTCGCTCGCCGGCCGATTGCTGCTGTGGCTGTTGCCTTCGCTGGCGATCGCCATTGCGTTGCCGCTGCTGTTGCGGGCGTGGCTGGCCGACGATCGACTGGCGTTCCTGCTGTCCGCGCTGATCGCGCTGCCACTGATGATGCTGGCATTGAAACGTGCGCTGGCGCCGATGAATTCGCTGTTCCGTGCGCTCTCGGGCAGCGTCAACAGTTACCGCGATGGCGAATACAACTTCGGCATCCACTGGGACAGCCCGGACGAACTCGGCGCACTGGTGAAGTCGCACGGCGAACTCGGCGACGTGCTGCGCGAGCAGCGTCAGGGGCTGGTCCAGCGCGAACTGCTGCTCGACACGATGGTGCAGAACACGCCGGTGGCGATGCTGCTGCTCGCTAACGGCGGCGATGGCGTGCGCCGCGTGGTGTTCGCCAACCTGGCGGCGCGCAAGTTGCTGCACGGCGGATGGAAACTGGAAGGCCAGAACTTCGACACGTTGCTGGAGTCGGCCCCGGTGGAAATGCGCGAGGCGCTTTCGCGCGGCGGCGACAGCCTGTTTGCCGTCGCGCAGGACAGCGCCGAGGAAGAGGAGCAGGTCTATCACCTCGCCCGGCGCCATTTCCGCCTCAACGGACGTCGCCACGAGTTGCTGTTGCTGCGTCTGCTGACCAGCGAACTGCGCCGGCAGGAAGTGATGACGTGGAAGAAGGTCATCCGCGTGATCAGCCACGAGTTGAACAACTCGCTCGCGCCGGTGGCTTCGCTTGCGCATTCGGGCGGCGAACTGGTGCGCCGCGGGCGTCATGAGCGGCTGGAGGAGATCTTTTCCACCATCGAGGATCGCGCGCGCCACCTGGAAGGCTTCATCCGCGGCTATGCGCGCTTCGCCAAGTTGCCGCAGCCGCAGTTGCAGACTGTGCACTGGCATACGTGGCTCGCCGGACTGCAACGCCAGATCGGGTTCGAACTGGACATGCCCGCGATGGAACTGAGCAGCCGTGTCGATCCCGCGCAACTGGAACAGGCGCTGCTGAACCTGCTGAAGAACGCGCACGAATCCGGATCACCGGCCTCGGGCGTCAGCATGAAGATCACGCCGTTGCCCGAATGGATCCGCATCGAAGTGATGGATCGCGGCAGCGGCATGAACGATGCGGTGCTGCAGAACGCGCTGGTGCCGTTCTATTCCACCAAGCGCAACGGAACGGGCCTGGGATTGGCGCTGACCCGCGAGATCGTCGAAGCGCACGGGGGCCGCTTGTCGCTGCACAATCGCGAAGGCGGCGGGCTGTGCGTCTCGATCCAGTTGCCGGAAGCGGTCGCACCGACTTCCTAGGAACGGCGTGCCGCGACGGGCTTCGTCGTACCGGTCGCGGCGGCATCCGGCATTGCGCTCGCGTCTGAAGCCGCTCCCGCAGGCGTCAGGATTTCTTCTTCGGCCGCTGCCAGCCGGCGATGCTCGCCTGCCGTCCGCGCGCGATGGTGAGCTGCTCGGCCGGTGCGTTCTTGGTGATCACCGATCCCGCGCCGATAGTGGCGTCCTTGCCGATCGTCACCGGGGCGACGAGTGCGGAATTGGAGCCGACGAACACGCCATCCTCGATCGTCGTCACGAACTTGTTCACGCCGTCGTAGTTGCAGGTGATCGTGCCGGCGCCGATGTTGACGCCGCTGCCGATGATCGCATCGCCGAGATAGCTCAGGTGATTGGCCTTGCTGCCGACGCCGAGCGTCATCTTCTTGGTTTCGACGAAATTGCCGACGTGCACGTCCTTGCGCAGCACCGTGCCCGGGCGCAGGCGCGAATACGGCCCGATCTGCGCACCGCCTTCGCCGGCGTCCACGCCTTCGAGATCGCAATGCGCGCGCACCAGCGTGCCGGCACCCAGCCTGACATCGCGCAGGCGGGTGAATGGCCCGATGCGCACGCCGTCGCCGAGTTCGACGTCGCCTTCGAGGATGACGTCGACGTCGATCTCGACATCGCGTCCGACGCGCACGGTGCCGCGCACGTCCAGCCGCGACGGATCCAGCACACGCGCACCCTGCACGCACAGCGCGCGCGCGGCGCGAAGCTGGTACGCGCGTTCCAGTTGCGCGAGCTGCCAGGGATCGTTGGCGCCTTCGGCTTCGATCGGATCGCTCACCAGCACCATTTCGGCGGGGCTGAATTCGGTGGCGGCGGAGGCGAAGACATCGGTCAGGTAATACTCGCCCTGCGAGTTCTCGTTCGAGAGCGAAGCCAGCCAGCGCCGCAATGCGGTGGATTCGGCGGCGATGATGCCGGTGTTGATCGTGCGGATGCGACGCTGTTCGTCGGTGGCGTCCTTGTGTTCGACGATCGCGGCTACGCGGCCTTCGGCATCGCGCAGGATGCGCCCATAGCCGGTGGGATCTTCCGGTTCGGCGACCAGCACCGACAGGCGGCCGGGTGCCTCGAGCAGGCGTTGCAGCGTTTCGGCGCGCGTCAGCGGGACGTCGCCGTAGAGCACCAGTACGGTCGCCGCGTCCGGGACCTGCGGCATCGCCTGCGCGACGGCATGTCCGGTGCCGAGCTGGCGATCCTGATGGGCCCACTGCAATCCGGACTGATCGGCGAACGCGGTCTGCACCTGATCACCGCCGTGGCCGTAGACCACGTGGATGCCGGCCGGCTGCAATGCGCGGGCGGCCTCGATCACGTGCGCCAGCATCGGCTTGCCGGCAATCGGTTGCAGCACTTTGGGCAGCGCCGACTTCATGCGCTTGCCTTCGCCGGCGGCCAGGATGATGACGTGCAGGGATTGGGTCATGTCGGGATTCCAGGGCATCGATGCAGCTCCAATTCTAGGCCCGTCATGGCCGGTGCGCGCACGGGTATTCCTTCATGCACGCCAACCGCTACGATGTCCGGCCAGCACACGCGACCGATCCATGAATCCGTTCCAGCAAGGCACGCGCTACATCGTCGTCGGCCTGGCCCAGTTGCTGCTGGATTGGGCGATGCTGGTGGCGCTGACGGCGTGCGGAATGCCGCCGGCACCGGCCAATCTGTGCGGTCGCATCGGCGGTGCATTGCTCGGTTTCTGGCTCAACGGCCGCTGGACGTTCGCCCGCGAGGGTCAGGCACGCCTGGGCTGGCGGCGGCTGATGCGTTTCGTGCTGGTGTGGCTGGCGCTGACACTGATCAGCACGTGGCTGGTCGCGATGATCGCACATCAGCTTGGATTGCAGCAGGCCTGGCTCGCCAAGCCGATTGTGGAAGGGATGCTGGCGATCGTCGCGTTCTTCCTGTGGAAGCACCTGGTCTATCGCTGATCCGCAGGCACAAAAAAGCCGGCGCATGGCCGGCCCTTTCGCAATGCACGGATGCTTCAGTGCTTGAGGTTCTTGCGCAGGCGCTCCAGCGCGCTGAGCTGGGCGATGCTCATCGCCAGCTGCGCCTGCGCTTCTTCGGCGCTCATCTTCGGATCCTTCTGCGCGAGCACGCGCTCGGCTTCTTCCTTGGCATGGCGCACCGAGGCTTCGTCGATGTCCTGAGCGCGGATGGCGGTGTCGGCCAGCACCGTCACGACCTGCGGCTGCACTTCGAGGATGCCGCCGGAAATGGCGAAATCCAGATGTTCGCCGGTCTGCAGCGTCACCACCACCTTGCCCGGCTTGAGGCGCGTGATCAGCGGCGCGTGCTTGGGCGCGATGCCCAGTTCGCCGAGTTCACCGGTGGCCACGACCAGAGTGGCTTCCCCGTGGAAGATTTCCTGCTCGGCGCTGACGATGTCGCAACGGATGGTGCTCATTTTGCCTCGCTGTTCGAGGCGGGCATCGGCATCCGGGAGCGGGGATTCGTCGATGGGCTGCGCGCCCGCGAATCCGTCCCGTACCGATGACCGCCCTGCGAATCCCTAATCCCGAATTCCCAATCCCGAGAAGCTGGCCATCAGGCCATCTTCTTGGCCTTCTCGACCGCTTCCTCGATGCTGCCGACCATGTAGAACGCCTGTTCCGGCAGGTGGTCGTACTCGCCATCGCAGATTGCCTTGAAGCCGCGGATGGTGTCCTTCAGCGAGACGTACTTGCCCGGCGAGCCGGTGAACACTTCGGCCACGTGGAAGGGCTGGCTGAAGAAGCGCTCGATCTTGCGCGCGCGCGACACGGCCAGCTTGTCGTCCTCGGACAGTTCGTCCATGCCGAGGATGGCGATGATGTCCTTCAGTTCCTTGTACTTCTGCAGGGTGGACTGCACCCGGCGCGCGGTCTCGTAGTGCTCGTGGCCGATGACGTTCGGATCGAGCTGGCGGCTGGTGGAGTCCAGCGGATCCACGGCCGGGTAGATACCCAGCGCGGCGATGTTGCGCGACAGCACGACGGTGGCGTCGAGGTGGGCGAAGGTGGTGGCCGGCGACGGGTCGGTCAGGTCGTCCGCGGGCACGTACACGGCCTGGATCGAGGTGATCGAACCGGACTTGGTCGAGGTGATGCGCTCCTGCAGGACGCCCATTTCCTCGGCCAGCGTCGGCTGATAACCCACCGCCGACGGCATGCGGCCCAGCAGCGCGGACACTTCGGTGCCGGCCAGCGTGTAGCGGTAGATGTTGTCGACGAACAGCAGCACGTCCTTGCCCTTGCCCGAAGCGTCCTTCTCGTCGCGGAAGTACTCGGCCATGGTCAGGCCGGTCAGCGCGACGCGCAGGCGGTTGCCCGGTGGCTCGTTCATCTGGCCGTACACCATCGCCACCTTGTCCAGGACGTTGGAGTCCTTCATCTCGTGGTAGAAGTCGTTGCCCTCGCGGGTACGCTCGCCCACGCCGGCGAACACGGACAGACCCGAGTGCGCCTTGGCGATGTTGTTGATCAGTTCCATCATGTTGACGGTCTTGCCGACGCCGGCGCCGCCGAACAGGCCGACCTTGCCGCCCTTGGCGAACGGGCACATCAGGTCGATGACCTTGATGCCGGTTTCCAGCAGCTCGGTCGCCGAGGACTGATCCTCGTACGACGGCGCGGCGCGGTGGATTTCCCAATGGTCGGAAGCCTGCACCGGGCCGGCTTCGTCGATCGCGTTGCCGAGCACGTCCATGATGCGGCCCAGCGTGCCGGCGCCGACCGGCACCGCGATGGCGCGGCCGGTGTTCTGCGCGACCAGGTTGCGCTTCAGGCCGTCGGTCGAACCGAGGGCGATGGTGCGCACGATGCCGTCGCCGAGCTGCTGCTGCACTTCGAGCGTGATGGCGGTGTTGTCCACCTTCAGCGCGTCGTACACCTTCGGCACTTCATTGCGCGGGAATTCGACGTCAACCACCGCACCGATGATCTGAACGATCTTGCCCTGACTCATTTTCGTTGCTCCGATTATTAATTCGTTAGACCAGCGTCACTGGCCTCATCAACATCTGGGATTCGGCATTCGGGATCCGGACTCGCGAAAGGCGCGCTGCGCTGCTCTTTCCAATTCCGTCTCCCGTCTCCCCAATCCCGGCTCTTACACGGCGGCCGCGCCACCGACGATTTCCGAGATTTCCTGGGTAATCGCGGCCTGGCGGGCCTTGTTGTAGACCAGGTTCAAGGTACCGATCAGCTTGGTCGCGTTGTCGCTCGCGGCCTTCATCGCCACCATGCGCGCGGCGTGCTCGGACGCGATGTTCTCCAGCACGGCCTGGTACACCAGCGATTCGATGTAGCGCGTGATCACGTGTTCGAGCACGGTCTGCGCATCGGGTTCGTAGATGTAGTCCCAGTCGTGGTGCGCGACCTGCGTCTCGGCGGCCGGCAGCGGCAGCAGTTGGTCGAAGGTGGCGCGCTGGGTCATCGTGTTGACGAAGCCGTTGTAGACCAGATACACGCGATCCAGCTTGCCTTCGGTGTACGCATCCAGCATCACCTTGATGACGCCGATCAGCTGATCGAGCTTCGGGTTGTCACCCAGGTGCGACACGCTGGCGGTCATGTTGACCTTGACGCGGCGGAAGAACACCGAAGCCTTCTGCCCGATGGTCACCACATCGATGTCGGCGCCCTTGTCCTGCCAGCCGCGCACTTCACCGAGCATGCGGCGGAACAGGTTGTTGTTGAGGCCGCCGGCCAGGCCGCGATCCGACGAGATCACGATGTAACCGACGCGCTTGACTTCCGGGCGCTCGACCAGGAAGGGATGCTGGTAGTCGGTATTGGCCTGCGCCAGATGGCCGATGACCTGCCGCATCGCGCGTGCATAAGGACGCGAAGTCTTCATGCGATCCTGCGCTTTGCGGATCTTGGAAGCCGAGACCATCTCGAGCGCGCGCGTCACCTTGCGGGTGTTCTGCACGCTCTTGATCTTGGTTTTGATTTCGCGTCCGCCTGCCATGTATCTCGCTCGCTCTGCTCGCTATTCGGAAATCGGGAATCGGCCGCCGGCGGCGCCGGCTCAATCGGGAGTGGGGCGGACTCGGCCCGAGCCCCACTTCCGTTCTCCGATTTCCGGCTTACCAGGTGCCGGTCTGCTTGAACTCGGCGATGCCCGCCTTGAACTTGCCTTCGATCTCGTCGTTCCAGTTGCCGCTCTGGTTGATCTGATCGATCAGCGCGCCCTGGGTGTTGACGAAATGCGCGTGCAGGCCTTCCTCGAACGCCAGGATCTTGCTGACCGGCACGTCGTCGAGGTAACCCTCGTTGACGGCGTAGATCGACAGCGCCTGCAGCGCGATCGACATGGGCGCGTACTGCTTCTGCTTCATCAGTTCGGTGACGCGCTGGCCGCGCTCGAGCTGCTTGCGGGTGGCTTCGTCCAGATCCGAGGCGAACTGCGCGAATGCCGCCAGCTCGCGGTACTGCGCCAGCGAGATGCGGATGCCGCCGGACAGCTTCTTGATGATCTTCGTCTGGGCGGCACCACCGACGCGCGACACGGAGATACCGGCGTTCACGGCCGGACGGATGCCGGCGTTGAACAGGTCGGTTTCCAGGAAGATCTGGCCGTCGGTGATCGAGATGACGTTGGTCGGTACGAACGCGGACACGTCGCCGGCCTGCGTCTCGATGATCGGCAGCGCGGTCAGCGAACCGGTCTTGCCCTTGACTTCACCGTTGGTGAACTTCTCGACGTATTCCTCGGACACGCGCGCGGCACGCTCCAGCAGGCGGCTGTGCAGGTAGAACACGTCGCCCGGATACGCTTCGCGGCCCGGCGGGCGCTTCAGCAGCAGCGAGATCTGGCGATAGGCGACGGCCTGCTTGGACAGATCGTCGTACACGATCAGCGCGTCTTCGCCGCGGTCCATGAAGAATTCGCCCATCGTGCAGCCCGAGTAGGCCGAGATGTACTGCATGGCGGCCGATTCGGACGCGGTCGCGGCGACCACGATGGTGTGCGCGAGCGCGCCATTCTCTTCCAGCTTGCGCACGATGTTGGCGACGGTCGAAGCCTTCTGGCCGATCGCCACGTACACGCACTTGATGCCGGTGCCCTTCTGGTTGATGACCGCGTCGATGGCCATCGCGGTCTTGCCGGTCTGGCGGTCACCGATGATCAGCTCGCGCTGGCCGCGACCGATCGGGATCATCGCATCGACCGACTTGTAACCAGTCTGCACCGGCTGGTCGACCGACTTGCGCCAGATCACGCCCGGGGCGACGCGCTCCACCGGCGCGGTCAGCTTGGCGTCGATCGGGCCCTTGCCGTCGATCGGCTCGCCCAGCGCGTTGACCACGCGGCCGAGCAGTTCGCGGCCGACCGGCACTTCCAGGATGCGGCCGGTGGTCTTGGCGATGTCGCCTTCGCGCAGGTGTTCGTAGTCGCCCAGGACCACGGCGCCGACCGAGTCGCGCTCGAGGTTCAGCGCCAGTGCGAAGGTGTTGTTCGGCAGTTCGATCATTTCGCCCTGCATCACGTCGGCGAGACCGAAGATGCGCACGATGCCGTCGGACACGCTGGTCACGGTGCCTTCGTTGCGCGACTCCGCGGCCAGCTTGACCTTCTCGATGCGGGTCTTGATCAGGTCGCTGATTTCAGAGGGGTTGAGCGTGGTAGCCATGTTGGTTTCCTGTAGGGCGGACCGGAGTCCGCCAGCAAGTCCGGTGGGCGGGCCCACCTGCGTTGTTTTGTGTCAGTGCGTCAGCGCGGTCTGCAGCCGCGACAGCTTGCCCTTCAGCGAGCCATCGATGACCACGTCGCCAGCGTCGATGATGGCGCCGCCAATCAGCGATTCATCGATGCCAGTCTCGATCCGGACTTCACGACCCAGGCGCTTCTTCAGCGCGGCCTTGATCACGTCCAGTTCGCCCTCGGGCAGGGCCACGGCCGACGTGATCCGGGCGTGGACCACATGCTCGGCCTCGGCGCGCAGTTCCTCGAACAGCCCGGCAATTTCCGGCAACTGCGGCAGGCGACGGGCCTCGGCCAGCAGGGTCAGGAAACGGGTGAACGATTCGCCGGCGCCTTCCGGCGCGAGCAGCGCCACGGCATCGGCCTGCGGCAGTTCCGGGTTGGGCAGCAATGCCGACACGCGCGGATCCGCGGCCACGCGCGCGGCAAAGCCGAGCGCCTCCGACCAGCTGGCGAGAGTGCCTTCATCGCGCGCGGTGCCGAAGGCGGCGCGGGCGTAAGGACGTGCGACGGTAAGGGCCTGGCTCATCGTTCAGTGCTTCCGTCAGATCTGCGCCGCGAGTTCGTCGAGCAGCGCCTTGTGGGCGTTGGCGTCGATTTCGCGCTTGAGCAGCTTCTCGGCGCCGCTCACCGCCAGCGTGGACACCTGCTTGCGCAGTTCCTCGCGGGCCCGGTTGGCGGCCGCGTCGATCTCGGCTTCGGCAATCGCCTTCTGGCGGTTGGCTTCGGCAATGGCTTCGTTCTTGGCCGCATCGACGATCTGGTTGGCACGGGCGTGCGCCTGATCGATGATTTCATTGGCCTTGAGACGCGCTTCCTTCAGCGCCTCGTTGACCTTTTCCTGGGCCTGCGCGAGATCCTTCTGGCTGCGATCGGCAGCGGCCAGACCTTCGGCGATTTTCTTTTGGCGTTCTTCGAGCGCCGCGTTCAGCGGCGGCCAGATGAACTTCATCGTGAACCAGACAAGGATCGCGAAGGAGAGCATCTGGCCGAAGAAAGTCATGTTGAGATTCATGACGGGTCCTCGGCGGAATTCTTCATGGCACCGCCGCCCTCCTCAGGGCAGCGGCGACCGGCGACAGCACCGCGCCCGCTGCGTGGCGGACGCGGTCATGCGACGGCGGATTAGGCGCCAGCGGCGGCCTGCACGGCACCGATCAGCGGGTTGCCGGTGGCCAGGTACAGCGCGATGGCGACGCCGATGATGAACGCTGCGTCGATCAGGCCGGCCAGCAGGAACATGCGGCCCTGCAGCACCGGGATCAGTTCCGGCTGGCGGGCGGCCGATTCAAGGAACTTCGAACCCATGATGGCGATGCCGAGGCAGGCACCGAGCGCACCGAGGCCGATGATGATGCCGATGGCGATGGCGGTCAGGCCTTGGACTTGGGCGATGAATTCCATGGTGTTTCTCCTGGGATAAACGTGTGATGGTGAAGGGTGAAGTGGAAAGCCGAACTCAGTGACCTTCGCGGGCGCCGGCGATGTAGACGACCGTGAGGATCATGAAAATGAAGGCCTGCAGCAGGATGATCAGGATGTGGAAGATCGCCCAGGCCGCATTGGCGATGACGCCCGGCGCGAAGGTGATCCAGCTTGCCATCAGGCCCGCGATGAGCATGAAGACCAGCTCGCCGCCGTACATGTTGCCGAACAGTCGCATGGCCAGCGACACCGGCTTGACCAGCCACTCGATGATGTTCATCGCCAGATTGACCGGCGCCATCACGATGGCCATGAAGCCGTGCGCGTGGAAGGGCGCGGTCAGCAGTTCCTTGCCGAAGCCCAGGCCGCCCTTGGCCGCCAGCGCATGGCCGATCAGGATGAAGAACACCGAGACCGACAGCGCGGCGGTGGTGTTGAGGTCGGCGGTCGGCACCCAGCGCAGGTAGGTGTGGTGGGCCGCTTCCTCGCCGGCGACGGTGTGCACGATCCAGCCCGGCATGTCAAGCGGCAGCAGGTCCATCGTGTTCATGAAGACGACCCACATGAAGATCGTCAGCGCCAGCGGCGTGATCGAACGGCGATCGCCGTGATAGGTGTCCTTGACCTGGCCGTCGATGAATTCAAGCACGATCTCGACGAAGGCCTGACCCTTGGTCGGCACGCCAGCGGTCGCGCGACGGGCAAAGAAGCCGAACCAGGCGATGAAGATGACGCCGAGCACCAGGCCCACGATCCACGAATCGAGGTGCAGGGTGCCGCCCAGCACGTCCACCGTGTTGTGGGTCAGGTGGTGGCTGATGTATTCGTTCAGGCCGCCAGAACTGGAAGGTTCACTCACGAAACGACACCTATCGTTGAATCGAATGGGTTACCACGAACACCAGCGTGGCGGCCACCAGGCCGGCCAGCAGGGGCAGCGGCGGCAGCTTCCACACGGCCAGCGCAAGCGCCACGACCGCGATCACCACGCACCACTTCAGCAACATCCCGAACACCACGCGCCCCAGCGCGCCGGTGGCCGGACTGACTCCGCCCCCCAGCACCACCCGGCCCGCCAGCAAGCTGCCGAGCGCCACCGCCAGCCCGCCGGTTCCGCCGGACAGGGCCCATGTGGTCCCCTTGGGCAGGAAGGCCAGCGCGACCGCCAGCGCCGCAACCAGCTGGAAAGCCGTTGCGCGCAAGGCCAGCCGCCGGCCCGCAGCGACGGAGTTCAACACGGTAGAGTCCTACGGGGTGTGGGCGGGTACAAGGCCGTTGGCAGCGCCTCGCCGAGCCGCAAAAGTATAGCAGCCGGGCGTTTTCCGGGACAACCGCCGGAGGTCTCCAAATGGCGGATTCGGGCTCTTTGGCGTCGGGATTTGCGGTGAAATGCGTGGAAACGGTTCCAGCCCTCGCCCACGCGGTGACCTGCCCGCGCCCTGTTCATTTTTTTCCCGGAAATTTTTCGGAACTTTGACAAAAAAGCCCGGTCAGTCCCTCTGCAAGGTCTGCCAACCAACTTCCTCGTCCGATGCTCCGAAGCAGACCTTAAGAAGCCCCGCGGCCGAGCCCGGGGCTTCGCTTTTTTTGTTTCTTCCGAGTTCCGCCGCCAATGTCGGCGAACGTTCAGGCTTTTCACCTCGTATCGACTTGCCGCACGCGAGGGTGAAGGCCTGTTCAGAAGAAGGAGTTTCATCATGAAAGTGAAAATGCGGGCGTTGTACTGGCTCGGACTGGGCCTGGCGATGGCCTCGGCGCCGGTGCTGGCCCAGGAATCGGACCGGTTCACCCTGCGTCTCGGCGCCATGGACGTGGACGCCCAGGGTGAATTGAGCGGGCGCACCCAATTCCTCGGTGAGGAATTCGGTTTTTCCGAGGACTTCGATTTCGGCAGCAAGGAAGTGGTGCCGCGGGTGGATGGCGTGTTCCGTTTCGGTGATCGCAACCGCCTGATTTTCGATTACTTCAAGTACGACAAGGACCGCCGCGCCACCCTCGGCAGCGATCTGTCCTATGAGGACGTGACCATCCCGGCCGGCAGCTTCGCCACCGGCGAGGCCGAGTTCCAGCTGGCCAGCCTGATGTACGACTACTCGGTCGTGGACACGGACAGGTTCAACATGGGTCTGCAGATTGGTGCCGAATGGGCCAAGCTCGACGGCCGCATCACCGCGCAGTCGGGCGAGGATTACTACGAAGCCAGCAGCAGCGAGGACGGCTACGCGCCGATGGTCGGCCTGCGCCTGACCGCCACGCCCAGCGAGCACTGGCTGTTCAACCTGCAGGGCCAGTATCTGGACGCGGACTGGGGCGACTTCGGCGATTACGAGGGCAGCATCACCCGTGCCAACGCGCTGGCCGAATATCGCTTCACGCGCAACTTCGGCGTATTCGTCGGCTATGACTGGTTCAAGCTCGACGTGAACCGCGCCGGCAGCGATGGCCTGCTGGGCCTGGATCAGCGCTTCAAGGGGCCGATTGCCGGCGTGACGCTGGCGTTCTGAGCATAGGCGGCGGCGATTGCAGCGAATGGAAGGATCCATTGGACGGGGGCGAGACCGCCCCCATAATGAGAATGAATCTCATCTTGGAACCTCACCGTGTCGAAGACACTCAGCTTCGCCCTGCTCCACTTTTCGATTGCCTTCCTGCTCGGCTGGGCCTTCACTGGAAGCTGGCTGGTAGGCGGCGCGCTGGCATTGGTGGAGCCGGCCTGCAATACGGTGGTGTTCCACTTCCACGAAAAAGTCTGGAAGCGGATCGAACATCGACGCGCCCTGGCCGTCTGAGTCGGTCGAGCCAGTCGCCCTGCCCGCGCAGCGACGAATGCCCTGCGCGATACACATGGAAAAGGCGCCGCGAGGCGCCCTTTCTTTGAGTCCGGGACGAAGGCCGGCCTATTTCTTTTTCGGCAGATAGAGATCGGTGATCGTGCCTTCGTAGACTTCGGCCGCCATCGCCACCGTTTCGCCCAGCGTCGGATGCGGGTGGATCGTGTGGCCGATGTCGCCGGCTTCGGCGCCCATCTCGATCGCCAGCGCCACTTCGCTGATCAGATCCCCCGCATGCACACCGGCGATGCCGCCGCCGATGATGCGATGGGTGTCCTCGTCGAAAATGAGCTTGGTGAAGCCTTCACCACGGCCGATGCCCACCGCGCGCGCGGACGCGACCCACGGGAACTTGCCGACACCGATCTTCAGGCCCTTGGCCTTGGCTTCGGTCTCGGTCACGCCGACCCAGGCGATCTCCGGATCGGTGTAGGCCACCGACGGGATGACCCGCGCCACCCATTCCTTCTTTTCGCCGGCGGCCACTTCCGCGGCCAGCTTGCCTTCGTGCGTGGCCTTGTGGGCCAGCATCGGCTGCCCCACTAGATCGCCGATGGCGAAGATGTGCGGCACGTTGGTGCGCATCTGGCGATCGACCGGAATGAAGCCGCGCTCGCTGACCTGCACGCCGGCCTTCTGCGCATCGAGCTTGCCACCGTTGGGCGCGCGCCCCACCGCCACCAGCACGCGATCCCAGGTGCCGGTTTCCAGTTCCGGCTTCTGGCCCTCGCTCGCACTTTCGAACGCGACCGTGATGCCCTTCTTCGACGCCTCCACTTTCGCGGCCTTGGTCCGCAGGTGGACGATCACGCCCTGCTTCTTCAGGCGATCGGCCAGCGGCTTGACCAGATCCTTGTCGGCGCCCGGCATCAGCTGATCCATGAATTCCACCACGGTCACTTCGCTGCCCAGCGCGCGGTACACCGTCGCCATTTCCAGCCCGATGATGCCGCCGCCGACGACGAGCAACCTGCCCGGCACTTCCTGCAACTGCAATGCGTCGGTGGAATCCATCACGCGCGGGTCGTCCCACGGGAAATTCGGCAGCTTCACCGCCTGCGAGCCGGCGGCGATGATGCAGTGCTCGAACTTCAGCAACTGGGTCTTGCCATCGGCTCCAGCGATCTCCAGCTCGTTGGGCGAAACGAACTTCGCCACGCCCTGCACGGTGCGCACCTTGCGCTGCCTGGCCATGCCGGCCAGACCCTTGGTGAACTGGCCGACGACCTTGTTCTGCTTGAAGTCGCGCAGCTTGTCCAGATCAATCTTCGGCTTGCCGAAGCTGATGCCGATGTCGGCCGAATGCGCGGTTTCATCGATCAGCGCGGCCGCATGCAACAGCGCCTTGGACGGAATGCAGCCGACGTTGAGGCAGACGCCGCCGAGCGATTCATAGCGTTCGATGAGCACCGTGTCCAGGCCGAGATCGGCCGCGCGGAATGCGGCGGTGTAACCGCCGGGACCGGCGCCGATGACGACCATCGCGCATTCGATGTCGGCCGGCTTGCCGGTGCCCAGCGCCGGCTTGGGCGCGGGCGGTTCGGCCGGAGCACGCGGTGATGGCGTGACCGGCGGCTTGCTCGCGGGCACGGCCACTTCGGCTTTCGGGGCTTCGGCTTTCGCGGCGGCCGGCGTGGCATCGCCCGCGCCCTCGGCTTCCAGGATGGCCACCACGCTGCCTTCGGACAACGTGTCACCCAGCTTGACCTTCAGTTCCTTCACCACGCCGGCGGCCGACGACGGCACTTCCAGCGTCGCCTTGTCCGATTCCAGCGTGACCAGTCCTTGATCCTTCTTCACCGTGTCGCCCACGGCGACCAGGATTTCGATGACCGGCACGTCGGTGTAATCGCCGATGTCCGGAACCTTCACTTCAATCGTGTTCGCCATCGTCGTTCCTCAGAGCATGGCGCGGCGCAGGTCGCCGAGCAGTTGCGCCAGGTAGGCGGTGAAGCGCGCGGCGGCGGCGCCATCGATCACGCGATGGTCATAGCTCAGCGACAGCGGCAGCATCAGGCGCGGCTGGAACTGCTTGCCGTCCCATACCGGCTGCATCGAGGACTTCGACACACCGAGGATCGCCACCTCCGGCGCGTTGACGATCGGCGTGAACGCCGTGCCGCCGATGCCGCCGAGCGAGGAGATCGAGAAGCAGCCGCCGGACATCTCGGCCGGCCCCAGCTTGCCTTCGCGCGCCTTCTTCGCCAGTTCGCCCGATTCCTGCGCGATCTCGTTGACGCCCTTCCTGTCGACGTCACGAATGACCGGCACGACCAGACCGTTCGGCGTATCGGCGGCGAAGCCGATGTGGAAGTACTTCTTCAGCGTGAGGTTTTCGCCGCTGGCATCCAGGGATGCATTGAACTCCGGGAATTTCTTCAGCGCGGCCACGCTGGCCTTCATCAGGAACGCCAGCATCGTCAGCTTGATGCCGGATTTTTCGTTTTCCTTGTTGAGCGCCACGCGCAGCGCTTCCAGCTCGGTGATGTCGGCGTGATCATGCTGGGTGACGTGCGGAATCATCGCCCAGTTGCGCGCCAGGTTCGCGCCGGAAATCTTCTTGATGCGCGACAGCGGCTGCACTTCGACTTCGCCGAACTTGCTGAAGTCCACCTTCGGCCACGGCAGCAGATTGAGTCCGCCACCACCGCCGCCGGACGGCGCGGCGGCGCCCTGCGCGATGCCGCCGGAAAGCGCGGCCTTGACGTAGCGCTGCACGTCTTCCTTGCTGATGCGCCCGGAACGTTCGCTGCCCTTGATCTGATCCAGATCCACGCCCAGTTCGCGCGCGAACAGGCGCACTGCGGGACTGGCGTAGGCGACTTTCGATGGCAGCACGGCATCGGCGTTGAACTCCACCGGCGGCGACTTCGGCGGCACGGCTTCGGGATCGATGCCGGGCTTGTCTTCCAGCGCGCGCGGCGCGGCGGACGGTTGCGGCGGTGCGGCGGGTGCGGCGGGTGCGGCGGGTGCGGCGGGTGCGGCACGTTCCTGCGCGATCTCGCGCTGGGCAAGCTTGTCCGGTTCCTGCGTGGTGGCGACCGGCTCCACGCGCGTGCCGGTCTCGGCGGCGCGGTTGGTCGGGGCGACCGCCGCGGGCG
>JAEWBY010000006.1 GCA_023390905.1 Pseudomonadota bacterium | reverse complement strand
GTCGCCGCTGGTGCGATAGAGGGTTTGCTTGATGGCCAGCACGTGGGGGTCTTCGGCCGCGCTTTGGATGAAGTCGACCACCGGATCGAAGGAGTCGAACGGGTGGTGGAGGAGCACGTCGCGGTCGGCGATTTCGGCGAACAGGTTGTCGCCGCGCTGCATTCCCAACGGCTGCCGGGGCGTGAACGGCTGATCGCGCAGGCCGTCCTTGCCGGGCAAGCGGGCGAGTTCGCTGAGAGCCGTCATGTCGAGCATGCCGTCGACGCGGTAGACCTCGGAGTATTTTTCTCCCTCGATGAACAGATTCTCTTGGATCTGCTCTTCGCCAATCAAGGTTTCGAGCAAGTCGCGGCTGATCCCTTTGTGAACCTCGAGCCGGACCGCCTCGGAATGTTGCCGGGCCCGCAGGCGCGTTTCGATCGCGCGGAGCATGTCGTCCGACTCTTGCTCCAAGAGGTCGACGTCCATATCGCGCGTAATGCGGAAGGTGGCGTGATGGGCCGCTTCGTACCCGCCGAAGAGTTCGGAGAGCTTGCAAGCGATGATGTCTTCGAGCAGGACGAACTTGTTCTCGCCGGGGCCGCCAACGTCGATGAACCGCGGCAGCACGAGCGGCAGTTGAACGACGGCAAACAGTTCCGCCGGCCCGAGCCCGCTGGTTCGCTGCAGCAGCGCCGAGAGGTAGAGCCCGCGGTTATGAAACCGGGGGCTGGGATGGCTGGGGTCGATCGCCATCGGGGTGAGAATCGGAAACGCCCGCTGGCGGAAGAATTCGTCGACGATCTTGCGCTGCGCCTTGTCGAATTCGCATTCTTGGAGAATGTGGATCTGCTGCTCGGCGAGCGCGGGCAGGATCGCTTTGTTCCAGCAGCGGTATTGCTGTTCGACCAGTTCGCGCGTCCGCTGCCAGATGCGCTGCAATTGGCTGAGGGCATCGAGCCCGTCGGCGCCGACGTCTTGCGGGGCTACGCCGCCAAAGGCCTGCTCGCGCAGCCCGGCGACTCGCACCATGAAGAACTCGTCGAGATTTGAGCTGAAGATCGAGAGGAACTTCACCCGCTCCAAGAGCGGATTCGAGGGATCTTGAGCCTCTTCGAGGACGCGGGCGTTGAACTCCAGCCAGCTCAGCTCGCGGTTGATGAAGTGCTCAGGCAGATAGACGGCGGGGTCGGACATAGGAACCGCTGACTCGGCGAAGTAACTGCACGGGGAATTGCCAGCGCAATTATAGCGTCGTTAGCGGCCGGCGCCGGATCGTGAAGAAAGACTCACGTCTTGCCGCGGAGCAGGTCGGGCTGTCAGGCAAGAGCGTCGAACACCCGCACTTTCGCCCAGTGGGGCGATTGCTCGGCAATGAATTCTTTGTGCCGGGGGGCCACCTGGTAGTCGTCGTGGGCCTGTTTGCTTTCAAAAACGACGACGAGGGCGACGTCGAATTCCTGGTCGTTCACCGGCCGCTGATACGAAGGCTCGCGCACGCCCGCGCTGTAGTGGACGACTCCCGGATGGCCGGTGAGGTACTTGTCGCACGCGGCGACGAGCGCCTCCCGAGCCTCGGGGGTTTGCTCCTTCAGGGTGAAGAAGACGGCGTGGGCGAGGCCCGATTTCGAACTTTCAGACATGGCGTCTACCAACACGAAGTGATGCGACGGAAAGCCGCCTGCAGGCGGCGACGTGAAGCGCTCGTGACGACGACGATCGTTACTCGCCCGCCGGCGTCGAGGGACCAGACGAGATGAGCTTGTTGTCGCGATACGTTTGCTCGCTCGCCGAGCCGTCGGCGCCCCAGCGCACGAGCTTGCCCTCAAGCTTCCCTTGCTCGAAGGTCGCCTCGGCGATCTTGCGGCCCGACTCGTCCCACTCGGTCATCACGCCGTCAAGCGCGCCGTTCGCGAAATTCGCTTCCTGGCGCGTTTTGCCGCTGGGGAAGAACGTCTTGCGTTTCCCCGTTAGCTGGCCGTCGACAAAGTTCTGCTCGATCTTCGGCGTCTTGCCGTCTTCGTAGTAAACCGTCCACTGCCCGTCGCGCTGGCCTGCCTTATATCCCTTCTTCGATTGCAGGGTCCCGTCCGCACGGAAGACCTCCCAGGTCCCGTCTGGAGCGCCCTTCTTAAACGTCACCGTCTTGGCGAGTTGGCCGTTGTCGTGCCAGTAATTCCACGCGCCGTCGTGAACGCCGTTGTCGAAATTCCCCTCGGCGAACTTCTGGCCGTTGCGGTAGTACTCGGTGTACTTGCCATGGTTAACGACCTGGTTGTCCGAGAGGATCTGGACGTTGCGCTCAACGCGAACCTTGCCGTCGTCGTACTTTTCCGAAACGGGGCCTTGCTTGGCGACGGTCGGCTCCGGGGCGGGGGTCGGCTCGTCGAGATAGATCCGGTCCGCTTCGGGAGTGACGGGCGCGGCGGCTTCCTTCTCCTGGGCCACGGCGCTGGGCGGCGAGACGTCGAGGACCCATATTGTCGCGACCAGCAAACTCAGCGAATGAAGGACGACGCTCGATAGAAATGGGCGAAGAGAAGACATCAACGTTCCTTGGGAATGGTTCGCTAACTGCGGGACGCTAGCGGCGATAAGGCTCTAGTATGCCAATCGA
Organism: Pseudomonadota bacterium; assembly: GCA_023390905.1. Taxonomy (GTDB): domain Bacteria; phylum Pseudomonadota; class Gammaproteobacteria; order Xanthomonadales; family Xanthomonadaceae; genus Pseudoxanthomonas_A. The sequence goes on along the minus strand of JAEWBY010000006.1, from coordinate 481 downwards.
ACCCGGCTGGCGCCTACCAATGGTCGCAAGCGAGCCGAACGAGGCAAGCCCCCGCGCTAATCCAGCGTCCGCCTGTGACGATTACGCCGATTCGCCGGCCTTTTTGCCAGGCTCGAAGTACCAATCGGGGGGGAGCACGGTCTCCTTGCCGACCACGATAATGCCATCGCGGATGGTGCACGCATCGCACGACACGTCATCGAGCTCGGCGTCGTTAATGATACGCACCCGCTGGCCGATGCGGCAATTTTTGTCGATGATGGCGCCCTCGATCACCGAGCCGGCGCCGATCCCGATGGGGGGTTGCTCGGCGAAATCGCCCGCTGCCAGCTGCTCGGGCGATTCGTAATAGTCGGCGCCCATCAGAATCGAATTGCGAATCGTCACGTCGCGCCCGATCCGGCAGCGGAGGCCGATGACGCTGTTCTCAACCCGGGCGCCCGGTTCGATAATGCAGCCGTCGGAGATGAGGCTGCCGGTG